>CAYGYT010000005.1:0-37029 GCA_964354215.1 uncultured Eubacteriales bacterium | reverse complement strand
CGTTCTCGTCAACCACGTTCTTCGGACCCCTTCCACCTTCTCGGGGCCCCGTGTGCCATGTACCGCCGTCTACAGTGTCCGAATCGTCGCTTACAGTGCCGAGTCGTCTGTCTAGAGAGCTGTCCATACATGTCGCCGGGGGCCTACAGTACGCATCGGCCCTCGCACGGAGGCGTGCGACTGCCGAACGTGAATTGTACCCCAGTCTAGGAGCTTGATGCCACTGCGGGTGACGGCACCTAGCTGCTTCCGCCTGCCGGCCGACTAGGGGCCCGTTGCTGGCGCGCCGGCGATGCCCTCAAGAGGGAGAGTCGGGTTATCAAGACCGCCAGCAATCCCAAGGCGTACGACTGTGCCGGGCGCGACAAGCATGCCGCTGGGCGGATACTGCTCGAGAACGACGCGCTCCCGCGTCGCGGCGACCCAGTATGAGAGCGTTCTGAGCCCTGCGTCCTCGAGAATCGAGACCGCCGCAGGCTGAGCAAGCCCGACCACCGCAGGTGTTCGGATGTCTTCCTCGACACCGACCGCGATGTACACGCTGACCTTTCCCGATTTCGAGCTGCGCCCGGCCGCAGGCGACTGGCGCACGACCGTTCCGGCCACGGACTTCGTCTTGACGACTTCCTTGACCTCGACCTCATAGCCTGCGGCTTCGATTGCAGTCACTGCGTCTTGGAACTCCATGGCCCCCACGTCGGGAACCTTTCCCTTCCCGAGGTCTGTCGAGACGATGAGACTGACCTTGGAGCCCCGCGGAACGATCGAGCCCGCCGATGGCGTCTGGCTCAGCACGACGTTCTCAGCCGTGCTCATTGTCTGACGACGCTCAATCCGGTCGACATCCAAGTCGGCGCCGGAGAGCACGTCGCGGGCGTCCGGGAGGGACGCTCCCACGAGTTTGGGCACGGCCACTTCTCCTTTCGGGCCCACGATCCCGGAGTAGACGACTATTCCAGTGAGCACCACGAGAAGAGCGACCACCGCGACGATACCGAGCCAAGGGATGCCGCGCTGTGAATCGGGGCCGTCGTACGTGCTTGCCACGCGGCCACCTCCTTGAGCCATCATCGTCTCGCCGGAGTCCCGCATGGGGCGTCGACCAGTCCCGCGCAGTCTCGGTGACACGCAGAGTTCGCGCACGCCTATTCTACTGCGCGACCTACTTCGCCGTCGCCCAATTGGCTCCGGCGGACACCGACACCTCGAGCGGCACCTTCATCTGCACGACACCCGCCATCGCATCGGCGACCATCGCTTCCAGTCGAGGGATCTCCTCGGATGGGGCCTCGAAGACGAGCTCGTCGTGTACCTGCAGGACCATGCGGCTCGCGTAACCCTCCGCCCGCAACCTCCGATCGACCTCAATCATCGCAAGCTTCATGATGTCGGCCGCCGAGCCCTGCATCGGGTGATTCATCGCTGTCCGCTCGCCGAACGCGCGCAGGTTGTAGTTGGACGACTTGAGCTCGGGTATGCGGCGCTTGCGACCGAACATGGTGACCGCCCAACCGTCGCGGTGCGCCGCCGCGACGGTCTCGTCAAGGAAGCTCCGCACTCCCGGATACGCGGCGTAGTAGCGGTCGATCATCGCCTGTGCGTCAACCCGCTCGATCGAGAGCGACTCCGACAAGCCATGCGCGGAGATCCCGTACACGATGCCGAAGTTCACCGCTTTCGCCCGCCGACGATGCTCCGGAGTCAGTTCTTCGAGTGGTACGCCGAAGACGCGCGACGCCGTGGCTGCGTGGAAATCGGCTCCTGACGTGAAGGCCGCGACCAGACCCTCATCGCCGGAGAGATGCGCGAGGATTCTGAGCTCGATCTGCGAGTAGTCGACCGAGACCATGAGGTCGCCTACGGCCGCCGGGACGAACGCCCCTCGAATCCGCCGTCCGAGATCGGTCCGCACCGGGATGTTCTGGAGGTTGGGGTTCGAGGACGAGAGGCGCCCGGTGGCAGCGACCGTTTGGTTGAACGATGTGTGAAGTCGACCGTCCTCGCCGAGGAGTCGCGGGAGCGCGTCGATGTACGTGGACTTCAGCTTGGTGAGTTCGCGGTACGCCACGATCTTCTCGGCGATCGGATGTGCCGAGGCGAGAGCCGCGAGCACCCCGGCGTCGGTCGAGAAGCCCGTCTTCGTGCGCCGCTGCGGTGGCAGACCGAGCTTCACGAACAGGACGTCCGCGAGCTGCTTGGGCGAGTCGATGGTGAAGTCGCAGCCGGCGAGCTGGTAGATCTCGCTGCGAAGCGAGTCGATCCCGCCAGTCGCCTCTACTGACAGCTCGTCGAGCACCGAGGTGTCCAGCCCCACTCCGATTCGTTCCATTCGCACCAGCACCGGGACCAGTTCCATATCGATGCGGCGAAAGCAGTCCATCGAACCGTCCTGCGCGAGCCGTTGCTCCAGCTCGATTCCTAGCGTCCGCGCTGCCTCGGCGAGTAGCACGGCTTCAGACTCACCCTCACCCGCCGCGGGCAACGGCTGCCCGACGTAGTCTGCATAGAGGCTCCGAAGGCCATACGACGAACGACCGCTTTCGAGCAGGTAGGCCGCAAGGGCGACATCGAACAGACGCTTCGGGTCTGCGGAATCGAAGGCGGGGTCGCACGCACGCGTGTCGTCGGGCGGACAGAGTTCTTGAAGCAGCGCTTTCCAATCGCCGGCAAAGACCCAGGCCGATCCAACAAGCTTCGCAAGCGCCTCATGCGAATGCTCCGGTCCCGTGAGCGCGACAGCGCCGCTCTTCGCGACGGCGAGTTCCCGCTCTTCGCCGAAGAGCGACACGCCGGCCTGCTCCAATGCCACGCCGAGAAGCTCTGCGCTACCACACCATGCCTCGACCGCCGCGAACGCTTCATCACCGGTGAGTGGTGCGGGCGCCTCGACCGCGGCACCCGCCGCGAGGTGCGATCCTCGGGCCGCGTCGGCGGAGGCCGAGGAGCTCTCGGGTGTCGTGCGAGGACCGGTCGAACCACCTGCAAGAGCGAGCACCCGCTCCAGAAGAGTCGTGAGTCGAAGCGCTCCGAAGGCCTCGGCGACGCGCCGCGGATCGAAGGTCCCGAATCGAACGGCGCCGAGATCGAGATCGAGTGGGACGTCGCACACTATGGTCGCCACCGTGCGGCTCGCGAGCGCGGCGTCCTTGTTCTGCCGCAAGCTCTCCCCCACCCGGCCCGGCACTTCCTCAGCGCGCCGCAGCAGCTCGTCGAGCGAGCCGTACTCCTGGAGCAGCTTCGCTGCGGTCTTCTCGCCGATGCCCGGCACTCCGGGGATGTTGTCCGAGGTGTCGCCCTTCAGCCCCAGGTAGTCGGGCACCTGCGCGGGCGTGACCCCGTACCGCTCGAGCACCTCCGAGGGACCGTACACGGCGATATCGGTGAGACCCTTGCGGGTCGTGACCACGCGGACGCTGTCGTTCACGAGCTGGAATGCGTCTCGGTCACCGGTCACTAGGAGCACCTGGTGGCCCTCGGCGGCCCCGCGCGCCGCGATCGTGCCGAGGATGTCGTCACCCTCCCAGCCCTCGAGCTGTACGACGGGCACGTCGAGCGCGTCGAGTAGCTCACGCACGATAGGGAACTGCGCCTTGAGCTCCTCGGCGGTCGGAGGGCGGTGCACTTTGTACTGCTCGAGCGCGTCGTGGCGAAACTGCGGCTTTCCGCGGTCGAAGGCAACGATCACCGCGTCCGGGCGAAGCTCCTGGACGAGCTTCACGAGCATGGAGATGAAGCCGAAGACTGCGTTGGTCGGCCGCCCGTCCGGCGCCGTCATGGTCGGCGGCAGCGCGTGGAACGCGCGGTGGATGAGGCTGTTGCCGTCGACAACTGCGATGGTCTTTGGCGCGTGGTCCATCGAATCCCTTTCGGGGTAGAGTGCTCCCAAGTCGCGCCGCACGTCGGCGCTGCGGACGACCTCGATTCTACCCGCCAGGGGAGCGCTGATGGGCTTCTTCAACTGGTCGGCCCCCATCATCCACCGATTCGGGCAGCGCTGGACCGCCGAGGACATTGCCGAGATGGTCGCGTGGCTGTCACCGTTTCTGACCCGCCCGGGCTCGGCAGTCCTCGACGTGGGCGGAGGCAGCGGCGGCCTCGCGTCGCGCCTGGCCGATGATCTGGCGCGTACCGTGACCGTGCTCGATCCGACCCCGCAGTTGCTCGCGCGGCTACCCGGGCGCCCGGACGTGGTCGGAGTCCTCGGCGTCGCCGAGAGGATGCCCTTCGCCGACGGCTCCTTCGACGCCGCCGTCGTCACCGACGCCTTTCATCACTTCCGCGATCAAGAAGGTGCCGCCCGGGAGATCCGACGCGTGCTACGACCTGGCGGAGCGGTGCTGCTTCACGAGTTAGACCCCCACGGATGGATGCGCGCCTTGGTCTGGGGCGAGAAGCTCCTCGGAGAACCGGGCGCATTCCTCGACCAGGACGAGATGTGCCGCTTCATGCGAGCGCACGGCATCGAGGGAACGTGCGCCCCGCGGCGCGGACACGAGTACCGGTTCACGGGCACTCGGCTCGAGGAGGAGTCGCGGGGTCAACCGCCCGTGCCCGGTACCGCGCCGGGTACCGGGTCGAAGACTCCCTAGCCGTTCCAGAGATAGCCGACGTTACGCACCGTCTCAAGGCGACGAGAAAGCTCGGCCCCGATCTTCGACCGCACCCGCCGGACATGGACGTCCACGGTGCGCGAGCCGCCGTAGTAGTCCGAGCCCCACACGCGGCGGAGCAGGACCTCGCGAGAGTAGGTCCTGCTCGGGTGCGTGACGAGGAACGCGAAGAGCGCGTACTCGAGGTACGTGAAGTCGATGGGCTCCCCGCCGAGGTACGCCTGATAGGTGGCGAGGTTGAGCGTGAGGTCGTCTATGCGGATGAGCTCTTGTTGTGTGGCCTCCTCGCCCGGCCAGAGTAGCGACCGCACGCGGACCGCGAGCTCATCCGACGCCGCACCGCGGACCAAGAAGTCGCTCGGCAGACGCACCGGCAGCCGCAGGCCCGCCAACCCTTCGGGCTCGATGAGCACGAGCAGCTTGAGATCGATTCCACCGGCAGCCGCCTGCTCGACCACCTGGACGAGGACCTCGGCACTCCTGCCGCCGTCGAGCACGACGAGGTCGGCCGGACCGGCGACGAGGTTCGTCTGCAACTCCCCGACGACGCTCTCGAGCACGACCACGTCGAGGTCGGCAACTGCATGCCCGACCCACGCTCGTGTGTGTGTGTCGTCGGAGGCGACGAGTAGGCGCTTCATGTGCACGATTCTATCGCTCCCGTGGCTGGGGGTCAGAACGGTGCAGGAATTCGGGTCGAGACGGACCGGCCACCAGCCTCACGCAACACAACGGCTGGGAGAGCGCAGCGCCGGGTGAGGGCTTCCCCCACCCGGCGCCGTCTTCGGCCCTGTGTGGACCAGGGGCTAGATCGTTGAGAGGTACTTGTCGAGCTCCCACTGGCTCACGTTCATGATGTAGTCGGCCCACTCGGCCTTCTTGTTCTCGACATAGAACGAGTGGATGTGGTCGCCGAGGACCTCCTTCATGAGGTCAGAGTTCTCGAACAGCTCGATCGCCTCGCCGAGGTTCTTCGGCAGGGTCGTGATATCCGCTGCGGCGAGCTCCTCTTGGGTCATCTTGAAGATGTTGTTGCTCGCCTCGGCCGGCAGCTCGAGTCCCTCTTCCACGCCCTTGAGACCTGCCCCGAGCATGCAGGCGAACGCCAGATAAGGGTTGCAGGACGGATCCGGGGAGCGGAATTCGACGCGAGTTGCGGCTTCCTTGCCGGGCTTGTACATGGGCACACGAACCATGGCAGAGCGGTTTCGCCGCGCCCATGTCACGTACACCGGTGCCTCGAAGCCCGGTACGAGACGCTTGTAGGAGTTCACGAGCGGGTTGGTCACGGCGCAGAACTCCGGTGCGTACTTGAGCAAGCCCGCGATGTACTGCTTGCCGACCGTGCTCAGGTGATAGCCCTCGGGATCGTTGGGGTCGAAGAACGCGTTACCGTCCTTGCTGAAGAGCGACTGGTGGGTGTGCATGCCCGAACCGTTCTGACCCTCGATCGGCTTGGGCATGAAGGTGGCGTACACGCCGTTGGCGTAGGCAACCTCCTTGACCACCAGGCGGTACGTCATGACGTTGTCGGCCATGCTGAGAGCGTCGGCGTAGCGCAAGTCGATCTCGTGCTGCGACGGCGCGACCTCGTGGTGCGAGTATTCGACCGGAATGCCCATCTTCTCGAGCGTGAGCACGGTGTCGCGGCGCAGGTCGCTCGCGATGTCGAGCGGAGTGAGGTCGAAGTAGCCGCCCTCGTCGAGGATCTCGGTGCCGTTGCTATCGGCGAAGTAGAAGAACTCGAGCTCGGGGCCGACGTACATCGTGTAGCCCATGGATTTCGCCTTGTCGAGCACGCGCTTGAGCGCGTAGCGCGGATCGCCGTCGAACGGCGCGCCGTCGGGCGTGACGATGTCGCAGAACATGCGGCCGACGCCGTTGTCACCGGGACGCCATGGGAGCACCTGGAAGGTCTCCGGGTTCGGGTAGGCAACCATGTCCGATTCCTGGATGCGGGTGAAACCGTCAATCGAGGAGCCGTCGAAGCCCATACCCTCCTCGAACGCGCCTTCGAGTTCGGTGTCGGTCACGGCGAACGACTTGAGCACGCCGAGAACGTCGGTGAACCAGAAGCGCACGAAGTGGATTCCGCGCTCCTCGACCATCTTGAGCACGTAGTCCTTGTCGAACGTGGGTGACATAGAGACCCTCCTTGTCGTGACCGCGCGTAGCGCGTCGTCGCTGCTCAGCTGGGTGGTGCTGCAACCACACTACCGAGCGTATGTTTCGGCTGCGTTTCGCTTTCGGATTGGGTGCCGAAGCTGCCCGGCTTGTCCCGAAACCGCGACACGAAACGACGGGGGCGGCCCTGCAGGACCGCCATCCGGATTCGCACCTCGGCTGTCTCGCCACGTCTACCCGCTAGACGTACGTATAGAGCTTCCCGTAGGGCCGGTGTGAGACGGGCACGAGTTTCGTGAACGGCACGGAGAGCACCTCGTCAAGGTCGACGTCGAGTGCGTCACAGTACCCCTCGAGCACCGGCCGCAGCGCAGCGATGTCCTCCTCTGAGGCCTCGAACACACCGACCTCTTTCCCGCACTGCCAGGGCTCGACCTCACCGCGCAAGTATATGGTCCCGCCGTGCATGCCCGTGCCCAGGTAGCCACCCACGAGCGGGCCTTCGATGCGCGAATGCATGCCGAGCAGCACGAGAAGACCACCGGCCATGTACTCACCAAAGAAGTCGCGCGCCTTGCCGCCACAGACCATGATCGGGACGTTGTTCTCGTACGCCTTCATGTGGATGCCAACGCGGTAGCCCACGTCGCCCTTGATGAAGATCCTCCCGCCACGCATCCCGTACCCGAGCACATCCCCAGCGTCTCCGTGCACGATGACGGTTCCGGCGTTCATCGTGTTGCCGACACCGTCCTGCGCGTTGCCCAAGACCTCAACAGTCGGACCGTCCATGAACATCGCCATGTCATTGCCGGGTGTACCGTTCACTTCGATACGCAGTTCCGCGCCCTTGATCCCGGTGCCGATATAGCGCTGGCCGTTCACGTTCTTGATGACGATCCTCTTTGCGCCGTCGGCATACGCGCCGCGCACGGCTTCGTTGAGCTGCTTGTAGTACACGTTCTCCGAGTCGATCGTGGCCGTGTCACCCTCGAGCGTGACCTTCGGCTCGATGTAGAGGTAGCCCTCGACCGGACCCGTCCGTTTCGTGCTCGTCCGTGCTGTCATCATCGTGTGCCCCCTACATTCCTGCGGGCTTGACGCCGAGGATCTCGCACGTCTGCGCGTCGAGCCCGATAGCACGCAGGCGCTCGCGACTTCCACGGAGCGACTCGACGGCGTTCACACCGAGTGCGCCGAGAATCTCCTGCAGCTCGTGGCTCCAGGCGTGCACCAGATTAGTGAGCCGCTCGGCTCCCCACTCCGGGTCGACACGGCGCGTGAGCTCGGGCTTCTGAGTCGTAAGACCCCACGAGCACGAACCGGTGTGGCAGCCTTGGCAGAGGTGGCAGCCGAGCGCCATGAGCGCCGCCGAGCCGATGGCCACGACATCGGCGCCAAGCGCGATCGCCTTTGCCATGTCCGCCGAGGAGCGGATCGAGCCGGCGGCGATGATCGACGCCTGGTTGCGGATGCCCTCGTCGCGAAGCCGCTGGTCGACGACCGCGACCGCGATCTCGACCGGGATGCCGATGTGGTCGCGGATGATCTGCGGTGCCGCGCCGGTACCGCCGCGGAAGCCGTCGAGGTACACGTAGTCGGCGCCGGCACGCACGATGCCCGAGGCGATGGCTGCAACGTTGTGCACCGCCGCGATCTTCACGCCCACGGGCTTGTACCCGCTTGCCTCCTTGAGCGAGTAGATGAGCTGCCTAAGGTCCTCGATCGAGTAGATGTCGTGGTGCGGAGCTGGAGAGAGCGCGTCCGTGCCCTGAGGGATCATACGGGTCGATGAGACTTCCTTGTTGATCTTCTCGCCCGGCAGGTGCCCGCCGATGCCCGGCTTTGCGCCCTGTCCGACCTTGATCTCGATTGCGGCGCCGCGCTGCAGGTACTCGGGACTCACGCCGAAGCGCCCGGACGCGACCTGGACGATGACGTGGTCCTGATAGGGGTAGAGGTCAGCGTGCAATCCGCCTTCGCCAGTATTCATGAGGATGCCGAGACGCTCGGCGGCCATCGCGAGCGACTTGTGGACGTTCAGAGACACCGAGCCGTAGCTCATCGGCGAGAAGATGATGGGGGCGTCGAGCTCGATGTTGTTGGATACGCCGCCACCTTCCTTCAGGCGGAAGCCGCCTTCGCCGTCCGCCTCGACCTGGATGCTTTCGGGCTTGCGGCCAAGGTACGTCCGAAGCTCCATCGGTTCTCGGAGCGGGTCGATTGAGGGGTTCGTCACCTGGCACGCGTCGAGGAGCAGGTGGTCGAAGATGTTGAGGTAGGGCTTGTCGTTGCCCATGCCCGTGAGCATCACGCCACCGGACTCAGCCTGTCGCCAGACGCCCTTACGAAGCGCCGGCGACCAGTTGAGGTTGTCGCGGTACGCGAGGTCGTTCTTCCGGATCGTGATGCAGTGGGCCGGGCAGTACGTCACGCATCGGTGGCACGCACGACACTTCGTGTCGTCGGGGATCGGTCGCTCGTTGAACGAGTACACGCCCCAGCCGCACTGCTGCACGCAGCGCCCGCACTTGTGGCACTTGTCGTAGTCGATCTTGACCTTGAATTCAGGCTGGATCAGGGTCGCGGGCATATCAGCTCACCTCTACGGTCTCGCAGGCCTCGTCGTGCACGCCGGTGACGGCGCAGGAGACCTCGCTCGGTGACAGATGGAGATCGCCGTGGATCGGCCAGTCCATGTCCTTGATGCGGGCAACGACCGGCTCGCCGGCCTTCGGCGCCCAGACGTCGTCGGGGTTGTCGAGGACCGCCCTCATCGCGCTCTCCTCGGAGGCGACCATGAGCACGCTCCCCTTGCGAGCCGCCACGAGGGGGCGGAGCTTGATACGGTCGTTCAGCGCAACCATGCCGCCGTTGAAGCCGAGTACGATCGCGAAGGGGCCGTTCAGCATGCCGGGGCCGTACACGGCGCGAAGCGAGCGCATCACCGCGCGCTCCTCCTCGGGCATCCGGTCGATCTCGGTCCACAGCGGCGACGCGAGCGCCTTGCACGCGAGCGACAGCGGCAGCTTGTGACGCCGCAGCATGAGGTCGAACAGATACGCGGCGACCTCGGTGTCTGTGCCAAGCGTGCACTTGTAGCCGAACTGCTCGAGGTAGCGGCTATTGATGCCGTAGCTCGAGATCTCGCCGTTGTGCACGATCGACCAGTCAAGCAGCGTGAATGGGTGCGCCCCGCCCCACCAGCCCGGGGTGTTCGTCGGGAAGCGGTTGTGGCCGACCCAGGTGTGGCCTTCGTATTCCTCGAGGCGGAAGAAGTGCCCAATGTCCTCGGGATAGCCCACGCCCTTGAAGGCGCCCATGTTCTTGCCCGAGGACGACACGAACGCACCGTCGACGTTGCTATTGATGAGCATGACGACGTGGACCACGAAGTCCTCGGGTGTCATCTCGCTCGACTCGAGTCTGTGGGGGTCGGGCTTCAGGAAGTAGCGCCACAGAAGCGGCGCGTCGACGATGCCTTTCACGGGGCGCGTCGGCATCGGCTCGGTCAGATCGACCGTGAAGTAGCGGTCGAGGACTTCCTCGGTCTCCTCTTTCGCCCGGATGTCGTGATACATCATGTGGAAGCAGAAGTGATCCGGGAACTCCGGGTAAACCCCGTAGCCGGCGAAGCCCCCGCCGAGGCCGTTTCCGCGATCGTGCTGGATGGCCATCGCCTTCAGCGCCACCTCGCCGCTCATGAGCGTGCCGCCCTCGTCGCAGATGCCCATGAGGCCGCAGCCTCCGTGAATCTTGAACGGCGACTCCTCGCGGTAGCGCGGGCGTGCGCCGGGATCGCCGATGCTCGACGTGCTTGTCATCGTCATTCAACTCCCTCGTCGGTCGAGGCCGCCGACGCGGCAGCAGGCGCCGCGGTCTCGGTGTCCTCGTTGGCGAGCAGTCTCGCTACTGCATCGCCGCCGGTTGCCGGCAGCGGATCGAGTCCGAGCTTCTTGCGCGCGCCCTCCTTGGGCTTCCCGAGCGTGCCGGTCTCGAGGAACATCGCGTAGGAGTCGGTGACACTCGACGGGCCCTGGCCCTCGGAAATGGAGAGTTCCTTGAGCGTGCGGAACGTCTCGGCCATACCGATATCCGAGTGACAGAGCTCCTGGCAGGTGTAGCACTCAAGGCACTTCCACAGGTTGCCGTCGGCAAGCACCGCGTCGATGTTGCCGCGAACGAGCTCGCCCATGATCTCCGTGGGCTGGAACGCCGTGTCGATCTTGCAGACGGGGCAGTCGTCCTTGCAGGCCTGGCAGGAGTAGCACTTGCCGAGAAGCGGCACGTCGAAATGCTCTGAGAGCTTCGCCTTGTCCTCGGCGCGGACTCCCCACTTCTCGAGGAACGGATCGACCGACACGCGGTGCATGTCGAGCCCGATCTCCTCAGGAGAGTGCCCGTACGCGAGCGCGATGAGCTCGGAGAGATACACGACCGGCACGTTCACGGGTTCGTTCGCCCGCTGCAGTGCGGCTTGGTTCAGGTCGAACTGCTGGAAGCACGACGGGCAGACCACGACGAGGGCGTCGACCTCGTTGTTCTGCAGGTCGTAGAGCTTGCGGCGTGCGAACGCGAGTGAGGACTCGCGCTCGCCCACGCGGTCGAGCGCGCCGCCGCAGCACTGCATCTTCGTCGGGTAGTCCACGACGAACCCGCCGAGCGCGGCAACGAGCTCCTCGACCTTCTTGGGATTCAGCGGGTCGTCCCAGCGCACGGCCGGCTGAGGCCGAAGCAGGTGACAGCCGTAGTGCACGGCGAGCCGCATGCCCCAGAACGGACGCGTCGCCTTGCTCGCGATGAGTCCTGCGCCCATCTCGTCGGCGAGCCACTCGGCGAAGTGGACGACCTTGAGGTCGCCCGTGTACTCGAGGCCCTCGCGCGCGAGGCGCTCGTTGATCTCATCGCGCTCACGCCAGTTCGTGCGCAGATGGCTCTGAGCTTCCTTGAACGTCGAGTAGCAGCCGTTGCACGGCGTCACGAGGTCGAGCCCGGCACGCTCCACCAGGGCGAGGTTTCGCGCCGCCGCCGTGTAGAACGCGTCCGGGTCGTTCGCCTTGACGAGCGTCCCTTCGGGGCAACAGGTGTGGCCCTCAAGCTCGTGCACAGTGACGCCGAGGTCGTCGAACATCACCCGCGTCGCCTTCTCGATGAACGGAAACCGCGCCGGGATCGTGCATCCCCAGAAGACCGCGAACTCCTTCATGCCCATCGCCTTCCTGACGAGCGATCATGCCGAAGAAACGAAAACACCCACGCAGGCCCTATCGGCCTGGTGAGCGTCATTGCTCGGCATCTTCGGTTCGGCACATCCTTGTGCCGCCCGCAAATTGTAGCACGCAAGCCTCCCAACAGGGAACACACTAGTAACACCCTCGAAACCGGAGCGGCGCAGTCGCGATGCTCCGGCACGCAAGAGAACTGAAAGGACGTCGATGCCCGTGAGTCCGACCGCCAAACGTTTCGTGATCGCCCAGTTCTCGGACCTCCACTGCGGAGACCCCCGCTTCGACGAGCACATGCTTGAGCGGGTGATCCGAGAGGTGAACGAGATCACGCCCGATGTCGTCGTGATACCGGGCGATCTCACCGTCAACGGCTATCGCGACGAGTTCGAGCTCGCCCTCATGCACATCGAACGCCTGGAGTGCCCGAACGTCGTCGTCACTCCCGGCAACCACGACAGCCGCAACGTAGGCTACATGCACTTCCTCGACATGTTCGGGAAGCGCTGGCAGGCACACGAGATGGGTTTCGGTATCGACGTGGATGGCGTGAGCCAGGAACGCATCCGCATTGTGTCTGTCGACTCGAGCAAGCCCGACCTCGATGACGGTGAAGTCGGACGGCATCGCTACGACTGGCTCTCAGAGCAGCTCGGCCCTCCCGACGAGGAGATCTTCAAGGTAGTCGCGATACACCACCACCTCGTGGGCATCCCGAGCACCGGACGCGAACGCAACATCGTCCTCGACGCCGGCGACGTGCTCGAGATCCTGGCCGCGCACGACGTCGATCTCATCCTCGCCGGTCACAAACACGTCCCCTACGTCTGGCCGATCAGCGGCATGCTCATCGTCACGAGCGGAACCGCCTCGACTTGGCGTACGCGTGCCGAGATCCCGCCCTCGTACAACGTCATCACCGTGCAGCATGACCAGGCGACCGTGGAGATCATCGATTCGACGGGCGAGGGCCGCAAGAGTCACACGTACTCGATGCGACAGCATCGTCGCCGACGCGGAGCGGGACGGCTCTCGCAGGAACGCGAAGTCCATCGCTAGGCGCTACTCGCCCGCTTCGCTCGCCAGAACGACGGCTTCGGCCACCTGCCGAAGCGTCTTGCGTTTGTCCATCGCGAGCTTCTGCAGACGCTTGAACGCTTCCGGCTCGGGCATCCCTCGCGCCATCAGGATGCCCTTGGCTCGGTCGACGACCTTGCGGGTCTCGAGCCGTTCGGTGAGGTCCGCGACCTCCTCGGCGAGCGTCTGCGCCTCGGCGAAGCGGGAGACGGCGACCTGCATGGCCGGTACGACGTCCTTGCGCGCGAAGGGCTTGACGACGTACGCCATCGCGCCTGCGTTCGCTGCCTGTTCCACGTACGACGCCTGTGAGAAGGCGGTCACCATGACCACCGGCGCCAATCCCTCGGCCGCGACGGCCCGAGCAGCCTCTATCCCGCTCATCTCCGGCATGTTGATGTCCATGAACACGATGTCCGGCCGAAGTTGCCGCGCTGAGTCCAAGGCCTCGCGTCCATTGCGTGCTTCGCCTACGACCTCGTGTCCCTCTTCTTCGAGCATCTCGCGCAAGTCCATGCGAATGAGCGCTTCGTCCTCGGCGATCAAGACGCGCATCGGATCAGTCCTCCTGGATGCCCGCGAGCGGGAATCTCACCGTGACGGTCGTACCGCGGCCTCCGGAGAAGGAGAGCGTGCCTCGGAGGTCATCCTGAACAATGGTTCGCACGATCTCGAGGCCGAGATTCGAATGCGTCGCTGGGTCGAAACCGGGGGGAAGTCCGACACCGTCATCTCGGACCGATAGGACGAGCTCACCGGGGATTCGGCGCATCGTCACCTTCACCGAACCCTCCTCGCGGCCCGCGAACCCGTGCTCGATGGCGTTGTGCATGAGCTCGGCGAGTACGAGCGCAAGTGACGTCGCTACATTCGCCGGCACAAGACCGGTCGAGCCCTCGAGATCTACTGAGACGTGAGGGCCTTCTCCGGCGAGTCCTCGGCGAACCATGTCCACGACCGTGTCCGCGGCCTGCGCGAAATCAATGCGCTCCTCGTCCGAACCGGAGAGGAGTTCGTGGACGACCGCCATGGAGCTCACGCGTTCGGTCGCCTCGCGCAGCGCGCGACGGGCGTCCTCGGACTGCACACGCCTCGCCTGGATGCGCAAGAGACTCGCGATGGTCTGGAGGTTGTTCTTCACACGATGGTGGACCTCGCGAATGGTCGCTTCCTTGACCTTGAGCTCTTGCTCGCGGCGCCGAGCCTCCGTGACGTCCTCCACGAGCACGAGAGCACCGGCCGGCAGTGAAATGGAGCGGTATCGGAGCACGCGCTCGCCCGCCTCCACCTCAGTCGCGAGCGCCCCCCTCGAGCCCACCACCGGCGCGATAGAGACAGCCGCGCCCGGAAGAGCCGACACGGGCAGGCCCGGAAGAACGCCCTCTACACCCGCCAGACGCATGATGTTCACGGCGTTCGGGCTCGCGTAGGTCACGGAACCCGAGGGGCCCACGCGAAGCACGCCGTCGCCCGCGAGACGGACGGTCGAGAACGGCTCGCGGGCTCTCACATCGAGCAGGGGCTCGCGACGGATCGAATCGAGCAGCTCCTCGGCGGCGTCCATGAATGCGGACTCCATCTTGCCGGGTGCCTCGACCACTTGCTGCGCCACGTCGCGGATGATCACGGCGTGCGGCGGCTCGCCCACGGGATACGCCGCGGTCGCGTACGAGATGCCCCGCGTGATTCGCCTCTGCTCTCCCATCACCGGCTCGCCGGACTCGAACGCCTGGTAGGCCTCCAGCTCGTCGTCTCGCTTGAGCGCACGGCCGACCCGGCTCGCCGCCAGGGCGGCCACGGCCGTCGTGGGACGCGCATCGGCGGTCACCTCGAGTTCCCCGTCATCGCCTGGCACCGCAAGCGCCACGTCTCCGTAGCCCATGTCGGCGACGAGCTGGAGGTTCTCTGCGATGTTGTCGAGGTGCTCGCGCACGCGCTCGCCGCGGGAATCCACGCTCGTATCATCGAATGCCATACGTCGAGTATACGGCTACAATGTGCCGAGTCGTGGCACCCTCGCCCGGGTGGCGGAACAGGCAGACGCGCCGGTCTCAAAAACCGGTTCTCGAAAGGGAGTGCGGGTTCGATCCCCGCCCCGGGCACCATCGCCAGCCGGATCGGGCACCCTGCCTACACGTTTGGGACGTCCAGAACACCCACGGCGTGGCAGCGCTCCTGTTCGAAGACGACGACTGTGCGGGCGGCGTACCGACCACAGAGGACTCGACTGCCACGGCTGTCGCCGACATACACGCGGCACACAGGGGAGTTGTCACGACGAGGGCTACGGTTCTCACTGCGATACCCCCTCGTGTGGCGCTATCTGAGAGTAGTGGCGTGCCAACCAGAGTCGCTGGACAACGTACCGTCACCGGCACGATGCTTACCCGGAAGCGACCGACAACGCCAGTCGAAAGGGAGTGCACCTTGCAGTCTGCGCTGACCAGCTGGTTGTTGCCGTTCGCCACCGGGATCATCGTCGCAGTCTTCACCGTCCTGCTCTACCGGCAATGGCGCGAACGTCGCAAGGTTCACCAGCTGTGGTGGACGATCGGCTTCGCCATGTACTCGGTCGCGGCCTTCATGGAGTTCGTGGCGCAGATCGCCGGCGGCTGGCCGGGCTGGCTCTTCAAGGTATACGTCATCGTGAGTGCCACTCTCGTAGCGGTTCTCGCGCAGGGCAGCGTGGCCCTCATGTCGCGCACGAAGACCTGGCCGCGCCTCTACCTCGCGTACAACACGGTGTGCTTCGCGGCCCTCGTCTTCGGTGTCGCGACCACACAGCTGATCGCAGGGGAACTCGCGAAGGCCGCGCTCTCCAGTTACGCACCGCTTGGAGGAACCGCGCTCACCTACCCGCGAGTCATGTCGATGCTCTTGACGATTCCCGGGGCGCTCATCTTGTTCTGGAGCGCAATCCTGTCGATCTTGCGCTTCATGCGCAAGCGCGAGTACGCGTACCGCGTCTGGGCGAACGTTCTTATCGCGACGGCGACCCTCGTGATCGCGTCCGGCGGTTCGCTTGCCAAAGCCGACAACACGACCCTCTTCTACCTCGCCGAGATAGTCGCGGCGTGCCTGTACTTCGCCGGGTTCGTGATGGCGAGCACGCTCAAGAAAGGCTCGGACGCCATCAGAGAGAAACGCCATGCGCAAGACGGCCCGCCGACGGAGTCACAGTAGTCGCACCGGAGACCGGACGGGAGACACGCGCCGCAGATGGCGGAGCAGCCGAGCGTACGAGAGACAACGGAGCGGACCAAGACGACCAGCCGCCAGACGCGCGGGGGCTTCGGCTGCTGCGGCTGCTGTCTTGGGACCCTCCTGGTGCTCGCGCTCGGCGGAGTCCTCGCCTTCGCCGAGTTCCTGACCTGGAGCCGCGATTCCTTCCTCGGACTGGACGCCGATCAACGCATCGGCCTATTCATACTCCTCGCGGTCATAGCCGCGGCGTTGCTCTTCTCGGCGTGGAAAGTGCGCCCCAAGATTCGGGGCAGAACAACCATCACGACCCGCGTGTCACGCCGCCCGTCCGTCGAGGATGTCCACGCCACGGCAACCCCCGCCGAGCTGCCCGGCGAGTGGAAACCGGCGGAGGCGCCCGAGACCGACATCGCAGTGCCGCTGGATGACAACGGCGCATAGCGACGAACGAAGCCCGGATGGCGAGACTCCGCCGCCGGGCTTCGGACTGGTTCCAACCGGAACGGTACTAGCGAACAGCGAACTCGCTCACCATGGAGGACATGGCGTGGGCGGTGTCCTCATGAGAGGCCGTGACACGCCAGCGACCCTCCGAGGGAACCGGCAACGTCGTACCCCACGAGGACATGAAGTCCTTTGTGTGCCGATCACAAGCTCGTCCCCTGCTGATCTTCACCATGCGTGTCATTTCAGGCTGCGGTACCCAGTTCGCGCCATCCTTCTTGGCGAACTCGAGCTTCACGGCATCCTTGCCGCTCGGATGAGCGGGCCATATCTGGCCGCGGATCGTGAAGCTGCGGGACACGACCGAGCGCTCCCTCGTGCGGAACGCCCTGAATCCCTTCGCCTGGCCGAATCCATTCAACTGGCTGACGTGTGGCCTAGACAGCCGAGCCAGCACCGTCACGGTCACGACCTGGCTTGTGGCCACGCCGCTCTCGAACGCGCGGAACTCGGTCGTACCCTTGAGGATCGACGCGGTCGCCGGGAGCGTGACTCGGGTGCCTTCGGCGCTACGCGATGCCGAAATAGTCCTCCAGTTCTTCCAATCGCCCCCGTCGACGTATCGGTACTGCACCGTCACCGTAGCCGGTGCCGAAGCGAATCCGTCCAGCCCGACGGTCACGTTGCTCTTGTGCGGGTACATAACCCGGTCGGGCTTCACCGACAACGTGATGGCATGCGCAGCGAACGCAGCTGCCACGCCCCCGAACACCAGAGCGAGCGCAAGCACCGCTCCGATCACCATCTTCGTCCTGTTGTGCATGCAGTCGACCTCCTCTCCTCGGCGCGCGTGCTGTTGCGAGCCGGTCGACACAATCCCTCACTCTGAGTGTCCTCCTGAGGCGTTGCTCGGGAGTTGGAGCTCTGTTGAGTTCTCGTTGCCTCGCGGCTCACACCTCAGTCGAGGAAGACTACACGACCCACGTGCGCTGCTGGACCAGACCTGAAAGGTGCTCTCGGCGAATCTGGTCCTGGGCGTTCAGCTCTTCGAGGCGGTGATCCACATCCCAGATGCGCTCGCTCATCCGCTCGAGCATCATTCTCACCAGCGGCTCTTCGATGAGATGGTCGAATTGCGCCTTGTCGATCGTCAAGAGCTCGACCTCGCCGACAGCCTGCGCCGTTGCCGAGCGCGGACGACCAGTCAGAAGCGACATCTCACCAAAGAAGTCGGCCTTCTTCAGGACGCAGAGCGTCGTCTCACGGCCCTGGTCCGACCCGAAGATCCGCACTTTGCCCTCACGGACCACGTACATCTCGCGACCCGGTTCGCCCTCGGAGAAGATGATCTCTCCGTCCGAGAGCGCTCGAACCTGGCCATACTCCCCCAGCATGACGCTCGCCTCCTTGCGGCGCCGACGTTCGGCGCCATTGATGCGTCGTCCCCGCCGGGCCGGCGCGCACGGCAGCCGTACTGCAAGGTGAGTGTTCCCACGGAGTGCGCGTGCATCACCGCACGCGCAGAGTCGCTCGCCGCGGACAGCGCGCCGGTGCAAGAGCTACTGGCGCTGCTGCTGCTCACGAAACGCGCGCCCTGCCCTCGCGTATAGTGGAACGCCCAGGCCGAGGAAGAGCGAGCCGACAATCCAGCCGACGGGTATCGAGAAGCGCTCAGCAACCCGCCCCAGAGCCGGCTGCCCGACCACGCCGCCAGCGTCGGCGAAGAACGCGTCGAGCGAGAGAACCGTAGCTCGCTGCGCGGATGGGATCTGCTCGTTCAGAAACGCCTGCCTCACCGGTCCCACGATGCCGAAGATGAACCCCCACGAGAGCCACAGGACCGTGGCAACGGCGAACGGCGCAAGACCGGGCTCCCGGGCGATCACCCCAACAAGGCCGACCGCGAAGGCAAGGCCGGCCATCCCCGCAGTACAGGTCGCGAGGACCTTCGTCGCATTCCGTCGCGCGTCACCTTCCCGCATGATGCGGCGCACTAGGGCATTCCCGCCGATTCCGGCGAGGGAGGAAGCCGCCGTGAGCACGCCGATCACCCACACGTACTCCTTGCCCAGGAGATCGAGTGCGTAGCGCTGCCACGAGTAGAAGGCGAAGAGGAAGAAGACTCCGCCGACGAGCGAAACCCAGAGCAGCGGGCGCACGACCTTGTGGCGCCAGCCGTACGTCACGCCTGCGTCGAAGATCGTTCTCGTCTCCCTGGCGAAGGTCGAAGCCTTGAGCGGCCGCGGCTCGAAGCCCAGATCGCGCATCATCAAGGCCGTGAAGAGGAACGTGACCGCGAGCAGCCCCGCTCGCACAACGTACGGAAGAGACAGGTTGACCTGGCCGAGAAAGCCTCCGAGAAGCGTGCCCACGAGCATGGCGGATCCAAACGCCATGCCTCCCCAGGCGAAGACACGTTCCTTCGGCAGCTCGAAGCCCGTGTAGTCGAGTGCGTCTACCAGCCACGCGTCGACGGCGCCGGTCTGGCAGGCGAAGCCGAACCCGATCAGCACTGAAGCCCCGACGAACCACCATATGCCGAGCGAGTACTGCGCGGCCGCGACGTAGAGAAGGGTCGACACGAGCAGCGAGCCGCTGGCGATGAGGAACGACGCCTTCCGGCCGATGGTGTCGGCGATCACTCCCGTGGGAACCTCGAAGACGAGGCTGCCCAGCGTGAATGCCGAGTTCACGAGCATGACCTCGAAGATCGTGAGTCCCGCGCCCATGAGGAAGAGCGTGTTCACGCCCCAGATCACTGAGGCAGCGAGCGTGAAAAGCGTGTTCGAGGCGAGATAGATGAAGACGACACGTTTGGCCGTGGCAGTGGCTTCGGCCATCACCTAGGCCAGAGACTCGTCTTGAGCCGGCCGAAACACCCGTACGTCGATGCCGGACGGTACTCCACGTATCGGCCGCTTCCCGGAGCGTTGATGGTGATGCCATCACCGATGTACATGCCCACATGGTGGATGGACCCGGGGCCGTCATCGAAACACAGGTCGCCCGGCTGCAGCTCGGAGACGCGCTTGGGCACTGACAGACCCCACTGGGATCCCGAGTAGTGCGGGAGCGTCAACCCCGCCGACCGGTAGGAGAATAAGACCAGACCCGAGCAGTCGAATACCGTGGGTCCCGTACCAGCCCAGACGTAGCGCTTTCCAAGCTGGGCGATCGCGGTGTCGACCGCTCTCGCGCGCGCTCGTTGCGTGGCGGTTTGCGGGACCAGCGCACCATCGGACACGTCGAATCCGTCGACCATGACCTGTAGGCCACTCGACAACACGTTCTTCCGTCCCGTCACCACGATCCTCACCGTGTGTTCGCCCCTAGCCAGCCTTCCGGTGTCGAACACCACGCGGTCGCCGACGGACTCGGCGGAGTAGAGGTCGACCTCCGAGAAGGCGCCTCCATCGACGCTCACGGACGCGATACCGGAAGCGGGGCTCGTCGAACCGACGACGCGCAGCCGTGTTCCGCTGAACCGGACCGTGAGCGTGCTCGACCCCTGCGCCGACGCCTTGACGAGGTCCGAAGTGACTGTCACGACTCGGCTTGCCCACGCGCCGGTGTAGACGAGACGCCAGTCGTCTTGCTCGAACCTCGCTGCCGACTCGAGCAGGGTCCCGCACACATCGAGAGAGTCCACTCCGAGCGTGAACGAGGAGCTCGCCTTGTTGCGCTTCCCGGACAAACGGATGCTCAGCAGGTGGCGCCCACCCACAAGACCATTCGCCGACCACAGCACGCGCTTCGGGTTCAGCGCGTAGTCGTACAGATCGACTACGCCGCGCGACCGCCCGTCAAGGATGACCTCGGCAATCCCGAAGTCGGGCCCTCTCGACCCGACCCATGTGACAGCTGTGCCATCGAACGCTAGATCGTACCGGCTGCGAGCGTCGCGTGTCCTCAGTTCAGTCGTAGTCGTGTCGCCAGACGTCGCACTCGCACTCCAGCTCCCGATCACCGCCGCGCGGCCATCCGAACCCGCCATTCGCACCGATCCCGGCGGGCGTGGTGCCTCGATGAGCACCCCTTCGAGCACCTGGAGCGCGTCCACTGCGATCGGTTTCGCGCTCCCCTTCGAGTCGGCCGGGCTCGCGTTGCGGATCTGGAGTGTGTGCACCCCGGGCGCGAGACCCGAGACAGACCAGAGCTCCTGTCGGTAGAGCTTCGCGGTTGAGAACTGACTCACGGTTCCCCGCGGTGTGCCGTCGACGAGAACCTGCGCGGAGCCGTACGCTGGGGAGCGGGGCCCAACCCACGTGATGCCGATACCTCGGAATCTGGCTTCCAGGACGGCAGCTCCGTCGGCCGAGTACGCGTACGCCCTCGACGACATCGAGACGCCCGATTCCATGCGCCAGGAGCCCGAAAGGGCCAGCCGAGCGTCGTCTTCTTCGACCGGCGAGAACGCCGTGGGCCGAGATGCGGCGAGCACCTTGCCCTGCACGTCGAAACCATCGATGCCGACCCGTTCTCCGCGGCTGGGCGTCGCCGCCGTGCCGAGCGCCTTGACTCGGAGCTCGTGCTCTCCGGATCCGAGGCCGGAGGCGCGCCATACTACCTGCTGGACGCGGGTGGTCGGCGAGTAGAGGTTCACGATCCCGCGAGACACTCCGTCGAGCACCACCTCGGCCTCGCCTGATGTCGGCGAACGCAGGCCGAGGATCCGCACGCTCGAACCGGAGAACCGGAGAGCGAGGACGCCGCCTCCTTGAGACACGTAGCGGTACGCGTTTCCTGACATCCCGGACGAGGTCGCGGCCTTCCAGGGCCCAGCCGTACCGATGCGCACGTCCGACTCCTCGATGCGAAGCGGCGCGAAGGACAGGCTTCCGCCTACGTAGGCGGCGTCCACGGCGAGGCGGCTCACCGCTTTCGACGTCGCTGACTGCGGACGGATCTCGACGAGATGGTACGAGTTCGCCAGTCCGACGGCGCTCCACATGAGCTGGTGCCGAACGAACCGCGCGGACTGCTGGTTCGTGGCTCCCACGTACCTTCCGTCGAGGAAGACGTCGCCCTTCCCGAGCGTCGGCCCCACCGGACCGACGAGCGATAGAGCGGTCCCCCGAAACGACAGCAGGAGACCCGATCCGTTCGAGAGTGAGCGCTTGTACGAGCCCGACGAGGCCGCCGAATCGGAGACCTCCTGCCAGGAGCCGAACAGTGTCAGCCTCGCGTCTCGCTCCTGCACGCGAATGAATCCGGCCGGAATCGACGGCATCGTTGCCACACCCCGCACGTCGAGCGCGTCGAGTATGGTGCCGGTGCCGGTCCCACTCGCTCCACGCTCACCAAGCACGCGTATCTCGAGCCGGTGGGTACCGGCGGCGAGTGTGGCCGAGGACCACACGACGCGCCCCTGTCGTGATGTGCGAGCGGACTGGTCGACCGTCGCAGCCCGGATGCCGTCCAGGTAGACCTCGGCTTTCCCGAGAGAGGGTCCGTTTGCGCCGACCCAGCGCACGGCCGTGCCCTTGAACGTCATTGCGACGAGCGCGCCCTTCGCGCTCACCGAGCGGAGCGCTCCGCCCGTGGCGTCGTCGTCATCATTGGTCAGCTTCCACGCGCCGACGAAGAGCAGCCGTGGATCGCTCTGCTCGATGCGAACGAAGGGAGTTCTCGTCGGCTCGACCGAACGAGTCGGGTTCGCGCTCGGCGTCGCGACGGCGCTCTTCGTGACCGCCGAAGAAACCGCCGATGAGACCGCCGGACGATCGCTGAACTGCGAAACGGTGTTCGCTGAGACCGGCAGCGGAGAGACGCACGTGGCCGAGAGGAGAACGGCAACAGCCGTCAAGGTTCTGAGTGAGTGTGATATGCGGCGCATCGAACCATCCCGCGGTCGATCGTGCTACGGCGAATGCTGCGTCTCGTGCTGCGGCGTGTTCTGACCCATAGATTCTACATCGTCACGTTCGACCACCGGATTCAGCAGCTTCCGCTCGAGCATGCACCCGGGCACCTAGGGCCGAATCGTCACGTTCGTGATTCCTCGGCGGGTGTGTCGAGACAGATCGATCACGCCACTGTTGTACATGCGCACGCAACCGTGACTTGCCTCAGTACCGATCGAATCCGGCTGATTCGTACCGTGGATGTAGTAGCCGCCCCAGGAAGGAAGCCCACCCGTGCCGCGTCGCTTGCTCAGCGCCATGCGAAGCACTCCCCACGGGCCGCCGGCGGGTCGAGGCGCGCCCAGCCAGAAGTGCCCGACGTGAGTAGGAGTCCCCGGCATGCCGATGGCCACCGGGTAGACCTTGTGCATGCGGCCCTTCTCGGCGTAGTAGAGCGTGAAATCGGACTTGTCGACGAGAACCGCCCGAGAGGTTGTCGGCCTCCATCGCAGCGACCACAAGGGCACGGACAGCGACCGTACGCCCCACGCGTTGGCGACATACACCCGCAGGCGCGTACGCCCCTCGGGAACCCGGGCGGGTAGTACGACGTTGAACGAGGTGCCCGTGGCGTGTTCTGTTGACTCGCACGCGCGCCCACCAAGGCGTGCCGTCACGCTCTCCGCGCGCGCGGTGCCAAGCGAGATCGACTGAGACGGCAGAACGAACGCGTCCCAGCGCACGGACACGCGCGGGTACGCGGGAATGAATTGGGATTCCCGGACCGGCAGACTCTCAGAGGACGCAGCTATGACCACACCGAACGCGTCGAGTGCGTCGGCACCGATGTCCGCACTCTCAGCCGCGATGCCGAGACGGACCTCGGCGTCGCCGGTCCCGACCGCCACGGGCACGCGCGTCGCCTCGACACCGTCGAGTCGCAGCACGAGCGTCGCTGCGCCGGCAGGGACGCCGCTCACGCCCACTATCACGACTCGCTCGTCAAGGGCGTGTCCCGCTATGCGAAGCGTCAACTGGGCGTCGGGACCGCTCGTGACCGCGTCTTCGGCACGGACGAGCGTCGGCACGAACGCTGCCGACAGCAGCCAGCACAGCACCGCGAAGACACTGTAGGCCACCCGTGGCGAGCTCATGCGAGACACCTTCAACGCGCAGCCCTCCGGTTGGCGCTAGTAGCGCGAGATCAGCACGCGAGTGATCCTGCGCGTGCCCTTGCCGACGTAGTAGTCCGTGTGGTTCCTCGCCGTGCCCGACGAGTAGAGGTAGTACGTGGGCGTGGTGCGTTTCTTGAGCGTGCTTCCGTAGGCCGCCTGCAACTGCGCCTCGGTGCTTCCGACTCTGATGCCCTTGCCGGTGACGCAGGTGGGCGAGTTGACCTCGAAGATGAAGACGCGGTGCGACTTGTTGGCGTACATCTCGACGGGGTAGTGGGGAGCCTCATTGCGATTGTGGGGAAGAGCCTTCCCGAAGTAGTAGTAGTAGACCCGCTGCCCGGCGTAGTTGTTGTCGACGCCCTTGCCTGTTAGAGCGAACGCCTTCTTGAGCGCTGTGACTGCCGAGGAGTCGAGAGAGCCGAGCCGCGCCGAGCCCACGCCGAGGCCCGGGTAGAGGCTGACCGTGGCGGCGTAGGCCACGGTCGCTGTGCACAACATGCACGCCAGGACTGCCGCTATTGCGAGTCGTCGCATCATCCGAGTCTCCCGAGGCCCATGTGACGCGATGGTAGCACGTTCCCAACCCGTACAATGGGCCTCGTCAGGCATGGTCCCCGGCACCGGTGCGAGCACCACGGACCCTTGCCGCTCACGTCCGTCCTGCTACTGCCGAGAGGAGCCGCCAGGTGCGTCGAGCGAGGACGTCGCCTACCGTCACATGGTGGGAGTTCGCACTCCGGCTGGCCCTCGTCGTTGTCCTCCTCGTTGTGCTAGACACCGCTGCTCGAGCCGCAGTGCCTTCGCCGGAGCCGCGCTTTGATCGCTCGTACCGACTGCCCGCCGAGCAGCCCTTGAGCGAGCTCACTGCTTTCGTCTCGCACATAAGACAGGTCCGCGCGTCGTATCCCGACGATCTGATCGTCGTGTTCCTCGGCGCGTCCCCTACCTACGGCATCGGCATCCGCGACGCGGACAACACGTTCTCAGCCGCGTTCGAACGTGCGGCCGCCGCAAGCCCCCTCCCGGGCAAACGGCGTGTCCGCGCGTTCAATCTCGCATCGAACGGGCTGCTCCTCGGCGACCAGTACGTCATCGCCAAGGCCGTCGGCGGCGCAGCGGATCTGTTCGTCGTGCAGCTCACCTACCAGACGTTCGATCCGCGGCGGAGTGCCGCGACGATGCGCGAGCCGAACCTGCCGGCGACGCTGCGTGTGGGCCTGACTCGCAAAGAGGCTCGAGCCCTCGGCGTCGAACGCCGCACGGAGACGGACCTCGACCGCAGCATCGCCGAAACGCTCCGCGGAAGCTGGTTCACCCTGGCTCACAAGAGCGCGGTGCTCGATTCGCTCTCGCTGTCGAGCCCATCGAAGCGGCTGTACGAGCTCGTGGCGGGTCCTGCGGCTGCGTCGAGCGAGGACGCCTCAAGCGATGCCGCCGTCGAGGGGGCCGGCGTGACAACCCCCTTCGACGAGCTTGATCCTGCGCTCCAGATGGTCGCCATCTCGCGCGCGAGCGAGAACAGCCGCTTCACCCTCACGACGCGCAATGCCGAATTCGAGATGTTGGGCCGCCTCGCGCGCTACCTGAGCTCACAGCACCACCGCGCGGTATTCTTCCTTGCGCCGATGGACGAGGAGATTCTGGCCGCCTACGAGGTGCTCGACGAGACGCGGTACGCGCGGAACGTCCAGCGACTGCGCGCCGGGATCGAAGCGGCAGGCTATCGACTCATCGACTACCACACGACCACCTTCCTCACCTCGGCCGACTTCGTGGACCTCACCCATACGACCGACTCCGGAGGCCGAGCCACGGGTGAGCGCCTCTGGAGCGACATCCGCTCCTCCCTCGAGAGCACACCGACGCCGTGATCTTCGGCTCACTCACCTACCCTGTCTTCCTCACGCTGTGTGTCGCGGCATGGTGGCTCCTGCCGCGCCGAGCGCGCCCGTGGCTGCTCGCCGCGACCGGCCTCGCCTTCTACGCGTACTACGCGCTGGAATCCGCACCGCTGATACTCGTTCTGGTGGTTGCGGTTTGGGTTCTGGGGCGCCTGGCGCCGAAGAGCCGTGTGGCGTTCGTGGCCGGACTTCTGCTCCCGCTCGCCGCGCTCGCCTACTTCAAATACGCGGGCATGCTCACATCCACGGCATCCTGGGCGGCCTCACGCGCGGGCCTGAGCCTCCCCACCGTCGAAGGCCTCTTCCTGCCGCTCGCCATCTCGTTCTTCACGTTCGAGTTCGTCCACTACGTGGTGGATCGCCGGAAGGGCATGATCGCCGAGCGCCCTATCTCGCACTTCTTCGCATTTGCGCTCTTCTTCCCGACGATGGTCGCAGGCCCGATCAAGCGTTTCGAGGGCTTCGACGCACAGCTGGACACACCGGGGCTGTCACCCGACGAAGCATGGCGGGCGGTCCTGAGGATCGCCGTCGGCGCCGCGAAGAAGATCGTGCTCGCCGACTCGCTCGCGATCTTCGTGCAGCCGCTGTTGGAGCGCCGAGGCATCGCGGACCTCTCACCGCGCGTGATCGTGATCGCGCTCGTGGCCTACTCGCTGCGCATCTACTGGGACTTCTCGGGCTACTCCGATATCGCGATCGGCTCAGCGCGGCTCTTCGGCATCAAGGTGCCCGAGAACTTCGACTGGCCGTACCTGCGCACGAGCATCGCTCAGTTCTGGCGCCACTGGCACATGTCGCTGCAGAGCTGGATCGCCGACTACATCTACCGGCCCCTCGGCGGGAGCAAGCGAGGCTTCTCGCGCACCATGGTGAACACGCTCGTCGCCATGAGCGTCTCGGGCCTCTGGCACGGGGCCGACTGGCACTTCGTCGCGTGGGGCGTCTACCACGGCGTGCTGCTCGTGCTCTACCGGATCTGGCGGGTGTTCGTGCGCCCGCCTACGCTTGGGCGGCTCGACGACGCGAGCTCCACAGTCGGGCGTGCCTGGCGCGGCGTGAGGTGGGCGCGCGCCGGGGCGAGCGGACTGCTGACCTTCTCGCTCGTGACGCTGGGTTGGGGGCTCTTCATCATGCCGCTGCGCGACTTCGTCGTGATGCTGCAGACGCTCGTAGGGGCGGGGTGAGCGCGTGAACGACACGACGCGCCGAGTACTGCGAAGCCTGCTCTGGGCGGCGCTGCTCGCCGCGCTCGTCGTGCTGATCGCGCTGTTCTCGGGCAGCGGATCGAACTTCATCTACATAAGGTTCTAGAGCCCCAGACTCCTGGCGCCCGCAGGGGGCGTGCCTTCAGCTGCACCGTCCTACCAGCGCACACGCGTTCGTACGAACACGTGTTCGACAGTTTCCCTCACAGAGTGCTACGCTCGAGACCCACCCTCAGGAGGTCTCCCAACGATGCATGCCGAAGAACTGCTCACGCGCCTCAACGACGAGCAGCGCGCGGCCGCCTCTCACGACGGCACGCCGCTCCTCATTGTCGCGGGCGCGGGAACGGGCAAGACCACCACCCTCGCACACCGCGTCGCCTACCTCATCGCCGAGGGCGCAGACCCCGGCCGCATACTGCTGCTCACGTTCACCCGCCGCGCCGCCGGCGAGATGGTGCGGCGTGTGGACGCGCTGCTGCGTGCCGTAGCCGAGAACGGCGGTCCTGCGCTTTCGGGTGCGCGCATCTGGGGTGGAACCTTCCACGCGGTCGCATCGCGCCTTCTGCGGCTGCACGGCCGCGACCTGGGACTCGAGCCGGACTTCACGATTCTTGACCGGGCGGACTCCGAGGACCTCATGCACGCCTGCCGTACCGAACTCGGTCTTTCCGGCAAGGCGCGCCGCTTCCCCCAGAAGTCGACGTGCCTCGACATCTACTCGCGGTGTGTGAACGCGCGGGCGAAGCTCGAGGACGTCCTCGCGAGCGCGTTTCCGTGGTGCAAAGACGACGCCGACGACCTCAAGCGGTTGTTCGAGGCCTACACCGACCGCAAAGAAGCCCAGCAGGTGCTCGACTACGACGACCTGTTGCTGTTCTGGCACGGCCTGCTCTCCGACCCCGTTGCGGGCAACCGAGTGCGCGAGCGGTTCGACTTCGTGCTCGTCGATGAGTACCAGGACACGAATGCCGTGCAGGCCGAGATTGTGGCGCTGCTCCGACCCGACGGCACCGGCATCACCGCCGTCGGCGACGACGCTCAAGCGATCTACTCGTTCCGTGCGGCGACCATCCTCAACATCCTCGAGTTCCCGTCGCGGTTCCCCGGCTCCGAGGTCCTCACACTCACGCGGAACTACCGCTCGACTGAGCCGATCCTCACGGCGACGAACCAGATCATCGCCGAGGCACCGGAGCGCTTCGACAAGGACCTGTGGACGACCCGGGAGGGCGGTGGTCGGCCGACCATCGCGGTCTGTCGAGACGAAACCGAGCAGTCGGACTGGCTCATCGAGCGCGTCCTCGGCCACCGCGAACAGGGCACCGCGCTCAAGAAGCAGGTCGTGCTCTTCCGGGCACAGCACCACTCGCTCGCGCTCGAGGTCGAACTCTCGCGCCGCAACATCCCCTTCGTGAAGTATGGCGGCCTCAAGTTCATCGAGATGGCGCACGTCAAGGACATGCTCGGGTTCCTTCGGCTTGCTGAGAACCCGCGTGACATGACAGCCGGCATGCGCGTGGTCGGCCTCGTCCCCGGCATCGGGCCTAAGACCGCCGAGTCGCTCATGCTCACACTCTCCGAGAGCGGCGGCGACTTCGAAGCGTGGGTCGGCGCGAGCGTGCCCGAGCAGTCAGCCGCGCTCTGGCCCGAGATCGTGTCGCTCATGCGCGCGCTCGCGAGCGCGAGCCAGGGCGACGTGCCCGCGCAGGTGCACGCGGTGCGCAGCGTGCTCGCGCCGCTCGTCGAACGCCGCTACGACAACGTCGCCGCCCGGCTGCGCGACCTCGAACAGCTCGAATCGGTGGCATCACGGTTTTCGGACCGCACACGCTTCCTTTCCGAGCTCGCGCTCGACCCGCCCTCCTGGACACAGGACCTCGCCGGCCCGCCGCTCCTCGACGAGGACTACCTCGTGCTCTCGACGATGCACTCGGCGAAGGGGCTCGAGTTCGACTGCGTGTACGTGATCCATGCAGCCGACGGCAACATCCCGTCGGACATGGCGACTGGGACACCTGAGGAGATCGAGGAGGAGCGTCGGCTCTTCTACGTCGCGTGCACGCGAGCCCGCGACGCGCTCTACGTGACCTACCCGCTGCGCTACTACGTGCACAACAACCCGTGGACGGACACGCATGGCTACGCGCAACGGACGCGGTTCCTGAGCGAGCGCGTGCTGCCGCACTTCGTCGAAGTGCAGGCACGGCCGGTGGCTGCCGAGACCGACGATGCTGTGCTACCGGCCGCGACGAGCGTGTCGATCCGCGAGGGCGTCAAGCGGCTCTGGTAGCGTTGACGGGCGCGAGCCTTCGCGCGGGGCGCGCTTACCCGGCGAACTCCTTGCACCCGTACGGGTGTTCCTTGATGTAGCGCACGACTTCGTCGCACGAGTCTGCGAAGTACAGCAGCTTCAGGTCGTCGGGTTCTATCGTCTTCTCGGAGATCAAGGCCCTGCTCATGAAGTTCTGAAGCTCACCCCAGAACTCCTTCCCCATGCCTACAATCGGGAACGGCGCGATCTTGTGCGTCTGCATGAGCGTGAGCGCCTCGAAGACCTCGTCCATGGTGCCGAATCCGCCCGGCATGAAGACGAATGCGCACGAGTACTTCACGAGCATGACCTTGCGGACGAAGAAGTGCTCGAACTCAACGTAGCGGTCGAGGTACGGATTCGGCTTCTGCTCGCGCGGCAGACGGATGTTCGCACCTACCGAGAGGCCCCCGCCCTCTTTGGCACCCCGGTTGGCCGCTTCCATCATCCCTGGCCCGGCGCCCGTCATGACAGCGAACCCGTTCTCTGCGAGCGTTCGGCCAAGCTTGCGGGCGAGCTCGTAGTAGGGATGGTCTTCGTCGAGCCGCGCCGAGCCGAATACCGTGACCACCGGCCGGTCGATGTCCATGAACTGCATGCCGCGCAGCATCTCAAGGAAGACGCGGACCGCGCTCTCGACGTCCTTGCTGTGCTCGCGGCCGCGCTCGAGGAACTGCTGCTCGGCTCCCTTCACCTCTTCGAGAAGCGGCGTGTGGGGCAGCGGAGGCAGCGCCGCTTCTGACATCTCGGGCGCTACGTCTCCGTCAGGATGCGCTGGGTCTTCCGGCACTTGGACTCCTCTCCCCGGACCGCGTGCACCCGGGACCTTGGATCACACCTGAGCGACGAGCGCGACTGCGATGACCGCGCGCGCGATGCATTCCAGCCTCACGGCGACCAGCTCCCTATCGTTGTCGATACACGTCGCGCCGATGACCGATCTTCACCACCCACACAGTAACGTCGGCGTCATCGACCGAGTAGATGATCCGGTAGTCGCCCTGTCGAATCCGGTAGCGCTCTCGGAGACTCAGCTTCTCGCAGCCGGGTGGCCGCGGATCATTCGACAGGCCGGCGATCCGCTCCATGATGCGCTCGACATCGACCGAGGGGATGTGCCTCAGGTCCCTGCGGACGGACGAGCGGAGAAAGACCCTATAGCTTCCCATCGCTCTTCAGCCAACCCAGCATCTCCTCGTACGCAACGAGCGGCTCGCCAGCTCGCTCTTCGAACGCGCGAAGATCCTCTTCGTCTTCTGCGAGAGCCTCGCGCACCGCATCGTTGACGAGCTCCGACATCGATTTGCTCGTGATCGCGGCCTTCATCTTCAGCGCTTGGTGCAGGTCTGGATCCAAGTAGATCGTGGCGCGTCTCGATTCTGTTCCCATGGCGGAACTCACCTCCCGAAGAAGAGCGTAGCGTTTCAGCGCTATAACGTCAAAGCGCTACGAGAGTTGCGCGATGTCGAAGTCCTCGGCGAAGGGATTCACGAACCGGACACCCTCAAGCGAGGTGCCGTCCGCGAAATCCTCCGAGATCACGATCGGCACGGCGTTGAGCGCAGCGGCCGCCCATATCTGTGCATCGTAGTAGGCAAGCTGCCAGCGCTCCCTGGCCTCGAGAGCGGCCACCACAGTGTCGGCGTTCACTGGCAGGACATTCCATGCAGCTCCCATGTGAACGACATCCGGAATGACGTTCCACGGCGGCAAGGCATGCTTGGACGGATGCGTCAGAACGCTCGCGTACTCCGAGAGGACCTGCGATGAAATGTATGTGCTCTCCGGACCGAGACAGGACAGCATACGCCCCGCGATATCGTGTTTGGCCGCGTCACGCCGATCAACCGCGTAGATGAGCACGTTCGTATCAACGAAGATCGCGGTCATGCAACTCCTCGCGTGTCCACGTGCGTCGGCCGTTCTCGTCTGTCAGCCCCAGATCCGGCGCATTCCGGAAGCGCTCTAGGAGCCACTGATGGGCCTCTTCTCGAACAACATCCGCCTGGGCGCGCGCAACGAGTCCGTCGATGGCGAGCCTGACGACCTCCGACTGCGAAACGCCGAGCTGCTCTGCCATCCGCGTGAGCTGACCGTCACGCTCCGCGTCGATGACGATCTGCTTCCTGATCATGCGTGCCATGTTGCCTCCAACGCCTTTGCGCAATCCAACCCGAACCTTCCCCAACCCCCCAGAGTCGGTTGCGTCGATCAGGTAGGGATGTGTATAGGATGTGTATACCACGGATCACGACGCACGGCGAGCGCACGTCTGGGCAGCCTAGGTGGGCGGCGGCCGCGGAGCAAGCGCCCTGCTACGGCTCGACGACGACCTTGACGGAGTCGCATGCGTCGCAGACGAGGCCGAAGCCTCTCGCGATGTCGGCGAGCGGCAGGCGCTGCGTGACGAAGTCGTCCACCTTTACACGACGCGTAGCGATGAGGTCGAGCGCCGTCTGCAGGTCCGCGGGAGCGGCACCATAGGCCGTGCGCACCGTGACTTCTCGGCGCCAGAGATCCGCCATCGGCATCTCGAGCGGGGTGTCGGGCGGAGGCGGTGCGAAGAACACGAACGTCGCACCGTTCTCGAGGCACGCGAGACCCTGGGCGATCGCCGAAGGGGCGCCGGTGCACAGCATCACGAGGTCCGCAAGGCGGCCGTCGTTGGCTTCACGAACGAGGTCGGGCAGCGAGTCGCCTGCCGCAAGAGCGTCGAACGCTGCGGTTGCGCCGGCGCGGCGTGCCCAGTCGAGCCGGTAGTCGCTCACGTCGGTCGCGAGCACGCGGCCCGCGCCCAGCGTGACCGCGAGCCGGATATGGAGCAGCCCCGAGATGCCGCTCCCCACAACCAGTACGGTCGAGCCCGGGCGCACGCCGGCTCGCACCTGTGCGCGCACGACACACCCGAGCGGCTCGACGAACGAGCCCTCGTCGTAGGTCACGTTATCCGGCAGCACGAGCACGCCGCGCTCGGTCTGCAGCGCGGGCACGCGCACGTACTCGGAGAACCCGCCAGGGTCGAAGTTGGTCGTGTGCAGGGTGTGGCACGCCGTGTGGTTGCCAGTGAGGCACATTCGGCACGTGTTGCACGGCACGTGGTGCGAGACGACGACGCGCTGCCCCGCGCTGAGGTGCGTGACGCCCTCGCCCACCTCGGCGACATCCCCAGCCACCTCGTGACCGAGCACGAGCGGCGCCTTGGGGACGCGGTACCACTCCATGACGTCGGATCCGCAGATGCCCGACGCGCGGATGCGGACAAGGATCTCGCCCGGGCCGATCTCGGGGACCGGCCGCTCCTCGATCCGGATGTCGCTGTTGTTGTAGTAGACCGCGACGCGCATGGTGTCGCGCTACATCTTGCGCTCGTCGGAGAGGCCCGCGCCCGCGCCAGCAGCGCCGCTGCCGGACGCAGCGACCGAGCCACCGGCGGCCTTCTCAGCAGCGTAGACCTCGTACGCCTCGTCCACGGAGGCGCCCGCGTGCACAATCGAGCGCACGGCCTTGATCATGCCGATCGGGCAGTCCGACTGGAAGATGTTCCGGCCCATGTCGACGCCCACCGCGCCGTGCGCGACGCCGTTGTATGCGAGCTCGAGTGCCTCGCGCTCGGGCAGCTTCTTGCCGCCAGCAATGACGATGGGCACCGGACACGAGCCGGCGACCTTCTCGAAGTCGTCGCAGTAGTAGGTCTTGACGATGTGCGCACCCATCTCGGCGGCGATCCGGCACGCGAGCGCGAGGTAACGTGTGTCGCGCACCATGTCCTTGCCGACGGCCGTCACGGCAAGCACCGGGATGCCGTAGCGCTCGCCTTCGTCGACGAGCTTGGCGAGGTTCGCAATGGTCTGGTGCTGGTGCGGAGCGCCGACAAAGACCGACAGCGCCATGCCGGCCGCGTTCAGGCGCAAACACTCCTCCACCGACGTGATGATCGTCTCGTTGGAGAGGTCTTCTTCCAGCACGCTGTTGCCGCCCGAGACACGCAGCACAATGGGCGTCTCGAGGCTGCTGTCGATTGACGAGCGCAGCATGCCGCGCGTGAGCATGAGCGTGTCGGCGTACGGAGCAAGCGGCATGACCGAGACGTGCGGATCCTCGAGACCACTTGTCGGGCCGAGGAAGTAGCCATGGTCTACGGCCAGCATGACGGTGCGTCCGTCCTGCGGGCGGATGATGCGGGACAGGCGGTTCTCAAGACCCCACGACATGGTGCGTGACCTCCCGTGATATTGCTGCGCAGTGCGGTGCGGGCGCCGACCGGAGCCGCGGTGCAGACCTCGTCGGCCGACGGGCATTCATGGTAGCAGACGCGCCCGTGCCTCAGCGCTCAGGAGCACTCTGCGTCGAGGTAGGACGACCGCTGGTACTCGAGCGCCCTCGCAAGCCGGTAGAAGTCGCTCTCGGGATCGATGAAACGGATGCGCGTCTTGAGCGTGACCGGGTCGACGAGCTCGTCGAAGGGCACGTAGGAGAGCGCGAGCTGGTCGTGCACCGTCACCATGTGACCGGAGAGCTCCTCCTCCACCACGGCACGATACGCGCCGACGCCGAGCTGCGAGCCGAGCATGATGTCGAACGCGATGGGCTCAGCACACCGGGTCTCGTAGCCGATCTGCTTGCAGCGGACCTTCATCGACTGCCCGGTCCGGCGCTTGTAGGCAATCTCCATCTTCTCGGCGAGGAGCTTCCCCACTTCGGCCGCGCCCATCAGTACGTTGCCGTGCTCGTCCGTCACCATCGGCCGCTGACTCACGGGCAGTCGGTCGGCGAGCCCCTCGGCGACACACACGATGCCGTACGAGCGACCGTCGAGCTCGCGCGCCTCCATGAGCTCCGCAAGCTCCTCGCCCTGTGCGTGGGCGTCGAACTCGCCCTCGCAGTCCTCGACCGAGATCATGCGCGTGGCCTCGCCCGCGATGCCCGCTGCATAGGTGAGCCATCCTGCTTTGCGCCCCATGAGCTCGAGGACGTACCAGACCTTGGTGGACTTCGCGTCGGCAGTCAGGTTGCGGATTTCCTTGGCCGCGAAGTGTGCTGCCGAGGTGAACCCGAACGTCCAGTCGATGCCGTAGTAGTCGTTGTCGATCGTCTTGGGCAGGTGGACGATCCGCACTGGGCGCAGCCCTTGCACCATCTCCTGCATCCGGTACAGGTAGTTCGCGGTCTTGAGCGTGTCGTCACCGCCGATGGTGATGAGCGCGTCGATCCTGTGGGCGTCCAGGGCGGCGAATACGGCCCGCAGCTTGGAGTTCTTGTCGGGATCGGCGAGATCCTCGAGGGCCGTGATGTCCCTACCAGGGTTAGCACGTGACGTCCTGAGGATGATGGCCTTCTCGTTGCGGATACCGGTCACGTCGCCACGGTTGAGGCAGAGCCAGTCCCGACCCTCGACGAGCGGCTTGTCGGGCGAGTAGCGCTCCAAATCCTCGTAGCCGTCGAGGAAGCCGATGACCTCGACGCCAGCGTTCAGAAACGCGAGCGTCGCAGCCGAGATAACCGCGTTGGCAGCCGGAGCCGGGCCGCCCGAGAAGAGCAGGCCGATGCGCTTTACAGCGCCTTGTGCATCCACTGATGGTCGCCTCCTGGTAGGACGCCGGGAATCAGGGCGCCTCGGAACCCTCGACTACATGCCCTATACCCCGCAGCCGCTCGTAGCGTCTCGCAACGAGAGCATCACGATCCGCGGCGGCAAGGTCGTCAACAACGCGCTCGACCGCGGTGCGCACAAGCGAGTAGACAGCTTCGGGGTCGCGATGCGCCCCGCCGAGCGGTTCGGCCACGAGCTCGTCGGCGATGCCGAGTTCCAGCAGGTCCTCGGCGGTCATGCGCAGACACGGGGCCACATCCTCGGCCTTGCCCGCGTCCTTGTAGAGAATCGAGGCGCACGACTCCGGCGTGATGACCGAGTAGTAGGCGTTCTCGAGCATGATCAGCCGGTCGCCGAAGCCGATCGCGAGCGCACCTCCGCTGCCACCTTCGCCTATGCCGACCACCACGACGGGCACGCGCAGGCCCGACAGTAGTGCCAGCGACTCCGCGATGGCCTGCCCCTGCCCGCGGTCCTCAGCCTCGATCCCGGGGTAGGCACCAGCCGTATCGAGGAAGCTCACGATGGGCAGCCCGAACTTCTCGGCGAGGGCCATGACACGCATCGCCTTGCGGTACCCCTCGGGATGCGGGCTGCCGAAGTTGCGCTTCACGTTCGTCTTGGTGTCCTTGCCCTTGTGATGGCCGAGCACCACGAGACGACGGCCATCGAGAGTGGCAAGACCGGTGAAGATGGCCTCGTCGTCGGCGAAGGTCCTGTCGCCGTGCAGCTCGATCACGTCGTCGAAGAGCGAGTAGAGGTAGTCGTCGAGCTTGGGGCGCTCCGGGTGGCGGCTGATCTGCACCCGCGCCCAGGGCGTGAGGTGCTCGTAGGTCTCGACGCGCAGGATCTCGATCTCCCGCGCCAACTCCTCGATCTCGGCGACGAGTTCGGGCTGCGCGGCGATATCAAGCTTGCGCAGCTCGGCGAGCTTCTCTTCGAGTTCGATGAGCGGGCGCTCGAATTCCATTGTGAAGCGCGCCATCAGGCAGCACCGCCCTGGCCAGCGCTTGGCGCGCCCGTCGCGTCGCCGGCGCCGCGAACGCTCGCCACGCCCCCGGCCAGGTACTCGAGGTACATCCCGAGTCGCTCGCCGAGGTGCCGCCGCTGCACGACCTCGTCCAGCATCCCGTGCTCGAGCAGTGACTCGGCGGTCTGGAAGCCCTTCGGCAGCTTCTGTCGGATGGTCTGCTCTATGACGACCGGTCCGGCGAAGCCGATCATGGCGCCCGGCTCGGCGATGACGATGTCCCCCAGCGTAGCGAACGATGCTGTGACGCCACCGTACGTGGGGTCGGTGAGCACTGCGATGTAGGCGAGCCCAGCGTCGTCATGGCGGCGCGCTGCGGCGGCCGTCTTCGCCATTTGCATGAGTGAGAACATGCCTTCCTGCATGCGCGCGCCACCCGACGCACACACGAGGACGACCGGCAGGTGCTCGGTCGTCGCCACCTCGAACGCGCGGGTGATCTTCTCGCCGACAACAGACCCCATCGACGCGCGGATGAACCGCGAATCCATCGCCCCGAGGACGACGGGGCGGCCCGCGATCCTGGCGCGACCCGTGATGACCGCCTCGGGCAGTCCCGTCTTCTCGCGTGCTTCCGCGAGCTTGCCCACGTAGGGCTTCTCCCCCGAGAACCCCAGCGGGTCGCCCGACTCTAGTCCGGCATCCATCTCAGCGAAGCTACCGCCATCAGCGATGAGTAGGATGCGTTCGGGTGCCGACATCTCGAAGTGATGCCCGCAGTACTTGCATACGCGCAGGTTGTCGACAAGTTCGGCCTCAGAGATGGTGCGCTTGCACTCGTCGCACTTGAGCCAGACGGCGTCGCGAACGTCACCCGAGCGCAGCCCGGTGCCGACGTCCGTGTAGCGCTTCTCGTCGCGTGCCTTGAACCAGTCGGTTATCGACATCGCTTTCCCGAAGACTCCGTGCGCGGGCCAAACCACCCGCCAGTTTGCGTTCCGTACAAGCTATCACGGCACCACCGGGGTGTCCCGAGCGGTGCCGTGAATCGTGTTCGTGCGCCGAGCGCGCCAGCCGCGAGGCCGCCCGCGCTCCGGCTGCGGTCTAGATGCTGAAGTCCTCCGTACCCTCAAAGACCTTGACTGCCCGTTCGACGTCGTAGTCGCCCAGAGTGATCGCGCTGATGGCCTTCGTGAGCCGCACGGCCTCGTCGAGCGAACGCTGGTGGATATTGCGACCAGTGGCATTGCCCACGGCCCAACCGATGTGGATCTGCTCCCAGAGCTGCTTGAGGAACACGTCGGCCTCGACCGTCGAGCCGCCTGCGCACACGAGTCCGGTCCT
>CAYGYT010000004.1:82309-91513 GCA_964354215.1 uncultured Eubacteriales bacterium | reverse complement strand
GCGCAGAGCACGCGTGTGTCCCCGAGTTCGAAGATGCAGCTCCCCATCGGGTGCTTGAGGTAGCGGCGTGTGACGCGGACCGGTCTCAGCTCGTCGGCAGCTCGCTCGTAGGCGCGCGGCATCAGGCGTCCTTCCTGTGACGGGCGGGGCGCACTTCGTACATGGAGTACTCCGAGGCGACCGAAACGGGGCCGTCGAACTCGGCCGCCGCAGCCATCACCATCGCGGAGCGATCGTTCGTGGGCCAGACGTGCGTGAGCACGAGGGCGCTCACGTCGGCGTCGCGCGCGAGCGCGCCCGCCTGCGAGGAAGTGAGGTGCGGAGCCGCGCCGGCGTACTGCTCGGGCAGCGTGGCTTCGGCGAGCAGCAGGTCGGCACCACGAGCGGCTTCGAGCACTCCGCCGGTTGCGCCGGTGTCCGCGGTGTAGCACAGACGCACGCCATCGGCTTCGGCGACGAGCGCGAACGTGGGGTACGTGTGCTCGACCGAGCGCGCCGTCACGGTCAGGTCCTTCACGGTCACCGGGCAGTCGGCGCAGAGCTGCGTGTGGACGAATGCCTCGGCAAGCTCGGTCGCGCCGCGGTCGGAGAGCAGCGCCGTCATGCGCTCGAAGAGCGTGTTCGGCGCGTAGAGCGGCAGCGCGGGTGCTGGCCCTTCGGGTGCATAGCGCAGGAGCGCCTGAAAGGCGTAGAGGTCGACGAAGTGGTCCGGGTGTCCGTGCGTGATGAACACGGCGTCGATGCCCAGAGGATTGGCGACGCGGGCGAGCTTGGCGAGGACGCCGTTGCCGCAGTCAAACAGCACGCGTGCTCCGCCCCCCTCGACGAGATAGCCGGCACACGCCTGGCCCGGACCCGCGTACGAGGCGGACGCGCCGAGGATCGTCAGGCGCATGAGGCCTCCGCGAGCGTCGGGTCGTCGAGCAGTCCGAGCAGGTCCGCCGTGGGCAGTCCGCGTAGCTCCGAAAGGGTCACGTGAGCGGCCGTGTCGATGGGGCGGCCGAGGACGCGCGCGCCCAGGCGCGAGAACTCCACCGCATCGCCGGTAGTGGCGAACTCGAGACGCGGGTCGCTGTGCCGGCTGCGGTGACCGCGCCGCTCGAGCGTCTCGTCGACTTCGTGGGCAGTCTCCTCGGCGGAAGATATGAGACGCACACCTGAGCCCACGACCTGTTGGATCGGCGTGGAGAGCAGCGGGAAGTGGGTGCACCCGAGCACGAGGGTGTCGATGCCGCTCCGGCGAAGCGGATCGAGGTAGTCACGCGCGAGCTCGTAGAACGACGGGCGGATGAACACCTCGGAGGACTCGGCAATCCAGTCCTCGAGCGGTCCCGGCCCGCGGCGCAGACCATCCTCGACGATGTCCACAAAGCGTGGCGTGGCCGCCGAGAACACCGTGACCCCCGCGTCGAGCGCCCGCACAGCGTTCGAGTACGCACCCGAGTCGATGGTGCCCACCGTGCCGATCACGCCCACTCGGCGGTTCAGCGTAGCCATCACGGCCGCCCTCGCACCCGGTTCCACGACCCCGATCACGGGGACATCGAAGGCCCGCTGGGCGAGCGCAAGGCCTGCCGCGGTCGCGGTATTGCATGCGACAACGATGAGTTTCACGCCGCGCGCGGTGAGCCAGGAGCCGATCTCGAGCACGAAGCGGCGCACCTCGGCGAGATCGCGCGGTCCGTATGGACAGCGCGCCGTGTCGCCGAAGTAGAGGATGCGTTCGTCTGGGAGCGCCCGGCTGATCTCCCGTACCACGGTCAGGCCGCCGAGGCCGGAATCGAAGATTCCGATGGGCAGGTGTTCCATATGTTCGAGTATACCCTTGAGCGAAGCTCCCCCAGAAACACGGGAAGGCCGCCTCTTGCGAGAACGGCCCCCGGGTAAGGGTGCTCCATGCCGGCACACGGAGCTGCGGAACCGCCTGGAGCCGTCTTCGCCGGCACGTGTGTGCCGGAGTGTCGGCTCGAGCGACCCGCCAGGGTACTAGGGGTATCGGCTCGAACAGGCCCGGAGTTGAGCGCAGATGTCGTCTATCGAGCGGGCACGAGTTCTGCGAGTGATGCGCTGATCTGCTCGAGAGGCACAACGGACTCGGCCGCGCCGAGCTCAACCGCCGCTTTCGGCATCCCCCACACGGTTGACGTTGCCTCGTCTTGCGCGATGGTCGCGGCGCCCGCGTCACGCATGCGCTTGAGGCCTTGGGCGCCGTCCGCGCCCATGCCGGTGAGAATGACGCCGACAGCATTCGGCCCGTGGCTGACCGCAACCGAGTCGAAGAGCGTGTCTGCCGACGGCACGTAGAGCTGCCGAGCGCCAGGGGCGACGAACCTCACCCGGTTGTCATCCACCTCTACGTTGGTGCCGGTGGGAGCGAAGTACACGGTTCCTCGGCTGAGCTCCTCGGCATCTTCCGCGGCCTTCACCTTGAGCTCGCACACGCCCGAAAGCCAGCTCACCAGGCCGGGCACGAAGCCGTCGGCGATGTGCTGCGCAATGACTATCGGCACCGGAAACGAGCGTGGCAACCCGCAGAGCACGGCTTCCAGGGCCGAGGGCCCGCCCGTGGACGACCCGATTGCGACGATCGACCGCTGCCCCCGCTCGCGTCTGTGACGCGTGCCGGGTATGGTCCGCTCGCCTCGCCGACCCCTGATGTGCGTGATCACCTTGACGCGAGCGAGGACCTTTGCTTTCAGGATCACCTCGGTGCCGATGCGCTGGAGATCGGCCCAGTCCTTCGGCTCAGGTTTTCGGATGACCTCGAGAGCTCCCGCCGAGAGCGCGTCGAACGCTCGACCCATGCCCTCGCCGTGGACCGACGACGACACCACGAGGATGGGTGTCGGCGTGAACGCCATGATCCGCTCGGTCGCGTGGAGCCCGTCCATCCTCGGCATGTGGATGTCCATCGTGACGAGATCGGGGTGCAATCGCTCCACGAGCTCGACGGCCTGCACGCCATCGGAGGCCATACCGGCGACCTCGATGCCGGGGTCGCTCCCGAGAATCTGAGCGAGCATCTCGCGCGCGACGAGCGAGTCGTCGACGATGAGCACGCGGATCGGCGTGGCGGTTTTGGTGGATGCAGGCACGACGTCTGATCGCTACCTGATGAGGCTCTCGACCGTGTCGAGCAGCGTGTCCTGGTTGAACACCGATTTCGTGATGTAGGCGTCCGCCCCTGCGCTGATGCCTTCGGCCTTCTCCTCGTCACGCTCGAGCGAGGTGACGATCACGACGGGGATCGGCCGGAGCACCGCATCGGACTTGATCGCCCGGGCAAGTTCCAAGCCGGTCATGTTGGGCATCTGAACGTCCGTGACGACGGCGTCGACTTTGAGCCCCTCCTTGAGCCGTGCGAGGCCCGCCGCTCCGTCGGGCGCGGTCTCGACGGCGAACCCGGCGGACTCGAAGATCGAGCGTTCGAGCTCGCGCGTGGTGAACGAGTCCTCGCAGATGAGCACGCGCCGAGGTGCGTCCAAGCCACGCTCGTCAGCGGGCTGCACGCTCGAGCGTTGTCCCGCCTCCAGGCGCGCGGTGTTCACGAGGTCCGGAACGTTGAGTATCGGCACAAGCTCGCCCGCACCGAGAACGGTGACGCCGGCGATGTTCTCGACCTTGCGCAGGTGCGTGCCCAGTGGCTTGATGACGATCTGCTGCTCGCCGACGAACCCGTCCACGACGAAGCCGATGCGCCATCCCGAGTAGCCGACCGTCACAAGCGGAATCTTCGCGCCGTCCGAGACGTGACGCTCGGGAAGTCCAAGAATGTCCGAGAGCCGGACGATCGGTATGTTGCGCCGCTGTCGACGGATCACCTCGCGCCCTTCGGCCTTGAGAATCTGCGAGGGGTCTGCCCGAAGTGTCTCCTCGACTGCAATGGTAGGAAGCGCGAACACCTGGCCGGACACGTTGAGCAGGAGGGCACGGATGACGGCCAGCGTCAACGGGATGGTGAGCGTGAACCTCGTGCCGTTGCCCGGTTCCGAATGGACGTCAAGAGACCCCTTGAGCCGCTCGACCACGAATTCGCGGACCACGTCCATACCTACACCGCGGCCAGAGATCTCGGTGATGATCGCACTCGTCGAGAAGCCTGGTTCGAAGATCAGGAACAGGGCCTCCCGGTCGCTCATCGCTGCGGCCTCGCTTTGAGCGAGGAAGCCCTTCCGAACCGCGACGGCGCGCATCGCCTCCGGGTCGATTCCGGCTCCGTCATCGATAATCTCGATGATGATATGGTCACCCTCGGGCCGCGCGCTGAGCTTGACGGTGCCGCACGCGGGCTTCCCTGCGGCCACGCGGACCTCCGGCGGCTCGATGCCGTGGTCCACCGCGTTGCGCATGAGGTGGACCAGCGGGTCGTTGATCTCCTCGAGCACCTTCTTGTCGAGTTCGGTTTCCCCTCCCTCGATCGTGAGCTCTATCTCCTTGGAGAACTGCCGAGCGAGGTCGCGCACGGCACGAGGGAACGCCTGGAATACGGTGTTGACGGGGAGCATGCGTAGCTGCATGCCCTGCTCCTGCAGCTCGTGCACGAGCGTGCTCGTCCGCGACACGTCCTCGGCGTAGCTCTTGTTGAACAAGGCAAGATCGCGCCGAAGCTCGCTCAGAAGCGAGTCGAGCGCCGCAGCCTGTTCCGTCGGCAGGAGGCCGACACCGCCAGCTTCAGGAGCCGCGTGGAAAGCGGCCTTGGCCCTCATCCACGAGCTCGAGATGTCGGAGAGCCGGGATGCGAACCGACGCAGGTCGACCGTGCGCTGCTCGGCCTTGATTTCGGAGATCACGACCTCCGAGACGAGGTTCATGAGCGTGTCGACCTGAGCCGCTTTCACGCGTATGGTCTGGCGTCCGCGCACCTGGAGCTGCTCGTCACGTTGCGTGCGCTGGGACGCGTCGGGCGCGTCGGACGCGGCCGCCTCTGATTCCGAGCAGCCGACGCCGACGGTGGGAGTCTTCTCGGCGGCTTCGATCGGCGTCGCTGCTTGTGCTGGGGGGTCGGCTGCCGCCACCGGCGTCGCCGGTTGCGCTTCCGCTTCCGCCAAGGCCGCGAGTCGCCCTTCGAGCTGTACAAGCTCGATGCCATGCTCGAACCCGTCGTCGCGCGCATTCTCGGCCAGGAATGCAACGACGTCGAGCGCTTCGAACACCACATCGCTCATCTGCGAGGTGTAGACGACGCCGTCGTCGCGAACGCGCACCATGAGGTTCTCGAGCCAGTGCGCGATGTCGGAGATCTCGATCAGTCCGACCATGCGCGACGAGCCCTTGAGCGTGTGCGCGTCGCGGAGCACCTGGTCGACGAGCTCACGGTTTGCGGTCTCGGTCTCGAGCGAGATGAAGCCCTCATTGAGGCGCTGCAGCAGGTCGCACGCCTCTTCCTGGAACTTCCCTATGAACACGCTGCGGTCGAAGTCGACCATGGCACCGCCCCTCGTACCGGGGACTTCTAGCCGACGACCGTGAACGCAGCGCCTACCTGGCTCGAATCCTGCGCCATGCTCGAGAGCGACTCCGCCGAGGAAGCGACCTGCCGAGAGCCGGCCGCCGTCTGCTGCGCGACCGTTGCGACTTCTCGCATCGCCTTGACCACTTGATCGGTGGCGCTTCGCTGCTGCTGGGTGGCTGCCGAGATCTCCTTGGCGGCGATGGTGGTCTGCTCGATGGTCTCGAGGATCTCACCGAAGTTCTCGCCGGTGCGATTCGCGAGCTCGAGACCGCTTTGAACCTGCTTGAGTTCCTGCTCCGTTGACATGACGAGCTCGTTCGCGGCCGATTGGATCTCGCTCATGATCGCCGAGATCTCGCTCGTGGATTCGACGACAGACTCGGCGAGCTTCCGGATCTCGACTGCGACCACCGAGAAGCCCTTGCCCGCTTCGCCGGCGCGCGCGGCCTCGATGGCGGCGTTGAGCGCGAGGATCTTGGTCTGGTCGGCGATGCTGTTGATCATTGAGAGCACCTGGCCGATTTGCTGGCTCCGCTCGCCCAGCGCGAGGATGTTGTTCGCCGAGGCCTGCGAGCGAATGCGGATCTCTTCCATGGCAGTGAGCGTGGTGCCAACCGCCTGCTGCCCCGATTCGGCGCTGCCGAGGGAGGCCTCGGCAAGGCGAACGACCTGGTCGGCGTTCTCGGCGATCTGGCGATACGTGGAGGCAAGCTCTTCCATCGTCGCCGTCGTCTCGCTGATCGACGCGGCCTGCTCGGCGGAGCCGGAGGCCTGCTGCTCAGTCGCAGCCAGGATGTCGGAGGCGGAAGCCGCCAAGAGCTTGGACGCCTCCTGCGTCTGCCGGATCAGATAGACGATGAGGTCGAGCATCTGGTTGTACGACTCCGCGAGCACACCGAACTCGTCCTTGGCGGCCACCGTGACCTTCTGACCGATCGAGCCTTGACACGCCGAGTGCATGCTCTCGACAAGACCGTCGAGCGGCGCCATGAACCTGCGCGTGATCGCAAACGTCACGAGCACCCACGCCACGAACAGCGCGGCCATGACACCGGCGACGATACCGATCTCGCCGCTGACCTGGGCCTTGCCCTCAAGTTCGTCGTTGAACAACCCCCACAGCAGCGTCCACTGCACGACGTTGAACAGCAGCGCGAGCACGGTCGTGACGAGCGTCATGCGGTACACGAATCTGCTACGAATGAGTGCTGCGACCTTCATGTCCCTCCGCCTTCCCGATCATCTGCCCCGCTGACACCCTCGCCGATCCGCCAACCGGCTCGAGGACGCGTCCCGCATCGATCAGACCCACCAGCAACTCGCCCACCGCCACAGTCCCACTCACGAACGGAGCCTGCAGCCTGTCGATCACGATCAAGGGCGGTTGGATCGATCCAGTTGGTATATCGGCGATTTCGCCGATCTCATCCACTACAATCGCCGCTTCGGTCTCGGCGTTCTCGAGCACGATCGCAGGCGGCTGCCTGCCCGTCGACGTGACCTGCCCGAGGCGCATCATCCGCGCAAGGTCGTTCACCGAGAGGATCTCGCCACGCATGCTCACGACGCCGAGTACGAAATCGGGCACACACGGGATTTGCGTCAGCCGGTACTCACGGTAGATCTCGCGCACGTCGGCAAGTCGAACGCCGTACCACTCCTCGCCGAGACGGAAGAGCAGCGCCGATACGACATCGTGCTCCTGCTCTTCGACGCTCTCCTGTGCGAGTGACTCGGCACGCGCCGTGAGGACGTCGTCGTCTGAGCGTGAGAGAAGGTGAAGCTCAGGAGGCATGCGGCAGCCCCTCCTCCGTCACGCCGTCCAGGATGGCCTCGAGGTCGAGCAGGTAGACCAGACCCGATGCGAGCCGGGCTACGCCACGCATTTTCGACGCAAGCGCATGGAGCGGAGGAGTTGGCTGAACGCAGCCCTCGTCGAGCAGCAGCACATCGTCGACCTCGTCCACGAGGAGTGCGACGAGACCCGTCGCGCTTCGGCAGATCACCATCGGCGTCTCGATCGTGAACGGCGCCTGGGTAAGACCCAGCACCCTGCGCAGATCGACCGCAGGAACGATGTCGCCGCGCAGGTTGACCATGCCGATCACGGGTCCGTCAACGGTCGTACCTGCGAATGCGACGATGTGTTGTATCTCCTGCACGTCACCGACCGGGAGCGCGTAGCGCTGGCCCGCGAGAGTGAAGGCAACGGCCTGATCGATCAGAACGCACACCGCCTCAGCCGAGGTGCCCGCAGCGTCGAAGGGGTCGGGGGTATCCCGAACCTCGGCGCCCTCAGGAGCCTCCGGCGGACGAACCTCCAAGGAGCCGCCTCGGCCCGACGACGTGACTTCCGGCACTGCACAGTTCGCTGCCGGAGGAGAGACGACGGGCTCGCAGTCGATGACGTTCGGCTTGCTCGGCATCACGCATCACTCCGCGAAGCGCAGCACGCGGTCGAGCTCCGCGGCACTCACGGAGCCGTTCTGCAGCGCGTCGAGTCCCGCGGCGGCGAACGATCGCATGCCCGATGCGAGCGCTGCCGACTCGATCTCCTCAGCGGATCCCTCGCGCTCGATTGCGACCTGAAGCTCGTCGCCGACCGAGGTGGCTTCGAACAGACCCGCCACTCCCCCATGCCCGCTGTCGTGACACGCGCTGCAGCCTGAACCGATCTTGCCACGCATGCCGGATTCGTTGCCGGGAAGACGCGCAGCGAGGTCGCCGTCGTCGTCGGTCGCGCAGGACGGGCACACGGTACGGACGAGCCGCTGCGCGACGATCATGGTGAGCGACGAAGCAAGACTCGTTGGCTCGACACCCAGGTCGAGCAGACGACGGACGCCAGAGGCGGCACTCGACGCCGCGAATGTCGCGACCATGAGCTTGCCGTGCGCGGTCGCCTCGATCGCGAGGCGGACGTCCTCTCGGCTCTCGAGCGGGTCAGCGCCCATGACGTCGGTATCCTGTCGAAGCCCGGCCGAGAGGAACGCGACGGGCGCCACGGGCGAACCGGGAGGGACCGGAACTTGCGCCGCAGCGGCGATCTCGTACCCCACCGAACGCTCGACCGAGTACGACGTCCTGCCGACGGCGGCGGCGTGGGCGAGGACGCTGTAGTACGTCTCGCTCGCACCCTCACCGACTGGCGAGACGACAAGCAGTAGCCCCGCGCCGCGCTCGATGAGCGCTTCGAGCGCCCGCTGCTCCTGCTCGCCCACGCCGAGTTCAGCGATGGGACGTGGCGCGAGTTCGCCCTGATCGATCGACACGACGAGGCGGTGTCCGGAAATCGTCTTGACTGCCGAGAGCGTGAGCGTCACTTCGGCACCCGCGATCTCGGCGTGCAACCGGCCCACGGATGGTTGTCCCAGCCCCGGCGCCGGGAGGCGCATGAAGTTGCGCACGCCCTCGACGAGGGCATCCTGCAACGAGAGCGGTGCTGCGCCGACTTGCCTCAAGCGGCCGTCCACCCGGAACACGACGAAGAAGTCGTCTCTGTATGGCAAGATATGGATCTTCGTTGCGCCGAGGCGGACCGCCTGCTCCAGGATCTCCGTGACCAGGAGCGCCATACGCGCGGGATCGGCGACGGCGAGCACATCGAGGTCGATCCAAGGCGTCGCATCGTCGGCGGTGGCGCTCTGAGCGGGCTCAGCCTCACCAATCGCGCCTGAGGCGGAGTCGGGACCCCATGCGACCTCGTCGGAGCCGGGCGCATTCCCGGCATCGCCCCGCACCGACTCGCCCGC
>CAYGYT010000004.1:48851-82209 GCA_964354215.1 uncultured Eubacteriales bacterium | reverse complement strand
CGACTCGCCCGCATTCGACTCGCCCGCATTCGACTCGTCGACATCCGACCCGACCGTCGCAGGCGGCGGAGGCGCCGGATAGTGCTGGGCCAAGGCAGCGCGCACGGCGAGCGGTTCGGCGAGCACGGCCTCCACTTCAAGCCCAAGGCGCGCGCCGAGTGCGTCGAGATCGAAGACGCCGCTCGCGTCGCCGATCGCGACCGTGAGCACTCCCTCGATCTCGAAGAGCGGCACGATCGAGAGCTCGCGCGCGACCTCCGGCGGCACGAGTCCGAGCGCCGTCTCGTCGGGTGCGTAGCTCTCCAGGTCCACCCGAGGCACGCCGAGCGCATCCTCGAGCACCGCCGCAATGTCGTCCGCAGCGACAAGCCCCTGCTTGATCACGACGTGACCGGCGTTGCCGCCATTCGATGCCGCCTGCCCTTCGGCAGTGACAAGCTGCTCGGTGGTAAGCACGCCGGCGACGGCAAGTGCGTCGAGGACGCGTGTTGTGATTCCGGTTGTCTCGGCCATGAGCGCCCCTAGCTCTGGACCTTGTTGAGCTCCTCGGCGACCGCGCCGAGCAGCCGCTCCGGTTCAATAGGCTTCGTGAGGTACTGGTTTGCACCGGTCCTGATGCCCGTTGCAACCGACTGCTCCTCGGTCTTGGCGGTGAGCATGATGATCGGGATGCCCTTGTACTTCTGGTCGAACTTGAGCAGCCGACAGACTCGGTAGCCGTCGAGCTTGGGCAGCATGACGTCGAGCAGGATGAGGTCGGGGACCTCGGCGCGCGCGGCATTGAGCGCCTCCTGCCCATCCGACGCCGTGATGACCTCGTAACCACCCGAAATCAGAATGGCTTTGATCATCTCGAGGATGGTCGGGCTGTCATCGACCGCTAGTACGCGAGCGCTTGACATCGACTCTGCTCCCATCGCCTGCGGGACTCGTAGTAGGTATCGCCTTTGGTGCCACAACCCTTTAGCCGTTCGCGACGGCCCGCCTGCACTCCGCAAGGCCTCGTTCACACGTCTTGACGAGCAAATCGGGCGCGAATCCGCCCATGAAGCCGGTCCAGGTGCCCTCCGGACTTGTCCGCACGCTCCGCAAGGTGCTCTCGTACTCGCGCGCCGCATCTGAGAACGCGCCGCGGGCGCGGTACAGGTTGGCCAGGCCGAAGTGAGCAAGCACGAAGTTGGAGTCCACGTACAGCGTCCGCCGGAATTCGTCGATGGCGCGCGAAGGCTCGTCGAGGCGCTGGTAGATCACGCCGAGGATGTAGCGAGCCGCCGCACCGAGCGGGTCGATCGCGAGGGCGTGGTGGCACTCGACGACCGCGGACGTGTAGTTCCCTTCGTCGGCGTGCGCGTAGGCGCAGATGAGGTAGGCGTCGACATTCTTGCTGTCGGAACGGAGCGCCTCGCGCGCGATCTCGAGCGCGCGGCTCGGCGACCCTTCGTCGAGTGCGCGGTGTGCCTGCGCGAGCAGCTCTCGCACGAGCACGTCCTCCTCGCGCTCGACTCCCACTCCGGCACCCGTCGCGCCCACAGCCGCGGTACCGTCCTCGGACCGCGTGCCCGAGCCCGTGGATCCGCTCGTCGAAAGCGGGCTCTGCCCTTCCGCAACGGCCGCGCCGCCGGTGCGATCGTCACCGGTGTCTTCGCCCGTGGCCTGCGCACCGCGCGACCCGACGAGCATGCCCAGAGTGAACGAACGCTGCTCGACCGGCTTGCGGTAGACGAAGAGGCCGTCGAGCTCGATCGGCTCGAAGCGGTCTGACACCGCCGTGAGCGTCTCCGAGTGACCGATGAACAAGTAGCCACCCGGATTGAGGCTCTCGTAGAAGTTGTTCACGACGCGCCGAGTGGACTCGGTTCTGAAGTAGATCGTTACGTTTCGGCAGAAGATGACGTCCCAGTTGCCGAGCAGGCTGAGCGGGTACGGCTCCTTCACCAGGTTGTGGTAGCCGAGATCGACCCGAGACCGTACGTTGCGCACGACGCGGAGCCCCCGGTGGTTCGGCTCGAAGAACCGCTCCAGGACCCGCTGGTCGAGACCGTCTACGGCTCGCGCCGGGTACACGGCATCGCGCCCCTTGTCGAGCGCTTGGGTGGATACATCGGTGCCGAGCACCTCGATGCGGTAGCCCGCTGCGCCGAGGTCTGAGTCGAGCAGCGTCATGGCGATCGAGTAGGGCTCCTCGCCCGTCGAACAGCCCGCCGACCACGCCCTGAACGCGCGGCTCGCTTTCGGTTTCGTCTTGAGGATGTCAGCGACCACGCGCGTCCTCAGAGCATCGAACTGCGCAGGGAACCGGAAGAAGCTGGTCTCGTTGATGGTCACGAGGTTGAGAAGCTCGTTGAACTCCTCGTCATCGCTGGTGAGCACGTGGTAGTAGCTGTCGAGGTCACCGCACCCGCGCTGGCACGACCGTGCGAGGAGGGAAATCCTCAGCGCGTCCGACTTGTTCGCCTCGAGGAAGATGCCCGCGTGCGTTGTGATGTAGTCGCGGAAGCGCTCGAAATCGTCGCGTGCCAGGTCTTTGGAGATGCTCTCGCCGCCCCTGAGCATCGGTGTCCGCCTAGCCGGCGACTGCGGCAACAGCGGGTTCTGTTACCGGCGCTGCGGTCACCGCGGCAGAAGCCGCCTCGACGCTCTCGCACTTCTCGACGAGCCCTGCCGCGAGCATCCCATACAGGATGCGAGCCGTCTCAAAGTCCGTGTAGCCTGTCAGCTCCACGAGCTCGTGGACACTCCTGCCGCCATGGAGGTAGCACAGGAGCATCCATTCGCGCGGCTTGAGGTGGATCTCGATTGACTTCTCACCGGGTGCCGCAGCCATCACGAACAACGCGTCGAGCGAGGGGATGCGCTCCAGGATCTTGTTCCACTGCTCGAGTCGCCGCGAAGCCTCCATGATGACGTTCTCCACAGAAACCGAGACGCCGATGTCCTCCTCGTCTCCGGCGTCGCCCGACTCGAACTTGAGCGCGCCGTCCTCCCACCTGAACAAGTCGAAGAGCGTGTCGGTGATCTGCTCCTGGATGAAGGTCTCCAGCACGGCATCGTCCAGGTAGCCTTCGTCGATGAGGATTTGACCGAGACGCCGCCCGGCCTTCTCCTTCTTCTGGATCTTCTGCAGACCCAGGGCTTGCCGAAGCTGCTTCTCGGAGATCACGCCCGCCTTGACGAGCCGCCTGCCGAGGGACTCCCGACTCCAGTTGGAGGCAGCGAAGTAGATGCGGCCCTCTCGGAAGCACACGTGCCCCTCGGCGGAGTCGCGCTCGAGGAAGAGGGTGCCGGTCTTCTTTCCGCCCGAAAGCAGGCGGAACATGTCCGCAAGCGAGAAGTCTCTGAGGTTGCCCTCGAGCGCCACTGTGCCCTCCACCACCGGTGAGATCGCGTCACAGTCAGTGTCGGCGTTCTCGGCGTGGCGCTTGAGCAGCGCGCCGTTCACGCCGCGCTCGCGCCCGTACGCCGAATGGGTCGTTCCGCTCGCGGAGCAACTGGTGACTTTGTGCGCAGACGGCATAGAGTTGGCGAATACACCCCAAACGGGTGCGCTGCGGCCATCACTGTGCGAAAGCCCAAACCGTGCAGACTGCCTGAGATGAGGAGAACCGCATGCTGTCTGACCTCGAGATCGCGCAAGCCGCGACGCTCCGACCCATCGCCGACGTTGCCGCCGACATCGGCATCGCCGAGGAGCACCTCGAGCTCTACGGCCGCTACAAGGCCAAAGTCTCGCTCGACGTGCTCAACGAGTTCGCCGACAGGCCCCAGGGCCGCTACATCGACGTGACGGCGATCAATCCGACGCCGCTTGGCGAAGGCAAGACGGTCACGACGGTGGGCCTCGGCCAGGCGCTCGGCCACATCGGCAAGAAGGTCATCACCTGCATCCGCCAGCCCTCACTCGGTCCGGTCTTCGGCATCAAGGGCGGCGCGGCTGGCGGCGGGTACTCGCAGGTCATCCCCATGGAGGACTTCAACCTGCACCTCACCGGCGACGTCCACGCCGTGAGCATGGCGAACAACCTGCTCGCCGCCTACATCGACAACCACATCTACCAGGGCAACGACCTCGACATCGACCCGTATTCGATCACGTGGCGTCGGGTCGTCGACCTGAACGACCGCAACCTGCGCAATACCGTCACCGGCCTGGGTGGCAAGCTCGACGGCCTTCCGCGCGAAACTGGCTTCGACATCGCGGTGGCGAGCGAGGTCATGGCGATCCTCGCGATGGCAAGCGACCTGCACGACATGCGCGCTCGGCTGGGCCGGATTGTCATCGGCATGAACCGTGCCGGCGAGCCGGTCACCGCTGAGGACCTGAAGTGCGCGGGTGCCATGACTGTGCTCATGCGAGACGCCATCAAGCCGAACCTGCTGCAGAACCTCGAGGGCGGCGCGGTCTTCGTGCACGCGGGCCCGTTCGCCAACATCGCGCAGGGCAACAACTCGGTCATCGCCGACCGCATCGCGCTCGCACTGGCCGACTACGTCGTGACCGAGTCCGGTTTCGGTGCCGACATGGGCGCCGAGAAGTTCCTCGACATCAAGTGCCGCGCGTCGGGACTACGGCCGGACTGCGCGGTCATCGTCGCCACGGTGCGTGCCCTGAAGTCCCACTCGGGCAAGTTCGAGGTCACGCCGGGCAAGCCGCTCGACGAGCGCCTCAAGACGGAAGACCTCGAGAGCCTTGCTGAGGGCATCGTGAACCTCGAGAAGCACGTCGAGAACATGAAGAAGTTCGGCATCCCGGTGGTGGTGGCCGTGAACCACTTCCCCACCGACACTGAAGCGGAGCACGACTACATAAAGGAGCGCGCGCGCGCGGCGGGAGCGGATTTTGCCGTCACCCACCGCGTTCACGCGGGCGGCGGCGAGGGCGGCGCCGAACTCGCTCAAGCGGTCGTCTCGGCATGTGAGCTTCCCAAGGAGTTCCGCTTCCTCTACCCGGACGACGCCTCGATCAAGGCGAAGATCGAGGCGATCGCCACCGAGATCTACGGCGCCGAAGGCGTCGACTACCTGCCGGCCGCCGAGGCCAAGGTGAAGCTCTACACCGAGCTCGGCTACGACAAGCTGCCCATCTGCATGGCCAAGACGCACCTGTCGCTGTCGCACGATCCGACGCTCAAGGGCCGGCCCACCGGCTGGCGCCTGCCGATCCGCGACATCCGCGCGAGCGTCGGAGCCGGATTCCTCTACCCGCTCTGCGGGGATATGCGCACTATGCCCGGACTGCCAAAGACGCCTGCGGGCGACGCGATCGACATCGACGCCGACGGCAAGGTCGTCGGCCTGTTCTAGGGCCCAGGCCCAGACCGGTGCACGCGAAGGATCACCCATGCCGAGAATCACGTTCATATCCGACGACACGAGCATCGAGGTCGCCGAGGGGGAGAACCTCCTCCGCGCGGCGATGCTCGCCGACGTCGCGGTTCGCGCCTCGTGCGGCGGTGACGGTACATGCGGCAAGTGCCGGATGGTCGTGGAGAGCGGCTCGGTCGCAACACGAGCTTCGAGCAAGCTCTCCGCCGATGACCGCGACCGCGGGTACGTGCTGGGCTGCATGGCGACGGTCACCGAAGACGTCGTCGTCCGCATCCCCGCCGAGTCGCGGCCGGGCGCCGCGCCGGTGCGCGGTCGGGGACGCCGCGTCCCGAACCGCGTGCTGTCCGTCGAAGACCGCGCCGAGCGCGTGCCGGTCACGAAGGGCGCGCCGCCGCTCTCGAAGCGCCTCGTCGCGATGACCGCGCCGAACCTCTCGGACAACCGAAGCGACACCACGCGCCTCACGCACGCGCTCGAACGCGAGCACGAGCTGCCCCACGCGATGATGACGCTCGACGCCATCCGGGACCTGCCGGCCGCAGCGCGTGACGGAGACTTCGCGGTCACCGCCACGGTCTGGAGCACCAGCCGTCACGCCGCGGTGCTACGGGTCGAGCCTGGCGACACAACCGCTCGGCAGTACGCTCTTGCCGTCGACGTGGGGACCACGACCGTCGAGGTCGCACTCGTCGACCTCATCGCCGGTCGCGTGCTGGCACAAGCTGCCGAGTACAACGCTCAGGTCAGCCGCGGCGAGGACGTGATCTCACGCGTGATAGCCGCGTCCAAGCCCGAGGGTCTCACCGACCTCGAAGACCTCGTGGTCCGAACGATCTCGAAGCTGGCGACGCAGGTGTGCGCCAAAGCCGGCGTGCATCCCGAAGAGCTCCTCGCCTACATCGCGGCAGGCAACACCGTCATGACCCACCTGCTCCTCGGCGTGTCACCCGCGAGTATCCGGACGGCGCCCTACGTGCCTGCCGCCTCGTCGTTCCCGCGCGCGAGCGCGCGCGACGTCGGTTTGCCCGCGGGCGACCGTACGCAGTTGATAGCGCTTCCCTGCCCCGCGAGCTGGCTCGGCGGCGACATCGTCGCGGGCGTCACAGCGGCCGGCATCCCCTGGTCGGACAAGCTCACGCTCTTCATCGACGTGGGCACGAACGGCGAGATCGTGCTCGGCAACCGCGAGTGGCTCGTGTCGTGTTCGTGTTCGGCAGGCCCGGCCTTCGAGGGCGGAGGTATCTCGCACGGCATGCGCGCCGCCGAGGGCGCCATCGAGCAGGTGCGCATCGACCCGCTCACGCTCGCACCATCGATTCTCACCATTTGCTGCGAACGCCCGCTCGGGATCTGCGGGAGTGGGCTCATCGATTGCATCTCGGAGCTCTTCTTGGCGGGCGCGCTCGAGCGCAGCGGCAAGTTCAAGACCGACATCGACTCACCGTACCTCCGTCACGGGGAGCGCGGCCTCGAGTACGTCGTCGTGAGTCCCGAGGACAGCGGCACGGGCTCGGCGATCGTGCTGACCGAGGCCGACATCGAGAACCTCATGCGCGCGAAGGCCGCAATCTTCGCCGGCATCAGCGTGCTCGTCGAGAGCCTCGACCTCTCGCTCTCCGACATCGAAGAGGTCGTGGTGGCAGGCGGCTTCGGTCACTACCTCGATCTCGAGCGCATCACTGTGCTCGGCATGGTGCCCGAGGTCGATCCCGAGCGCTTCGTGTTCCTCGGCAACGGGTCGCTTCTCGGTGCTGAGCTCGTTGCACGCTCGACCGAGATGCTCGAGACCGCCCGCCGCGTCGCCGAGATGACGACCTACCTCGAGCTCTCGGTGAACGCCGGGTTCATGGACAGCTACGTCTCGGCACTCTTCTTGCCCCACACCGACCTTGGGATCTTCCCGCGCACCGAGGCGATCCTCGCCGAGAAGGCGCGCGAGCGCACGGCAGGGGCGGTGAGCTGAGATGGCGTTCACCATCGCGTTCGCGGGTAAGGGCGGCACCGGTAAGACAACCACGGCGGCGCTCACGGTGCGTGCGCTCTCGGAGCTCGGTGCCCGCTCGGTACTCGCGGTCGACGCCGACCCGAACTCGACGCTTCACGAGGCGCTCGGCGTGGATGTCGAACGCTCCGTCGGCGAGATCACCGAGGAGATGCTCGCAAACGCCGAGTCGCCTCTGCAGGGCGGCATGACCAAGGACACGTGGCTCGAGTACAACATGCAGCGCTACGTGGTCGAGGCGCGCGAGTTCGACCTGCTCTCGATGGGCCGCCCCGAAGGGGCCGGTTGCTACTGCTACGCGAACAACCTCGTGCGTGGGTGCATCGACGACTTGCAGCGGAGCTACGAGTACGTCGTGATGGACAACGAGGCCGGCCTCGAGCACCTCTCGCGTCGCACGACACGCGACGTAGACCTGCTGCTCTTCGTGTCAGACGCGGCCGTTCGGGGCATCCGTACGATTGGCCGTCTCTCCGAGCTCGCCGACGAGCTCAAGATCGTCGTCGGCCAGCGCTACCTCGTCGTGAACCGCGCCGATGGCTCGTTCGACCCCGCACTCGAGCAGGTCGTCGCCGAGACGGGCGTGCCCCTTCTGGGCACCGTTCCCGCCGACGACGGCATCGTCCGCTGCGACCTCGAGGGCCGCGGCCTGTTCGACCTGCCCGATGACTCCCCGGCGCTCGTCGCCGTGAAAGCCATGATCGCCTCGGCGGTGCCTGCGTTCAGCGGCGCTGCCGAACCTGTCAGCGGCGTCAGCGCTTAAGACCGGGTACACCCAAGAAGCGGGAGGACCAGTGGGAGCAGCCATCATCGACGGGAACGCGATCGCGGCGAAGCGCCGTGCAGCAGCCGCGGAGAGAGTCGAGGCGCTGAAGGCGAAGGGCCTCACGCCCGGGCTCGCGGTCGTTATCGTCGGCGAGGACCCGGCGTCGCAGGTCTACGTGCGCATGAAGCAGAAGGACTGCGACGAGGTCGGCATCTTCTCCGAGAAATACGCGCTCGCGGCCGAAACCTCGCAAGATGAGCTACTCAAGCTCGTCGGCGAGCTCAACGCGCGCGATGACATCCACGGCATACTCGTGCAACTCCCGATCCCCGACCACATCGACGAGGACACGGTGCTCGAGGCCATCAGCCCGGCAAAGGACGTCGATGGCTTCCATCCCGAGAACGTCGGGAAGATGCTGATCGGTAAGGAGACGCTCTTGCCGTGCACGCCGCACGGCTGCATCGTGCTGCTCGAGGAGACCGGCGTCGATCTCACCGGCATGGAAGCCGTTGTGCTCGGCCGGAGCAATATCGTTGGCAAGCCGGTCGCGATCTTGCTGCTTGAGAAGCACGCGACCGTGACCATCTGCCACAGCCGCACAAAGGACCTGCCCGAGGTCGTCAGGCGTGCCGACGTGCTGGTCGCCGCCGTGGGACGCCCGGAGATGGTGACCGGCGACTGGATCAAGCCGGGCGCTGTCGTCATCGACGTCGGCATCAACCGGCTCGACGACGGTCGTCTCGTGGGCGACGTCGAGTTCGAGAGCGCTGCCAAGGTCGCCTCGGCGATCACGCCCGTTCCTGGCGGCGTTGGCCCCATGACGCGCGCCATGTTGCTGGAGAACACGCTCATTGCTGCCGTCCGCCAAGCCGGACTCGAGCAGTAGCACGAGGAGGGAGAACGGATGCCGTACGAAGCACCCATCGAGAAGACAGGCGGTCGGATCCGCGAGGTCACGCTCGGGACCGGACCTGGCGCCGTGACCGTCGGCGGCGCGAGCGCGCTACCGTTCTACGGGTTCGACGGCGACCTCGGACAGAGGCCGGCGATCGCCATGGAGGTCTACGACCTCGTACCCGACGGCTGGCCCGCCGCGCTCAACGACGCGCTCGGCGATGTGCTCGGCGACCCGGTCGCGTGGGCGAAGGCGTGCGCCGAGCGCTTCGGCGCCGACATCGTGTGCGTCCAGCTCGCCGGCACCGACCCGAACGGCGCCGACCGCTCGCCCGATGAAGCGGCCGCGGTCGTGAAGAGCGTTGTCGACGCCGTCGACGTGCCCGTGATCGTGTACGGCTCGGGCAACGCCGACAAGGACGTCGAGGTCTTGAAGAAGATCGCCGAGGTGGCGGCGGGCTCGGTCATCGGTATCGGTTCTGCGACCGAGGACAACTACAAGCCCATCACCGCAGCCGCTCTCGGCTACGGACACGTCGTGATCGCCGAGACTCCCATCGACGTGAACATGGCCAAGCAACTCAACATCCTCGTCACACAGATGGGGCTGGCCCCCGACCGCATCCTCGTCGACCCATCCGTGGGCGCCGTCGGATACGGCGTTGAGTACGCGTACACGGTAATGGAGCGGCTACGGCTGGCCGCTTTGAACCAGAACGACGACATGACGCAGATGCCGATGATCTGCAACCTCGGCAAAGAGGCATGGCGCACAAAGGAGGCGCGTGCCACCCAAGAGGAGGAGCCCAACTGGGGCGATGCTGCCAAGCGTGGCGTTCTCTGGGAGGCAACAACGGCGATGACTCTCGCGCTTTCCGGAGGCGACGTGCTCGTGATGCGCCACCCCGAAGCCGTTTCTACCGTCCGCACCGCGTTCGACGGACTGCTCGGGCAGTAGCTGCCCGAAGCGTCCACACCCTCACGGAAGTAGGTGTCCCATGGCCGACCAAACCGCAAAGACGAAGACCCCCTTCGAGGACTACAGCATCGACCCGACTGCCGCCGAGATGCTCGAGATCGCCGAGGAGATGCACATCGAGACGGCGTTCTCGCGCTCGCGCGAGATGAAGCCCTGCCCGATCGGCGCCGACGGCTCGTGCTGCAAGCTCTGCGCGATGGGCCCGTGCCGCCTCGTCGGCAAGCACGAGCGCGGCGTGTGCGGCGCGACCCGCTCGACGGTAGCCGCTCGCAACTTCGTGCGGCAGGTCGCTGCGGGTGCGGCGGCGCACTCCGACCACGGCCGCGACGTCGCGCTCACCTTGCGTGCGATCGCGTCAGGCGAAATCGAGGGCGGCACGATCGCCGACGAGGTCAAGCTCGCTCGCGTGGCAGGCTACCTTGGCATCGAGGACGTCGGCAAGGACCCGATGGCGCTCGCCCTCGAGGTAGCTGAGGCCGCGCTCGCGCAGTTCGGCCAGCAGACGGGCGAGCTCCCGTTCGTCAAGCGCGCCCCGAAGAAGCGCCAGGAGCTGTGGCGTTCCTACGACGTTGCGCCCCGCGGTATCGACCGCGAGGTCGTCGAGGCGATGCACCGCACGGCGGCCGGCACCGACCAGAACTACGTCACGCTCCTCGACGGCGCCGTGAAGTGCGCGCTCTCGAGCGGCTGGGGCGGCTCGATGCTCGCGACCGACCTGCAGGACATCCTCTACGGCACCCCACAGCCGGTGCGCTCCTCGGCCAACCTCGGCGTGCTCTCCTCAGACAAGGTGAACATCCTCATACACGGCCACGAGCCGCTGCTCGCGTCGATGATCCTCGACGCGACGAGCGAGCCCGAGATGCTCGCGCTCGCCGAATCGGTGGGTGCGAAGGGCATCAACGTCGCCGGCATCTGCTGTACCGCGAACGAGTCGCTCATGCGCAAGGGCGTCCCGCCCGCGGGCAACATGCTCCACCAGGAGCTCGCGGTGCTCACCGGTGCCGTCGAGGCGATGGTCGTCGATGTGCAGTGCATCTTCCAGGGACTGAACGAGGTCGCCGGACACTTCCACACCAAGCTCATTTCCTCATCTTCCAAGGCCTGCGTGGGCGACAGCGAGCAGATCGTCGTGGACGAGCACAACCCGCGCGAATCGGCGCGCAAGATCGTCCGCGAAGCCGTCCAGAACTTCCCGAACCGCGGGGACATCCACATCCCGACCATCTCCGAGCCCCTCGTTGCCGGCTTCTCGCACGAGTACATCCGCTACATGCTCGGCGGGAAGATGCGGGCGTCTCTCAATCCGCTGAACGAGAACATCATCAACGGCCGTATCCGCGGTGTCGCAGCCGTCGTGGGCTGCAGCACCCCGCGCTCGGTGCAGGACTACGGCGTCGTGAACGTCGTGCGCGAGCTCATAGCGAACAACGTGCTCGTGGTCGTGACCGGCTGCGCCGCCATCACGAGCGGCAAGCACGGCCTGCTCACTCCCGAGACCATGTCCTTCGTCGGCCCGACGCTTGCCGAGGTCTGCGAGACCATCGGCATCCCACCGGTGCTCCACATGGGTTCGTGCGTCGACAACTCGCGCATCCTCACGGTCCTCTCCGACGTTGTGGAGACCGGCGGCCTGGGCGACGACATCGCCGGCCTGCCCGCTGTCGCCATCAGCCCCGAGTGGTTCTCCGAGAAGGCGCTCGAGATCGCGACCTACGCGGTCGGAAGCGGCGCGCACGTCATCTTCGGTGGCGTGGGCTCCCCCGTGGCGGGAAGCCCAGAGGTCGTCGAGTACATGATCAGCGGTTGGACCGAGCGCTACGGTGGGTCCCTGCGCTTCATTAAGGAACCTCAGGACATCGTGACCGCCTCGCTCGACCTCATCGACAACGCCCGCAAGGGCCTCAAGATCGACGTCGCCCAGGAGCGCGTCCTCTTCGACATGGACATGAGGAGGGAACTCAGTGTCTAAGATCATCGCTTCCGCGGCGATCCGCGGCGCCCACTCGATCGTCGGCAGAGCCGAGACCACGCTCGCACAGGTCAAGGAGGCGCATGGCGCCGAGCACGCCGTTGAGTTCCCAAACACCGGGTACTTCCTCCCGGTCATCTACGGCCTCACCGGGGAGAAGGTCGAGAAGCTCTCGGACATGGATCGCGTGCTCGTCATGGCGCGCGACCTCCTGCCCGACGCGCCCTCCGAGCACCTCTGGCTCCCCTACCTCGGCGGCACACTCGACGCCGGCATCGCAACGCTGCTGGCCGAGGAGTGCATCGAGGCCATGACCTACATCACGAACGACCCGCCGCCGGTCACCGACCTCTGGCTCGGTGCCGCCGACGACGTGATCATGCGCGCCAAAGGTGTCGAGTTCGTTGACGGCTCTGCGCCGGGCTTCGCCGCGGTGGTCGGCGCAGCCCCGGACAACGCGACCGCTGTGCGGCTCGCGCGCGAGATGCAGCAGAAGATGCTCTACGTCTTCATGGCCGGTCACGACCACGGCGTGTCGTTCGGCGAACAGGTCGCCGCAGAAGGGCTCCAGCTCGGTTGGGATACGCGCCTCGTGCCGTTCGGCAAAGAGGTGTACAGCCAGATCTACTCGGTCGGCTTCGCCACTCGCGCGGCCATGGCCTTTGGCGGCGTGCAGCCCGGCGACTTCGAGCGCATCCTCGCCTACAACAAGATGCGTGTGTTCGCGTTTGTGCTTGCACTCGGCGAGGTCACCGACGAGTGGTACGCCACGGCAGCCGGCGCGATCTCGTATGGCTTCCCCACCATCGCGACCTCAGACATCCCGCAGATCCTCCCGACGGGCGTGTGCACGTACGAGCACGTCGTGTCGAGCATCTCCTGCGACGAACTCGTGCAAAAGGCGATCGAGGTCCGTGGACTCAAGATCAAGATCGTCGACCTTCCGATCCCCGTCGCCTACGGTCCCGCGTTCGAGGGCGAGCGCGTTCGCAAGGAGGACACCTTCGCCGAGGCGGGTGGTCAGCGCACGACCGCGTTCGAGCTCGTTCGCACGAAGGACGCCTCCGAAGTCGAAGACGGCAAGGTCACGGTCATCGGCCCCGAACTCGACGAGCTCGAAGAAGGCGCTCGCGTGCCGCTCGGCATCGTCGTCGACGTCACAGGTCGCAAGATGCAGTCCGATTTCGAGCCCGTCATCGAGCGGCAATTCCACCACCTCATGAACTTCGCCGAGGGCGTGCTGCACATGGGGCAGCGCGAGCTGATCTGGATCCGCATCAGCAAGGCCGCAAAGGACGCCGGCTTCAAGTTCCGGCACCTCGGCGACATCCTGCACGCGAAGCTCCACGACGACTTCGAGGCGATCGTCGACAAGGTCGAGGTCACCATCTACACCGACCAGGACAAGGTCGACGAGATGCTCGCGAAGGCGAAGCTCATCTACGCGCAGCGCGACGAGCGCATGGCCGATCTCACCGACGAGAGCGCCGACGTCTTCTACTCGTGCAGCCTGTGCCAGAGCTTCGCGCCCAACCACCTGTGCGTGGTCACGCCAGAGCGTCTCGGGCTTTGCGGCGCATACAACTGGCTCGACGCGAAGGCCTCGAACGAGCTCAACCCCACCGGCCCGAACCAGCCCATCTTGAAGGGCGAGTGCATCGATCCTGTCATGGGGCAGTGGACGGGCGTCAACGAGTTCATCTACGAGAAGTCCGGACGCACCATCGAGAAGATGAGCTGCTATTCGCTCATGACCGACCCCATGACCTCGTGCGGCTGCTTCATGTGCATCATCGCGCTCATGCCCATGTGCAACGGCGTGATGATCGTGAACCGCGAGTTCGCCGGCATGACCCCCTCGGGCATGAAGTTCTCCACGCTCGCGGGCATGGTCGGCGGCGGCGTCCAGGCGCCGGGCTTCATGGGCGTCGGGCGCGGCTACATCTCAAGCCGCAAGTTCCTCGGCGCCGAGGGCGGCCTCCCGCGTGTCGTGTGGATGCCCAAGGAGCTCAAGGACGCGATGGCCGGCTCACTCCAACCGCGCCTCGAGGAGCTCGGCATGCCCGATTTGTTCGACCAGATCTGCGACGAGACGATCGCAGAGACCGAGGACGAGGTGCTCGAGTACCTCACCAAGGTCGGCCACCCGGCGCTCGTCATGGACCCGCTCTTCTAGACGCTCCGCTACCACAGACCACCGACGAGACCCCAGAGACCCGCGCTCCACCGACCCACGCTCAACGGACCGAGGAGAACGACGATGGCACTGACCGGTATCGAGATCTTCAAGCAGCTCCCCAAGACCAACTGCGGCGATTGCGGCGTCCCAACGTGCCTCGCATTCGCGATGAAGCTGGCGCAGGGTCAGGCGGAGCTCTCGGCGTGCCCGCACGTCTCCGATGAGGCGAAGGCCGCCCTGTCGGAGGCCGCCGCCCCTCCGATGCGAGCGGTCACGGTCGGCATCGGGCCAAACGCCTTCACCGTCGGTGAGGAGACCGTGCTCTTCCGTCACGACAAGACGTTCGTGAACCCGTGCGCCATCGGCGTGGTCGTCGAGGCAAGCTCCTCGGACGAGGAGATCGACGCCACGGTCGCGCAGGCGAACGCCGCCGCGTACGAGCGCGTGCAGCAGCACCTAGCGTGCGGATTCGTCGGCATCTTCACGAACGGCGACACCGCCCGCTTCCGAGCGGTGATCGAGCGGGTCTCTGCCGCGACGGACCTGCCCCTCGTGCTCATGAGCGAGGATGCCGCAGAGATGTCCTCGGCACTCGAAGCCGTCGGCGACAAGAAGCCGCTCATCTGCGGTGCGACCGAGGCGAACGCCGATGTGATGTTCGCACTCGCGAAGCAGCACTCGTGCCCGCTCGTGGTGCGCGCCGAGGGCCTCGAGGCCGTCGCCGCTCTCACGGAGAAGGCCGACGCGGCCGGCCTGAAGGACCTCGTCATCAACAGCACGCCTGCGACTGCGAAAGACGCCCTGCGCGATGCGGTCTTCACGCGGCGCTCGGCGCTCACGAAGAAGTACGCCGCGCTCGGCTATCCCACGATCGCCTTCCCGGGCACGCTTTCGGGCGGCGACGCGCTCCTCGAGACCGTCTACGCGGCGCTGGACGTCGCGAAGTACGGCTCGATCATCGCGCTCTCGGGCGCCGACGCGTGGCGCTTCCTGCCGCTTTTGGTGCTCCGGCAGAACATCTTCACGGACCCGCAGCGCCCTATGCAGGCCGAAGCGAGGATCTACGAGATCAACGCGCCCGGTCCGGACGCGCCATTCTTCGTCACGACCAACTTCTCCCTCACGTACTTCATCGTCTCCTCGGAGATCGAGGGCGCGAAGACGCCGGCCTACCTGGGCGTTGTCGACTCCGAGGGCCTCTCCGTGCTCACCGCATGGGCGGCTGGCAAGTTCGTGCCCGAGCGCATCGCGAAGTTCGTGAAGGATTCAGGCATTGCCGAGAAGATCGCAGAGCGCGAGGTCATCATCCCCGGCGCGGTAGCGCAGATCTCAGGCGAGCTTGCCGAGGAGCTCGACGGTTGGCGTATCACCGTCGGGCCGTACGAGGCAGCCGACATCCCCGCGTTCGTGAAGCGCCGGGCGAGCTAGGCACGGGGCACACACGAACCCGACGCAGGCAACAGACAGTGAGATCGCGATGAGCGAGACGGCGATACGAGGGAGCAACCAGGCTGCGAACGAGCCTCTCGACGCCGCGGCTGCTCCGCGCCGCCTGTACCCGCCGTGCCGCTCGAAGTGCCCGGTGCATATCGACGTGCCCGGCTATCTCACTGCGATCGCCGAGGACCGCTTCACCGACGCGCTCGAGATCATCCTCGAGCGCAACCCACTCCCGTCCGTATGCGGTCGCGTGTGTTTGCGTCCGTGCGAAGAGGGCTGTCGTCGCTGCCAGCTCGACGAGCCCGTCGCCATCTGCCAGCTCAAACGCGCCGCAGCCGATCTCGGCGCGTACCCACTCGCTCGCAGGGCACGCCTGCGTCCCGAGAGCGTCGCGATCGTCGGTGGCGGACCCGCCGGCCTTACGGCTGCTCATGACCTTGGGCAGCAGGGCTTCGGCGTCACGATCTACGAGGAGAAGCCCCGGCTCGGCGGCATGCTTCGCTACGGCATCCCCGCGTACCGCTTGCCGGACTCCGCGCTCGACAACGACATCGGCTACATCCTGTCGCACGGCGTGAAGGTCGAGCCCGGCATACGGGTCGGTCGCGACATCACCCTCGATGAGCTGCAGAAATGCCACGATGCTGTCGTCGTCACCGCGGGCCTACAGGGCAGCCGAGCGCTGCCGATTCCCGGTGCGGACCTCACGCGCGCGCTCACAGCGCTCCCCTTCCTCGAAGCCGCGCGCCGCGGCGAGGAGCTCGACCTCGGTAAGCGCGTGGTCGTTGTCGGCGGCGGCAACGTCGCCATGGACGTCGCGCGCACCGCTCGACGTATGGGCGAGCCCGAGGTTCACGTCGTGTGCCTCGAGGGCGAAGAGGAGATGCCCGCCTCCGAGGAGGAGATTCACGACGCGCAGGTCGAGGGCGTGAAGGTGCACTGCTCGTGGGGACCGCGTGAGGTGATCGGCGAGGAAGAGAGTGGCGTGTGTGGCCTTGCGGTCACCCGCTGTACTTCGGTGTTCGATGCCGACCAGCGCTTCAGCCCTACGTTCGACGAATCGATCGTCGAGCAGTTCGAGGCCGACACCGTGATCTTCGCGACCGGCCAGTCTGCCAACGTGGCCGACCTGGGCGTCGACCTGAGTCCGCGCGGTGCGATCACCGTCGACCCCCTCACGCTCAAGACGACCGCCGAGCACGTGTATGCGGCCGGCGACGTCGTGAGCGGCCCGACTAAGATCATCGATGCGATCGCAGCTGGGCATCGAGTCGCGGCATGTGTGGTGCGCGACCTTACCGGCGACGCCCGCCCGCTCGCCGAGCTCGACGAGGAGAACGTGGCGCTCGGCGAAGTCCCCGACTCGATGAAGTCGAAGCTCGAAACGCGCAAGCGCATTCAGATGGAGAAACTCGAGTTCTACGACGCGGTGAAGACCTTCGACGAGGTGGAGCTCGGCTACACCGAGTACGAAGCGATGCGCGAGGCGCAGCGCTGCCTCGGCTGCACCACCGGCGCGACGGTCGTCCGCGAGAAGTGCTCGGCCTGCCTCACGTGTGTTCGTGTGTGTCCGCACGGCGCGCCCGGCGTGAAAGTCGGCGGCTTCCTCTACTTCGATGCCGAGGCGTGCCACGCGTGTGGCGCGTGCGCATCCCAGTGCCCCGCCCAGGCGATCAGCCTCTCCGGCCAGACCGAAGAGGACATGGACCGCAAGATCGAGCGCGCGCTTCGTGGCGCGGGCCCGGACACCACGCTCTTGTTCGAGTGCAATTCCACACCCAACATCCCCATGCTCTACGGTGGGGACGTCCGCGAGCTCACCGTGCCGTGCTTGTTGCGCGTGAGCGAGCGCGCCGTCATGCGCGCGCTTCGGACCGGCGCGGCACAGATCGCGTTCACCGGGTGCGTCGAAGCGACGTGCCGCTACCCGCACGCACGCGAGTTCGTCGACCAGCGGGCCGCCAGCATCAAGTCCACCCTCGCGCAGCTCGGCATGGCCGACGTGTTCGTCATGCCCAAGGAGCTGCCCGCCGAGGAACTGGACCACCTGCGATGATCGTCGTGCGCTCAAAGCCGGTCGACGAGATTCGCGACATGCTTGCGAAGCACAAGCGCGTCCTGCTCGTGGGGTGCAACACCTGCGCTGCCGTCGCACTGGCCGGCGGGGAGACCGAGGTCGAGACGCTCGTCGAAGTGCTGCGCCTCGCGATGGACCGCATCGGCGCGGACGTGGAGCTCTCCGGCTCAGTCGTGCCCAGGCAGTGCGAGCCCGAGTTCGTCGATCAGGTGGATTCCGAGGGCTACGACGCAATCCTCTCGCTCGGGTGCGGTGCCGGCGTTGCGTTCCTCGCGAATACCGAGGACAAGCCCGTGTATCCCGCTCTCGACACGCTCTTCATCGGCTCGGCCAAGGGATTCGGTCACTGGCAGGCCGAGTGCTCCGCGTGCGGCTCGTGCGTACTCGGCGAGACGGCCGGCATCTGTCCCGTGACGCGCTGCGCGAAGGGCATCATGAACGGGCCCTGTGGCGGCGTGAAGGACGGTCGCTGCGAACTGGGCGATCGCGACTGCGCGTGGGTGCAGATATACGACCGCCTCGAAGCGCAGGGTCATGTCGAGGACTTCGCCGAGATCGGCGAGCCGAAAGACAACTCGGTAAAGACCAAGACGTGCGAGTGGGACGTCGCGGCCTGCGAGTACGAGGAGAAGCCGACCGCGGCCGGCAGCGCCAAACCCGGCGGCGCCGCTGCGAAGGCGGGTGGCGCAAAATGACGCTCCGCTCCGCACTCGAAACCGGCGAGTTCGTCGTGACAAGCGAGGTCGGACCGCCGAAAGGCACCGACGTCGCCGAGATGCTCGAGACCGCCGAGTCGCTCCGCGGCCGCGTGCACGCGCTCAACGTCACCGACAACCAGGCCGCGGTCATGCGACTTTCCACGCTCGCGGCGTGTATCCACTTGAAGGAGCACGGCCACGAGCCCGTGCTGCAGGTGACCTGCCGCGACCGCAACCGGCTCGAGATCCAGTCCGACCTGCTCGGTGCGGCGTCGTTCGGCATCGAGAACGTGCTCGCGCTCACGGGCGACCACGTCGTCGTGGGCGACCATCCGCAAGCGAAGGCGGTCTTCGACCTCGAATCGGTGCAGCTGCTCGAGACAGTTGCGCAACTCAACAGCGGCACCGACATGGCGGGCAACGAACTTCACGGCACGCCGAGCTTCCTCGTCGGCGCAGTCGTCACCCCGGACGCGAATCCCATCCGCCCGCAGCTCGCCAAGTTCGAGAAGAAGGTAAGAGCGGGCGCGCGCTATTTCCAGACGCAGGCCGTCTACGACGCGGAGCACTTCCGCGAGTTCATGGGCTACGCCCGCGAGTTCGACGTGAAGGTACTTGCGGGCGTCGTTGTGCTCCGCTCGGCGGGCATGGCCCGCTTCATGAACGCGAACATCCCCGGCATCAGCGTGCCCCAGAACGTCATCGACAAGCTCGCGGCCGCGTCGGACGCCGTCGAGACCGGCATCGAGATCACAGCAACGTTCGTGAACGAGGTCCGCGACTGCTGCGACGGCGTGCACATCATGGCCGTCGGTGCCGAGCATCTCGTGCCGCGCGTCCTAGACGCGCTCCAACTGGAAGCGGTGAGTGCATGAAGCTGGCAGTCTCCGGCAAGGGCGGTGTGGGCAAGACGACGCTCTCGTCGAGCCTCGCGCGCCTGTGGGCGAGCGAAGGCCGCCGGGTCATCGCGATCGACGCCGACCCCGACGCGAACCTCGCAACGGCGCTTGGCGCGGATGCCGAGACGGCCGCCGCGTGCACACCGCTCTCACAGATGGACGACCTCATCGAGGAGCGCACCGGCGCTCGCCCTGGCCAGGGTGGCATGTTCCGCCTCAACCCCGACGTCTCCGACGTCGTGGACATGTGCGGTCTGGACGTCGGCGGGGTCACGCTGCTGCGCATGGGCACCGTCGAGCGCGGCGGCTCGGGCTGCATGTGCTCGGAAGGCACGTTCCTCAAGGCGTTCATGCGCCACCTGCTCATCGACCGCGACGAGGTCGCCATCCTCGACATGGAGGCCGGAATCGAGCATCTGGGCCGCGGAACCGCCGAAAGCGTCGACGTGTTCGTGGTCGTGGTCGAGCCCGCGATGAGGAGCGTGCAGACCGCGCACGCTGTCCGCGACCTTGCTGCCGATATCGGCGTCGCTGACGTCGTGGCCGTGGGCAACCGCGTGCGAGACGAAGAGGACGTCGAGTACCTCAAGGAGGTGCTCGGCGAGATCCCGCTTGTCGGCACGCTTCCCGAAAGCACGGCGGTTCGCCGCGCAGACCGCGACGGCCGCTCCCCCTTCGGCACTGATGAAGCCTTCACCGAGGCGGTCCGCGAGATCGCCGCATCCCTGACCGAGCGCGCGAAGCGCGCGCCCGCGCGAGTCGACTGAGGAGGACGCACAGATGCTCGTCATCGGAGAGAAAGTCAACGTCATGAGCAAGACCATCGGGCCCGCGATGAAGGAGCGGGACCCGGGGCCGATCCGCGACATGGCGATGCGCCAGGTCGAGGACGGCGCGAACGTGCTCGACGTGAACCTCGGGCCGGCCACCAAGGGCGGCCCCGAGATGATGAAGTGGGTCGTCGAGACGGTGCAGGAGGCCGTGCCCGACACGCGCTTGTGTCTCGACACGATGAATCCGGACGCGATGCGCGCCGGTCTCGCGGTCTGCAATCTCCAGCCGATCATCAACTCCACCTCGGCCGAGCGAGCCCGCCTCGACACGTTCCTGCCGCTCGCGAAGGAGTTCGACGCCGAGATCATCGGCCTTGCGATGACCGAGGCTGGCGTGAGCCGCGACGCGAACGAGCGTTTGATGGCGGCCACCGAGATCATGGGCGCGATGATGGAGTACGACGTTCCACTCGATCGCGTCTACCTCGATCCGCTGCTTCTTCCCATCGCCGTCGCGCAACACCAGGCGACCGAGGCGCTCGAATCGATCGCGATGTTCAAGCAGCTGAACGACCCGCCCTTGAAGACCGTCGTCGGCCTCTCGAACATCTACAATGGGTGCCCGGAGCACGTGAAATCGCCGCTCGCCGCCGCGTTCCTCTCGCTGCTCATCCCGGCGGGGCTCGACGCGGCGATCATGGACCCCGAAGACGAGCTGCAGATGGCCGTCGTGAACTCGGACGAGGCGACGCTTACCTCCAACGAGAGCATCCAGCGGTCGATCTCCGTACTCCAGAACGAGACGCTCTACTGCAATTCGTACCTCGACTAGCCGCCGCGCCCACTGATTCGCCCTCGACCCGCTGAACAGACCGTCCGCCGCCCGCCCGACCAGCCGTATCCCGCACGAGCTGCCGTCAGGACCGCCGATGAGCCAGCACGAGTGCACCTGCGCAACGCAGGGTGAGAGTGCGTTCGACTACGCTCCGCTCGACGCGGTGCTCGCCGAGCATGGGCTGAACGGTCACGGTCCCGACCAGAGCGCGCTCATCTCCGTGCTGCAGGCGGCTCAGGACGCGTACGGCTACCTGCCGAAAGAGGCGCTCACCCGCATCGCCGAGAAGCTCGGCATGCCGCTTTCGGCGGTCTTTGGCGTCGCGACGTTCTATACGCAGTTCCACCTCGAGCCGCGCGGCGAGCGCATCGTGCGCATCTGCCACGGCACCGCGTGCCACGTGCGCGGCGCGAACGAGGTCACGCGCGTGATCGAGGACGAGCTCGGCGTGAGCGTGGGCACGACCGCCGAGGACCTGAGCTTCACGGTCGAGTCGGTCGCGTGTGTGGGGTGCTGTGGGCTTGCGCCAGTCGTGCTCGTCGACGACCAGACGTTCGGCACGCTCGACGCGCAGAGTGCACGTAAGCTCGCGTCGCGCTTCCGCAGGGAGCGCGCCCAATGAGCGCGCGTGCCGACACGAGCACGGCCGCCACTGCCGCCGCTGGCGGCGGTGCCGCCGCGACAGGAGCGCCCCGGACCCTCGTACGCATCTGCACGGGCTCGGGCTGCGTCATGAACGGATCGCTCGCCGCAGCCGCACAGCTCGAGGCTGCCATCGCGGAAGCGGGCGCGAGCGATCGCGTGCGTGTCGTACGTACGGGCTGCCACGGGCTGTGCGAGCTCGGCCCGATCACCGTCATCAGCCCCGACGAGGTCTTCTACCCCAAGGTCAGCGCCGAGAAGGCGACCCGGATCGTCGAGAGCATCCTCGGCGACGGCACGCCGATAGGGGACTACCTCTTCCGCGAGCCGGGCAAACCCGGCGAGCCGGCCCCCGAGCCGCTCCCCCACTACAACGACATCCCGTTCAACAGCATCCAGAAGCGGATCGTGCTCCGGAACTGCGGCGTCATCGACCCCGAGAACATCGACGACGCGCTCGAGCGCGGCGCGTACGAGGCGCTCCGCCGCGTAGTCACCGAGATGAAGCCGGACGACATCATCGCCACGCTCCAGGAGTCCGGCCTTCGCGGGCGTGGCGGCGCGGGCTTTTCGACCGGCATGAAGTGGCGGCTTACGCGCGACGTGCCTGGTGATGTGAAGTACGTCATCTGCAACGCCGATGAGGGCGACCCCGGCGCGTTCATGGACCGGAGCATCGCCGAAGGAGACCCGCACGCGATCCTCGAAGGACTCGCCATCGCGGCATACGCCATCGGCGCGCGCGAGGGCTTCGTGTACGTACGCGCGGAATACCCGCTTGCCGTCAAGCGCCTCGGCATCGCGATTCGTCAAGCCGAGGAGCGCGGGTACCTCGGCGAGAACATCTTCGGCAGCGGCGTCGACTTCCGCGTCAAGGTCCGGCAGGGCGCCGGTGCGTTCGTCTGCGGCGAAGAGACCGCGCTCATCGCCTCGATCGAAGGCAAGCGCGGCATGCCGAGGCCGAGGCCGCCGTTCCCCTCGGTCGAGGGCCTCTGGGGAAAGCCCACCTGCATCAACAACGTCGAGACGCTCGCGAACGTCGCGTGGATCGTCCGCAACGGCGCGAGCGAGTACGCGGCGCTCGGCAGCGAGAAGAGCGCGGGCACGAAGGTATTCGCGCTCACCGGCAAGGTGCGCCACGGCGGCCTCGTCGAGGTGCCCATGGGGATGACCGTTGGCGAGCTCGTCTACGACGTGGGCGGCGGTTGCCAGAAAGAGCTCCCGTGCAAGGCCGTGCAGATCGGCGGGCCGAGCGGGGGCTGTCTGCCAGCGGAGCTCTTCGACACGCCGATCGAGTACGAAGCGCTCATGCAGGCCGGCGCAATCGTCGGCTCGGGCGGGCTCGTCGTCGTCGATGAGACCACGTGCATGGTCGACCTCGCGCGCTACTTCCTCACCTTCACGCAGCACGAGTCGTGCGGGAAGTGCGTGCCCTGCCGGATCGGCACGAAACGCATGCTCGAGATCGTCACGCGCATAACCGAGGGCAGGGGCGAGCCCGAAGACATCGAACGGCTCGAGGCGCTCGCGAACGACATCCGCGCGACATCGCTTTGCGGTCTTGGCCAGACGGCGCCGAACCCGGTGCTTACCACCCTTCGCTACTTCAAGCACGAGTACGAGGAGCACATCCTCGACTGTCACTGCCGGGCTGGCGCCTGCGCGCAGCTCATGACGTTCCACATCATCGACGCCTGCAAAGGGTGCGGCGTGTGCAAGAAGCACTGCCCCACATCGGCGATCACCGGCGCGCTCAAAGAGGTGCACGTCATCGACCAGGAACGCTGCGTGAAGTGCGGCGTCTGCGAATCGCACTGTCCGTTCGAAGCCATCGCGCGCTCGTAGGGCCGATGCCGACCACGCCAGGAAGGTGACAGCATGAAAGTCCGCGACATCATGACGCCGAGGGTGGTCTCGTGCGCGCCCACCGCGACCGTCTCCGAGGCCGCTGCGCTCATGCGCGACCAGCAGGTCGGCTCCGTGATGGTGGTCGATGGCGACACGCTGCTCGGCCTGGTCACCGACCGCCAGATCACTCACACGGTCGTCGCAACGGGCGCCGACCCGAAGACCGTCGTTGTCGAGGAGATCATGTTCACCGACTTCGTCCCGCTCGAGGAGGACATGGACCTGTTGCCTGCGGTGCGCCTCCAGCGCGAGCTCGCGATGCGCCGGCTGCCGGTGCTGCGCGACGGCAAGCCCGTCGGGATCGTGTCGGTCTCCGACATCGCCGCGTTCGTGAAGGAGTGCATCGACTGCGTGCTCGTCGAAGGCGAGACACGCGTGCTCAGAAGCAGCGGCAAGTTGCCCCCGCGGTAGGCAGAGGAGCCCATGCCCGACACCGCGACACAGCAAGAGGCTCTGCGCCTGACCGTCGACGGACGCGCGATCGAGGCGCGCTCGGGCCAGACGGTGCTTGAGGCGTGCCGCGATGCGGGCATCCGCGTCCCGACGCTTTGCGACGACCCCCGACTCGAGCCCTACGGGGGCTGCCGACTGTGCATCGTCGAGATCGAGGGGATGCGCGGCTTCCCCACCTCGTGCACCACACGGGTCGCCGAGGGCATGGCGGTCACCACGCAGAGCGAGACGCTCCGGGGTCTGCGCCGTACACTCGTCGAGCTGCTGCTGTCAGACCACAAGGTCGAGTGCCTCACCTGCGAATCGAACGGCCAGTGCGCGCTCCAGGACCTCGCGTACGAGTTCGAGGTCGACACGCCCCGGTTCGTCGGCGACCGTCACGAGACACCCGACACCGACGACAACCCGCTCATCTCGCGCGACCTCGCGAAGTGCATCTCATGCGGGCGCTGCGTGCGCATCTGCGCCGAAGTGCAGGGATGCAGCGTCTACGGCAACGTCTACCGCGGCTTCGACGCGCTCCCGCAAACACCCTTCGGCGCGTCGATGAAGGACGCCGGCTGCGAGTTCTGCGGTCAGTGCGTATCGACGTGCCCCGTTGGCGCGATCACCGACAAGCTCGTGCGCTTCAAGGGCCGCCCGTGGGAGCTCACGCACGTCGAGACGACGTGCGGCTACTGCGGTGTGGGCTGCACGATCGACTTCCATGTGCACCAGGGCCGCGTCGTGGGCGCCTCGGCGCCGCTCGAGCGCGGCGTGAACCGCGGCAACCTGTGCGCGAAGGGCCGCTACGGCTGGGGCTTCAACCGCGACCCGCGCCGTCTCACCACGCCGCTCATCCGGCGTGGCGGTGTGCTCGAACCAGCGGAGTGGGACGAAGCGTTCGACCTGATCGCCACCCGGCTCGAGGAGACCGTGGCCGAGCATGGACCTGACGCCGTGGCCGGTCTTGCCTCGGCGAAGTGCACGAACGAGGAGAACTACCTCTTCCAGAAGTTCCTGCGCACCGTCATCGGCACGCACAACATCGATCACTGCGCCCGACTTTGACACAGCTCCACGGTGACCGGTCTGGTCGCCGCATTCGGGAGCGGAGCGATGACGAACTCGATCGACGACCTGGCCCAGGCCGAGGTCATCCTCGTCATCGGCTCGAACACGACCGAGGCCCATCCCGTCATCGCTATCGAGCTCAAGCGCGCGGCGCGCGCAGGCACGCGCATCTACGTGATCGACCCGCGACGCATCCGCCTCGTCGACCACGCCGAGCGCTGGCTGGCCGTTCAGCCCGGCACGAACGTCGCGCTCTTCAACGCGATGCTGCGCATCATCCTCGACGAGGGTTTGGCAAACGAGGCGTTCATCGCCGAGAGGACCGAGGGCTTCGATGAGCTGAGCGCGCTGCTCGACGGCTACGACCTCGACGCCGCCGCCAAGCTCACTGGGATCCCGCTCGAGACGATCCGCGAGGTCGCCGTCGCCTACGCCTCGGCGGAGCGCGCCTCGATCGTGTACTCGATGGGCGTCACCCAGCACACCTCCGGGACCGAGCAGGTGCGCTCGCTCGCGAACCTCGCTTTGCTGACCGGCCAGATCGGCCGACCCGGCACCGGCGTGAACCCGCTGCGCGGGCAGAACAACGTGCAGGGCGCGTGCGACCTTGCGTGCCTGCCCAACTGCCTGCCGGGCTACCAGTCGGTAACCGAACAGGGCACGCTCGACCGCTTCTGCGACTTCTGGGAGGCGGAGACCGAGCTTGCCGACACGCCCGGCCTCACCGTCGTCGAGATGATGGACGCCGCGACGGCGGGCTCGCTGAAGGCGATGTACATCATGGGCGAGAACCCGGTGCTCTCCGACCCCGACCAGGCTCACGTGCTCGAGGCCCTTCGCGCTCTGGACTTCCTCGTAGTGCAGGACATCTTCCTCACCGAGACCACCGAGTTCGCCGACGTCGTGCTGCCCGCCGCCTCGTTCCTCGAGAAGGAAGGCACGTTCACCAATACCGACCGCACGATCCAGCTCGTCCGCAAGGTGGTCGACCCGCCGGGCCAAGCCCTACCCGACGGACAGATCATCTGTCGCCTCGCCCACAGGATGGGCGTCACGTTCGACTGCGAGTCACCCGCCGACATCATGGACGAGATGGCCGCGGTCACCCCGCAGTACGGCGGGATCAGCTACAAGCGCCTCGAAGCCGAGGGCGCGCTGCAGTGGCCATGCCCCGACCTTAAGCACCCGGGTACGCCGATCCTCCACGCCGATAAGTTCACGCGCGGCAAGGGCGCCTTCGCGGCGGTCGACTACCGGCCGCCGTTCGACCCCGCGACCGCCGAGCGACCCTTCGTGCTCGGTACCGGGCGCCACCTGTGGAACTTCCACACGAATACGATGACGGGCGCCTCCGAGGGGCTCTCCGAGCTCAATCCGCACGGCTACGTCGAGCTGAATGCTGCCGACGCCGAGTCACTCGGCATCTGCGAGGGCGATACCGTCGAGATCGAGAGCGCGCACGGCAGCGTGCGGACGACCGCGCGGGTGTGCGGCGAGGGCTCCCCCAAGCGCGGAGTGGTGTTCATGCCGTTCCACTTTGCCGATGCGCCTGCGAACCGGCTCACGGGAGTCGAACTCGACCCGAGCGCGAAGATTCCGGGGCTCAAGGTGACGGCGGTGTCGGTGCGGAAGGTGTAGGGCGCGCCGTCTGCAGTCATGAGCAGCGGCTTTCGGTCAGCTGCCTCAGTATTCGGCGTGTCGAGATGTCTCGAAAGGTCCGAGGAGAGAGGATTCCCGCCCGTGATTCCCGCCCTACCGGACCGCCCTTCGCCGTCGGCGAGGTGTTCGCTGCCCCATGACCGCTTTGATCCGTGGCCGCCGCGATGACACTGCCGTGATCCGACCGGCGACACCCAGTGACTTCGACGTGATTCTGCGTCTGAACGCGGAGTGGGAGCACTTCACCAGCCCGCTCGACGCGGAAGCCCTGGCCCGCCTGCATGATCAAGCTGCCTATCACCGTGTGGTCGAGAGGGACTCCCAGGTAGTCGCGTTCCTGCTCGCGCTTCGTGAAGGCGCCGACTACGACAGCCCCAACTACCGGTGGTTCGACGACCGCCGGGACGCGTTCCTCTACGTCGACCGGCTCGTCGTCGCGCACGACCGCCACGGCCAGGGATACGGCGCCGCCCTCTATGACGACATGTTCGCGTACGCTAGAGCCTCGGGCATCGACCGCATCGTCTGTGAGATCGACGTCGACCCGCCCAACGAGGCATCGCGCCGCTTCCACGAGAAGTACGGTTTCGCGGAGGTTGGAGCGCAGTGGGTCGCCGGGGGAACGAAACGCGTGTCCCTTCGGCAGGCCTGGGTGCGCTAGGCAGCACACCGGCTCGTCTAGAGGAGGGCCAGGCGATGAGTGGCTTCGCAGAGTACGACCGCTACGACGGGCTCGGGCTCGCCGATCTCGTGCGCCGACGCGAGGTCACGCCGAGCGAGCTCGTCGAAGAGGCGATCAGCCGCGTAGATAGGCTGAATCCGCAGCTCAACGCCGTGATTCAGGAGATGTACGACCCGGCCCGGAAGGCGGCCGAGAGCCACGTGCCAGACGGTCCCTTCCGAGGGGTGCCGTTCCTGCTCAAGGACCTGATCGCGGCATACGCCGGTGTCCCGACGCGTGGCGGCAGTCGCTTCTTGCGTGACTACGTGCCAGACCACGACAGCGAGATCGTGAGGCGCTACAAGGCGGCCTGCCGCGTCGGCATGCACTTCGCCGGCAGGTACGGGGATGAGACCACGCTGTTCCGGCTCGCAGGCCAGCTCGAAGAGGCGGCGCAGTGGTTCGACCGTGAGCCGGCGATCCTCGGCGAGGAGTAGGCTTCGGCGGTGGATACGCGCGGCCCGTCGGCTCGGAAACTGGAGGACTGCTGTGACGACAACCTCGAGCGTGATCATCACGCTGGCGCTCATCTTCTACACCATCGGGGTGTGGGGCGAACGCATCCAGGGACGGCTCAAGCTCTGGCATCTCGTCTTCTTCTGGCTCGGGCTCATCTGCGACACGTGGGGCACGAGCATGATGTTCGAGATGGCCGAAGGATTCACGTTCGACGTGCACGGGATCACCGGCACGCTCGCCATCGTCCTTATGCTCCTACACGCGATCTGGGCGACGATCGTCCTCGTGAGGAAGGACGAGCGATGGATCGTGAACTTCCACAAGCTCAGCGTCGTGGTCTGGGTGATCTGGCTCGTGCCCTATCTGAGCCCCATGTTCTTCGCCCTCGGCTAGAACCGATGCGTCCGAGCCGACAGGACCACGCGCATGTGTGACACGCTGAAGATCGGCGGAACTCTCGACTCTGGGGCGGGTCTCCGCCCGAGGAGTCGGGGGTCGTCTCGAACCGCGAAAGCGGGAATAGTCCCGCTAGAGCGCGACGTTGCTGATGGCGGCACCTGGCCGAGCACCAGAATGCACTGACAGGAGGTTTGCGATGGCTCGCACGACCACATGGCGACCGCACGGCACCCACGGCAAGCTGACCGAAGCCAAGGAGGCCGCATTGCCCGACGCCGCGTTCGCATTCCCGAACCAGCGAAAGGCGCCGCTCACCGACGCGGGCTCGGTCCGAAGCGCGATCGCCCGGTTCGGCGAAGTAGAAGACGTAACAGACGAGGACCGCGAGCTCGCGTTCGAGAACATCCGCAAGGCTGCCGAGTACTTCCACGTGAAGATGACCGAGACGGACTGGCGGCAGCTCGGCACGCGGCCGGGCGACGAGCCCTTCCGCCGCACGAATCGCTGACTGCCCGAGCGGTCGGCCCCACTCGTGTCCGACACCGCGTTCGAGGCGGGGGTGCGCGGCAGGTGAAGACCGCGAGCGAAGCGTCGCTCATTGCAGAGGCAGAGAGATGCGACGACTGCCTCTGCTGGGTTGAGCACTGCGAGTCGGATTGCTGCACCCACTTGAGCTTCCGCTTGAACCCCCGAAGCGACGTCACCTACTCGAGAGACACGGTCAAGATCCGTATCCGAATGACCCCTGACCTGCAGAGGTACTTCGAACTACATGGCGCTCAGGTGGCAGGCGATGCCGTCGTGCTCGCCACGGGCAGCTGCGACATCTCGCCAGAACGAGTCTGGGTCACGGCGCGCTGCGCAGCCCTCCAAGACGACTTCTTGTGCCGGCTCCACCCACACGGGAAACCCGAGTGCTGCAAGGACTTCACCTGGGAGAGCGCTCAAGAAGGAGACTACGTGATCCCGCCGCGATGCCTGTTCGCGTACAAGCTAAAGGCGGCCACTGCCCGCCGAAGCTGATGGCGTCCCGGCTTGAGGATGGGCATACACTCATCGGACGGTTCGAATACCCAAGGAGGCTTCCGATGACCGACGACCCCGGCACTCACGTCCCTGAGCCCCCTTCGGGCCCGAGCGCCAGCGAGGCGTGGAAGGACGTCGTTGCGCGCATGTCCGAGCTGGGTGCCGCCGTCTCACACTGGGCGAGGGAAGCCGCTGACGACCCGGAGAACCGGCAGAGGGTCGAGCAGCTTCGCGTGGGTGTGAACGATATGGCCCAGAAGGCCGATGCCGCCTTCTCCCAGGCCATGGGCACCGATCTTGGTCAGCAGGTCCAGCAGGGTGCCGAGCAGGCCGGAAAGGCGATCGGGGATGCAGCGCAGCAGGTTTCGCAGGCTGCCGCTCCGCACGTCGCGAGCGCGTTCAGCGGGCTTGCCGATGCATTCGGCCGGGCCGCGGCGAAGGTCAATCAGGCGGCGACCCGGGATGGAGAGCCTGAGGCGCCTGCGTCCTCTCCGTCGGCAGAACCCCCGGCCGACAACGACCAAGGCTAGCGCGTTCACCATCCGCGGCGTGTGCGATGCGGGCGGCGATTAGGGTTTCGCAGTCATCCGTGATAGACTGGCCGACAGTCGAGCCGTTAGGGCTCGTAGGATTGCGACGTGACACACCGCATTCTTGCGGAGGAAGTCACGTCGTTTTGTTTTGCCCCGTTGGGGCGGAAGGATGGTTTGGAATGTCAGAAGGTAAAGTCAAGTGGTTCAACGCTGACAAGGGCTACGGCTTCATCGAGCGCGAGGGTGGAGACGACCTGTTCGTCCACTTCTCGGAGATCCAGAGCGAGGGCTTCAAGTCCCTTGACGAGGGTCAGTCCGTGGCGTTCGAAGAGGCGACCGGCCAGAACGGCAAGCCGCAGGCCACAAACGTGCGCGCCCTCTAGGCAGCACGCGCGCGAAAGCGCTTGAGAACCGGGCCATCCTTCGGGGTGGCCCGGTTCTCTGCTTTCCAGCTCCGGGTGTTCGGCCCTGTCTTCCGGCCATGCTCCCGACCCTCCCAGCCCGCGGGTATATTCTGGAGAGAGCCGGAGTGTGCGTCGGCGTGCGCTTTGTCGTCGCGGGGAGGCGGCGCCATGCAGGTGACGTTCATCAAGCCGACCCTCGGCAGCCTGGCTGACGGCGTGCAGTTCGTCGACGACGCGCGCATGGAGCCGCTGTCGTTGGGTGTCCTCGCAGGCCTCACCCCGAAGGGCGTGGACTGTCGGCTCATCGACGACCGCATCGACGAGATCGACTACGACGAGCCGACAGACCTCGTCGCCATCAACATCGAGTCGTTCACCGCGCGGCGCTCCTACGAGATCGCCGCCGAGTACCGGGCGCGCAAGGTCCCGGTCGTGATGGGCGGGATGCACGCCACATTGATTCCCGACGAAGTCGCCGAACACGCGGACTCCGTCTACACAGGCGACGGCGAGACCCTCTGGTCGCAGGTTGTTCAAGACGCCCACGAAGGACGGCTGAGGCCACGCTACGATGCGCCGGTAGGAACGGCACAACCGGGGTCCCTTCCCCGGCGGGACCTCTACGCCGGCAAGGGGTACCTGCCCATCAGCCTGCTGCAGTTCGGACGCGGCTGCCGCCACGGATGCGAGTTCTGCGCGGTGGGCGCGTACTTCTCGCACCACCACTACACACGCCCCGTCGACGACGTCGTCGCGGAGATCCGGACACAAGATCTCAAGGACCTCTTCTTCGTCGACGACAACTTCGCCGCCGACCCCGAGGCCGCCAAGGTGCTGCTCCGAGCGCTCATCCCACTCAAGATCCGCTGGGTCTCACAGGTCAGCGTGGACCACGCGCGGGACCCCGAGCTGATGGAGCTGTTCGTCGAGAGCGGGTGCCTCGGCAACGTGATCGGGTTCGAAAGCCTCGATCCGGAGAACCTTCGTCAGATGCACAAGGCACCGAACTTGGCCGCTTCTGATCGCTACGCGGATGTTGTCGCGACGCTGCGCGCCCATCACCTGCAGACGTGGGCCGCGTTCGCGCTCGGATACGACCACGACACGCCCGCCTCGATCATCGCGACCGACGAGTGGGCGATCGAGAACCACTTCACGTTCGCTGCGTTCAACATCATCATGCCGTACCCGTCGACCCCGCTCTACGAGCGGCTCAAGGCCGAGGGACGGCTGCTCTACGACGGGCGATGGTGGCTCCATCCGGACTACCGTTTCAACTACGCGGCCTTCCAACCGGCCCTGATGTCGGCCGACGAGCTCACGGAGTCGGCCTGGGCGTGTCGGAGGCGGTGGAGCAGCCGAGCCTCCATCTGGCGGCGAGCACTCGATCCGCGCACGAACCTGGCCTCGCCGTTCCGTTTCGCTCTCTACTGCGCGTACAACCCGCTCTTCCGCCGCGAGGCGTTCAAGCGCCAAGGCATGAGACTGGGGACGCGGTGAACACCGCCCGATGAGCGCCGATGCCGGATTCGACATCCGCCTCGCGACACGCGACGACGAGCCCGAGATCCGAGCGCTCGTCGGCTCCATCCCGATGCCGGGCGCTGTCACCGTTCGGTTCGCCCGGGAACCCGACTACTTCTTGGGCATCTCGATCATGGGCAATCCGTGTGACGTGCTCACAGCCCGGCATCGACCGGATGGCCGGCTCGCCGGAATCGCCTGTCGCGCCGAGCACCCCGCCTTCGTGAATGGTGCCGAGAGGTCCCTCGGCTACATCGGCCAAATTCGTGTTGCCCCGGAGTTCCAGGGACGGTGGCTGATCCCGCGCGGCGCGAAACTCGTTCGAGAGATGAGTGCACCGGGGCTCCTCTACTTCGGCGTCATTGCCGGCGAGAACCCGCGCGCGCGTGAGCTGCTCGTGGGTGCGAGACCGCCGGCCGGCATCCAAGCCACCCGCATCTCGGGACTCACGACCTGCGCGATCCTCGTGCGGCTGCATCGACCCCCGCGCACCCTGGGTGTCGACGTGCAGCCGGCATCCTCCGGGGAGCTGGCTGAGGTCGTCGGGTTCCTCCGCAGCCACGGACCCCGCCGTCAGTTCTTCCCGGCATACTCGCTCGAGGACTTCACCGGCGGCGCGGCGCTCCGTGGCCTCGCACCGAGGGACGTGATGGTCGCGCGCAGCGACGATGGCGCTATCGTCGGAGTGATGGCCGCGTGGGACCAGGCCGCGTTCAAGCAAGACATCGTCGAAGCGTACGGGACCACGCTCCGGCGCCTTCGGCCCGGCTACGATCTCGTGGCCCGACTTCTCGGCGCGCAGGCCCTGACTCCGCCAGGCGAAGCGATTCCCCTCGCGTTTGCCACCTGCGTCTGCGTCGCAGATGACGACCCGGTCGTGATGCGCGGCCTGCTCTCGGCGTGCGTGCGCCGGGCGCACGAGCTAGGCAAGCTCTTCTTGATGCTCGGCTTGGCCGACAACGACCCCCTCCTCGCCGTCGCGCGCCGATGGCTGCACGTCACGTACCGGAGCGACCTGTACGCGCTGTCCTGGTCCGTCGACCCTGTCGAGATGCTCGACGCTCGCATTCCCTACATCGAGATCGCCACGCTCTGATCCATCGCACAAGAGCCTGACCCTCACTGCCCCGTACCCAACTTCGTCGCACGCTGGCTGCCCGGACGCCGGCAGCGCACCAAGGAGGCAGACCATGCAGAAGAGCGAGCTCACGCGATGGGAAGCAACCTCGCTGATGGTCGGCGCGGGTGTGGGCGCCGGGATCATGGCCGTCCCCTACCTCGCCGAACGCGTGGGGCTCATCGGGCTCGCGGTCATCCTGCCCGTCGCCTGGGCCGCGAGCGCGCTCGTTCACCTCATGCTCGCCGAGGTCCTCTTCCGTACCGGGCGCGACCTGCAGATCGTGGAGTTGATGCGGCTCTACGTCTTGCGTGGGCGCATCGGCCAGCTGCTGCTCTGGACGGTTTTCGCGCTTCTGAGCGTCGCTTTTCTGGCGAACCTCGCAGCCTACGTGTCGGGCGCAGGAGAGATCGTCGCCGACTTGACTGGCATCGCTCCGCGTCTCGCCGAGTTCCTCGTGTGGGTGGTCTCTGCCGGCGTCGTCTTCTTCGGCCTCAAGGCGATCGGGGTCGCTGAGCGGTTCGGCGCCATCATCTTGGTCGCCTTGGTGGCCGCAATCGGAGTGGGGGCGCTCTCTCTTCCGTTCCGAGCGCCGCTCGGGCCTTCCGGCTCCGCGAC
>CAYGYT010000004.1:35577-48751 GCA_964354215.1 uncultured Eubacteriales bacterium | reverse complement strand
GTGACGAGCTACTGGTCCGTGTCGCTCGCTCTGGCTGACATCCTGCGGGAGCGGACCGCCATCTCGGTGCGTCTCGCGTGGCTGCTCGCCACGCTGCCGTCACTCCTGCTCCTCTGGGTAGGCGGCTGGCAGTTCCTCGAGTGGCTGCGCCTGGCGGCGGGCGCAACCGCGATCGTGGTCGCACTGATCACGCTGCCGATGTACCGCGAGGCCCAGCGGAGCGGCGCCGTGAGCGACCCTGGGTGGTCGCTTGGCCGCTGGGGCAGCCCCTCGATGCTCGCTCTCGCGTTGCTGGCGCTCGTACTCATGGCGGTTGGCTCGCTGGTCGCCGTCTAGTGTGGTCGTGCAGCTGCCTGCTGCGCGCCGACTACTCGACCGGACTATGATGGTCCGAGCCCGTTGCGACTCGCGGTCGACAGGAGGCCACGCGGTGGATCGGCGCGAGGCGGTCAGACAGTACAAGGAGACGCCGCGCCCGATGGGTGTCTTTCGCGTGCACAACCGCACGAACGGTAAGTCGCTCGTCGGCTCCACGAGCGATCTGCCGTCGATGCTCAATCGGCAGCGGTTCCAGCTGGAGAGCGGCGGACACCCGAACCGCGCGCTGCAACAGGACTGGAACGAGATGGGACCGGACGCGTTCGATTTCGAGGTGCTTGACGTGCTCGAACCCATCGACGAGCCGGGCTACGAACCCACTGCCGACCTGCGAGCCCTCGAGACGATGTGGCGCGAGAAGCTCGCATATGGGGATATGGGGTACTAGGCCGCCCGGATAGGCCGCCCGGATAGGCCGCCCGGATAGGCCACCCGGATAGGCCGCCGGAACCGTCGGGAGGGGTGCGCCGTGAGAGCTGTTGTCGTGTACGAATCGTTCTGGGGCAACACCGAGGCAGTTGCGAGAGCCATCGCCGAGGGGATCGGACCCGATACCCGCGTGCTTCGCACGGACGAGGCAACGCCCGAAGCCCTGGCAGACGCTGGCCTTCTGGTCGTGGGTGCTCCCCTCATGGGCTTCGCTTTGCCAAGGCAGCAGAACTACGAGACGCTCGGCGCCGACAAGAAGGCGCCCCGACCCGCGGATGTCTCACACCCCTCGATGCGCACGTGGCTAGCCTCGCTGCCAAAGGGTCAGGGCGCGTTCGCCACGTTCGAGACGCGATTCAAATGGTCCCCCGGCAGCGCGACGCGGAAGATTGACCGTACGCTCGAAGCAGCTGGCTATCGTCCCGTTGCAAAACGCGAGCGCTTCCTCGTAGCGGGCACCTACGGGCCGATGCGTGAAGGCGAGCTGGAACGAGCGCGCAGGTGGGGCGGCGACCTCGCAAAGGCGATATCCTAGCCGCAAGGACACGCTCGGACACACAGCCGCGAAGCGTGAACGCCTCGCAGCGCATCGAGAGAGGGCCTCGGCAGATGCAGAGCACGATCATTCTCACTCTGACCGGACCCGACCGGGTCGGTATCGTCGAAGAGGTCACAGGCGCGCTGCTCAAGCTCGGCGCCAATGTCGAAACGAGCCGGATGGCCCGTCTCGGCGGTGACTTTGCGATCCTGATGCTGGTCTCTCTATCCGCCGAGCAGCTCGCGAACCTCGAGCCGGCGTTCGAGTACCTTGCCGACCAGGGCTACAAGCTCACCACGTCGCAGACCGAGCAGTCGCCCAGCGCGATACGCACGCGCTGCCTTGCCTACCGCATCGATGTGACGGGCGCCGATCATGAGGGCATCGTCCACGACATCGCCCACGGCCTGTCGCAGAAGGGCATCAACATCGAATCGATGGAGACGTCGACCAGTCCGGCTCCCGTGAGCGGGACTCCCCTGTTCTCGATGACGACCGTCGTGGCCGTACCGCCTGAGCTGGCCGAGAAGGACTGGCAGTCGGCGCTCTCCGAGGCCGGACATCAGGCGAACGTGGACGTGGCGGCGACCCGTCTTGGCGAGGACGAACCCGCACTCTAGGTCGCGCCCGGACGTAGGTGTAGTAAGTCGTGCGTCCAGAGTGCGCGGTGTGGAGCGTGGCGGCGGTCTTCCAGCCGGTTCTGCCGTTCGGGCTCTACTACTGACTTGGCCGCCAGACATAGCGTCCCGACCGGTCGATCCAGCCGCTCTTGCCGCCGACGAGCACCTCGGCAAGTTCGCCTTCAAAGGCCTCACACTGGTCGTACTGAGGCTGAATGACCCACTTTCCCGCTTTGTCGATGTATCCCCACTTGTTGCCCTTGGCCGCCGGGGCAAGCCCGTCCGAGAAGGTGCCCCCAGACTGGAACGTCGGCTTGATGCGTGTGCTTCCGGTCTTGTCGATCCAGCCCGTATCCCCATTCGCATCGACGACCGCGGCCAGTCCATCGCCGAAATCGCCCGCGAACTGGTAGGTGTCCGGTATGGCGAGCTTGCCCGACGTGTCGATGTAGCCGATCCCGCCGGACATCCCGACCGCCGCGAGTCCGTCATGGAAGGAGGTGCCGAAGGAGTAGGCCGGCGCGATCTTGAACGTCCCGGTGCGGTCGATGTAGCCGGTCTTGCCCCCCTTCCCCGCGGGCGCGAGACCCTCGGCGAATGTGTCGGCCGTCGTGTACGCCAGCGGAATCACGACCTTCCCCGCCGTGTCGACGAACCCCCACTTGTCGCCCTCCATCACTGCGGCAAGGCCCTCCGAGAAGGGGAAGGCTGCCTCGTACCGGGGCTCGACGACGACCTCTCCCCGCTCGTCGCAGAAGCCCCACAGAAAGTCGTTCGTCACGAGGCCGCGCCCTTCGGCGAAGGGACCGGTACCGTCGAATGTCGCTTGAACCACGACGTTTCCGTTCGCATCCATGAAGCCGCTCTTGCCCCCGGTTTGAATCGGGTATAGGCGACGCGGCTCTGTGTCGGCGGTGCGAGGTGTGGAGTCGGGCGGCTCGGCAGCTGCGGGAGCGGGCGGCTCCACTTCCGCTGTGGCGGCGCCCGGCTTGGCCTGCGCCTCCGAGGCCGCCTCCGCCTGACGCAGGCGCTCGAGGCTGTCGTGTCCGCTCCGGTATCCTGCCAGTCCCGCCCACGCCACCACCACGATGGTTATCACGACCGCGCTAAGGATCCACGGCCATCGTCGCGACTTCTTGGGTCGCTCGAGCGGGGCGTCGGCCGTCATACCCGCAGGGATCACGCCCGGTTCTGGTGGGGCAAGGGGCTCCGGCGTGGCGAGGGGTGTCGGGGCCGGCTCGGGTGCCCAGGCGAGCTCCGGTGCTTGGGTGGCGGCGCCCACCGTGTCATCTACTCGATTGCCGCACTCCGTGCAGAACGGACCCTCTTCGAGGTTCACGGAGGCGCCACACTTCGTGCAGAACATGCTTCCCCCTCGCACCTCATTGTATGGCAACCCAAGAGGCGCGCCGCCCTTTGAGCATCGTCCCGATTGTGGGTATACCCTTTCCCAGGGGGGTGGCAACATGTCCCAAAGGAGTCTCGGCGGGGTGCTCGCGGCCCTCGTGTTGCTCGGCGTCCTGTTGTGCGCCGGACCGGCCATGGCGACACCCGAGCTCGAAACACTCGATGACGCCGTCGAGCGCATCAAAGACATGTACAGCAGCGGCAACTACACGCGCCTGGAGGTGGCTCGCGAACTGTCTTCGATCGTCGACCAGCGCGTGCGCAACGCGAACTCCGTCGAGCGGATGCAGGACTCACGCAACTGGAAGCCCTGGATGTACGGTACCGACTACGACCCTGAGGTCCAGCTCGACCGTGCGCGCGGGCGCCGGAACCACTTCGACTACGACAAGTCCGCCCAGTGGGTGTGGAGGAGCCGCTTCGGCGCGTGCGAGGAGTGCGCCTGCCTCAGCTACTACATCCTGAAGCAGGCCGGCGTAGATGAGAACGTGCGTATCGTGAGTTCCTCGGCGGGCAGTTCAGGCCACAACTTCGTCGTGTGGGGCATGAAAGACGGCGCCAAGACCAACGATCCGAGCACGTGGGGCGGCACCGCCTACGTCGTGGACGGCTGGCAGGGCCAGGCATACACGAACAAGCAGGCGGCCAAGAACAAGTACATCGGCAGGGACGGCAAAGCGACGCTCGGGGACCGCACCAAGGCGCACGACAAAGCGGCAGTAGTCTGGAAGGAAGACTCGAGCAGCTCCTCAGGCGAGTTCTCACTTGACTCGTTCTGTTTCGTCGCGACCGCCGTGTATGGCACCCCCGAGGGGCCGAAGCTCGACACCCTGCGCGACTTCCGCGACGAGGTGCTCATGGAGTGCGCGCCTGGCCGCGCGTTCGTGGCCTGGTACTACGACCACGGACCGGCGATAGCCGAGTTCGTCCGCGGGGATGAGCGGCTGCGCACGGGAGTCCGCGTCATGGCGATCGACCCGATCGTCTCGACGCTGCGGCTCACCGCCCCGATGTGGAGACAGCCGAAGCCGCCCGCCGAAGACTCGAGCGACGCTGCGACGACGCCACCGAGATCACCAGAGGCGACCTTCGGCCCCTAGAATCGCACCGACGTTGTACGCGGCAACGGTCATCAAGTACAGCACAACCAGCCAGGTCGCGACCACGACACCCCAGAGCACGCGCCGACGACGACTCCCACCGGGCCGCGCCGTTGACCCTTCCACGGTCCCTCCCATCGTAGACGCGCCTCCGCTCCTAAGCCTCGAGCAGCACCACGGCGTCGACGAAGAGCTCGTACTCGTCGTCTTCGTCCAGATCGAGGATGCGCACCTTCTCGACCTCGCCCTCACCGCCCACTGCGAGCAGGCGGGACTGGTAGAGCACCTTGACGTCCGAGCGCTTGATGTCATGCGATACGTCGTCGGATAGCCCGAGTCCGTCGAGCTCGGTGAGGAACACGACGCGCGGCGTCACCTTGGTGAGCTCGAGTGCGAGCTTCGCCGAGCGCTCGCCCTTGTCGAGCACCAGCACCCGCTGACCATCCAGCGCCGTCGTGTCGTCTACGCGCTTGTACACGCCGTGGCCGACGTAGTCATCCGCGCTCTCGACGACCGTCGCCTCGCGCGCACCGCAGCCTACACCTGTCGATTCGATCTCTTCGGCGGACAGCGGCGTGAGCTTCACGCCCGCCCGCCAGTTGCGAATCGCATCGTGCAGCGCGTCGGCGGCGAGGTTGGAGCAGTGCATCTTGATGGGCGGCAGGCCGTCCAGCGCATCCGCGACATCCTTGCGAGTGACCTCGAGTGCCTCGTCGAGGGTCATGCCCTTCACGAGCTCGGTGGTCATGCTCGAGGTGGCGACCGCCGAACCGCACCCGAACGTCTGGAACGTGATGTCCTCGATGCGGTCGTCCTTCACGCGGATGTACATCTCCATGAGATCGCCGCACACGGGGTTGCCCACCCGGCCCACTGCGACGTCGTCACCCTCGAGCACGCCCACGTTGCGCGGGTTGCGGAAGTGGTCGAGCGTCTTCTCGGAGTACTGTGTCGATTTCACTGGTGCCTCCTTGGCGGTGAGCTGGGTCGTACTAGCTGGTGCGATAGAGCGGCGAGAGGCGCCTGAGCCTCTCAACAACGCCCGGCAGGACTTCCATGACCCGGTCCACGTCTTCTGGCGTGCTGAACCGGCCGAACGTGAACTCGAGCGAGCCGTGTGCCTCTTCGTGGAGCAAGCCGCACGAGATGAGCGTGTGCGACGGCTCGAGCGTCTTTGACGAGCACGCCGAGCCAGTCGAGACGGCGATGCCCTCGTCGCGCATCGAGAGCAAGAGCGACTCGCCCTCGATCCCTTCAAAACGGAAGTGCGCGTTGCTGGGGAGCCGTTCGGTGGGATGCCCGTTGAGATGCGAGTCGGGAATCGTGGAGAGCACCGCTTCGATGAGCCGGTCGCGCATCGCCGAGAGCCGCTTGGCCTCTTCCGACAACTCCTCGGCCGCAATCTCGGCGGCGCGAGCCATGCCGACGATCGCGGGCAGGTTCTCGGTACCCGAGCGAAGGCCCTGCTCCTGCCCGCCACCCATCATCACCGGCGCGAGCCGCCGCCCTGTGCGCATGTACAGCGCGCCGAGGCCCGGCGGGCCGTAGATGTCGTTGCTGGAGAGCGAGAGCAGGTCGACTGCAACCGCACCCATGTCGATGGGCAGCAGTCCCTCGGCAGCGACCGCGTCGACGTGGAAGGCTACGCCCGTGCCGGCGAGCATCTCTGCGATCTCGGCGATGGGCTGCACGGTTCCGATCTCGCTCGAGGCCCAGCCCACTGACGCGAGTATCGTCTCGTCGGTCACGCGCGCGCGGAGCTTCGCGGGATTGATGCGCCCGTACTGGTCGGGCGGCACCTTGCTCACTCGGAAGCCCGCCTTCTCGAGCGCCTTGCCGATGTTGTGGATCGAGATGTGCTCGACCTCGGCGATGACCACGTGATTGCCCGAGCGCTTGTTGCGGCTCGCGTAGCCGAGAAGCGCGATGTTGTTCGACTCAGTCGCACCCGAGGTAAAGATGATCTCGTCGGCAGACGCGCCTATGAACCGAGCGACCTTCGCGCGGCTCGACTCGAGCGCCTCGGTCGCCCGATCGCCGACTGCGTGAAGCGCCGCCGGATTGCCGAACCGCTCCGCGAAGTACGGCAGCATTGCGTCGACGACCCGCGGGTCGACCGGTTTCGCAGACTGGTAGTCGAGATATACCTCGCGTCGCTTGCCTGCTTGGCTCACGGCGTGCGCCTGCCCGGACTTAGAAGCAGAGCGTCGCGCCGGCGTCGAGCGCGAGATCGTTGAGTGTGCCCGCACCCACGATCTTCACGCCGTCGATGAGCTCGACGGACTCCCAGCCAAGCATCTGCTTGGACGCCTCGCACACGTAGACCGGGATGCCCATCTCGAGCGTCTTGTCCATCATCTCGCGCGCGCTCGGAAAGCTGCCGAGCTTGATCTTCTCGAGTTCGCCCGGCCGAAGAACCGTGAGCCCCATCCCGAGGAAGTACACGACGGGGTTCAGATCCATGGCCTTCGCGGTCTGCGCGAGCACCAGCGGAGAGTACTGGCGCTCCGGTGCGTTGCTCATCTGCACGTACAGAATCATGTTCTCGTCTTTCATGACCAGCTCCTTCTTCGTTTGGTCGGTCAGGGGCCGCGCTTGATGAGGAAGCGCTTGTAGTCCCCCTCATCCTCGATCGACACGATCTCGTTGCCCGTGCGCTTCGCGAACCGCGTCAGGTCCTCCTCGGCAGCGGGGTCGTCGGCGAGGACTTCGAGCACCTCGCCCACCTCGATCTGGTCGATCGCCTCACGCGTCTGGAAGAGCGGCTCCGGACAGAACAGTCCCACGCAGTCGAGCGTCTCAACCGGTTGCTCTGGGGCCATCAGACCTCCTCGTCGTCGTTCGAATCCTCTTTCGCACCCCGAAGCAGAGCGCACGTGGCGGCGGCCGAGCACCACTCTGCGCAGTTCGTCTCGCGCAGCCGATCGATCTTCGTGCCGCAGTTGGGGCACTTCCTCGTGCGCTCGTCGGAGAAGAACTCGACGTCGTAGCCGCACGTCGGGCAGGAGATGTTGTGTATCTGCACCCACCGCAAATCCTGTCCGGGGCAGCCGACACTCGGCCCAGCCATCGATTGCGCCTCCTGTTCGTGCCGCCGCCTCGTGCAGTGAACATACCCCGGTAGCCTCAGCCTCTCTCGCCTGGGAGCGGCCGGACGTGCATCCTACCGCACGCCCTCCACGAGCTCTTCGACGGGAATGGCGGGAAGCGTCATGATGCTCACGCTTCCGCGAGCGCCGAGTTCGAGCGATGCCTTGGCAACGGCCAGATTGTCCGGCGCCTCGATGATGGTCACGAAGTCATACTCGCCGAGCACAGCGAACTGGTGGAGCACCGTGATGCCCCACTGTGACATCTCCCGGTCCACTTCCAGGATGCGCTCGGGGTTCTTCTTGATGGTTTCGGCGCCGTCTTCCGTGAGCTTCGACAGCATGATGTACGCGGGCATAACACCCTCCTCCGACGCGGTTCACGTTCCACTAAGAGTGTTCCCGAGAAGCGCCGAGGAATGCGCCGTCTCCGACGACGCTTTCGGCCGGATCTGCCCAACGGACCTAGGCTGTGGGCGCCGTGCCCGCTTCCGCCGGCGACGCGGGCGAGCGATCGGTGTCCTTGAATGCCTCGGCCATGGTGGCCACGGCGCCGAGCACGCCGCTGATCTCGTACGGGAGGAAGAGCTTGGTCGCCTGGCCGTTGGCTATGGACTTCAGAGACTCGATGTAGCGAACCGCGAGCAGGTCGCCGGTCGGATCTCCCTTGTGGATCGCCGCGAACGTGAGCTCGGTCGCCTCGGCCTCACCCTTGGCGACCTCGATACGCTGGTACTTCTCGGCGTCGGCGATCTCCTTGATTGCCCGAGCGCGCCCCTCCGCTTCAAGGATCGCCGCCTGCTTGGCCCCTTCGGCACGATTGATGGCGGCCTGCCGGTCACCCTCCGCCTCGAGGATCAGGGCACGCTTGTCCCGCTCGGCCTTCATCTGGCGGTGCATGGCCTCGATGACTTCCTTCGGCGGTTCGATGCGCTGTAGCTCGACACGCACGACACGCACGCCCCACTTGTCCGTGGCATCGTCGAGGATCTCACGGAGCACTGTGTTGATCTTCTCGCGGCTCGTGAGCGACTCGTCGAGCTGCATCTCGCCGATGACGTTTCTCAGGTTCGTCTGAGCGAGCTTCGTCGAAGCCATGTAGAAGTCCGAGATGTTGTACATGAGCTTCACGGGATCGGTCGCTTCGTAGTAGACGACCGCATCGACCGTGACCACGACGTTGTCCTTGGTGATGACCTCCTGCGGCGGCACGTCGACGACGTTCTCGCGCATGTCGATCTTCTTGAGGTGATCGACGACAGGCACGATCATATGGAGCCCCGGGTCGTACGTGCGCTGGTACTTGCCAAGCCGCTCGACGACACCCTTCTCATATGGCCGCACGATCCTGATGGCCATGATCGCGTAGACGAGCAACACGAAGAAGATCGTGATGCCGCCTGCGACCGCCGCGAACGTCTGAGCCATGGTGGACCCCCTAGCGCCGCCTACGCGTCTTCACACGTGCTGTCGGTCGGTCTCACGATCAGGTGCGTGCCCTCGACGCGCAACACCGTAACGCTCGTCCCCACTGCAACGGGCTCGAAGCCGGGCGCGTCTGCTCGCCACTCCTCACGCTCGACGCGCACACGTCCCAGTCTACCGCGGCCGTCGAGCACCTCGACTACCACGCCGCACCCGCCTATCAGCCGGTTACCGCCTGTCTTCTGGGGTGACTCGAGCGTGATGTGCTCGGCGAAGCGACGCAGAAGCGCGAGCGCGATGAAGGAACCGCCGAGGAACGCCACCCACTGCCAGGCGAAGGAGACTCCCAGGAGATTCAGGACCGCGGCTAGACCTGCGCCGATACCGAACGGGAGAAGGAAGAACCCTCCCGTGAAGATCTCGGCGATCGAAAGCACCGCCGCGAGCACGAACCAGACCCAGAACCACGCGTCCATGTGCACCCCTCAAGAGTTCACGCTGCCCGTGCGTTCAGCTCCTAGCGTAGCCGACGCCGCTGAGTTCTTCCAACGGCCAGGACGCCTGAGCACGTGGGGCGACTACGCGGTGGGCGGCGCTTTCTCGGCGCCGATTCGCACCTTGCCGTCCGAAAGCTCGACCTCGTAGGTTCGAAGCGGTCGGGGATGCCTCACGAGGCTCGCCACCGATCGCAGCGTGTCGGAGAAGTCCGTCCAGCGCACGACGCTCCCGTCGCGGACGTCGAACTGCGAGCCGTGCCGAGGACACGTCACCACGGAGCCGTCCAACGTCCCCTTCGACAGGTCTCCGTGCAGGTGCGGGCATCGATCGTCCGTCACGTAGTAGTCATCGCTGATCCTGACTACGAGGAACTCGTGTCCTTCAATCTCGACCTTGACCATCTGGCCGCTCTCAACGCCGCCACTGTCGATCGCGTCGACGAACTCGCTCATGAGACTCCCTCCGCTATGTGCCGGTTCCGGCTATGGCTCGTTCTCTCCGCGTGCCGCTTCTATCGCACTCACGAATGCGGCGAGGTCCTCGGCGCTCGTGATGCTGCCGTCGTCGGCCACGAGAACGTCCCCGGGAGCCGCGAAGAGCGCCGCCTGTATTCCGGCGCGTATCGCCGCAGGGATGCTGTGACGCAGCGCCTCGCCTTCGATACCGCCGAGCACGCGCAGGCCGTGTTGCCGCGCATCCCGGAGAAGCCGCACGAACCCGTCCTCTCCAAGCCCGCCGACATGGATGGCCGAGAAGCCGGCTCGCGCAATACCCGGGAAGAAGACGCGGATGTCCCCGTCGGAGTGGAAGATCGCTGGAAGGTCGAGCCGGCGGAACTCAGACGCGATCGGTGCGACGCGGGGCATGAGCTCTTCGTGCACGAAGTCAGGCGCCATCAGCGGGCCATGGGCACCCGCCAGGTCCTGGGCAACAACGATTCCGGCTGCACCCGCGGCCAGGCCCCGAAGGGTCTCTGCCAGAGAGCGAGCCGCGCCCTCGTCGAGCGCGGCACCCAATGTATCCGGATCGGCGATAGTGAGGCGAAGCGCCTCGGTCCACCCGTGCACGGTAACAGCGTTCGAGAACGGGCCGTCCACCACCCAGAGCGGTGCAGCCCCGGCTTCGAGTAGGCCCTCGAGACTCCGCTCGGCCCACGGCTCCGCGGCAGGCACGAACGCGAAGTCGAGACCGAGCGCCGCAACGGCCGCAGGCAGCAGCGACCCGGGCTCCCCTTGGCCACCCCACCTCATCGCCTCGAGGGCGGCGAGAGGCACGAACGTCATTCCGACGACGAGTCCCGCTCGCTCCCCGTTGAGCGCGCGCACCGCACACAGCTCGCACGGACTATGTTGTTCGTTCGTCATCGCTCACTCCGCCTGGGTGCCGTGTTGATGTCGCTCGATTGTACGCTCCCGCTCGCAACGCGCTGGAGTAGATGTGGGTGGCAGGAGAAGACAACGAGGCCCGCCGCACATGCGACGGGCCCGTTCGAGGTTAGTGGTGGACCTAATCGTACGCTATTCGAACACGCCTCACCTGGCAGAACTCCTGGCGGCTTGCGCGTCCTGCCTGTGACATTGTACCAAACATATGTTCGTATACCAAGAACGGATGGTGGCCAGAGACGGACTTGAACCGCCGACACGGGGATTTTCAGTCCCAGAAGACGCCGAGCTCAGGAAGGCAATCTGGGGTCTGATGTCACGCATGTGTCTTGTTGCGGATGAATTGAGTCGAACAGATGACGTGGAATCAACAGCGGATGCGGACTACCCTCGGTCAGATCCGCCGGCGGCGTTGGCGTGTAACGAGGCGACTTAGTGACCGTGAGATCCGCAGCAGTGATGCACCAAGACCAGGAGGCCGCACCGGCGTCTCCTCTTGTGGGTGCGTCTCGTCGCAGTGGGCAGATGTTCTCAACTGATCATCCCCGTACACATCGCGCCATTCGACTCCTCGCTCACGGCTATCGACCTCGGTGAGCAGGGGTTCGATATCGAGCATCGTGCCGCCGGCCTCAATGAGTGTGTACGTCGCGTTCCTCAGGATCTCGATCAGTCGCGGCGTCGCCTCATCCGACAGGTTCCAGATCTTGCGGAAGACCTCCACGAGCTCGAGCGTCTGGGTGTAGGCGTCGATGCCGTCTCTTCCGGGCGCAATTCACGGCAAACCCCAGCGCTGCGATTAGGGAGCCGGCGTTCGCGCCGACGATCCTCTCCGAGAAGAAGCGTCCCCACTCGGCGTCGCTGAACGTGAATCCGTTCAGTGCCTGGAGCTGTGCCCGAAGGTTCGCGACAGGCTGGTCCTCGCCGGTGGGCGGCAGGTACTCGCAGGCCTGAGGCTGGAGGAGCTGGATAAACGCCTGCTCCAAAGCGGCTTCGGACTGATACGCCGTCTCTTCCGCAGCCTCCGGGAAGTACTCTGGAACGACCGTGCTCTCCGCACTCACGGCGATGGGATCGTAGCGGACGCCTCCGCACAGCTCGCTCACGCGCCCACGTCCCGTGAGTACTTCGAGGCTTTGTAGGCCTCGACGGCGGCGCGGCTGGAGCGGTAGCGACCGTCGGCGCCGATGATCGCCTCGAGCCGTCCGCGACCAGCAGCCTGTTTGAGCGCGGCCAGGCTGAACTCCTCGTCAATCAGTGCCTCGAGCGGCACGTACTTGGCTGACCCTGCGATGTTGGGAATGAGTCGGTGAAGGTTGTCGATCACGGACCGCACGATGATCTCCGCGAGCGGTCCGAGGTCATCGTGGTCTGCCCGGTCGAGCGCCTTCAGGTACCGCCCTCGCCGCTCCTTGAAGATGACAATCGGTGGCCAGCCACACCGGACCAGAATCAGATTGAGTAGCAGCCTCCCTGTACGTCCGTTGCCATCGATGAACGGGTGGATTCTCTCGAAGTCGACGTGGATGCGAGCGAGCGGTTCCGGGACGTCGGTCAGGCTGAGAGAGCCGTCGGCAAGCCTTTCGCCGAACTCGTTCACCCGATCGACCCAAGAACTGACTCCCGCCGAGACGAGTGGATGTGACGGAGGTGTCATCCCGTTCGGGAACGGCCGGATGTCGTGCTGGCGAAAGCTACCGGGTGCCTCATCTGGATACGCGCTCGGATGCGGTGCGACCTCCCACACTTTCGCCATCGCAAGCGAGTGGACATTGCGCACTTCGGTGACGGTCACGAGTTCACTCCGTCCCCGGTCGTCCGGCTCGACCCCCTGCTGGTACACCCAGCGTGCAGCCTCCGAATAGCCAAGGACCTCCATGTAGTCCTTGAGCTCCTTAGAGCCCACGGCGCGGCCCTGCTGGAGGAGCTCCTCGACCTCTCGTAGCACCAGGGTGTTGCCCTCGAGGGCTGTTGAGTGGTGGGCCTCGAGGTGCCACACGTCATCCCACAGCTGCTTGGCTTCGGCCGGGGTGGGAAGACCGCCGTAGCGGGCAAGGTCGTCTATCGCGGTGGCGAACCGCTGATAGACGGCGGTTCTGGATGGTCGGCCGCGCGGAGCACGGCGCTGAGAAGAATTTGTCATCGCACACCCTCAGAAACTCAACAACGACAATCTAGCAAATTGTCGTCGTTATGGCTAGGTAAATCCAAAACGACAAACTCTGCCTGCGTCTCGCCTCGAAGCACCGACCGAGCACTCACCCCTCGAACAGCAGTTGACGCTGACCCGGAGGGCACGGCTCCC
>CAYGYT010000004.1:31709-35477 GCA_964354215.1 uncultured Eubacteriales bacterium | reverse complement strand
CCCTCGTAATGCGCGCGAGGCCTCGGCGCGATCGCCGAGGCCTCGTAGGTTGCTGGTGGAGGCGCGGAGAATCGAACTCCGGTCCACGAAAGCCCCCTGGGAAGCATCTCCAGGCTCAGTCACCGGTTAGGTTCTCGGCTCAGGCGACACCCGTTGACCCGCGTGCCGTTGCCCAGGCGGTTCCATCTTTCACACCGGCATACCGCCTACGTCCGGTGTGGCAGTCCCCTGAGTGACGCCGGGACCGGTACCGGGGACGCGTACCGGGCGGCGTCGCTGCTCTATTTAGGCAGCGAGTGCGTAGTTATTGTCGACGTTTGAGCGTCGGTACCCCTGTTTAGCGAGGTGAGGAGACCTCGGCCTGCTTCTTCCCTCAGAACTATCGTGTCGAATCCAGTCGCCCCCGAAAGGTGACGCATGTACCGACGTGTCAACGTGCGCGCTGCCCGCGATAGTCGCGGCAAGTAGAAGGCAGCAGCAAGGATTATACCGCCGAAGACGATACGGTAGACGAGCCGCCGCGGTGTCTACCACCTGGCAGCCTCCGGGTTACTCGCCCTTCTGCCGGTCGCGCAGCGCGCGCTCGACGTCGCGCTTCTGGTCCCGCTCGGCAATCGACGCACGCTTGTCGTACTGCTTCTTGCCCCGCGCGAGGCCGAGCTCGACCTTCACGATGTTCGCGGGCGAGAAGTAGAGCTTGAGCGGCACGAGCGTGTAGCCGTGCTCCTTCGTCTTGCCTAGGAGGTAGCGGATCTCCTTCTTGTGAAGCAGGAGCTTCCGCGCCCGCATGGGGTCCACATTCGCGCGATTCCCGTGACTGTAGGCAGCGATGTGGACGTTCTGGAGCCACACTTCGCCCTTGCGCACGGTCGCGAAACTGTCGCGCAGACTAGCCTTGTTCTGCCGAAGCGATTTCACCTCGGTACCGGTCAGTGCGATGCCCGTCTCGAAGACCTCGTCCACGAAGTAGTCGTGGTAGGCCTTCTTGTTGGTGGCGATGTTTCGTGTCTCGCGTTCCATGCCGTCCCAGCCGGTAGTAGAGGCTTCATGCTAGCACCCGGCGGTTGTCGGCGAGTGTCCGCGAGGGGCTTAGCCCAAGAGCACTACACCGGGGTAATCGGCATGCGCCCGGCGATCCGCCGAGTAGAGCGGCGCATCCAGGAGCGACGCCAACGCTGGAGCGAGTGAGTCGTAGAAGGAGCAGTGGAGGTAATCGCATTCCTCGACTGCAGCCAGCAGCAACTCAAGGTCGAGTCGCCGAATCGCTATGCCCGCGAGCATGAGCCGCTGGTGTGCTTCAACAAGATGCGCCACTCCCCGCTCGCGCCGGACGACGCCGAGAATCTCATGCAGCACATGCGACGGCATGCAGATCGTAACGTCACCTCGAGCTTGCCGAACGAGCAGTTCGTCGGCGGCTTCCGTCCCCTCCTCGCTTCGGAACCATTTGATGCCGAACGACGAGTCGATGACCGCGACGTCCGTTCTCACTTCGGCCGCTCCTGGGATGGCTCAATCCCTCTGAGCGGGGCCGAGTCATCTGTCTCTCTGATCTCCCTTAGGATCTCGATCGATGGTCGCGAATCCAGCAGGGGCAGGTCCCGCATCGCCTTCATGCCCTCGAGCGCTTCGAGAACCCTCCGCTCGCGCTCGGTGCGGGAGGCGTCCTCGTCGAGGCTCGCCACGTAGCGCGCCGCCGCCTCCTGGATGAACCCGCTGCGAGACCCGCCATGCTCGGTGGCACGGGCGTCGATCTCCTCGAGCAGGGCGTCCGGAAGCGAGATGGTGATCTTGGCGACCACGGCCGCCTCCCCTTGGTCATACCCGTGGTGTTACCTCCGGTCATACCGAGGGTACGCCCGAACGGAGAGGCCGTCAAGCCGAATCCACCAACTGCTCGAGCGTTCGCTCGGCCGACCGCCCTGCCGCTTACGGCGTGTAGTCGGTCTCCGGGTCGAGCGAGCGCACGAACTCGACGAGGAGCTTCACGCTCGAGTCGAGGTCGGTGAGCGCCAGCACCTCATTGGGCGTGTGCATGTAGCGTACCGGCACGCTGATGAGCGCCGCCGCCTTGCCTCCGCGAGCGAGCTGGATGGCGTTCGCGTCCGTGCCCGTCCCGCGCGGCTCCCCGCCGAACTGGTGGGGCACCTTCACCTTCTCGGCGGCCTTTACCAACAGGTCGAAGAGTGCCGGGTTGATATTGGGACCGCGAGCGATGATCGGTCCCTTGCCGCAGTCGGCCTCGCCGTGCTTGCGCTTGTCCACGTCCGGATAGTCGGTCGCGTGCCCGACCTCGACGGCAATGCCGATCGTGGGGTCGACTCCGTACGCGCTCGTCGTCCCACCCCGCAAGCCGACCTCCTCCTGCACCGTAGCCGCGGCGATGACGTCGACCTTGGCGCCACCGCGTTTCTTGACCTCGCGGAGCACCTCGGCGCAGATCCAGGCGCCCATCTTGTCGTCGAAGGCTCGCGAGACGGCCATACCTTCGCCGAACTTCTCGAATCCCACGGCAAAGGTGATCGGGTCGCCGATGCGCACGGTCTTCTTGACCTTCTCGGCGGGAAGGCCCAGATCGATGAAGAGCTTGTGCATCTTGGTGACGCTCTTGCGCTCCTCGTCCTCGAGCAGGTGAATCGGAAGCCTGCCGAGGAGCCCGAGCAGCGCGCCGTCCTTCGTGTGCACGTGCACGCGCATGCCCGGCAACACGGCCTCGTCTACGCCGCCGATCGACTTGAACGCCAGGAACCCAGCCTCCATGACGTAGGTGACCATCATGCCGATCTCGTCGATGTGGCCGGCGAGCATGACGCTCGTGCGACCACCATCGGCACGTTCCGCGGCACTGCCGAGGAGCGTCGCATGGACCGAGCCCATGACATTGGTGTCGACCTCGTCAGCGAACGGCGTCACGTAGTCGCGAAAGACACGCGCGGCCGGCTGCTCGTAGCCCGACGGTGACGGCGCTTCGATGAGGGAGCGCAGGAACTCGAGTGACTGAGAACGCATCAAAGAGCCTCCTCGGCGTATCGAACAAGTGTCCAGCCAGTGTACTCGCGCGCGTGGACAGGTGCCACAGGCGAGGGGGAGGGGACCACTGGGGGACGGTCAGAACCCGAGCGCCTCGGCGGGTCGCGCATCTCTCGCGCTGTCGACCGGAAGGCGGATAGCGCGAATCCCGCTTCGCATGAGCAGGTGTCTCGTTGGCGTGGAGTAGATCGCCTGCGATTTCACGATGCGTGCGGCGATGTCCGCGCGCAGAGGCAGTGCCGAGGCGCGATACCGCTCGGTAGCCCCTGCAATGCCGGGTTCCAACGCGCCAGCCAGTAGTCTCGCACTCCTGAGCGCGTAGCTGATGCCCTCGGCTGAACTCGGGCTGATGAACCCTGCTGCCTCTCCGACGAGTGCCACACCGTCCCAGCCGCACAGCAGCTCGCGCGTGCTCGTCGGCCGAACGACCGTAGTGCTCTCGCGCGAGAGTTCCGGACCCACACAGAAGCCGGCTTCACGCACGCGGGAAACGAACGACTCGAACCTCGCCCGCGTCCCGGCGCCTGGCGGCACAGCGAGTCCGACGAGCGTTACGCCGCCCTTCGGAATCGTCCAGCCGTAGAAGTCGGTCAGGGATCGGTCGAATACAGCGCCATAGAACGGATCACCGCCGGCCGAGGCGAACGCGGCCTGCACAGCGGCGTACCGAGCGGGTTGCGGCCAATCACCGCATGCCAGACGGCGCACGATCGACCGCGCACCGTCTGCGCCGACGAC
>CAYGYT010000004.1:19859-31609 GCA_964354215.1 uncultured Eubacteriales bacterium | reverse complement strand
TTGGGCTTTCGGCGCAAGCAGTCCGCCACAGGGCTTCACTCGTCCGCCGTCGGCGGGCGGTTCGTCGAGGCGTCGCCTATCCACGAGCAACACGCGGCACCGGTCGCCGATCAGACGTGCCAGAGTGGAGCCGGCGGGGCCGGCGCCGACGATGCAGACGTCGTACATGGGGGCCTCCCGTGCGAGTGGGTGTGTGCGGCCTCCCCCAGCGTGCGACCGCGAGGCAGTGGCTGTCACGCTGTGTCACGCACTCGTGGCGCACCGTTGCCGAGCCGTCGGCGGGCTGGCGGCGCTACGCGAGCTCGAAGTCGATCCGTGACTCGCCCACGCTCACGCTGAGGATACGTACCGCGAGGCGCTGCCCCAGTCGGTATCGGCGTCCGTTGTCCTCACCAACGAGCACGAAGTGCTCCGCGTCGAGCTTGTAGTAGTCATCCGTCATCGCCTCGACGTGCACGAGACCCTCTGCGGTGTTCTCAAGCTGCACGAACAAGCCGAAGGACTGCACGCCGGTGATGATCCCGGGGAAGACCTCCCCCACGTGCTCGGCCATGAGCTCGCAGAGCTTGAGACGAACCGAATCGTGCTCGGCCGACTCTGCTTCGCGCTCCATGACCGACGAGTGCTCCGCGAGCCACTCGAGCTCGGGCGCCATGCGGACCGCGTTCGGGTCCTTCTCGAGCCTGCCGCGCAACTGCGCCTTGAGCAGCCGGTGCACGATGAGGTCTGGGTAGCGCCGTATGGGCGACGTGAAGTGGCAGTATGCCGGGCTCGCGAGTCCAAAGTGCGGCGCGAGGTAGTCGACATAGCGAGCGCGCTCCATCGCTCGCAAGAGCAGCGAGTTGATGAGGAGCTTCTCGGGGCGCGTGTGTGCGAACGCGATGATCCTCTGGAACGTCGCGGGCGACGCGCCGTGGACGTCCTTGATCGGGTAGTCGAACTCCTTGAGGATGACCGCGATCTGCGAGAGGGCCTCGGGGTCCGGGTCTTCGTGAATCCGGTACACCATGGGCGCCTTCGCCCGCGTCATATGCCCGGCGACGACCTCGTTCGCGAGGATCATCGCCTCTTCGATCATGTTCGTGGCCTGCGTTCGCTGCCGAAGAATGACCTCGAGCGGCGTTCCGTCCTCGGCAAGGCGCACCTTCGCTTCCACGGACTCGAAGTCCAGGCCGCCTCGCGCTACGCGTCGCTTCCCGATCGCAACTGCGATGCGGGCGAAGTCACGCAGGAGACGCTCGCTCTCGGCGTCAGGGAACGACGCTTCCCCGTCGAGCCAGGACTCGACCTCGTCGTAGTTGAAGCGGCGGTCCGAACGCATGACGCTTGGGAACAGCCGGTACGACTGCACGACCGCGTTGTCGTCGAGGTCCATGACGACCGAGAAGGCGAGCCGGTCCTCGCCTGGGTTGAGCGAGCAGATGCCATTGGAGAGCTCCTCGGGGAGCATCGGGAGCACGCGGTCCACGAGGTACACGCTCGTCGCTCTCCGCCGCGCTTCCTCGTCGATCGCAGAGTCCCACCCAACGTAGTGCGAGACGTCGGCGATGTGCACGCCAAGGCGCACCCGCCCGTCCACACGCTCGAGCGTGATCGCGTCATCGAAGTCGCGCGCGTCGACGGGGTCGATAGTGACCGTGAACCAGTCGCGCACATCTTCGCGGTCCGGCTCGGACGCGAGGGCCGTCTCGATGTCGAGCGTCTCGGCGGCAGCTTGGGCGAGCGCTTCATCACCAAACTCGGTCTCGAGCCCGTGCTCGCGGATGATGATCTCGATGCCGATGCCCGGCGTATCGAGTGTGCCGAGGACTTCCTCGACGATCCCCTGAGCGGCGGTGGCGCGCCCCGGGTAGACGGTAAGACGGACGACCACGAAGTCACCCTCGGTCGCTCCACCCGCGTCGCGCTTGTGCACGAACACGTCGGTGCGAAGCCTCGGGTCGGTGGCAACGACGATCCCGATGCCGCCGTGCTGCTCGTAGCGGCCAACGAGCGTCGTGTTTGCACGCTGCACGATTCGGACGACCGAACCCGAGCGGCCCTCTCCCCCGCGTTGCGCGTACGGGCGCACGGCCACGACGTCGCGGTGCATCGCCCCGGCAGTGTCTCGGCGGGAGACGTAGATGTCGCCTTCCGGCGCTTCGACAAACCCGTAGCCTCGGCGAGTCATGAGGATGGGGCCGACCACGAATCCCGCGCGATGAGCCTTCTTGGTGCGCTTCTCCCGGCTCATGTCTCGCCCCCGTCCGTCCGTCGTAGGCCGCGCCAATCGTACAGAAGATGGCTTCCCCTTGGGAGACCGAGCGTCATCGGCGGTGGTAGAATGGACGCATCTGAAGGCGCCGACACTGGAGCTGCAACGGCATGGACCGCTCGCGCCCACTTGCCCCCACGTTCGTTACTTCGGGCACTCTCGCATCGCCGCGCGACATGCTTCGTGCGCTCGAGACGCTCGAGACTCTCGACCTGCACTGGGAGGTCGAAGGGCGAGGCGTGGCTGAGGGTCGCTTCACGCTCGTGAAGCTCATGTTCGACCCCGAGTCGGCCTCCATGGCCGTGAACGGCTGCCTCTTCCTGAACGTCGCGAGCTTCCGCTACCTCGATTTCGAGCAGCTGCCCTGCGCGCGCTGGCGCTTCCGGCTCTTCGGCGATTCGGCGACGCTCACGCTCGTGACGGTGCCGGAGTCAGAGGAAGAGCACGTGCCGGAGCGGCCTCACCTGCTGCTCGAGCAGGTCGACGCGGACTTCGAGAGCTTCGTCACCCTCGACGACGAGGAAGACGAAGAGTAGGGCCTAGAGGTCGCTCTGCAGCACCTTGATGGCCTTTTGCAGCTGCAGGTCCTTCGCCTTGTCCTTCTGAAACTCAGCGTCGTACTGTAGCTCGGGCTTCATCTTCACGACGTGCTCGGGCGTGACTCCCTTGCCGTCGATCACGCGCTTCTTCGGCGTGAGGTAGTGCGCAATGGTGAACTTGATGCCGCCCCCTGAGGAGAGCTTCTCGACAGTCTGCACGCTCCCCTTTCCGAACGTCTTCTCGCCAACAAGCGTGGCCCGGTCGTAGTCCTGGAGCGCTCCCGCGAGGATCTCGCTCGCCGAGGCCGAGTTGCCGTTCACGAGCAGGGCGACCGGCGCGTTGGTGGCAACCTTGCCGGTCGCTCGGCTCGACTGCTCAGCCTTGCCGCGCTCATCAACTCGGACAACCACACCGTTTGCCACGAACAACGATGCGATATCGACCGCCTGGTCCAGAAGGCCCCCCGGATTGTCGCGGACGTCGAGGACGAAGGCCTTCGCGCCCTTCTTCTCGAGCGAGTCGATGGCTCTGCGCATGTCGTCGGCGGCGCGCTGGTTGAACGAGTACAGCCGGATGTAGCCGATGCCGTCCTGCAGCATACGCGAGTCGATGTTGGGCACCTCGATCTTCGCGCGGGTGAGGTCGAAGGTCTTGAGCTCGCTCCCTCGCTTCATCACGACTTTCACCTTCGTGCCAGCATCGCCGCGCACTCGCTTGACGATCTCGTCGCTCGTCCACTTGTCGCGCTTCACGCCGTCGACCGAGACGAAGATGTCATCGGTCTTGATTCCGGCTTTCGCAGCGGGCGTGTTCGGCATGACCGTGACGACGTAGGCTTGACCGTCCTTCTCCCCGATCGTGACGCCGATGCCACCGAACTCGCCGGCGCTCTGCTCGTTGAAGTACTTGAAGTGACGCGGGTCGAAGTAGTTCGCGTACTTGTCACCCGTGGAGTCGAGAAGACCCTGGATCGCGCCGGCGGTCGCCGAGGTCTCGTTCGGCGGTTTGAGTGCCTGGTCGAGAAGAAGGTCCTCGACCTCGCTGACCGTATCGGCGATGCTCTGGCCCGGGGTGGTGACGCTCATGAGCCCATCGATGCGATTTGTCTGCCGGTCGAAGATGATCCCGCCGGCGAACGCGCCGAGAACGAGTATGGCGACCAACCCCGCTACGAGCAGGAGGCGAAAGAACCTGTCCATGTGATCCGTTTCCGTGAACGCGCGAGAGGGTGTCGCGCTAGACCTTGAGATAGCGGCGCAGGGCGAACCCGGAGCCGATGAGTCCTATGACCATGCCGACAACGACAAGCACCAGAGAAATCTGCGCCATGTCGGCGCTGGTAAGTGTGAGAGGCAGGAACGGAATCGCCTCGCGAACCTGCGGGAGGATCCACGACGTCGTGCCGACGATGATGAAGATCGCGAGCGCAGCCCCAATGAGGCTTTGCAGGATACCCTCCATCAAGAACGGCGTGCGGATGAACCAGTTCGATGCGCCGACAAGGCGCATGATGCCGATCTCCTTGCGCCGCGCGTAGATGGCAAGCCGGATGGTGTTGTTGATGAAGATCAGGCTCACGACGGCCAGGACCAAGACGAATCCGATAAGAACGAAGCGAATGATACGCGTCACGGCAAAGAGCTTGCGTACAATCTGCTGACCGTACTTGAGTGATTCCTCAGGGTTGTCCGGCCTGTCGGCCAGCTTCGGAAAGAGTGGGTCGGCCTTGATCTTGACGACCATCGTCTCGACCTCGCGCGGGTCCTTCAGCGTGACATCGAGCGATGCGGGAAGCGGGTTGCCCCTGATGTTCGCGACGATCTCAGGGCTCTCGGCCATGTCGCGCTTGAACTTCTCGAGCGCTTCTTCCTTCGAGACGTAGTCGACGCCCTTCACGAGCGGGTCGGCCACGAGCGTGCGCTGGAGCTCGTCGACATCCTTGACCGGAGCACCGTCCTTCAAGAACACCTGGATGGTGACCTTGCTCTCGACAGACTTCACGATGCCGCTCGCGATGTAGCCGAAGGCCATCGAGACGCCCACGAGCAGGAGAGACAGGAAGATTGTGATGACGGCACCAATGCTCATGACCCAGTTGCGCCGGAAGTTCTGGATCGACTCCCTGGCGAAGTAGCCTACGTTAATCGGCATAGCCGTAGACCCCCCGGTCCTGGTCGCGGATGAGGCGACCGGACTCGAGCGCGATGACGCGTTTGCGCATCGAGTCGACCATGTCGCGGTCGTGTGTGGCGATCACGACGGTCGTGCCCGTCTTGTTGATTCGCTCGAGCAGCTTCATGATGCCGAGCGACGTCTGAGGGTCGAGGTTGCCAGTCGGCTCGTCGCACAGCAGCAGCGGCGGCCGGTTGACGAACGCCCGCGCGATGGACACGCGCTGCTGCTCGCCACCGGAAAGCTCGTCCGGGTAGCTGTCGATCTTGTCCTCGAGACCCACGAGCCTCAACACCTCCGGGACCTGCGTCCGAATGACGTGACGAGACTTGCCGATCACCTCGAGCGCGAATGCGACGTTCTCGGAGGCGGTCTTGTTCGGCAGCAGCTTGAAGTCCTGAAAGACGCAGCCGATGTTGCGCCGAAGGTAGGGCACCTTCCAGCCCTTCATCTTCGTGAGATCCTGGCCCGCCACGTGAATCTGGCCCTTCGACGGGAGGATCTCCCTCAGCAGCAGCCGGATGAAGGTGGACTTGCCTGAGCCGGAATGACCGACCAGGAAGACGAACTCTCCCTGTTCGATATCGACGTCGACGTCGACGAGCGCTGGCTTATCAGAGGCGTAGAACATGTCTACGCCACGCATGCGAATCATGGGGTGCTCCGTATCTTGGCGACGAATCCCACCGCGTCATGGTAGCAAAACGACAGCCACGGCGGCCGCGCAAGAACGTCTCCACGGGTTCTACATCCGGAATTCGGGCGAACGAGGTGCGGGAGACGGCGGAGGAGCACCCGGCGTGCGCTCGCTGGCTCAACCTCCCAAGGTTAGCCAACGACCAGCGGAACTCCGGTGAGCGCCAAATGGTAGTCCGTCGACCAGCATTCTTGAATCCCGCGCGCATCCATGACGTGCAGCCCGACAGCATCGGCGAGGGTCAGATCCTGGTCCGAGAAACGTCTGAGCAACGCCGCCCCGGCGGACTGCTCCTCCGCGCCCACGGACACGACCGAGAGCGGCGTCATGGATTCGACCATGGACATGAATTGCAGCGCACGCCCACGATCGTAGCGACGGAGGAACCACGCATGCCCCTCCGCGATGACCAGCGGCGTCGTCACAAGCGGGGGTGGGTCCGAGAACGCGCGCCGGAACAGGTCATGGTAGGAGTCCGAACGGTCTGCAAAGGCGATGAGTGCCGAGGTATCGACGTATGACTCAGTCCTTGCGGCCATAGACCACTTCGTCGATCTTCTGGCTCGACTGGGAATCGCCCGTTTCGACCATTCCCGCGTAGCGCATCCAGGGTTTCGTCTCGTCGGCGGGAATCAGGCCGCGAAGCGCGCGACGAAGCAACTCGGCGAGCGAGATACCCAGTCGGGCGGCCTCCTGCTTGGCGGCCACGTACTCCTCCTCGGACAGGCTGATCTGTGTGCGAATCATGATAACAGTCTAGCACGGCTTGTTATCATATGGGCGCGCGTGCCGCTGTGGCCTGCGCACTAGTGCACGCATCGAGCAGACCACCGTTCGCATTCTGAACCCCAGGGCTAACACGCCCCGAAACGGGGTCTTACCCCAACGCGAGCACGCCGCCGCTACCCCCGCTTGCGCGCCACGACCGCGCTCGCCGCCTCCGCGATGTGCGCGCCGGTCAGCCCAAAGTGCTCCATCAACTCTGCCGGCTCGCCGGAGGTGCCAAAGACGTCGCGAACACCCACGCGCCGGAGCGGCGTGGGTGCCTGCTCGCCGAGCACTTCAGCGACAGCCGAACCGAGCCCGCCGATGATCGAGTGCTCCTCGCACGTGACCACGGCTCGGGTCTTGACCGCCGACTCGACGATCCGCTCGGCGTCGAGCGGCTTGATCGAGGCGACGTCGATGACCTCCGCGCTGACGCCCTCCGCGGCGAGAAGCTCCGCTGCCGCGAGAGCCTCGGCGACCATCACACCGCACGCGACGAGCGAGACGTCAGCGCCCTCGCGCAGCACGTACGCGCGGCCGAGTTCGAGCTCGAAGCCGTCGGCGTGGACCGCCGGAGTCGCTACGCGGCCGAGGCGTACGTAGAACGGCCCGGGCGTCAACGCCGCGAGCCGGAGCGCGGAGTGCGCCGCCGCGAAGTCGGCCGGCACGAGTACGCGCATACCAGGAAGCACGCGCATGAGCGCGATGTCCTCGAGCATCTGGTGGCTGCCACCGTCGGGGCCGACCGTGATGCCCGCATGAGTGGGAGCGAGCTTCACGTCGAGATCCGAGTAGCAGACCGTGTTTCGAACCTGGTCGTACGCGCGCCCCGTGGCGAACACGGCGAACGAGCCCGTGAAGGCGACCTTGCCTGACACGGCGAGGCCGGCGGCAACGTCGATCATGTTCTGCTCGGCGACGCCCACGTTGAAGAATCGCTCGGGGTAGGCATCGGCGAACATCGCGGTAGTCGTGGACTTCGAGAGGTCGGCTTCGACCGCGACGACGTCGACTCCCTCGTTCGCGAGTTCGACGAGGGTGACGCCGAAGGCTTCGCGCGTGGCTCGAGCGGTCATGTCAGGCCTCCTCTCGCGAGGTGGACTCGAGCGAGGCGATGACCGCCCCGAGTTCCACGAGGGCCTGCTCGGTTTGATCAGCTGACGGCGCCCTCCCATGCCAGTCCGCCAGGCCCTCCATAAACGAGACGCCTCGGCCTTTGACGGTGTTCGCGACCACGACCGCAGGCATCGAGCGCTCCGTGTTGGCCTGTTTCGCCCACTCGAAGCTACGCAGCAGCTGCTCGATGTCGTGGCCGTCGCACGAACGCACCGCCCAGTCGAATGCGGCGAACTTCTCGGCGATCTCGCCGAGGCACATGACGTCGCTGCACGCCCCATCGATCTGCAGGCCGTTGTTGTCGACCACGGCAACGAGGTTGTCCAAGCCGTGGTGCGCGGCGAACATCGCAGCCTCCCAGACCTGGCCTTCCTGCAACTCCCCGTCGCCGAGGAGGCAGTACACCGTGCGGCGCCCGCCGCCCGCTTCGTCGCCAGCAGCGCCGGCTCGCCCGACCTCATCGGCCCGATCCTGCTCGCCGCCGAGAAGCCCAAGTGCAATGCCGCAGGCGATAGAGAGCCCTTGCCCGAGCGAGCCGGTGGACACCTCGACGCCTGGTGTCTTCTTGCTGTCGGGGTGGCCCTGAAGGATGGACCCCAATTTGCGCAGTGTGGCCAAGTGCTCGCGGCCGAAGTAGCCCGATTCGGCGAGCGCCGCGTAGAGCACCGGTGCCGCGTGGCCCTTCGAGAGCACGAACCGGTCGCGTTGCGGCCAGTCCGGCTGCGTCGGATCGTGCCGCATGACGCCGAAGTAGAGAGTCGCGACGATGTCGGCCGCCGAGAGCGAGCCGCCCGGGTGGCCGCTTCCGGCCTCGGCGATCATCTCGATGATGTCGTAGCGCATGCGGGCGGCCTTCGCGCGTATGCGGGTCACCGCCTCGGGCGTCGGTATGTCGAGCTGAACAGTCAATTCGACTCCTATCCGGACTCCAACATGCGACACGGTAGAGCGTGGATTCCACCATACCCGAGGGTCGCGTCGTCGTCGCCCAGATTCCGGCGGGAGTGTATCGTGGGTGCACCCACGTTGCGTGTCACGCGGCCGCCTCGAGCGGCGCGAGGAGCGGAAGGATCGGCATGGCCTCCATCAGTCGCGGCGAACGCTATCGCAAGATCGTTGGCGTGCTCATCGACGAGGGCTTCGGCACGGTCCTCGACCAGATTGGCCTCAAGGCGTCGTGGGTAACGTCGCTTCGCCGAGAGAAGCCGGGGCCCGACGCCGCGCTCTCGCCCGAGACACGAGCCCGTCGCACGATGGAGCGCCTCGGGCCGACGTTCGCGAAGATCGGCCAGATGCTCTCGGTACGCCCAGACCTCATCCCGGCTTCGTACGCGAACGAACTCGCCAAACTGCAAGACGAGATGCCGCCCTTCCCCTTCGAGCAGGTCAAGGCCGAGATCGAGTCCCTGTTCGGAGAGCCGCTCTCCGAGCTGTTCGCCGACTTCGACGAGACGCCCGCGGCGGCTGCGAGCATCGGTCAAGTGCACAAGGCGACGCTCCCCGACGGGACGCCGGTTGCCGTCAAGGTCCAGCGCCCCGACATCCACGCCGTTGTCGAGGCCGACCTCGACATCCTGCGCACCCAGGCTACGCGGATCCAAGGTCGCACCGACCTGGGCCGGCGGTACGACATGGTGGGCCTGGTGGACGAGTTCGCGCGAGCGATCCGGTCCGAGTGTGACTACATCAACGAGGCGCGCAACGCAGAGCGTTTGAAACGTATGTTCGAGAACGACGAGAACGTTCACTTCCCGAAGGTGTACTGGGAGCGCACGGCTTCAACGGTGCTCACGCTCGAGTGGATTGACGGCATCCCGTTCAACCGTCTCGATGAGCTCGACGCTCACGGGGTGGACCGCCACGAGGCTGCCCGCAAGGGCATAGTCTGCTACTACGAGCAGATCTTCATCTACGGCTTCTACCACGCGGACCCCCATCCGGGGAACCTGTTCGCCATGCCCGATGGCCGCGTAGCCTTCACCGACTTCGGACGCGCAGGAGACCTGAGCGACGAAGCGCGCAACAAGGTCGCCGATCTGCTCGTGGCGATCATCGACCAAGACGGCGACCTCGCGACCGACATCCTGCTGGAAGTGAGCGGTAACGTCGCCGACGTCGACGTCGTGGGTCTCAAGCGTGATGTGACCTCACTCATCGGAAAGTACTATGACCTCAAGCTTCACGAGGTCGATTCGCGCGAGCTTGTCGGCGAAGTACTCTCGCTGATCGGCAAGCGTAGCCTTCGCGTCGAATCCGAGTTCGCCCTGCTCCTCACGACGCTCTCGACCCTCCAGGCGATGGGCACTGCGCTGGACCCGGAGTTCCACTTCGTGGAGTCCGTCCAGCCGTTCGTGCGGCGCATCGTCGAGGAGCAGATCCAGCCCACCAAACTCTCGCGAAACCTCATCAAGCTGCTGCGGCGCGTGATGCGAGTCGGTGAAGGACTGCCGGACAACGTGAATCGCGCCGTCAAGCGCATCGCCGACGGCGACCTGAGAGTGACCGTGCGGCCGGGCGACTTCGACAACATCATGGGGAGGGCCGAGCAGTTCGTCGACAAGCTCGCGTTCGCGCTCGTCATCTCCGCGTTCGTGGTGGGCCTCTCGCTCCTGTTGGCCCGGACGACACTGCCGTGGTGGGTCGAGCTCATCGCCGAGCTCGCGCTGGTGGGTGCAGCGATAGTCGGCTTCACCTTCTTCGTGTCCATGATGTACGGATACATCCGCAAACGGACGCGGGGCTGAGCGGACCTGCGAGTTTCCGGCGGGGCCACGCCGCGCGCTGGCCTACACCCGCATCTGCCTGAAGCCCTCGCCGATCGCTTCGTGCACGTCGGAGATAATGACCATCGCCGTCGGGTCGACTGCGCCCACGAGCGCCTTCAGATCGTCCAGCTCCTTGCGGGTAACGACGACGAAGAGCATCCCGCGCGGCTCGCCGGTGTAGACGCCGGTCGCGGCCAACGCGGTCGCTCCCCTACCCAGGTCGCCCGTGATCGCGTCGCCGATCGCGGCGATCTCGTCGGAGATGATGAAGGCCGCCTTCTCTGTTCCCAGACCCTCGAGCACGATGTCGATGGTCTGTCCGCTCACGAAGATGGCAACGACGGCGTAGAGCGCGTACTGCCAGCCGAATACGAGGCCGGCGATGATAGTGACGACGGCGTCGGCGAGCAGCATGAGCTGCCCCACGCCGAGCGAGACCTTGCGAGAGAGCATCTGGGCGATGAGGTCTGTACCTCCGGTGTTGCCACCGGCCTTGAACACCATGCCGAGACCGATGCCGGTGAGCACGCCGCCGTAGAGGGCCGCGAGCAGCAGGTCTTCGGATGCCAGGTGCGGGACGAAGCGGGCGAACACATCTACCGCGACGGAGAGGCCGACAATGCCGTAGATTGTCTTGGCCGCGTAGCGCCAACCGCGTCCAGTGCGCATCGCGATGGCGAGCAGCACGATGTTCATGACGAGCATCTGCAGGCCGACGGGCAGATACAGGCCGCGCGCCTTCGCGACGTAGTAGATGACGGTCGCCAGACCGGAGACACCCCCGGCCGCGATCTTGTTCGGGATGAGGAACGAGTCGAGGCCCCAAGCGGTGAGCAGGATGCCTGCTGTCATCCACAGGTAGTCGCGGACGGGACGATGCCGAAGCACGCGGGCGCCGGGGACCGTGCGCAGCGTCGCCGTCATCTCGGCGCCTCCGCCGACGGTACCCCGCTCGCCGCGGGCTCCCACGACCACTCCCCGCCCGCGTCAAGCCGCGGTCGGTCGCGCTTCCCGAGCAGGAACGCGAGCGCGCTCGCTGCGTCGCGGTTCACGAGGTTCTCCTCGGCGAAGCCGAGCCGCGCGGCCGCCTCGAGGGCGGCGTCGAAGCGACCCACGTGCAGCGCATAGTGCGCGTCCGAGCCGATCGCGACGGGGGCACCCGCCTCGAGCGCGGCGGCGGCGAACTCGCTCTCGCGCGCCGCCGATCCCGCACGCGCGCTCGTGGGCGCGAAGCTGTGGTCGTTCAGCTCGAGGATGACCTGGTACTCGACAGCGGCCGCAACGACCGCGTCGAGGTCGAGCGGGAACTCGTGGTCGTTTCCCGGGTGCGTGACCATGTCGACGTACGGATTGGCCATGGCGCGCAGGAGCACGTCGGTGTTGCGCGAGCGGTCGAGATCGTCGAAGCCGGTGGTGGGGTGGAAGCCGACGGCGACCA
>CAYGYT010000004.1:0-19759 GCA_964354215.1 uncultured Eubacteriales bacterium | reverse complement strand
CTCCCCCACGTGCCAGCGGTGGTAGCCGACCACGAACTCGTCGATGTCTCCGCCGAGCACGGCCTCGATGTTGCCGGTCTCGATCCCGGTACGGACGTCTTTGACGAGCTGGTACGGGTACAGGACGTAGTTGCGGATCTGCGATCCGAAGCTAATGTCCTTCTTCTCGCCCCTGAGCGCATCGATCTCTTCTCGGCGCTTCTGCTCCTCGAGCTCGTAGAGGCGGGAGCGCAGGATCGACAGCGCGGTGTCCTTGTTCTTGAGCTGCGACTTCTCGTTCTGACAGGTCACGACGGTACCCGTCGGTATGTGCGTGATGCGCACCGCCGAGTCGGTCGTGTTCACCGACTGCCCGCCCGGTCCGCTCGACCGATAGACGTCGACGCGCAGGTCCTCCTCGCGGATGTCGACCTCGATCTCCTTGGGGAGCACCGGCAGCACGTCCACGCCCGCGAAGGTGGTCTGGCGGCGCTTCTTCTCATCGGTGGGGCTGATACGCACAAGCCGGTGCACGCCCACCTCCGAGCGGAGCATCCCGTAGGCATTGCGCCCGTGCACGGTGAACAGCGCCCGGTCCAGTCCGAGTTCAACGCCCTCCGGCGCATCGTGCAGGTCGATCTTCCAGCGCTTGCGCTCGGCGTACTTCGTGTACATACGCAGAAGCATCTCGGTCCAGTCTTGCGCCTCGAGCCCGCCCTGACCGGGAACGATCGTGACGATCGCGTCACCGTGGTCGAACTCGCCGCTGAACCATGACGCCACTTCGAGCGTGTCGATCTGCTTCGCGAGGTCGCGCAGCGCCGCCGAGACCTCCTCGGCGAGCTCCTCGTCTTGCTCGGCGAAGGCGAGCTCGTTCGCGACCTCGGCGTCTTCGATCGCCGATGACACGCCCTCGTACGCCGAGATCTCGTCACGCAGCTCCGAGAGCGTCGACATCACGCTTTGTGCTGCCGACGCATCGTCCCAGAAGGAGGGCTCGGCGGCTTTCTGTTCGAGCACGGCGACGTCGGCACGCTTGGCATCCACGTGCAGGTAGTCGCCCATCTGCGCGATCTTGTCGCGTAGCGCGGCTATGTCGGTGGCTCGGTTCTCGATCATCTCGTCTGCGCCCGCGTAGAGCGCCCGCCTACTCGACGGCTCCGTGGCACTTCTTGTACTTCTTGCCGCTGCCGCACGGGCACGGGTCGTTGCGGCCGACGTTCACCCAGGGGTCGTCCTTGTCCTTGACGACCGTCTTGGTCGCGTGGCCGGCACCGGCCACGGAGGCTGCCGCGGCGATGGCATCGGGTGTCGGACCGCCGATTCCCATCGTGTCGGCTGCGGCAACAGCACCCGTGAAGATCGACGCCTCGCTCGGCGCGGTGTAAGACATGTCGCTCACAGCCGGTTCGGGCTGGAACTCACGCACGATCTCGATGTGCATGATCGTACGGAGGAAGTCCTCCTTGATGCTGCCAACGAGGTTGGAGAACATGTCGTACGCCTCGGACTTGTACTCGACGATGGGGTCGCGCTGGCCCATCGCGCGAAGGCCGATGCCTTCCTTGAGGTAGTCCATCTCAAGCAGGTGGTCCATCCAGCGCGTATCAAGCACTCGCAGCATGACCTGCCGCTCGAGTTCCTCGAGGTTCTCCGGACCAAGCTCGTCGCCCTTGCGCGCGTAGGTGCCGAGCGCTTCTTCGGCCAGCACGTCGGCAAGCTCGTGCGGGTTGTCCACACTCTCCTGCTTGCCCTTGACGACGCCATCGAGACCCGTGAGCTCCCGGTACCAGCCGGCAAGCCCGTCCCAGTCCCACTCCTCGGAGTACCCGCGCTCGGGGGCGAAGGTGAGCACGCCGTCGGTCACGACCTCGCGCATCATCTCCTCCACGCGCCCGTGGATGTCTTTGCCGTCGAGCACGCGGTTGCGCTCGGCGTAGATGACCTCGCGCTGTTTGTTCATCACATCGTCGTACTCGAGCACGTGCTTGCGCGCGGCGAAGTTCATCGCCTCGACCTGGCGCTGGGCGCTCTCGATCGCGCGGCTCACGAGGCCGGCCTGGATGGGCATGTCGTCGGGGATGGCCGTGCGCTCCATCATCGAGCCGATGCGGTCCATCCTGTCACCGCCGAACAGCCGCATGAGGTCGTCCTCGAGCGAGAGGTAGAACTGCGATGCGCCGGGGTCGCCCTGACGCCCGGAACGACCGCGAAGCTGGTTGTCGATGCGGCGCGACTCGTGTCGCTCGGTGCCGAGGATAGCCAGACCGCCCGCTTCGACCACCTGCACGTGCTCCGCACCGCAGATCTTCTTGGCTTCGGCGAGCGCTTCGGCACGCTGCTCCTCGGTGGCCTCCTCGGCCTGGATGCCGCGGCTCACGAGGATATCGTCGACGAGGAACTCCGGATTGCCGCCGAGGATGATGTCGGTTCCTCGGCCGGCCATGTTCGTGGCGATGGTCACGGCGCCCACACGGCCCGCCTGCGAGATGATGTGCGCCTCCTGCTCGTGGAACTTGGCGTTCAGCACGTTGTGCTTGATGCCGCGCTTCTGGAGCAGGCGAGCGAGCTGCTCGGAATTCTCGATCGAGATCGTGCCAACGAGGCACGGCTGCCCCTTCTCATGCCGCTCGACGATCTCCTCGACGGCCGCACCGAACTTCGTCTTGACGTTGCGGTAGATGAGATCGTTGATGTCATCGCGAATCATGGGCATGTTCGTGGGGATGACCATGACGGGCAGCTTGTAGATCTGGCGGAACTCCGCGTCTTCGGTGACGGCGGTACCAGTCATGCCGGCGAGCTTCTCGTACATGCGGAAGTAGTTCTGCAGGGTCACGGTTGCGAGGGTCTGGTTCTCCTCGCGAACGTGCTGCTTCTCCTTGGCCTCGATGGCCTGGTGCAGGCCCTCGGAGTAGCGCCGCCCCACCATGAGGCGTCCCGTGAACTCGTCGACGATGAGAACTTCGCCGTCCTGCACCACGTAGTCGACGTCGCGCTTGAACAGGAACTGCGCGCGGAGCGCCTGCTGCAGGTGATTCACGAGCTGGCCCGAGGGATCGGCGTAGATGTCTTCGATGCCGAGAAGCTGCTCGGTCTTCTTGAGACCGCCCTCGGTCGCCGCCACCGTGCGCTTGGCCTCGTCGAGCTCGAAGTCGACACCAGCCTGGAGCCGCGGCACGACCTTCGCGAACGACTTGTACGCATCGGCCGATTTCGTGCCCGCACCGGAGATGATGAGCGGCGTTCTCGCCTCGTCGATCAGGATGGAGTCCACCTCGTCGACGATGGCGTAGTGGTGCCCGCGTTGCACGCGGTCTTCGGGGCGCACCACCATGTTGTCGCGCAGATAGTCAAAGCCGAACTCCGCGTTGGTGCCGTACGTGATATCCGCAGCGTAGGCAGGGTGGCGCTCTGAGGGTTCCATGAGCGATTGGATGATGCCCACGTCCATGCCGAGGAATCGGTAGATCTGGCCCATCCACTCGGAGTCGCGCTTCGCCAGGTAGTCGTTGACCGTGACGATATGCACGCTATTGCCGGTGAGCGCGTTGAGGTATGCCGGCAGCGTAGCGACGAGCGTCTTGCCTTCGCCGGTCTTCATTTCGGCGATCTGTCCGTCGTTCAGGACCATGCCGCCGATGAGCTGTACGTCGAAGTGGCGCATGCCGAGGGCGCGCTTGCCGGCTTCGCGCACGGTGGCAAACGCTTCGGGCAGCACGTCGTCACGGCTCTCGCCGTTGGCGACTCGCTGCCTGAAGTCGACGGTGCGAGCGGCCAGCTCGGAGTCCGAAAGCGCGGCGGCCGACGGTTCGAGTTCGTTGATACGGGCGACGACGCCCTCGTAGCTACGAAGCTGCCGACCCTCACCCAGGGTGAGCAGCTTCGAAAGGATATTCGCCATGGTGATGCAGCACCTCGGTTGGTGGAATCGAAGACGCGGGGAGTACAAACGATTCTAGCATAGGGTGTGCCTGTTCTTCGGCCGTCGAACCGCTGGTCAAAGCCCAGTCAGCCGAGCTTGGCAATCACGGCAGACCCCCTCGCTCGCGCTCGCCTTCTACGAGGCGCGGCTGCCCGGCTGGCGGCATCAGTGACACCACCAGCCGGGCGTGGCGGACGATTGCGGAACCCATCGGGCCCGAATGACGGACTTTACGGCTCGCTGTCGGTGCCCCTCTGGAGTCTCCCGATCTCCATCACCTGATGAGCCGTGCCGCTTCGCTCGGTTCCCAAAGGAAGGCCCTACGAACCCCCCATCGCCCCTCCGCATCGCGATCATTTCCGCGACAACCACACCCTAGCGGGCGATGCTTAGCCGGGCCTTACCCGGGTCTTACCTTCAGCACCCAGGTGCTACCGGTAAGACTGGTCAGTCGTCGAGAATCGAGCGCCGAGGAGCGGGGCGCTCCTCCATCGCGAGGATCTGGTCGTAGAGTGCGCGCGTCTCCACCGAGGGGTCGAGACCAAGGTCCTCCGACAGCTTGCTCCGACACTGCAGGTAGGTCTCGATCGCCGCGCTGCGTTGGCCAGCGGCAATCTGGCACGTAAGTGCGGCCTGGTAGAGGTCCTCCCGCCACGGATCTTGATTGAGTGCGCGTCGAACGAACGTAAGCGCGCCGAGCGGGTCGTCATCTCGCTGCAGCATCGACGCCGCTTGGAGCATCGCATCTGCGTACTTGGCGCGGAACTCATCTCGGACTTGTACGAACCAGTCGTCGTAGACGTCTCCGGGCAGAAGCTCCCCGCGGTAGATCTCTGCGAGGCGCTCGTAGAGCCGTAGCGACTCCACCACCTTGCCGTCAGTCTGCGCTTCGCGTGCCTTGGAGAGCGTCTGCTCGAACTCCTCGACGTCGGATCGAACGGAATCGGCGACGACCCGGCAGACCCCACCCGTGTTGTCGATGTACGGACAGGGCTCGTTCTTGTCGGCCTCCGGACTGAGCGCGCTCTTCATGGCGCTCCAGATCACGTAGAGGTTGTTCTTCGCGCGCGCCTCGTCCATCTCGGGCCACAGATGCTCCAACACCTGGTCGCGCGGCACATCCTGCCCTCGGCGAATCACGAGCATCGCGAACAGCAACCGTGCCTTGCGCTTGCGCCATTCGCGCTCCGATACGATTCGCCCGCCGACGTTCACTTCCAGCCCGCCGAAAAGCCTCACGCGACACAGGGGACGGCCGTCCCGGCTCAGGTACTCCTCGAAGCCTTCCTCGCCGAGAAGTCGCTGGCCGAGGCGCCTCCACACGTTCGGCTCGAGTAGGCCCTTGGCGACCGCGAGCGCGCGTTCGGCGTTCTCCGGCAACACCATGCGAACCAGGTGAGCGGGCAGACGCTCCGTGTCGATGGCAAGTGCGAACAGACCCAGCAGCTCGGGGAACGCGCGGCAGTACATGGCAATCTGCCAGTTCGAGCTCTCTGTGAGGATGTACTCCTCGTGATTCATCAGTCTGGCGACCGCCTTGTCGACGCGCCCGAGCCGACGCTCCGCCTCGGCAAGGATCATGTCCGCGCGCAGGAGGTGGTACGCGTTGAGGCCGCTCATGCCCGCGCGCACCGCTTCCACCGTGCGCGTGGCCGCCGACACGTCGTCAAGGGCGAGCAGAGAGGCTGCGAGTTCGAGCGTCGCAAGCTCGCACTGGGATGACGCGTCGAGGCCTGAGAAGAACTCCAGCGCCTGTTCGGCCTCTGAAAGAGACTCCTCCGCGCGGTCCGCGGCGCGCAGCGCGGTGGAGAGATAGATGCGGTTGTATGAGGCGCCGTAGCGGTCGCCGGACGCGAGGCTCAGCCCTATCCCCTCCAGTTGTCGGCCCATTCCCGCCTCGGTTGACCCCAGGCCGACCAGTGCGGCTCCCAGGACCGGCAGGAAGGCACCGCGGTAGACACCCCGATCAGCTTCAAGACAGGTGTGCAGAGTGAGGTCGATTGCTTCAACGCACCGTTCCAGACGGCCCATCTCGCAGAGCGACACTCCTCGGTTGCCCTGGGCTTTTGCCTGCAAGGCCCTCGGTACCTGGTCAACTTCAGACGCCAGTGAGAAGTGCGAGAGGGACTCCGCCAAATCTCCGCGCACAAGTGCGGCAATGGCCCCGGCGGTACCGAGCACGTATGCGCGGATGCTAGGCGACGAGTCCTGCCCCTTGGCAATAGACGCTGCGTTCGAGGCAAGCGCAAGCGCGTCCTCGCTCTTTCCCAGGTACATGCTGCAGCCCGCCATCGCTGCAAGCGCCCAGGCCTTCTGATCCGTGGTGAGCCCGGTGTTTGGGCGAGCGACAAGACCGCTAAGTACAGCTAGCGCTTCATCGTACTTGCCTGTGTCCAGATAGCATTCGCCCGCAACCAGCATGCTTTCGGCCGCCAGAAACTCGTCGCGCTCGTGTTCGCATATTGCGCGCGCGACGTTCGCCTTCTCTATCGCCTCGTCGAACTGCGACCGCTCTTGAAGCATGCGCGCGTGAACAAGCAGGAGGGCGGGAGTCTGCACGAAACGGCTGACGGGTAGTCGATGAAGCATTCGTGCCAGGCAGTGGCTTCCCCCCTCTCTCAAGAGGCGATATCCATTCACGAGCAGCCAATCGGATACTTCTTGTTCGTCGCCCCTGTTCTCTACCAGCAGCGCCGCTCGCACGGTATCGCCTCGAGCGACCAAGGTCCGCACGACCTCGGCCCAGATCGTCTTCCCGGCGCCACCCGAGCCGGAGTAGAACTCCTCCGAACTGAAGACCTCCTGCGCCAGATCATGAACAATGAACTCGTCAGCAGCACTTTGCGCCGTAGAACGTCCAGTTCTTACAAGGGGCATCACAGTGCCCAGCTGATCGAGCTGTCCCGAGGTCACGTCCAAACCGCACGACCTCAGGTCGCGCAAGTCCCCCTTGCCCAGGAGAGCCATGACATGCAGAGCCAGCCGGCCATCATTCGGGAGTTCAGTCTCGGCCAGGTAGGTGAGACGACTGCGCAAGTCAAGGGACGGGCTGCGTTTTGGCACCCAGCCGTCCGAACCAAGATCCGCGTGACGCAACAGCACCGAGAAGGCGGCGGGATGACCCGTGCACGCCTCATGGATGGCGGCGACGTCGGTTTCCTTGGCCGTGAGTCCCGTCACCGCCGTAGCAACATCGGCCGCCTCGCTCTTGGTTAGACGTAGGTCGTCTCCGTCCACGATCTGCGCTTCATGAAGCGTCGCAAGGGAACCGAGGGCAACACGGCGAGTGGTGAGGAGGACGCGAGCGCCAAGTACTCCCAGCCGTCTTCCGAGCGAGACAACATGGTCGACCCCGACGGAGTCTAGGTCAGGGAAATCGTCTAGGACGAGGACAGCCTGCCGTGGATCATCTAGTCGAGCCACGCTCGCTGCTATCGCTTCGACAATATCTTCCGAGTCGTTCCTAAGTGACTTGGCTAGGAGCGTCCCTTCCGGCTGATGTCCCGTCTGTGCGGGCGAGAGCAGCTGCAGCACGGTGCGCAGGACCGCCATTGGGTCTCGCCCTGATCTACCCGAGTCAACCCAAAGCGGGTACTTCCGACCGCTCGTCCCAAGGTACTGGGCCGCGAGAACGCTCTTGCCGAAACCGGAGGGCGCCACAAGGAGTACGAGCCCAGGCCCGTGCGATTCGATGAGCGCTGTCAACCGAGGGCGCTGTGCAACGGCTCCGTATTCAGGGATGCCCCTAGAGACGGACCAATCGTCCGTAGACACAGAATATCCTCCCGATTCTTCACCCGAGGGGCACCGGGCACTAGCATTCTAGCACTCCCACACCAGAGCCCGAGGAAGTGCCTGCAGCGGCGACGGGAAGAAGTGGCCTACTCCGGGACTCTATCTTCAGATTCGGGGCTTCGCATCCCGGCTACAACAAGGACGAACACCCCAAGAAACATGATCAGGTCGCCAGCGCTCACCAGTACGCGCATCGAAGCTGGTCCGGGTAACGGCACGACATCACCGAGCTCAGGCAGGGTCGTCTGCGAGTCCACTTCAACGTAGAAACCTCCGCGCGCCGCGATTGAGCCCTCGCCGGGCGAGAGTCCTGCCCATCGCGCCAGCCCCCCGCCAACTGGCATGCCCACGTTGAGCGCAACCACAACCAAGTTCAATGCAATGCCGGCAGCAATCAGCGACATTCCCTTCACGCGCCAATTCACAATCGCAACAATCGTGAGCAGCAGACTGACGCCACACCACAACCATACGATGAGGCTGGGTCGAGGAATCCCAAAGCGCGGACCCACCTGGCGAAGAAGAGCCTGCACGAGGAAGAGCGCCACGATCGCGCCCGATGCCCGCAACTGCACTCTCGCCAAGTTGGCCAGTTTGCCGCCGACGACGAGGCCAACGGCAATCGACACGGCAACTACCAGAACCAGGACAATCAATCCGCGACACGCCCCAACCGCACGGCGAACTTGGCTGCATCTTTGGCCACGGAGACCGCCCGACGATCGACCTGCTCGGATAGGCGAGCGACCGCTCCGGTCTTCTCGGCCCAGTTGACTACATTTGCCTGGTCATCCATGTCGCTGGCCAACGCAACAACAGCTGCAGACTGCTGAATTGACCACGGCGGGGGCTCGGCCATTTCGGAACCGTCGCACAGTCTGAGAACCGGCACAACATCCGCCAAGAATCGCACGGACAAGACGGTGTCAGCCGAGTGTTTCTGAACCACCTGTGCTACATCGTCGACATCGAGTCCGAGCATGTCGACATCATGGAGGAGCGCCGCATATCCGAGAGTCTCAAGCGAACCACCTCTAACGCCTAGCCGCAGAGCGATGGAGCGCGCGATCGATTCCACGCGTTCAGCGTGCCCCTTTCTGCCCGGATCCTGTGCTTCGATTGTTGCAACCAGTGCCTCAATCGTAGATCGATATGCTTGCCTGATAGCAAGGAAGAGCGCGAGTGACTCCCGCATGAGAACAACTAGGAGAGTCATGACGGCCAGGGCCCACACATTCATCTGCCCGTAGGTGATGACCGTCAGTACAGCCACTGACACTTGTGCTGCAAGCAGAGGCCCTTGCAGGATCAGGTTGCCGACAACTAGCTGGGAGAATCTCTCTCTGAGACGAGGAGCGGCTTGGACTTGAGCCAGCAACAACTCAAGGAAGACGAAAGTGAGGCCGGCCAACAGGCCCTCAACGTAGACGACATACGACGGCGCAACTTGCTCGGGCAGAACAGCGAGGAGGTACGCGCACGCGGCAAGAGCGACTAGCCGACGACTGAGCAACGACAGAGTCCTGTCCATTCCCGTCGACCCCCCGCGCGCCAAGTCCACCGCAACGCGAGCGATGACAGTCACAGCGGCGGCTGTGAGTGGACCGGCGAGCACCAGGCACGCAACCACCATCGCGGAGTCAACGGGCATGGTCTCGCCGTAGGGCATGGACAGGTCTAGCAGGTTCAGCAGGAAGACGACGACCAGGAACTGCAAACCCATCTGGTAGTCGACGCCCGACGCATCGAGCAACAGAATCCCGTAGGCGGCAACCAGCCCAGCAACGCAGCTCACGAGGAACACGGCTCGAGTCCTAGCCATCTTGTTCCCCTTGGAGGCGTTCGCTACTCGCTCCGGGAACAGCACGGCCCTCGCGCACCAAACCGATGAAGACGCCAGCGAGCTGAGGGTCAAACTGAGTACCAGAGCACCGTTCCAGCTCGTCCGCTGCGGCAGCCGCAGACAACGGCGGCCTGTAGGGACGCTCGCTCGTCATGGCATCAAACGCGTCAGCCACTGAGAGAAGCCTCGCCATCTGAGGGATTGCCGATCCCGATGTGCCAAGGCCGTACCCCGACCCATCGTAGTGCTCGTGGTGGTACAAGACCGACTCGACTATGTCCGCCAGATACGGGACGCGAGAGACAATCTGAGCTCCGACGTGGGGATGCTGCTTTATGCGAGCGTACTCCTCCTCGGTGAGCCGTCCTGGCTTTGTGAGTACGCGCCCAGGAACCCCGATCTTGCCGACGTCGTGTAGCAGACCAGCGTACTCAAGCCGCTCCAGCTCCGTCTGACGCATCCCAATCGCATTCCCAAGCAGGCCCGCGTAGTGGGTGACCCTCTCCGAGTGGCCTCTCGTGTAGGGATCCTTCGCCTCGATTGCCGCCACCAGCGATCGAATTGTGTCGAGGTATGCGTCCCTCAGCCCGGAATACCGCTGGAAGACCTGCCTAGCCACGAGCAGCGGCAGTACGAAGAGTAGGAAGCCAACGCGGCTGATTGACAGCACCTCGGCCATCGAGAACCCCACGCCGGCGAGCACCAGCTGGCTCGGTATCATCCAAGCCACTTCAGAGGATGCGACGCGTGTCCAGGGAACGCGGAAGTAGAGATGGATTCCGAAACTCACCAGCATATCGTTCAGGAAGACGCTCAGCAGGGCGCAGGCGAGCAGAGGCACAAGGACCCGCGGGAAGTCGGAAGCGGTGAACGCCGCGTAGCTGGCCCCTTCTTCGCCGACGCTGACGAGGAGTGGCCCCCCCAAGGCCAGGTACAACCACCCTGCAGCACAGGCGGAGATCACCAGCTGACCCGCGTTGAATACGTAGACGAGAATCGACTTCTTGCGGCGCAGGTCCGCGACATTGAAGGACGATAGTACGGCCGCCACGCCGGCGGCTGCGGGGCCGTACATGACCACGACAGCCATCGTCAGAGGATAGGAGAGCGAGTAGATTGCGCCGCTTGGAAGCTCCAGGGCAAGCGACTCCGCGACTAGAGTCGCAACTAGGAGTAGGGCAAGAACCGGGGTTGCTGGTGGCGGAATCAGGTACCAGGATCTTGCGAGGAGGCCAAGGCCGATGACGCCAACTAGGGTCGCATAGACGGCGTAAGGACGGGGCACCGGCTGACTGATCTCAGCCATGTGGCACCCCGTCCCCACTCTCATTCAGGCCAACCACCGCGATTGCGGATGCTACATCCTGTACCAAGCGCCGCCGGCGAGAACCAGAGCGGCGAGAGAGCTGAGAAGAAGAACGATTCGCTTCATGATGAGAAGACCCCCTTAACGCTACAAGGTTTGTGGTCTTCTCCCATTCCGCTAGTAATGGAAGAACGCTGTCCGCTTCGCTCGGTTGTGTGCTGACAGTGTTCGAACCGTTTTCCACGGTGTTGGCCCCGAAAGCCCCGGGTATCAGGTTGTCAAGAAACCCATGCGGCGATTAATGGCGTCCAGAGTAGCACGAACAATCGAATCCTTCTCGTTTTGCCTGACCAGAGCCGATCCGGCATACGACTGCTCGCCAAGGGTAGACACGAGCGTCACGCACGCCACGGCCACTTCTTCCTTGCCGAGCTGCAGCACGGAGACGTCCTCGAGAGCGAACGTGTACGGGCCGTCGCCGTGCTGCGAGATTGCGTCCAGCGTCGCATCGGCGACGAGGCGCTGTCGGCCGGTCTGGCTGTTTGGGCCGGCGGCTTTGCCGATGTACTCGGTGCCGCCCATGTCCAAGGTGACAGCAACGGTCGTCCGGACTCCCGAGACGGTTGAGTTGATCGAGACGATCCTCGGACGAGCCGACGGGGCCGTCGAGCCATTCTTGGAGACGGCCTCTTGCCCCAGCTGGGCGATCGATATCTTCTTGTGGTCGATCGGGATGCCAAAGCGCGCCATGATCGTTGACTCGATGTCGCGAACGAGCTGCTTCGGCGCCTTGGTTGGCAGAGCGAGCACGTGGACTTCCTGGATGACGCCCTCGGGAGACGACACAACGCGGGCCGCCTTGATCTCGGCGACCTGAGACAGAGCCTCTTCGATATCCTCGGCTCGGACTCGCGTGTGTGGCTGATCCATGAGCGCTCCCTGATTCCCACGACGGTTGCTACAACCTGCGACCACGTCTCGCCGTTCGAGATCGCGGGGGCCTCGACTAGACCCTACTCTAGGTTCGGCCAAGAAGCGGTGTCAACAAGGTAACGGAGACGAGCGAGCCCGACGCACGCGCGCCGGGTTCGGCGGACCCCGATGCGTTTCCTCCCGCGTCTCTAGACCCTCGGTTCGATCAGCCCGTAGTTCCCGTCTTTGCGGCGGTAGAGCACGTTCACGAGCTCGGTTTCCGACGAGACGAACACGAAGAAGTCGTGGCCGAGGAGCTCCATCTGAAGCATGGCCTCCTCTTCGGTCATGGGCTTGACTTGCAGCACCTTCGTCTTGACGATGGTGCGCTCCTCTTCCTCCTCGAGTGCGATCTCCGGAGCGGGGATGGGCGGCGGCGCGCCCTTCGCGGAGTGGCGGTCCTTGATCTTGCCCTTGTACTTGCGGAACTGCTTCTCGAGCTTCTCGGAGACGAGATCGATCGCGGCGTACATATCGGTCGCCGCTTCCTTGGCACGAATGACCGGCCCCTTCGTATAGACCGTGACCTCGGCGATCTGGTTCTTCTCGATCGACGGGTTCTTCTCGTGGTAGAGCTCGACTTCGGCAGTAATCGTGTTGTGGTCGAACACCTTGCCAGCTTTCGCGATCTTCTCTTCGGCGTACTCACGGATTGGGTCGGCCACGGTCATGTGACGCCCTTTGACCACGATCTGCATCGCCAGCCTCCTTAGTGGTCCAGTCTCCAAGATAACCATACCCACGCCAAGGCAATGCTGGGCGCTGTTGGATGTCGGAAATGGGCCGAGGACCTGAAGTCGGACGTGCGGGCTCAGATGCTGTGAGGAGCGCAGCAGATTGCGGCGCCACGGAATTCCTACGTCATGTGAATATGACCGAGGAAGTCCTTCGTGCGATCGGACTCCGGATTATCGAGTACCTGTTCGGGCGTGCCCTGCTCGACGATGTACCCGCCATCCATGAACACGACCCGGTCGGCTACGTCGCGCGCAAACCCCATCTCGTGCGTCACGACCATCATCGTCATGCCGCCCTTGGCGAGCGCCTTCATGACGTCGAGGACACCCCGGACGAGTTCGGGGTCGAGCGCGCTCGTCACCTCGTCGAACAGCATGAGGTGCGGGTCCATCGCGAGCGCCCGGGCGATCGCGACGCGCTGCTGCTGGCCGCCGGACAGCTGCGCCGGGAAGTAGTCCACACGGTCTCCCAGCCCGACCTTGTTGAGCTGTTCGACGGCGATGCGCTCGGCCTCCGCTGTGTGGCGCTTCAGCACCTTGCGCTGCGCCAACATGACGTTGCCCTTGGCTGTGAGGTGCGGGAAGAGATTGAACTGCTGGAACACCATGCCGATACGCTGACGCACCTTGTTGATGTTCGTCTTGGGGTCGGTGATCTGGATGTCTTCGAACCAGATCTCGCCGCCCGTGGCCTCCTCGAGCTTATTCACACACCTGAGCATCGTCGACTTGCCAGAGCCGCTGGGCCCCAGAATGACGACCACCTCGCCCTTGCGCACCTCGAGGTCTACATCGCGCAGCACCTCGAGATCGCCAAAGTACTTCTTCAGGTTCTTGATTCGGACGATGGGGCCGTCAAAGCCCAGTTCCGGAGCCTTGATCGCCTGCGGAATCTCCGTCGGACACATGGCTATCACAACCCCTCAGGCGGCACGAGGTTGTCGTGCGGAATCACATGCTCGGAATCGACCGGTTGCGGCACCAGTGGGGGACGCTTCTTGTGGGCGCCCCCGCCGCCCTCGGCCACGGCGAGCCTGTTCTCGTAGTTGGCAACGAACCGTCCGAGTGGAATCGTGACGACGAGGTAGAACAGAGCCGCGACCACGTAGGGGGTGATGTTGAACCGCGTGACGGCGACCTGTCGGGCGCGAAGCGTCATCTCGGCGATACCGACGGCGGCGAGCAGCGCGGTGTCCTTATACAGAAGGATGAACTCGCTCATCATCGTCGGCAAGATCCGACGGATCGTCTGCGGGATGATCACGTACTGCATGGCCTGCGGAGTGGTCATCGCGAGCGAGCGAGCAGCCTCCATCTGGCCCTTGGGGATCGACTGGATCCCGGCGCGGAAGATCTCGCACATGTACGCGGCCGAGTTCAAGCTCAGCACCAGCAGGCCGCGCAACCAAAGCGTCCACGTCACACCGAGCGGGCCAGCCTGATTCAACCACGGGTTCCCCGTGACGATAGTCCGCCAGAACGGCAGCAGGGGCACCCCGAAAAAGACGATCAGGATCTGCAGGAAGATCGGCGTCCCACGAATGACGTCCACGTAGAGCGTCGCCGGCCAGCGCGCCCATCGCGTGCGCGCCATCTTCATGAACGCGAGCACCAGGCCGCCCGGTATCGCGAGTACGAACGACACCACACCGAACGCCACCGAGACCGGGAAGGCAGTCAGGATGATCGTGAACGACTCCGCCGCGACCTTCGGCGAGAAGAACAGGTTGGTCATGGTGTTGGCGTACCACCACTGGCTGAGCGCGTCCACGGCGAGCCCCCTGCCGGTCCCGGATTAGGCAGAGGGCCGACGACGATTTCGTCGTCGGCCCTCGGACGTGTGCGCGAACCTCTCCTGGCCTACTGTGCCTTCTGGACAGCGAGCGATTGGTTCGAGGTGATGTAGGGATCCGAGAAGTCGATCGACTGCTTGCGCTCATCGGTGATCGTCATGGCCGAAGCGACCATGTCGAACTCGGTGCCGGACTGCAGACCCGTGATCAGCGCGTCGAACTTGTAGCTCTTGAACTCGATTCCCAGTCCGATCATCTTGCCGATGGCGGCCATAAGGTCGACGTCGAAACCAACCGTCTGGCCGCCCTCGACGTTCTCGAACGGCGGGAAGGCAACGTCAGAGCCGATGATGATCTTGCCCGGAGTCAGCGTCTTGGGGGTCGAAGCCGGCTTCTGAGCGTTGCTCGTGGCCTCAGGCATCGACATCGGCTTGGCCCCGAACCACTTCTCGTAGATGGTGTCGTACTCGCCGGCAGCGATGACCTCAGCAAGACCCCAGTTCACGGCGTCGCGCAGCGCGGTGTTCTCCTTGCTGAACGCAAAGCCGTAGGCCTCATCGGTCTTGATCTCCTGAACGATCTCGAGACCTCGAGTCTCGTCCTTGACAACGTCCTGAGAGATGGGGAGGTCGTTGATGACGCCCTTCACGTCGCCGGCCTGCAGAGCACCGAACGCCGCGAGCACGTCGTCGTACGGCACGACCTCGACGCCCTCGGCCAGGTTCTCCTTGGCCCACTTCTCGCCGGTGGTCCCGGATTGCACGCCAACCTTGTCGCCCGATTTCAGGTCGTCGACCGACTTGATCTGTGTGGCAGCCGGCTCCTCGGTGTCCGAGGTGTCTCCACCGCAGCCGACCAGTCCGAGCACGCCGACAGCGAGCGCCAGCGCCAGCAGCAGCAACATGAACTTCCGAGCGTTTGACATGCTTCCTCCTCGTTCCCCTGTTTCAACATACGGCGCGCCCGAAGAATGGCGCGTGAGTACGACTGCGGTGAATAACGATACACCAACGGCCGGGCAATGTGAAAAGCCGCGCAGGCGGGGAGGATTCTATGCAGAATGGCACGAACTTTATGCGCCCGACGCCGCGGAGACTCCCTCTACTCCCTGGGCAGTTCGAGCTCGGGAAGGTCGCCCACCCACGTACGCCGCACCGTGGCGAGCGTGCCGTTGGCCGCTAGCTCATCGAGCGAGTCCCGGACGGCGTCAGCGAGCGCCGTATTGTCTTTGGCCACGGCGACCGCAAGCGCGCGGGCGGCACCGAACTGGCCGGCGTATCGAATCTTGGGAAAGTCGCGGGCAATGTAGGCGCCCACGAGAGCATCGCCGGCGACGACAGCGAGCTTCCCGTCAGCGAGGACCCCGAACGCATCGCGAAGCGTCGGGTAGCCCTGGACCACGTCCTCACCGAGCGCTTCCCGGAGCGCCCAGAACGCTGGCGAGCCGCTCTGAGCTCCAACGGCCCTGTCGCCGATCGCGTCGACCGTCATGGTGTCATCGGCCGTGGTGAAGAAGGCCGGCCCGTCGGCGATGTAGCTTCCCGCGATCGTCATGGTCGTGACGGTCGCGGAGGTGATAGACACCGAGAAGACAGCGTCGACCGAGCCCGAGGCAAGCGCTGAGGCGGCCTCGCTTGGCACGACGCTCACGATGCGGAGATCGAGGCCGAGGTCGGCGGCAAGAGCGCGCGCGACGTCGACGTCGATACCGGCCTGCTTGCCCTTGTCGACCCCGCCGAACGGCGGATAGTCCAAGTCGATGCCCACCGACAACACGCCCGCTTCGGACACAGCGGGGGGCTTCACCTTCGGCTCCTGACGAGCGGATTCCTTCGGCTTCGGCGAACAGGCCGACGCGGCAAGTGCGAGTACGAGCACGGACAGCAGCAGGAGCCGCATGGGAGCGGACAAGCGCATGGATGGCCTCTTCGGCGTAGCGGTCGGACCGGAAGTGCCTCCACCCGGCTGACCTGGTCTTTGGCCCCACACTCGCGTACCGGGGCTTCCGCTTGATGTTATCTCACTAACGGCCCTCTCGCCCGGAGACCGGCCGTGAAGCCGGGCGGGCGGTACGACTTACCCCTAAGGCGCGCCATGCTCACTCGGAGGCACGTTGACCTCCGGCTTACGTGGGTCCCTTCGGCCGCGCCTACCATGGACTTGGGCTTTCGCCCGCAACCACAGACCCGGGTGGAAGCGAGGGTCATTCTAGCAGCCTGCCGTGTCGACTACCACGCCCGTGCGATCGTCGCCACACGAACCTCGGCTGCCCCGGCGGCGAGAAGAGCCCGTGCGGCGTCGTCGAGAGTCGCGCCGGTGGTGAGCACGTCGTCGACGAGCAGCACGTTACCCGCAAGCGCGCTCGATGCGCGAAACGTGCCCGCGGCGTTGGCGAAGCGGTCATTGCGTCCGAGCGCCCGCTGGTCGAGTGCCCGCTCGCGCGAGAGGGCCTGCGCATGGGGCACGTCGAGGAGCTCCGCGAGTCCAAGGGAGATGTCGAGCGCGTGATCGAACCCCCGCCGCCGCCGGGCGCGCTCGGTTGCCGGAACGCAGGTCACGAGGTCGGGCCACCCGCGCCACGGCTTGGTCGCGCCGAACAGCAGCTCGGCAAGCTCGGTCGCAAGCCGACGCTCCCCCGCATCCTTGTAGAGCGTCACGATGCGTGAGAGCGGCTGCTCGAGCGATCCAAGGGCGATACCACGAGCGAACGCCAACTCCCGATCCCAGCACTCGGTGCACACGAGCCATCCGAACGGCGCACCGCACCGCGGGCAGGCGCTCCAAGCGTCGATCAGCGGGAGAGAATCCCGGCAGGCGTCACAGAGGACACTCCCGGGCAGATCGCATCCCGCGCATCGAGTCGGGTACACGAGCTCGAGCATCCCGTCGAGCAGTCCCTGCAGCAGGTTCGGCATTCCGGTGCGTCCTTCCTCCGCGCGCTCGCCCGTACCTCGGCACACGCGAGGCGACGACCCTAGAACACGAGCGCCTGGATGAGCGGGATGCTCAGCGCCGATGCGACGGTGGTCACGAGGATCGCCGAAGCGATGAAGTCGGTATCCAGTTCGAAACGCGCCCCTACGATGAGCGTAAGCATCATGGCGGGCATCCCCGCCTGCAACGTGATCAGCCTGAGCGCCTGCGAATCACTCCCGAGCACCACTCGTCCAAAGGCGAGGGCGAGCAGCGGGGCGAGCAGAAGCCTCAGCACGACAACCGCGCTCAGAGGCACGGCCCAGCGGCGGAGCACGCCGGCACGAAGCGAGAGCCCAACGGAGATCATGATGAGCGGCACGACGAGACTAGCGAGGATCTCCAAACCCTGGCTTACCAGACTCGGAAACACGATCGGACGCGTGACAATGCCGACGGCAAGCGCGATGACGGCTGGAAACCCGAGGATCTCCCGAACGGGGTGCTGCCGTTTCACCTCGCCCTCGCCGTAGTGCTCCGCAAGCACGAGTCCGACGAGGAGGAGCGCGCCCACCGTACCGAACACGTCGTAGAAGATGGCGCGCGGCAACGCATTCTCGCCGAGGAATGCCTGAGCGACCGGATAGCCGATGTAGCCCGTGTTGCCGAGCGCGGCGGCCAAGAGGAACCCGCCGGTAACGGCGGGCGGGAGCTTCAGGGCACGCGCCACGGCTAGGGAGACGAGCAGCACGGCGGCGAACACCGCCCAAGCGATGCCCACCACGACGGCGAGCCGGGCATCAAGCCGCGCGCCGTGCACCGCCCGGATGATGAAGGCGGGCAGCCCGACGTAGAGGATGAGCGCGTTGATGGGCCGCGCGTCCTCGGCGGAAAGACGCCCCGTCGCACGAAGCAGCCACCCGACCCCAACGATCGCGACGAACGTCAGGATGATGCCCGCAAGCGAGACGGCGGACACCGCGCGAGCCTACTCGCGCGCCGTGAGCTCGTGCATCGCACCCGAGCCCATGCAAGAGAGCGCCAGCGACATCTCGTAGTCGGGCCGCGCCACACCGCGCTCGGTAATGATCGCCGTCACGTACTTGGCGGGTGTGACGTCGAACGCGGGATTGTAGACAGGCACGTTCTCGGGAGCGATTCGCGCCCAGCCGTCGAGCTGGTAGGCCCCGCCTTTGCGCGCCACGATCATCCGATGGCCCTTGCCGAGCGGAATTTCGTACGGTCCCTTCTCAGTGAGCGCGTCGAAGGCGCGGGTAACCGCAGGATCGGTCGACTCGAACACCGATGCCCACGTGACGCCCGTGACCTCGTCGGGATTGCGCTGCTCGATGGGAATGTCCGCGCCGCTTCCTATCGTGAGGTCGACCGTCGAAGAGGGCGCAGCCACGTAGAAGGGGATGCCGTGCTCGTGTGCTGCGACGGCCAGGCCGTACGTGCCGATCTTGTTCGCCACGTCGCCGTTGGCCGCGATCCTATCGGCGCCGACGATGACCGCGTCAACGGCGCCCTGCTGCATGACCCACGCGGCCATGCTGTCGGTGATGAGCGCGCACGAAACGCCGGCCATCATGAGCTCCCAGGTGGTGAGACGCGCACCTTGCATGACGGGCCGGGTCTCGTCGACCCATACGTGTGCGATCTTGCCTTGCTCGTGCGCGGTGAAGATGACGCCGAGCGCGGTGCCGAAGTACGCCGTCGCGAGCGAGCCTGCGTTGCAGTGCGTGAGAACCTTCGAGTCCTCGCCGAGAAGCTCGGCGCCGTGCTTGCCGAGCTCGCGGTTGCGCGCCTCGTCCTCTTCGACCATCGCCAGCGCCTCGGTCAGGATGAGCTCACGCATCTCGGGCACGGTGAGATCGGCGTTGTCGATCGCGAGCCGCCGCATGCGTTCAGCACCCCACGAGAGGTTCACGGCCGTCGGCCTGGCCGCCGCCACTTCATCGGCGACCTCCTGGAGCAACCCGATGAACTCGTCGATGTCGTCGATGTCGTCGGTCTCGTTCTGGGCCCAGGCTGCGATCGCCAGTGCCGCGGCGACTCCGAGCGCTGGCGCACCGCGTACCGCCATACCTTGGATTGCGATGCACACGCCCTGGTAGCCGGTGCACTCGAGCACGTCGCCCACGAGGGGCAAACGCGATTGGTCGATGAGGCGGACCTTGCCGTCCTCCCACCAGATCGTCTTGGGAAGCTTCTCGGCGCCCATCGCTAGCAGGTACCTTCCTGCCACGAGCACAGGTATGCCTGCTGCTCTTCGGTGAGTGTATCGATCTTCACGCCCATGGTCGCGAGCTTGAGCGCGGCGATTGCTTCGTCGATCTCAGTGGGCACCGGGTAGACACCCGCCTCGAGCGACGCGGCCGTCTTCATCAGGTACTCGGCGGACAACGCCTGGTTGGCAAACGACATGTCCATGACGCTCGCAGGGTGACCTTCGGCGCAGGAGAGGTTCACGAGACGACCGTCGGCAAGCAGGTA
>CAYGYT010000003.1:0-100745 GCA_964354215.1 uncultured Eubacteriales bacterium | reverse complement strand
TAGGGAAGTCGAACACGGGCTGGAGGGTCTGCGGCACCGAGTCCGTCGACCCGAATTGGCCGAACACCGCTTCCATCAGGAATCCGGTCAGTCCGAGTGCGAACAGGTTGATCGCCGTTCCGGACACGATCTGGTCCGAGCGAAGGTTGATCGACGCCCACGCGTGGAGGGCCGAGGCGAGCATGCTGGCCACCACAGCGGCCAACACGCCCAGCCATATGTTGCCGACCAGGAGGGTGACCATCACCCCGAAGAACGCGCCCATGAGCATGAGTCCTTCGAGCGCGATGTTCACGACACCGGAACGCTCGCAGATCGCGGCCCCTGCGGCGGCCAGGCCGATCGGCGTCGCAAATCGCACCGCCGATGCGAAGAGCTCGGGTGTGAAGATCTCAAGCAGCAACGGCCACTGCCTCTCTCCTGCGCCGCAAGTGCCCGAGCGTCCACGTGACGATCGTCTCGGCGCCCACCAAGAACACGATGATCCCTTGGACCAGCAGGACGACCTTCGGCGAGACGTCCGTCTCGAGCTGCATCGTCCCGGCGCCGGCCTGCATCGCACCGAAGAGGAGTGCAGATGCGATCATGGCCAAGGGGTTGTTCTTCGCGAGCAGCGCGACGGCGATGCCAGTGAACCCAAAACCGGGCGAGAACGACGAGAACAGCCGGAAGTGCACGCCCATCACTTCCACGGCACCTGCCAGTCCGGCAAGACCGCCCGAGAAGCAGAGCGCCTTGATGGTCATCCTGCTGACCGAGATGCCACCGCTCTCCGCGGCGGACTGATTGAAACCGACCGCCCGCGCCTCGTAGCCGAACGTCGTGTAGCGCAGGATGGCCCAGACGGCGATCGCGACAGCGATGGCGAGCAAGAACCCTGCATGACCGCGCGACGGCTGCAAGAACGGGAGGAGATCGGAGAACCGGGGCAGACGCGACGACACCGGAAGCTCCACAGTCTGAGGGACGGTCCCGGGAGCCATGATGAAGTACACGATGACCCAGTCGACGAGGTAACGGCCTATGTAGGTGAACATCATCGTCGTGATCACTTCATGGGCACCCGTGCGTGCCTTCAGAAGTGCCGGAATGAACGCCCAAGCAGCGCCGGCTAGGGCCGCCGCGACCAGGGCGAGCGGCAAAGACACGTACCAGGGCATGCCGCCGAGCTCCACGCCCAGGTAGGCGGCAGCAAGCCCCCCAAGGAAGAGCTGTCCTTCTGCGCCGATGTTGAAGAGGCCGGCCCGGAACCCGAATCCCACCGCAAGGCCAGTGAAGACGATCGGCGCCGCCCTGATCAGCGTCTCACCGATCGCGCGTTGGCTGCCGAACGCCCCTTGGAACATCGCGCTGAATGCAGCGACGGGATCGCTTCCGGAGGCCAGGATCATGAGCGATGAAATGAGGACCGCGATGATGACCGAGACGAACGGCGTGACCACGCGCATCAGCCGATCCCAGCGCTGCTGCTCGAGCGCGTAACGCGCTTCGACCACTTCCGCGGCGGCGCGCTCCGCTGCCCGATCGGCAGGCGTCTGGTCGGCAGGCCGGGATTCAGGCACCGCTCGCCTCCGGCCGCTCGTCGCCGCCCCTGCCCTCGTCACCCTCTGCACCCGAGCCGCCACCGGTCATGAGGAAGCCGAGCTCGACGTCCGACGCGGTGCCGGCTTCGAACTCCCCGACGATCTTGCCCTCGAACATGACGAGGATCCGATCCGAGAGCGACATCACTTCCTCGAGCTCCATGCTCACGAGAAGGACCGCCTTGCCGCTGTCGCGCTCGGCGATCAGACGACGATGGACGAACTCGATCGCGCCGACGTCCAGACCCCGGGTCGGCTGTGCCGCGATGAGCACGTCAGGATCCCTGCCGAGCTCGCGCGCGAGCACCAACTTCTGCTGGTTGCCCCCGGAGAGATTCCCAGCGGCAACGTTCAAGTTCGGAGTCCGCACGTCGTAGTCCGCGATGCGCTTGGCGGCGACCGCGCTCATGGCGCGACGGGAGAGCAGACCGTGCCGCGCCAGCGGCTCACTCCGCTGGCCCCCGAGCGCGATGTTCTCGACGAGGTCGAACTCGAGCACGAGTCCTCGGCGATGACGGTCCTCGGGCACATGCGCGATGCCTCGCGCGATGCGCTGAGCAGCTGTCGAGCGGGTGATGTCCTCCCCCTTGAGCGTGATACGGCCGACGGACGGCTTGCGGAGCCCTACGATCGCCTCCACAAGCTCCCTCTGCCCGTTGCCGTCCACGCCCGCGATGCCGACGATCTCTCCGAAACGGACAGAGAGCGAGACACCCTTGACCGCCTGGAGCTTCCGGTCGTCGACCACCTCGAGGCCGTTCACCTCGAGCGCGACCTCACGGGGCGTGGAAGCGCCCTTCTCGACCTTGAGCACGACGTCCCGGCCGACCATCATCCGCGCGAGATCGGCCTCGGAGCACTCGGCTGGCTTCGTCTCGCCCACCACCCGACCGGAACGCATCACGATGATGCGGTCCGCGAACTCCATGACCTCATCGAGCTTGTGGGTGATGATCACCACCGACAGTCCCCCGTCGACGAGCTGCCGCACGATGTCGAAGAGTTCGTCCACTTCCTGCGGGGTGAGAACTGCGGTCGGCTCGTCGAGGATGAGGATGCTCACCTCACGGTAGAGCGCCTTGAGGATTTCCACCCTCTGCTGCATGCCGACCGACAGATCGGCGATTCTGGTGTCCGGCTCGATCTTGAGCCCGTACTTCTCCGAGATCTCGAGCGCTCGATTCCGAGCCGCGTCTCCCATGATGACGCCACCAGGCCCGACCGGCTCGGCGCCGAGCACGATGTTCTCGGTGACGGTGAAGGGCTCCACGAGCATGAAGTGCTGGTGCACCATGCCGATGCCGAGGTCGATGGCGTCTCGCGGCCCCCGGATGTGAGCCGGCGCGCCGCCGACGAGGATCTCCCCGGAGTCCGGCTCGAGGAGCCCGAACGCGACGTTCATCAACGTGGACTTCCCTGCACCGTTCTCGCCGAGCAAGGCGAGCACCTCGCCGCGCGACACCGACACCGATACGTCGTCGTTCGCGAGCACGCCCGGAAACCGCTTTGTGATGTGGCGAAGCTCGAGTACCGCGGTGCGGTCGGCAGATTCGGCTACGGCCCGTTCCGAGGCCGGCAGGTCAGAGCACATGAGGCTCCCTCGACGCCGGTGCGAGATATCGGACCCGCCATCGCGCACGCGGCGTCGATGGCGGGTCCGACGCCTGCTCAAGCCCTACTTGTCCGGAACGACGACCGTCCCGTCCAGGACCTCTTTCTGGGCCACATCCACCGCGTCCTTGACGGACTGCGGCACCTTCGAGTCCCAATCGTGGTACGGCGCGAGTCCGACGGCGTCTTCCGCGATGCCGTACTGCTTGTTCTCGCCGCCCTTGAGAGTCCCCTCAGTCTGGAGCTTGATGGCCTCGTAGACCGGGACGTCGACCTTCTTGATCGCCGACGTGATGATCGTGTCGCCGGGATTCGTGAGCGTCAGGAACTGGTCGGAGTCGACGCCGATGAAGAGCTTGCCCTTCTCCTTGCACGCATCGAACGCCCCGATACCCGCCTTGCCGGCCGCGGCGAAGATGATGTCTGCGCCCTGCTCGATCTGCGCCAGAGCGGCCTCCTTGCCCTTGATCTGGTCTTCGAAGTCCTCCGTGTAGGCCTTGAGGACCTTGACCTGGGGGTTCGCCTTCTTCGCACCGGCCTCATAGCCGATGAAGAACCTGACGACCGGCGGCACGCTCGACATACCGCCCACGAAACCGAGAACGAGCTGGTCGTTGATGCGGCTGTCCACGTCGGTCATCGAGGTCAGTGTCCCCGCAAGAACGCCAGCGAGGTATGCCGCGTCCTGCTCCTTGAAGGTGATGCCTGTGACGTTCGGGGCGGTCGGATCGAAGAAGCAGTCGATACCGATGAACGTGACGTCCGGATACGTCGGAGCGACCTTCGTGATCGACTCGGTGAGCAGGTATCCTACCCCGATCACGGGATTGTATCCCGCGCTGGCACCGTCAGTGAGGTTCTTCTCGTAGTCCGCGGCCTGCATGGACTGGAGCGCCTTCGTCTCCACACCAAAGTCGGTCTTCGCTCTTTCGAAGCCCGACCAAGCCAGGTCGTTGAAGGACTTGTCGCCCAGACCGGCGGTGTCGGTGACCATTGCAGCCTTGACATCGGTCTTCGGCTCCTCCCCCCCGGTGTCCGTGGTGTCTTCCCCGCATCCGACCACCAGCGTCGCGAGCAGCGCGATTGCGAGCAAGAGCGCTACGACCTTACTGAACCGTGAACGCACGACGATCCCCTCCTCATCAGGATACGGAACCCAGGCTTTCCCTACTCATCTTGGCACAGTGCCACAACCTCAACCACCCTCCTCGCGCCAGTTTCACGAGGCGCGGTCTTTGTGCCGTTCCTCTGTGTTCTTACCCCATCCTTGCTCTTGGGTGCGTGGACAGGTACTCCTCGCGCACGTGCCTGCGATCCACGTGCGTGTAGACCTGCGTCGTGGCCAGGTCGGCGTGGCCGAGCATTTCCTGCAGCGCGCGAAGATCGGCTCCCCCCTCGAGGAGGTGCGTCGCGAACGAGTGCCGCAGCGTGTGCGGGTGCAGCGCGAGCCCGACACGCGCTCCATAGCGTCTGACCAGTCCAAAGACCGCCTGCCGGCTGATGCGCCCACCTCGCGCGTTCACGAAGACCGCTCTGGGATCGACCCCCCGTACCGAACCTTTCGGCCGCAACAACGGCCGTGCTGACACCGCGTAGGCGTCAAGCGCACGCGCGGCCAATCCAGAGACCGGCACCATGCGCTCCTTGCCACCTTTGCCCAGCACTCGGATGAATCCTGCCGACAGATCGACATCGCCAAGATCGAGTCCCACGAGCTCGCTCACTCGAAGGCCGCACCCGTAGAGCGTCTCGAGGATGGCGCGATCCCTGAGGCCCAGCGGGCCATCGGGGAAAGGCTGTGCGAGGAGCCGATCGACGTCGTCTACAGACACGACGTCGGGCAGGCGCTCGGGAACCTTGGGCAGGGGCAGCCTGGCAGTGGGGTGGTTCTCGGTGATCCCTTCCCGAACCAGGAAGCGGTGGAAGCTCTTGATCGCCGAAACCTTGCGCTCGACCGTGCTCGGGGCCAAGCCCGCTGCCCGGAGGGAAGCCACGTGCGCGGTGATGTCCTCGCGGCTGACTGATGAGGCCTCGCGTACGCCGCGATGCTCCAGCCCCGTCACATAGGCGTCGAGATCGCGGCGATAGGCGGCGACCGTGTGCGGCGAGGCTCCTCGCTCGATCGCGAGGTAGCCGAGGAATTCGGCGACCTGCTCCCTCATGGGCCGATTATGCGCCGATGGAGCGGGAGCACGCGAACGGCCGCCTGCTCCCGGGTTTTCAGGAGACGAGACTCGCCAGCGACGTGTACTCGAGGCCATGCGCCTCAGCGACCGGAGCGTAGGTGATCTTGCCGCCGAGCACGCTGACCCCCTTGGCAAGGGCGTCATCGTCGAGCACGGCCTGCTTCCAGCCCTTCTCGGCGATGGCGAGCGCGTAGCGCAGGGTCGCGTTCGTGAGCGCGAGCGTCGACGTGTTCGGAACGGCACCGGGCATGTTCGCAACGCCATAGTGAAGGACACCGTCAACGACGTACGTCGGATCCGAGTGGGTGGTCGGATGCGTCGTCTCGATGCAGCCACCCTGGTCGACCGAGACGTCCACGACCACCGAACGGCGCTTCATGTTCGGAAGCATGTCCTTGGTCACGAGCCACGGAGCACGCGCACCAGCAAGCAGGACGGCTCCGATCACGAGGTCGGCCTGGTAGACAGCCTCTTCGATGTTGTGGCGCAGCGAGTACAGCGTCCGCATCCGGTTGCCCCACAGATCGTCGATGTAGCGCAGCCGGTCGAGGTTCACGTCGAGCACGGTCACGTTCGCGCCCATACCAACAGCAACGTACGCCGCGTTCATGCCGACGACGCCGGCACCCAGAATGACGACGTTGGCCGGGAGAACTCCGGGCACGCCGCCCATAAGCATGCCGCGACCACCCATCGGCTTGAGCAGGTACTCGGCACCGACCTGTGTGGCCATGCGCCCAGCGACTTCGGACATCGGCGCCAGAAGCGGCAGGGTGCGGTTCGGCAGTTCGACCGTCTCGTATGCGATGCACACCGCCCCGGACTTGACGAGACCGACGGTCTGCTCGTAGTCCGGCGCCAAATGCAGGTACGTGAAGAGCACATGCTCGGGACGGAGGCGCGCGATCTCCACCGGCTGAGGCTCCTTGACCTTGAGGATCATCTCAGCGCGGTCGAAGACCTCTTCGGCAGCATCCACGATCTCTCCACCGGCAGCGATGTACTCCTCGTCGGTGAACGATGAACCCTCCCCCGCCAAACGCTCCACGAGCACGTTGTGTCCGTGGGCGACGAACTCGCGGCAGCCAGCAGGAGTCATGGCGACGCGGAATTCGTTGTTCTTGATCTCTTTCGGGACCCCGACGATCACGATGGACGCTCCTTCCCAGTCCTCCACGGACCTTCATGCCAAGCACGTGGCTACCGTCGATGTGGCATCCGGCGGCAAACCCTTGACAGTGTAGCGCGCGTGCCGCGGCCTTCAAGACTGGGCCGCGCGGCTGCGCTCGTCGCCGCGTCCGCGCGGTGCCAGTGTCGAATACGGCTAGAGCGTCACACCACCGTCGAGCAACGACACGCACGCGTACCCGGCAGCGTAGGCCGCGGCGAAGAACAGCGGATCGTCGGCGGGACCTCTGCCCATCGACGACACCGGTACACCGCGCAGGTCTGGAACGATGGCAGGCGCGTCGTATCGGGAATGGCGCGCCCACACACTCGCCTGTTCGAGCGCGCCTTCCACGACCGCGCGCTCCTCATCGTACTCGGCGGATGCCAGAGACGGCACGGCGACGACCGCCGGCGCGAGGGCGACCGCGCTCAAGGCGGTAAGCGTGTGATGACTCACCCCGCGATGACGCGGACGCGCGTCAGCGAACGAAACGCGAAGCACGGCGACGGGGCGACCCTTCACCGCCGACGTCGCGTTGACGGCTTCGCCCTGCGCGATGCCCCCATGACCGAACGGCGTGGCAGTGCCGACCACACCGGGGCCGATCCCGACGATGGCGATGTCGGCCCCGGCCACGTGCCGTGCCGCAAGGAGGCCCGAGTGCAGGTTCACCGCCTCGTACATGCCGCCAAAGGCCTGGCCGCACGAGATCGTGGCATCGATCAATCCCGCGCCGACCGACGCCCGCACGACATGTGAGAGAGCCAGAGGGAGCGCAGCGGAGTCGGTCATCACGTACGCGATCTTGAGTGAGGGATTACGGTGCTTGATCGCCGCGGCCACGAGCGGCACCTGACTGTGCAGGCCGCAACACGCAACGGGCATGCCCGCCACGTCGACCGCCCGCGACATGACGTCGTGGCTGTCGCTTCCCTGCTCCTCGACGCTTCTCACGTCGACCTGCAGGGGCGTGTAGCGAAGCTTCATGATGTGCCCACCCGAGGGCTGGTCGAGCGCGACTGCCTGACCGTCGCCCGCGGGCGCGCGGGCGACGACGAAGTGCACGCCACCGGTCCCGAGCTGCAGGTCGACTGCCGCCGTGTTGAGCAGCACCTGCTCATCGGGCGTGCAGTGGCCGGTCAGCGTCGGGTAGCAGAGGGCCTGCCCATACGTATCATCGTCCGCGGCACCCCCGGGAGCTGGTATCCGCACATCGAGTTCTTCGAGGTCCTCGGAGACCTGCTCGACTCGAACGACCCTCGCCCACACGAGCCGCACGGCTATGCCGCCATCCGCGCGATGACCGCACGCACAAGGCGCGTGAGCGCCTCAAGATCCGCGACCGCAACGCATTCTTCGCTGCTATGGACCCCCATCATTCCGCAGGAGAGCGCGAGCGTCGGCACGCCGTGAGCCGAGAATACGTTCGCGTCGCTTCCGCCGCCCGTGCGTTTGAGGAGGGGCTCGAGGCCAGCATCGGAGCACGCGGCCGAGATGAGTTGCACTGCGGGGTCGTCCGCGGCAAGTGCGAAGCTCACATACTCGAGCGTCCAGTCGATCCGCACGCGCCCGCCGTGCGCTTCGGCGGCTGAGTGCATTGCGTCGTCCATAGCCTGCCGTACCTGCTCCACCCGCTGCCGATCCAGCGAGCGACACTCCCCCGTCAGGGTCACGAGCGGCGGTACGACGTTGGTCGCCGAGCCGCCCTCGATGCTGCCCACGTTCGCGGTCGTCGCGTCGTCGAGCCGTCCCAGCGCCATGTCAGAGATCGCCCGGCTCGCCATCGAGATGGCATTGATGCCATGCTCGGGTACGACGCCCGCATGCGCTGCGCGGCCTTCGAACACGGCGACAAAGGTGTAGTGGGTCGGAGCGGCGACGATGATGGCGCCTGGCGGCCCTTCGGCGTCGAGCACGAGGCACAGATCGCCATCGAGGGCCGTCGGGTCGAGAGCCTTGGCGCCGTGCAAGCCGATCTCCTCTTGCACCGACAGGATGACGCGCAGCGTCGGTCGTTCGGACCCGTCGGCTATCGTGGCTCCGGCGGCTGCGAGAATAGCGGCGATGCCGACTTTGTCGTCGCCGCCAAGAACGGTCTCTCCCACCGACGACACGACACCGTCCTCCACGACGGGCTCGACTCCTCGGCAGGGCTCGACGCAGTCCATGTGCGCCGAGAGGATGAGCGTCTTGCCACTGGTCCCCGGCAGCTCGGCGATGACGTTTCCCGTGTTTGAGCCGGTCTTCGCGGCGGAATCGTCGAAGCGCACTGAGAACCCGAGCTCTGAGAGCCGCTCGGCGCAGAACGCCGCAACGTCTGCCTCTTCTCTGGTCGGACTGTCGATGCGCACCAGGTCGAGGAAGAGAGCGAGCGGGTCACCCCTGTCCACGTCGCTCAGTCCCGCCGCGAGCGCCTGCGCGCCACTGCCGCCCCGACGAAGTCGCGAAACAGAGGCGCAGGGCGCGTCGGGCGGCTCTTGAACTCCGGGTGACCCTGGTTGCCGACGAACCACGGGTGATCCGGCAGCTCGACCATCTCGACCAGGCGGCCGTCAGGCGAAAGTCCCGAGATGACGAGGCCGGCGTCGGTGAGCTGCTCGCGGTAGGCGTTGTTGACCTCGTAGCGGTGACGATGGCGCTCATAGATGAGCTCCTCGCCGTACGCTTCGAAACCCCTCGTGTCGGGCGTGACCTTGCACGGATACGTGCCGAGCCGCATCGTGCCGCCCATATCGGCGACGTCGTGCTGCTCGGGCATCAGGTCGATCACGGGATGCTCGGTGACCGGATCGAACTCCGTGGAGTTCGCGCCCGGAAGCCCGGCAACGTGGCGAGCGAATTCGGCGACCGCCACCTGCATGCCGAGGCAGACACCGAGGTACGGAATGTGGTGCTCTCGCGCGTGTCGCGCCGCGCGGATCTTGCCCTCGATGCCACGGATCCCGAATCCGCCAGGAACGAGAATGCCGTCCATCTGTTCGAGCACGGACTCGACTTCCTCAGGGGTCAGGCTCTCGGCGTCGACCCAGTGGAGGTTCACCTTGTGGTCGTGATAGATGCCCGCATGATCGAGCGCTTCGTTGACGGACAGATAGGCGTCGGGCAGCGCGACGTACTTGCCCACAAGGGCGATGTCGACCTCGTCCGAAAGCGACGCCGAATGCGCGACGAAGCGCTCCCAGTCAGCCATCTCGGGATCGCCGCATTCCAACGAGAGACGGTCGATCACCATCGCGTCGAGGCCCTGCTCGGCGAGGCGGAGCGGGACCTCGTAGATCGATCGCGCGTCCATTGCCGAGATGACCGCGGTCGGCTCGACGTCGCAGAAGAGCGCGATCTTTCGGCGAATGCCTTCGTCGATCGGACGGTCGGAGCGACACACGATGAAGTCAGGCAGGATACCGATCGACCGTAGTTCCTGTACCGAGTGTTGGGTCGGCTTGGTCTTGAGCTCCTGCGAGGCGGCGATGTAGGGCACGAGCGTGACGTGGATGTAGCACACGTTGTCGCGGCCGAGGTCCTTGCGCAGTTGCCTGATCGCCTCGAGGAACGGCAGCGACTCGATGTCGCCGACGGTACCGCCGACCTCGGTGATCACGACGTCGGCCTGCGTGCGACCGGCGAGCCGCACGATCCGGTCCTTGATCTCGTTCGTAACGTGCGGGATGACCTGTACGGTACCGCCGAGGAAGTCGCCTCGGCGCTCCCTGGTGACGATCGTCTGGTACACGGAACCCGCAGTGACGTTGTTGTCCCGGGAGAGCGACTCGTCGATGTAGCGCTCGTAGTGACCGAGGTCGAGATCGGTCTCGCCGCCGTCGTCGGTCACGAAGACCTCGCCGTGCTGGAAAGGGCTCATCGTGCCGGGATCGACGTTCAGGTACGGGTCGAACTTCTGGATCGTGACCTTGAGTCCTCGAGATTTCAGCAGTCGGCCCAGCGAGGCGGCCGTGATGCCCTTGCCCAACGATGAAACGACGCCGCCTGTCACAAAGATGTGCTTGGCCATGCGATCGATCAGACCCCCGTCCCAGTTCGAACCAACGGACCCATTCTAACCGTCATGCCGACCGTTTCGGACAGACACATCCGGCGTGGACGCGCCGAGCAGCGCCGGGTCGTCGGGCAGCCGGCCGAGACCATCGAGCCACGCAAGCAGACGGTTCTGGGCTATGAACTGCGAGAACGACACTCGTTCGGAGGCCACGTTCAGCGCAACGACCGCAACGGCTGCCGCGAGCAACCACCACAGCGGGAGAGCGACGGCGAGCACGAGCCCGACCAGTGCGCCTGCCGCGTTCGCGCCTGCATCGCCGAGCATGCCCCGCTCAGCGAGGTCGTAGCGCCATACCGCGAGCGCAGGTCCCACGAGCAGCACGGCCGGGAGAAGAAGCCTCGGCAGCGCGGCAGGCTCGATCATGAGCGATCCGTCTTGGACGACCTCGGTCAGAACGAGTCCGATCACAGCCAAGGCCGAGAGAAGCAGGTAGCTCTTGAGCGCCCGCCCGGGTCTGAGGTCGAGTAGGTTGATGAGGTTCGCGCAACCCGCTATCAGCACCGCTCTGCTGAGCACGTTCGGGAGCATAGCTGGCGGCGAGTCAACGACACTGGTCGTCAGCAGTACCGAGGAATACGACGCGTAGAGCGAGATCACGCCGATGCCGATCAGCTTGAGGCCGCCCGTCGTCAGCCGCCCGTGCGCCAGGGCGCGCATGTGGCCCTTCAAGCCCTTGTGGGCGGAGGTGCCGAACACATCGTCTATGAACCCGAACGCGAAGGTCCCAAGTACGAGGGGCAACGCCGCACTGAACAAGAGCAGCGAGTCATACGCAGCGTTCGCGGTCAAGAGCACCGCGGCGAGCAACAACAACGTCCCGAGCGACCAGAAGATCCACACTAGACCGAGGCCAACGAACACCATCCGGCCGCGGTAGTTGGGCGTGAGACGACCGGAGGACTCGAGCGAGGGCACGAGCATGCGCATCCCCAGCGCGGGTATCCCCCACGCGCCCAGACCGGCGATCAGGAGCCCGAGCAGCGACGACCAGACGCTCACGCGGCTTCAGCCTCGCTGTGTTCGAGCTCGGAGGCTGGGGCGGGCCATTCGGCCAGCATGAGGTACAGGATCCCAACACCCACCCATATCAGCATGATCGCCGGGATCACAATGCCCGAGTCCTCGGTGAAGAAGGCCACGAGACCGGCGATCAGACATGCGCTCATCGCCGCCGAGAAATGCGGGTTCGCCTTCAGCGTCTTCGCGAAGTCCCCTTGCGGACGCCAACGCATGAAGCCGAGGAACGCCAGAATCGCGATGAGCACGTACACCCAGTTCGTGCGGGTAAGCACGCGCAGGTTCGTCCGCGCCTTGCGCGCGACGATGTTCCAGAGCTCAACCGCACCGCCCCGTTCGGCACTTGCCCACGCGCGCCCGAGATGCGTCTGCTCACGCCCCCCGAACAGGTCGATGAACGAAAACGCCCCCACGGTGATCACGATGACGAGCAGGCCCACCAAGACGAGTCGCCAGCTGAGCCGATGCCCGTTCATCTGCGCCCAAGCGAGGCCAAAGCCAACGAACCCCCAGACGACGACGCCGACGTTCGCGCCGAAGAAGGGTGCCGCCGCCGTGCCGATGGCTATGACAGCGACGATTGGAAGACCCCACAGGCGAACACGCTTCGTGAACGTGCTCTCCGGCCATTGGTCGAACACGTATGCCATGCCGACGAGGCTCGCTCCCAGAAGCGCAGCCGCAGATTCGTTGCCCATCCCGTAGAAGCGCGCGCCCAGGAGCGGCGAGTACCCGAAGAAGCTGTTGAACGAGAGCGGGGCGCCGAACCACTGATCGACCAGCATCACCAGCGCCGTCAGCAGGCTGAGGAACGCTACGGGCACGCGGAGCGCGCCGCGGGACTGAAGCAGGAGTGCAACAGCCCACAGGGTCAGCGTCACCGCAGCGAAACTGAGCTGCGCCTGCTGCGAGGTGAGAGGCCATCGCAGGAACGCGAACATGAGCCAGCTTGCCGGAGGAATCGCCAACACGAGCAACATGAGCGAGCGCAACGACCACGACCAGCCACGCGCGACAGCCTCGGACCACAACCGCACGCGCAAGAGAACGAGGGTGCTGATGAGCAGGATGAGCGTGGTGGCCGCAATGAATGTGTTGATGATCGGGGTCTTCGCCGCTTCGACCGCAACTGCGGTCGCGTTCAGCCGCTTCAGGTACTCGACGCGCTCGAGGTGGGTCGATGGCGAGCCGGTGGGCTTCATCGGATTGCCGATGACGTTCAACGGCGCCTCGACTCCGAGCACCTGCAGGACCGTCGCTGTGAGATCGAGGTTGGTGACAAGGCCGGTTCGGTGCGTGGACGACGAGGTGAGATAGCCGGACCAACCCTCGCCCTTCACGATGATCGGACCCAGCCCCTCGATACGCTCAGAGTCGGTGCCCGGGACCTGCGACGCCACAATGAGCACGCCACCAGCGGGCAACGCCTCCTCGGCAGTACCCACGACCCGATCGACGACCTCGAGCGCACTGAGTCTGTGCTGCTCCGCCACACTGTCGCTCACGATAGGAGCAATGCGCTCGGCACGGTACGTGTCACCGGGATCGACTACGGTCAGGTGCGGCTTGGCCGACTTCCGCAGCCTTCGGTTGATCTCGTCAAGCTCGGCGCGTAGGGCCATCACGTCGGTGGTGATGCCGTAGGGCGCGTACGGATCGCTTCTGAGCAGCTTCGTCGACACGTCGCCGAAGCGGACGAGCCCCGCAGTATCCATCGCGGCAAGGGCGGCCGGCCGCACGCGTTGGTACGCAGAGCCTGCAGTCGCGCCGGCATCCGAGTTGCCCACCGCACCAGTGGTGCCGCCCGCGTCCTCTATCGCCTGGCCGAGGGTCCCCAGTCGCACTTCGAACGAGAGCTCGTCGTTGAATCGCTGCGTCATCGGCATCCCGAGGAATGCGACCGTCGCATTGCCGGCCCCCTGCCCGGTGATGCGTCGATACCCTTCGGCAGCCGAGCCACGTTCGTAGCGCTCGTCGAGCGAGTAGGCAGCCGGAGCGCCCTCTACGGGTGAGGCCCAGGCACCGGCCGAGATGGTGAGCGCGCCCTCGAGCGGGGAGCCCGGCACGCCCTGGAGTCGGGTCCGGCTTCGCGCGTTGATGTCGCCGACGGCACCCTCGGTCGCAAGGCGATCGAGAACGGGTGTCGAGGCCGGCGTGATGTCCTCCCAGCGCAAGCTGGGTACGAGGACGAGCGTCACGCGCGACGACTGCGGTTGTGCCGCCACGGGCGCCGCAGACGAAAGAGCAACGGTGAGACTCGCCATGACGATGGATGTGAGCAGGGCTCGCTTCATGCACGCTCCACGCGGCTGCGCATCACGCGTAACCGCATCGCAGCCGGTCTTCGGCAGGTCGTGGATGTCGGCGGGGCGTGAGCGCGTCGAAGGACCCGGCGCCCGTGCTCAGTATAGCCGAAGGTCACGAGCCGCTTTTCTACGTCGCAGTGACGTGCGGTTGACGCATCGGCGTGGCGTTCCGGCGCCGTCTGGAACCGCCAGATGCTCGGCTACAATGGTCGCGGCAGCAGTCGTGGCGCCTCGCGCGAGGCTACAGCCCACCTGGAGGCACCGATCGCCACTCCGTCCGTCGCACGCTCGACCGCAACGATGTCGACCGCGACCGCGCTGTCACGGATCGTCGGCTTCGTGCGGATGTGGGCAACGGCTTTCGCGCTTGGTGCGACGGGTCTCATGTCGGCCTACAGCGTCGCGAACAACATCCCCAACATGGTCTTCGAGCTCGTGGCCGGCGGTATCATCGCGTCGCTCTTCATCCCGATGTTCCTTGAGATGCTCTCCAACGAGCGCGAGGACGACGCGTGGCGATTCGCGAGCCACGCCTTCAATCTCGCGCTCGTCGCGCTGGGTGCCCTCGCCCTCATAGGCACGTTCTTCCCGCAGCCCTTCATCTGGACGCAGACGTTCAGGCAGAACACCCAGAACGCCGAGGCGATTCGGGCAGCCGGCTCATTCTTCTTCCGGTTCTTCGCCATCCAGATCGCCGTCTACGGTGCCGGTGCGATCATCTCGGCCCTGCTGAACGCTCGGCGCCAGTACCTGTGGCCGGCTCTCGGGCCGGTGTTCAACAACCTCGTCGTGATCGCCACGATGTTCGCCTTCGTCCTACTGCGCGGCAACCTTCGCGTTGCGAACATAGTGCTCGCGGCAGGCACGACGCTCGGCGTTCTCGTCATGTTCGGCGTGCAGGTACCGTCGCTCCTGAAGTCCGGCATCAGGTACACGCCCGGAGTGAACCTTCGCGACCCTGCGATCCGACGAATGCTCACGCTCGCTGTTCCCATGATCGTCTACGTGCTCACCAATATGGTTGCGGTCTCGGTTCGCAACGCGTCCGCATTTGCAGTTGCGCCCGAGGGGCCATCCATCCTCTTGTACGCGTGGACCTTCTACCAGCTGCCCTACGGGATCCTCGCGGTAGCACTTGCGACCGCCGTCTTCACCGAGCTCGCCGACACGGCGGGACGAGGTGACTGGACGTCCTTCAAGACCACGTATCGCCGAGGCCTCAGGGCAACAGGAGCACTCATCCTGCCCACCTCTGCGCTCGTGGTCGCGCTCGCACGCCCGCTCGTCTCGCTCTACCGAGTGGGGCAGTTCCAGCAGAGCGATGTCCCCGTCGTTGCCCACGCGCTCCAATGGTGGGCGAGCGGTCTCGTGTTCTTCGCGTGCACCATGTTTGTGCTGCGCACGTTCTACTCGCTCAAGGACACCAGGACGCCGATGTACGTCAACCTCGTGCTCACCGTCGTCCAGGTGAGTCTCTACCTGCTTCTGAGTACCGGGATTGGCGGGTGGAACGGCCTCGGGATCAACGGAATACCCATTGCCGACATCGTCTTCTTCGCTCTGAGCTTCGCCACGCTCGCGTTCATCCTCAGACGCCGCATCGGCGGCTACGATATGCGTGGGGTCGGCTCGATGTTCGCGCGTATGGCGCTCGCTTCGGTCGCAGGCGGCGCCATGGCGTGGGGAACCGCGCTGCTGATCGAGCCCCTCGTGAGCGGTGTACTCGGCGCGGCGCTTCAGGTGGTCGTCGGCGGCGTGGTGGGTTTGCTCGTAGCGTTCGGCGTCTCGCTCGCGCTGGGCGTCCCTGAGGTCTCGTCCGCGCTCGAAGGGGTCCGGCGAAGACTGCGCCGCTCGCCCTCGACGGGAGCGTGACGCGCGTGGTAGTCGTAGCGCTCATCCCGGCACACGACGAAGCCGAGCGCATAGCGAGCACGGTGGCCGGCGCGCGCGGTATCGATGGCGTGAGCCGCGTTGTGGTGGTCGATGACGGCTCCCGGGACGCCACGTCGCAGCTCGCGGAGGAGGCGGGGGCCAAGGTCATCCGTCTCGCGACGAACGTCGGCAAAGGCGCGGCGCTCGATGCCGGTGCCGTGCGCGCCGAGGATGCCGACATCCTGCTGCTGCTCGACGCCGATCTGGGAGATACGGCCGCGCAAGGCGCGCTTCTGCTCACTCCGGTTCTGTCCGGCGAGGCGGACCTGGCGATCGCCGCCTTCCCTCGCCCGACCGGGAAGGCGGGGTTTGGCCTCGTCAAGGGGCTCGCACGCTGGGGCATCGCGCATTTCGGCAGCGGATTCGAAGCGAACGCCCCCCTCTCGGGGCAACGCGCCCTCACCCGCGCGGCGGTGGACGCGGTGCGCCCGTTCTCTGCGGGCTTCGGCGTGGAGGTCACCATGAGCGTCCGTGCCCTGCGGGCCGGCCTACGCCTCGTCGAGGTGCCGACGACGATGTCTCACGCGGCGACCGGACGCGACTTCGCGGGGTTCGTCCACCGAGGTCGGCAGTTCACCCATGTGGTGATGGCACTCGTCCGCATGGCGTTCGAACGACCCTAGTGCCAGCCGGCCAACCCGCAGAGGGCGGAACCGATCTTGCCCGCCCCAGGACCCTACTTCGACGGTTGGGCGGGGACGGGAGGGAACGGACCGTCGACGGCGGGCCCCACGCCGTAGGATCCCGTGGCACGACCGGCGAGCAGCAGCGCGAGCGAGTACTCCCCTCTCGGCGTCCCGAGGTCGTTCACCGAATCGAATCCCTCGTCAGCGAACGTCGCCGCCACGCGCGTGGAAGAAGCGAACGCCTGAGCCCCCACGACAGCGCGGCCGCGATCTCGTGCGAGCGCCGCCAGTTTGAGGGTCAGAGGATCGGCCTCGCTGTCCCACGAGGCGAGCACCACGAACCCATCAGCGGGGGTGTCAGACGGCATGTTCTCCATGCGTATCGCTTGAGCTTCGACAAGGGCGTCCACGAGCTGACGGGGGCCGGTCCCGGTCCACTCGGCGGTGAGCGATGCCGCGACGGATTCGTCGAGTTCGTTCGTACTCACAGTGTCGCCCAGCACGGCGGTTGCGGCCGAGGAGACTGACGGTTTGTCGAGGCTCAGCCCCTGCTCTTGCAGCATCGCGATGGCAGCACGCCCTCCCGCGTCTTCGATCGCGTTGACCGCCGAAGACAGCCCGTCGGTGCGTCCCGCGTTCGTGAGGACGAGAATGGTCCGCCCCTCGAGGAGACCCTGCGTTGTCTGTGGGACGAGCGCGTTGGCGAATTCCTCGCTCGCGCTCACCTGAGCACCGAGCACCCTGTTCTCGGCGTTGATGCGCACGAAGTCCTTCTGCAGGCTCCGGACGAGCGCTGCCTGCTGTCGGTCGATGGTTCCACGCTCGACGACGATGCTGCCGAGAACGAGTCCCACCGAAAGCGCGAGGAACACCGCGACAAGAGAGGCAATGTGGTAGCGCAGGTTGTACATGCCACAACTCCTTTGGCCGCGTCAGGCGCCAGTATGCGCCAGACCGCCGCTACACGCCGAGCCAGGTGCGCATCTTGAGCACGATGAGTTCCATCATGGAGCGGGCCACTGGCGAGACGAACACGATCGCAGTGACCGCGATGAGAGCCGCCCCGACGAGCAAGAGGAGATCGGCCGGGCCGACCGACGTGCGGTAGAGCTTGTTCACGCCTTTTGCGTCCACGAGCTTCGGGCCGACCTTGAGCCGGACGAGGAAGCTTGACGCCATGCCCTTCCTGCCCTTGTCCAGGTACTCGACAAGGTTGGCATGCGTGCCAACGGCCACGATGAGATCGGCTCCCGACTCGTAGGCAAGCAACAACGCAAGGTCCTCGCTCGTTGCCCCCAGCGGCCACGATGTTCCCGGAAGCCCCAGCGAGTCGAGCCGCTCCATCCCGGGGCATCGGCCGTCCGCATAGGCGTGCACGATGAGTTCGGCTCCGCTGCGAAGCGCGCCGTCCGAGACCGAGTCCATGTCGCCGACAATGATGTCGGGGGCGAATCCGGCGTCCATGATCGCGTCCGCACCGCCGTCAACGCCCACCAACACGGGCCGCATCTCGCGGATGTAGGGCCTCAGTGCACCGAGGTCCTCCTTGTAGTCGTAGCCTCTCACCACAACCAGCACGTGCCTCCCGCTCAGGTGCACTCGAGTGCGCGGAACCCACGTGGGGTCCGTGAGAAGCGCCTGCTCCTGCTCGAGGTACTCGATCGTGTTCCGAGCGAACTTGTCGAGTTGCGTGGAGAGCCCGGCCTTGGCCTGCTCCATGGCAGCTTCGATCGATGTGACCGACAGACGCGTACCGCTCGCCACGATCTCGCCCTGCCGGATGACGTCGTCCCCCACCACCTCGATGTGGTCGCCCTCTCGGACGAGGTCGAACACCGCTGTCCCGACGTTGTCGAGTAGCGTGATGCCACTCCGAGTAAGGATGAGGGGTCCAAGGTTCGGGTAGACGCCGGAAATCGACTCCGATGCGTTGACCACGACCTCGACGCCGGTCGAAACGAGCGACTCGGCGCTGACCCGATCCATATCGATGTGATCGATGATGGCGACGCTGTCGGGGTTGAGCCGCTTGACGAGGTCTTTCGTTCGCTTGTCGAGCTTGGCGACGCCCTGGTGACGCATGAACGCTCCCGGATCGACTCGGACGACAGGGCCGTCCGACGAGCGGCTATCGTAGCACACGCCCCCGCTCCGAACGGTTGCCGCAGCCGACGCTTCGAGCTGTCAACTGCGCGACTCCAAAGCGAACGCCGGCTAGTTCGGCGCAGCGACTCTTGACGCCTCAACCTGCGCGCTTTCGAGGAGCTGGTTGGCATGGGCAAGACTCGCGTCCGAGTCCGTGCCCGACAGCATCCGCGCCAGCTCGACCAAGCGCTCGCCGCCCTCGACGGCGCTGACACGCGTGGCTGCTCTCCCGTCCTCGGTAGAGCGCACGACGACGAGCTGGCGGTCGGCGAACGCAGCGACCTGCGCGAGATGGGTCACGACGATCACCTGACGGCCACGAGCGAGAGAGGCAAGCCGCCTACCGACGGCATGAGCGGTCGCACCGCCGATTCCTGCATCGATCTCGTCGAACACCAGTATCGGAACGTCATCGGCACTCCCGAGGACGCTTTTGAGCGCGAGCATGACGCGCGAGATTTCCCCGCCGGATGCTATGCGAGCGAGCGGGCGGGCGGGCTCGGACGGCGCGGCCGCAAACAGGAACTCCACCCGGTGCGGACCCGTGATCGTCCAGGTCTCGAACGGCAGATCCGTGAAGGAGACCTCGAACCGTGCGGATTCCATGGCTAGGTCGGCGCTCGCATCCACAAGCGCGTCGACGAACCCCGGGGCTGCGTCACGCCGAAGGCGCTCGAGCACCGATGCTCGCTCGCGGAGCTCACCTTCGGCGACGGCAACCGTTTCTTGTGCGGCCATGAGTCCATCCTCGCCGGCAGCGAGCACCTCGAGCTGCTCCGCCGCGTCAGATTGGGTCCGCAGAACGTCGCCGAGCGCCGGACCGTACTTCTTCTTGAGCGCGCCCAGCGTGGCCAAGCGCCCCTCGATCTCGTCAAGCGCCGCGGGATCGTGCTCGAGCGACTCGCCGTACGACCGGATCGACACCGCTACGTCATCGAGCGTAGCGTGGACGTCGGCGAGACGCTCGGCGAGAGAGTCGAGTGTGGGGTCGAGTCCCGCGGCCTTGGCAAGCAGGGCTGTCGCCGTCCCAACGACATCCGACGCGCCCCCCTCCGCGCGCAGAGCGGACGCCGACTGGGCAGCCGCCTCCATGAGGCGCTCTGCGTGCCTGAGCCCCGGCAATCGCGCCTCAAGCTCGGCGTCTTCGTCGGCACGCACCCCGGCATCGGTGATCTCGGCGACCACGAATCGCAGGTAGTCCGCCTGGCGTTCGGATTCCGACAGCGCCCTCGCACGCTCCGCATGCACGGCAACCGCATGACCAAAGCGATCGTGCGCCTCCCGGTACAGCCCGAGCGCCTCGGGGAGGGGCGGGCCAGCGTGACGATCCAGATAGAGCACGTGCGAGGCCGGAACAAGGAGCGCTTGGTGGTCGTGTTGCCCGTGCAGGTCGATGAGCGGCCCGAGGCGCGCGGCGAGGGCTGACACGGTGGTCATCTCGTCGTCGAGCGTGCAGCGCGAGCGGCCGTCGACGCTCACGCGGCGCCGCGCGACGATCTCCGTGTCTTCGATTGCAAAGCGGCCTTCAACCAGCGCCTCGCTCGCACCGGACCGCACGAGCATGGAGTCCGCGCGCTCGCCGACGAGCAGCTTGAGCGCGCCGACGAGCGCTGTCTTGCCGGCACCCGTCTCGCCGGTCAGCACGGTCATGCCGGGGCCGAATTCGAGCCAGACGTCATCTATGAGGGCAAGATCGCGAACGTGGAGTTCCTCGAGCACATCAGCCTCCGAAGAACTCCTCGGCGACAACATCGAAGAACTCCCGCCCGTCGAGCCGGACGAGCGTGACGTCGTTGGCTCCCTGAGTGACGGTCACGCGATCGATCCGCTGGCGGCACGGAACGTGGTCACCGTCGATGGTGAGACACGCATCCGAGCGTGCGGGGTCCGGCAGCTCGATCTCGACGACCGCCGAGGGCCCGACGACGAGGGGACGGGCCGTAAGCGTGTGGGGCGCGACTGGCACCACCACGAGACCGGCGACGTCGGGCGCAACGATGGGGCCACCGGCAGAAAGCGCGTACGCGGTCGAACCGGTTGAGGTTGCGACCACCACCCCGTCTCCGTTGAACCGCATCACGCGTCCTCCGTCCACGAAGATCTCCATCGTCACCACACGACCGGAGACTCCTCGACCGAAGAACACCTCGTTCAGTGCCCGGTACGTCCCGACCGATCGGCCCTCCATCACGAGATCGACACGAAGCGTGACGCGACGTTCGATCCGCGCCTCGCCCGCGAGCGCACTTTCGATAGCCTCGCGCGCGTGCTCCGCTCGCGCACCGGAGAGGAACCCGAGCCTGCCGAAGTTCACTCCGAGGATCGGCGCCTCTATCTCCCCCAGGATGTGTACCGCCTTGAGAATGGTGCCGTCGCCACCGAGGGCGACGACGAGCGCGGGCTCCCCAAGGTCGGAGGGTGAAACTGCGAACCCGGCTAGGCCCGCAGCGTCCGCATCCTCGGCCGTCAGAGCGGGCTCGAAACCGAGTCCGACGAGCCACGCGGCGATCTCGGTGGCCGCGGCCAGGGCAGGCGGATTCGCCGTGTTGGGGACGAGCAGTACTCGCACCTATCCTCCCAGCCTCGTGTGCGCTTCGGCCACCACGTGGTCGATGTCCACCGCGGTCGGCTCTCCGGCAGCCGCCGCCCAGATCCAGAACTCAATGTTACCCTCGGGTCCGGTTATGGGCGACCACGTCAGCCCACGTGCGCGGAGGCCCGCGCTCGTCACCGCCTCCACGACCTGCGCCAGTACGTCCCTGTGGACCGCCGGGTCTCGAACGACGCCTCGTTTTCCCACACGCCCCTTACCCGCCTCGAACTGGGGCTTTACCAGCGCGAGCAGCTGCCCCGACGAGCCGATGAGTGCCGAGAGCTGCGGCAGAACGAGCCCAAGGCTGATGAACGACACATCCACGACGGCGAGATCGAACGGCGCGCCCACCGCGGCGGGGTCCACGGCCCGGATGTTGGTCCGTTCGACCACGTGCACGCGCGGATCGGTGCGGAGCGCCCAGGCGAGTTGACCGTAGCCGACGTCGATCGCGCACACGGAGCACGCACCAGCCTTGAGCAGACAGTCCGTGAACCCGCCAGTGGATGCCCCGACGTCAACCGCACGCATGCCGGCGACGTCGAGCGAGAACGCCTCGAGCGCTCCGAGCAGTTTGTCGCCGCCCCGAGACACGAACCGTGGACGCTCGGCCACCACAAGGGCGCTGTCCGGATCGATCAGCTCGCCTGCTTTCGCGATCGGGGAGTCGCCGATGCGCACTTCCCCAGCGAGGATGGCGGCGCGAGCCTGCTCGCGGGACTCGAAAAGCCCTCGCTCAACGAGGACGACGTCTGCTCGTCGCCGCGCCATGGGATCCGGACTCGGGGGAAGGCACCGCCGCATCGCGAAGCTCTCGGAGCCTGCCGATGACGGCATCATGTACACCCTCGGGCGTGAGGCCGACATCTGCGAGAAGCTTCGACATGGCACCGTGGGTCACGAAACAGTCGGGTATCGCGAGACGAAGCACGGGAGTTGTCAGCCCCAGGTCGGACAAGGACTCGCACACAGCCGCGCCGAATCCCCCGACCCCGGTGTTCTCCTCAACGGTGACCACGAGCGGGTATGCCGTGGCGGCCTCGGAGAGCAGCCCGAGGTCAAGGGGTTTTACCCACCGCATATTCACGACCTCGGCCGACACACCGCCGGCCGCAAGCAAGTCCGCCGCCTTCTCGACGACCGGCACCATCCTGCCGACCGCGAGAATCGCCACGTCGGTGCCTTCGCGCCGCACTTGGCCGCGGCCGGCCTCGTAGATCACGGGCTTCTCGGGAAGCGGGACGCCGACTCCGGCGCCACGCGGGTAGCGGATCGCAACGGGGCCGTCGGCGGCGAGCGCAGTGTGCAGCGCGTTCACGAGCTCGGCCTCGTCTGCTGGAGCCAGAACCATCATGTTTGGGATGGACCTGAGGTAGGTGAGGTCGAACACCCCGTGGTGCGTCGGCCCGTCCTCCCCCACCAAACCCGCCCGGTCCAAGCAGAAGACGACATGGAGGTTCTGCAGCGCGACGTCCATGATGAGCTGGTCGTAGCCACGCTGCAGGAAGGTCGAGTAGATGGCGACAACGGGCGTGAGCCCGCCGAGCGCCAGTCCCGCAGCCAGGCCGACCGCGTGCTGCTCCGCGATGCCCACGTCGTAGAAGCGCTGCGGGAACCGCTCGGCGAAGGCGTCAAGCCCGGTGCCGGACGGCATCGCTGCGGTGATGGCGACGACGTGCTCGTCGTGCTCGGCCTCGGCGACGAGCGCGCGACTGAACGTCTCGGTGAACGAGAGGGGGCCGCCTGAGCCATTCGGGCGACCGGTGTCAATCGAGAACGGACTGATGCCGTGGAACGACTCGGGCTCGTTCTCGGCATGGACGTACCCAGCGCCCTTGCGCGTGACCGCGTGAATGATGACCGGCCCTCCGGCATTCGCAGCCCACCGCACGGAGGACTGCACGGCCTCGATGTCGTGCCCGTCGATCGGGCCGACGTACTTCAGCCCCAGCTCCTCGAACAACATGCCCGGAACCAGCAGCTGCTTCACCGACTCCTTGACGGCCTCGCCGGCGCCTACCATCACGGCGCCGAGCTTCGTTCGCGCAAGGCGGGACTCGACGTCGTCACGCAGACGGTTGTAGCGGGGATCGAGGCGAACGCGAGCAAGATAGTGTGCGAGCGCGCCGACATTCTCAGCGATGGACATCTCGTTGTCGTTGAGCACGATCACGAGGCGCGAGCCCAAGTGCCCGATTTGATTCAGAGCCTCGAAGGCCATGCCGCCGGTGAGCGATCCGTCCCCGATGACGGCAAGGACAGTCTCATCGCCTCCGACGCGGTCTCGCGCCTCGGCGAGACCGAGGGCCACAGACAGCGAGTCGGACGCGTGACCCGTGTCGAACACGTCACAGGTAGACTCAGCGCGCTTGGGGAATCCGCACACGCCCCCGTACTGCCTGAGCGTACCGAATCTCTCCCGGCGTCCGGTGAGCAACTTGTGCACGTAGGACTGGTGACCGACGTCCCAAATGATCTTGTCGCGAGGACAGTCCAGGGCGCGGTGGATGCCGATAGTGAGTTCAACTACGCCGAGGTTCGGGGCAAGATGCCCCCCGGTCTGCGACACGGTGGCGACGAGCTCGTCCCGAATCTCAGCGCAGAGCTGCTTGAGCTCTGCGTCACCGAGCGGCCCGAGGTCCGCCGGCGACTCTATGCGATCGAGAATGCGCTCTTCGTCCACCGGACGTTCATCTCCAGGGTCCTCGTCACGTCATGCAGCTCGTACGAACACCGCATTCGGTACACAAACGATAGTACGGGCCGCTCGGGGCCACAATCGAACGCCGCTGCGCGTCATCGCCGCGTTACTGCTCTGCGACCGGTTCCAGTTCGCCGTCGTCATCGCCGAGGTCCGCGTCTAGGCGGCCAGCCGAATCCGTGCGGTCCTCCGATTCGTCGGACAGCGCGCTCTCGGTGGTGTCGGCCTCGGCCTGCAGCTCCTCGGCAACGGCGCGCCACTCGGACTGGTCGATCTGCTCCGTACACACGTTCGCGAGACGCACGCCCTCTTCAAGCAGGTCGAGGCTGCGCTCCAGTGACAGGTCCTTCTTGCGCACCTGACCGACGATATCCTCCAACCGCGCGCGCGCCTGCGCGAATGTGTATTCCGCCTCACCCATCGGCACTCTCCGAAGTCGTCAAGGGCGCCGGGTGCGCCGCAGCCTGTTGATCGGCGATGCGTCCGAGCACGCCGTTGATGAACTTCGACGAGTCCTCGCCGCCGTAGGTCTTGCCGAGCTCTACGGCCTCGTTGATGGTCACCGAGGCGGGTACTTCATCGAGATAGAGCAGCTCGAAGACTGCGACGCGGAGGATGTTGCGATCCACGAGCGGCATCCGCGACACAACCCAGTGTTCCGAGACCTTTCCGATGAGCTCATCAATCTCTTCCATGTGTTGCTCGGTTCCGAGCGCGAGCAGCCGGCAGAACTCGCTCGGCTCGTCCAGTTCAACCTCATCGGCCACGAACGAGCGATCGGCGAGGATGCGACTGACCGACTGCGTGCTCACTTCTCGCTGATAGAGGATCTGTAGAGCCTGGCGTCTCGCTCTGCGGCGTTCAAGCATCAGTGCATGCCGCTACTTCTCGAAGACGATGCCGTCGATGTACACGTCGACCGCCGTGACGGTAACGCCGACCTGGCTCGCCATGGCATCGGCGACAGCAGCCTGCACGTTTCGACCGACCTCGAGGAGCTGATGCCCGTACACCGCGTGGATGTGGACGTTCACCGCCACCGAACCGTCCTCGCCCGCCGTAACCTCGACCGCGCGACTCGCGCCCTTGGCCACGCCCTTCTGGACGAGCCCCGCAAGCCCGGGAGCGCCGACGGCCGCGACCCCTTCGACGGCCTCCGCCGCGAGGGTGACGATTGTGTCCACGACGCTAGGCGCAACGCCCAGTCCTTCTAGTTTGATCTCGTCAGACATCGCCCGCTCCGATCAGCCGTTCCAGTCGCCCATGTACCGCTCGACGAAGTCAGTATAGACATCGCCCTGCTTGAAGGCGGGTACCTCGATGACCGCCTGGTGGAACGCTATGGTGGTCGGGATACCGGTGACGATGAACTCGTCGAGCGCGCGGCGCGCCCGGTTGACGGCCTCGCCGCGCGTTTCGCCCCAGACGATCAGCTTTCCGAGGAGCGAGTCATAGGTCGGCGGGACGCGATAGCCCGAGTATAGATGGCTGTCGACTCTCACGCCGAATCCGCCCGGCGGGTTGAACACCTCGACGAGCCCGGGGTGGGGCCTGAAGCCGTGAGTCGGGTCCTCGGCGTTGATCCTGAACTCGATCGCGTGACCCCGAAGCTCGATGTCCGCCTGCGATTTGTGCCTCATCTCGAGCCCAGCGGCGATCCGAATCTGTTCCTTGATGATGTCCACGCCGGTGACCTGCTCGGTCACCGGATGCTCGACTTGCACGCGTGTGTTCATCTCCATGAAGTAGAACCGCCCGTCGGTGTCGAGCAGGAACTCGACGGTGCCGGCATTGACGTAGCCGACGGCGCGGACCGCGAGCAACGCGGCTTCGCCCATCTTGGCGCGGATCTCAGGCGTGAGAGCCGGCGAGGGCGCCTCCTCCACGAGCTTCTGATGCCGCCGCTGGATCGAGCAGTCGCGTTCGAACAGGTGGACGGCGTTTCCGTGTGTGTCGGCGAGCACCTGCATCTCCACGTGGCGGGGACGCGACAGGTACTTCTCGATGTAGACCACGTCGTTGCCGAAGGCTGCTGCCGCCTCGGTCTTCGCGGCGGTGAAATTCGCCGCGAGCTGTTCCTCGCCCTCCGCGACCCGCATGCCCTTGCCGCCCCCACCCGCGGTGGCCTTTATGAGCACGGGGTACCCGATCTCCGCGGCGAAGCGTTCCGCCTCCTCTACGGTATCGACGGGACCGTCAGATCCCGGCACCACAGGAACGCCGGCTCGCGCCATCGTCTCCTTGGCGACCGCCTTGTCGCCCATCCGCTCGATAGCGTCGGGGCTGGGGCCGATGAACGTGAGACCCGAGTCGGCGACGGCGCGCGCGAACGCCGCGTTCTCTGCGAGGAACCCGTAGCCGGGGTGCACGGCTTGAGCGCCGCTCGTGAGCGCCGCGGAGATGATGTTGGGCATATTGAGGTAGCTCTGCACCGAGGGTGCGGGACCGATGCAGACAGCCCGATCCGCCATGCGGGCGTGCAGGGAATCACGGTCGATGTCGGAGTACACGGCGACTGTCTCAACGCCCATTTCCTTGCACGCGCGTATGACCCGCAGCGCAACTTCGCCGCGGTTGGCGATGAGGATGCGATCGAACATCCGGGCGCCCCTACAGCGGCTCGTAGTAGAACAGGACGCTGCCATACTCGACGGCGGACGCATTGCCGAGCGCGACTTCCCGGATGATGCCCGCTTCTTCGGCGACGATCTCGTTCATGAGCTTCATCGCCTCGAGGATACAGAGCGGCTGGCCCTCCGAGACCGAGTCCCCAACGCGAACGAATGGGTCGGCACCCGGAGCCGGAGACTCATAGTAGGTGCCGACCATGGGTGCGATGACCGTCCGCCACGTGGTGGGGCGCTCGGCTTCGGCCGCTACCGGTGCTGCGGCCGGAGCGGTGGACGCAGGTCCCTGAGCCTCGGGCCCAGTAGCTGACACTGCGGCGGCAACCACCGGGGTAGGCCCGGCTCCGCTCTTGCGCACAATGACCTTGGTGCCAGCCTCCTCAACCACCACTTCGGCGATGTCCGAGAGTTCGACGATCTTGATGAGCTCGCGGATCTGGTTCACGTCCACGTACTCGTCCTCCTTGTAGGTGTTGATCTCCTCGGCGACCATGAACACTGCCTTCTCGGCGCCCTCCTGGTGCTGGGTGAGGTACTGTCGGGCCTCGTTCGGGAAGAGCGCGTACATGAGCACGTCTTCCTCGCTCTTCGCCAGATCGCCGATGTCCGCGGCGACTTCGTCGTACGCCATCGTCACGAGCGATCCGGGCCGCACGTCGAGCGGCAGCGGCGAGTCTCCGGCAAGGACCTTGGTCACGATCTCCTTGTCCATAGGGCCGGGTGCCTTGCCGTAGAGGCCCTTGATATAGTCCTTCATCTCCTGAGGAACAACCGCCCAGCGCTTGCCCGTGAGCACGTTGATGACAGCCTGCGTGCCCACAATCTGGGAGAGCGGCGTGACGAGCGGCGGATAGCCGACTTCGGCGCGGACTTTCGGAATCTCGGCGAGCACGTCGGGAAGGCGTTCGCTCGCCTTCTGCTCCTCGAGTTGGCTCACGAGGTTGCTCATCATGCCGCCCGGCACCTGGTGCGAGAAGACCTCCATCGACAGCAATGTCGTAATGCCTCGCTTGAGCTTCTTCTTCTCGCGCACCGCCTCCCAGTACTCGGCGATCTCGAAGAGCAGGTCGAGGTCGATACCGGTGTCGTACGGGGATTCCTTGAGCGCAGCGACGATGGTCTCGACCGCTGGCTGGCTGTTGCCGAAGGCAAGGGCCACGACCGCTGTGTCGACGATCTCCGCGCCCGCCTCGGCGGCCTTGATGTAGTTCATCGGTGCCATGCCGCCGATGTAGTGACAATGCACGTGGATGGGTAGCCCGACATTCTCGACAAGCGCCCGCACCATCTTCTCGGTTCGGAACGGCGTCAGCATGCCCGCCATGTCCTTGATGCAGATCGTGTCGGCGCCGAGTTCTTTGAGCTGTACCGCGTAATCGATGAAGCTGTCGAGGGTGTGCACGGGGCTCACCGTGTAGGAGATCGCACCTTCGAAGTGGCCGCCGCACTCCTTGATCGCCTCGGCCGAAACCTCAACGTTGCGGATGTCGTTCAAGGCGTCGAAGACACGAAAGACATCGATACCATTGCGCTTGGCCGCGTGCACGAACCGTCGGACGATGTCGTCGCTGTAGTGGTGATAGCCGACCAGGTTCTGGCCGCGCAGCAACATCTGCAGGGGCGTTCGCGGGCAGTGCTGCTTGATGACCCGCAGGCGCTCCCATGGGTTCTCGTCGAGGAACCTGAGTGCGGCGTCGAACGTCGCTCCACCCCAGACCTCGAGTGACCAGTACCCCACGGCGTCCATCTTGGGCAAGATCGGCAGCATATCGCCAACCTGCATGCGCGTCGCCCAGAGCGACTGGTGTGCGTCGCGGAGCGTCGTGTCCGTGATGTGTACTGGACGCATCGCCTACCCCTTGCGTGCGCGTCTGAGCGCCGGACGTGCCGGCTGCCGACTGCTGGAACGTACAGTATAGACGACGGTCGCAGGGCGATGCAGGATGCCGAGTACGGCGGCGGACGTGGTTCCGAGAGCGGCAGTCGTCCGCGCGCGCGATGCGCGGGACGGTGCTAGACGCGTGTCACGTAGCGGCCATCGCGCGTGTCGATCCTGAGCGTGTCGCCTGCCTCGACGAACATCGGGACCTGCACGACCGCGCCGGTTTCGAGCGTCGCCGCCTTCGTGCCGCCCTGCACGGTGTCGCCTTTGAAGCCCGGGTCTGTCTCGACCACCGCGAGCTCGACGAACATCGGCGGCTCGACACCGAGGTAGTCGCCGTCGGCGGTCATCATCTCGATCTCGTCGTTCTCTTTCAGCCATCTCGCCGCTTCGCCGACGAACCCGGAGTCGAGCTCGACCTGCTCGTAGCTCGACGTGTCCATAAAGTGGTAGGTAGGGCCATCGTGGTAGAGGTACTGCATGCGCTTCGTCTCGATGCGGACGTCATCGAGCTTCTCGCCCGCGCGAAATGTCACATCCACGACGCGGCCGGTCGAGAGCTCCTTCAGCTTGGTACGTACGAACGCGCCGCCCTTGCCGGGTTTGACGTGCTGGAACTCGACGATGATCCAGCGCTTGCCGTCGTAGATGATGCACATGCCGTTCTTGAAGTTGTTCGTGGTTACAGCCATGCTGCGCGTCCTCTCGTGTCACCCTGCGATCGGCCTGGGCCAGGCGTCTTACAGCTCGATGAGGTCCTTCGGCGAGTGGCTCAACACGGTCGGCCCGTCCTCGCCCACGACCACCAAGTCCTCGATTCTAGCACCGCCCACACCGGGCACGTAGACACCGGGCTCCACGGTGATCACCGAGTGAGCGGGCACGGGTTTGACTCCTCGTGGGCCCACGCTCGGAGCTTCGTGCACCTCGAGTCCGACCCCGTGGCCGAGACCGTGGCCGAATCGATCGCCGAATCCCGCGGCATCGATCACGCACCGGCCAGCCGCATCGATCTCCCTTCCCGCTCGCCCGCCGCGCACCGCCGCGAGTCCTGCTTCGTTCGCGGCACGCACGGTCTCATAGATCCTCCGACGCTCGGCGTCGATCTCCCCCACTCCGACCGTCCGCGTCATGTCCGAGCAGTAGCCCCCGACCCTCGCGCCGAAGTCCATCGTCACGAGATCGCCGCGCTCGAGAGCCCGACCGGTCACCTTCGCGTGAGGCCGGGAGCCGTTCGGACCGCTCGCAACGATGGACGGGAACGCAACGCCCTCCGAGCCGTGGCGTCGCATGAACAGCTCGAGGTCCAGCGCGATGTCGATCTCGGTCACGCCCGGCGCGATGATGCCGAGAACATGGTCGAATGCGGCATCAGCGAGCGCCGCGGCAGAAGCGATACGCTCGATCTCCTCGTCCTCCTTGACGATGCGGATCTGCTCGACCCAAGCATCGGCCTCGCGAAGCTCCCCGCCGCGGACTGCGGCGACCTTCATGTATCGCTTGTGCGACACGGAGGCCTCTAGTGCGACTGACGAGGCGCCATCGGGCGCCAGGTCCCCGAGCGCTCGCTCCCACACGTCGGACTCGGGTCCAACGACCGACCATGCGCCGCCCTCCGCAGCGGCACGCGTGCCCTCATCGTAGCGAGAGTCAACGTAGACGCGAGCAGCACTCTGGGTGATCACGCACACCGCCGAGGGCTCCTCGTCAAACACACTCTCGAACCCCGTGAGGTACGCGACATTGGCCGGAGTGGCGAGAAGGAGCGCGTCCACGGACTCAGAGACCATGGTCTGGCGGATCGCAGCCAGGCGTCGGGCCGGATTCATCGGGCGGTGCCCTCGGCGACCGTGAGCGCCGCCTCGAGTCCGAGCACGTACGACTGCGCGCCGAAGCCGGCGATCTGCCCCGCGCACGCCGGAGCGATCACGCTCTCGCGCCGGAACGGCTCGCGCGCGGCGATGTTGCTCAAGTGGACCTCAACGACTGGGACGTCCACGGCGGAAACCGCATCACGCAGCGCGTACGAGTAGTGCGTGAACGCACCCGGGTTGAACACGATGGCGTCGAACTTCCCAGATGATGCGTGCACCGCATCGACGAGTTCTCCCTCGTGATTGTACTGGAGGAACTCGACCTGCACGCCCCGTTCGGCCGCACGTGACCTGACGAGGTTCTCGATGTCGCCGAGCGTCATCGAGCCGTAGACTTCGGGCTCCCGCGTGCCGAGCAGATTCAAGTTGGGTCCGCTGAGAACCAGGACTCGTGTCACAGCCCCTCCTCATCTCGCGACCCGATTCCGGCCAACCGGGCCACGAATGCCTCGACATGTCGATCCACGAGCGCGTCAGGCACGGGAGCAACACGCCAGGATCCCGGCCCGTCCGCGAGCACGAAACGCGGCGTGCCGTCGCGGGCCTTCTTGTCCGACGACATCGCCGCCCTGAGATCCCTCGCCTCGAAGTCACCGGTCGCACGCGGGATGCCGAGCAGGTCCAAGAGACGGTGCTGGCGCCCGGCGAAGGCGGTCGACGCGCCGATCGCTTCGACCGCCAGAAGCGAGGCGAAGCGCATGCCCTCGGCGACGGCGACCCCGTGCGGCAGAGTGCCGTACCCGGCCACCTTCTCGAGCGCGTGGCCGAACGTGTGCCCGTAGTTGAGGCACTCGCGCAGGTCCGCCTCGCGTTCGTCGGCGGTCACGATGCGCGCCTTGAAACCAACAGCGCGCCGAACAGCCTCTGCCACCGTGTCGGGCTCTCGCTGGACAAGCCGCACTACAGATGTCTCCATCCAGCCGAGGAACTCCTCGCTTTCGAGCACCGCCACCTTCACCACCTCGGCCAGACCGCTCTGCCACTCGCTCTCAGGCAGTGTCGCGAGCGTATCCGTGTCGGCAAGCACCACGCGCGGCTGCTTGAAGGCTCCCGCGAGGTTCTTGCCGGCACGAAGGTCGACGCCGGTCTTGCCGCCGACCGAGGAGTCCACCTGCGCGAGCAGCGTCGTAGGGAGTTGGACGAAGTCCACCCCGCGCAGGAACGATGCTGCGACAAACCCCGCGAGGTCGCCCACCACGCCGCCGCCGAGCGCCACCACGAGATCGGTCCGGTCGAGACCGGCTTCGGCGAGTGACTCGAGCAGCCTGCCGGCCGCCTCCCAGCACTTCGAGGCCTCGCCCGCTGGGACCGTCACATCGACCACGGCGAAACCAGCGGACTCGAGCGACTCTCTCACGACATGTGCGAATCGTCCGGCGACGTTGGTGTCCGTCACGACTGCCGCCCGATGGGCGCGCGTGACCGCGCGAATCCGGTCCCCCGCCGATGCCAGCACTCCGGAGCCGATGTACACGTTGTATGGCTCGGCGGCAAGCGGGACCCGCACCTGAACGGGCGTGCTCATCGCACTACACCACCGATCGTGAGTTCGTCCGCAATGCGGGCTGCGATCGCCCCCGGGTCCTGCCCGGCCGTGTCGAAGGCGAGGTCCGCCACCGCACGGTAGAGCCCCTCACGCGCAGTGAGCAGGGTGGTCGCAGCTGACGGGTCGCCGGTCGCGAGCAGCGGTCGCCCCTCTACGTCGCCGATGCGGGCGAGGGCCTCTCCCGCCGTCACCTTCAGGTACACGACCGTACCGAGCTCCCGAAGGACGTGACGGTTCTCGGGCAGCAGCACGATACCTCCGCCGCACGCGACGACGGACGGCTCAGCCCCCCGAAGCAGCGCGAGCGTCTCGGATTCGATCGCCCGGAATGCCTCCTCGCCCGCTTCGACAAAGACCTCGGCCACCGATCTGCCGGTCTGCTCCTCCACACGCGCGTCAAGGTCCACGAACGGACGCTTCAGAAGGTCGGCGAGCATCCTGCCGACCGTGGACTTTCCAGCGCCCATGAAGCCCACCAAGAAGACGTGGCGCCCCGGCGTCTCCCGAGTCATCCGGCAATCCTCGCGCGGTAGGCGTCGAGCGCCGCTCTGGTATCAACGATCGCGTCACCGCCGAACTTCGCCAGATAGGCGTCCGCAAGGACGAGAGCCACTTCGGCTTCGGCCACAACCGCCGCCGACGGGACCGCACACACGTCGGAACGCTCGCGAGAGGCGTCGACAGGCTCGCGCGTGTCGATGTCGATGCTCGCGAGTGGGCGCATCAGCGTGGGAATCGGCTTCATCGCGGCACGAAGCACGAGAGGCTCGCCGTTCGTCATGCCGCCCTCCAACCCACCTGCGCGGTTGGTCGGCCGCAGGATGCCGCGTCCCGCCTCGTGGAGAATCTCGTCATGAGCGAGCGAACCCAGGCGACCTGCGAGCGCGAAACCGTCGCCGAACTCCACGCCCTTGATCGCAGGGATCGAGACGACGGCCGCCGCCAGCCGAGCATCGAGTCGTTGACACGCCTCGGCGTACCCGCCCACGCCGGGCACGAGCCCAGTGGCGGTCACGACGAACGTGCCCCCGAGGCTCTCTCCATCCGCCCGAGCCTCGTCGATCGCACGGTGCATGCGCTCGGAGACCTCGGGATCGGGGCACCGCACGTCACTCGCTTCGACGGCGTCGGCATCCAGTTCCCACGCCGCATCGGGCATCGGCATCGAAACCGTGCCGATGGACGCCACGAACGACCGCACCACGACTCCCAGCTCCGCAAGCACCGCCTTTCCGACCGCGCCCGCGGCGACTCGCGCCGCCGTTTCGCGCGCACTCGCGCGCTCCAGGATGTCCCGCACGTCGTCGCTCGCGGTCTTCTGCACGCCGGCGAGGTCGGCGTGGCCGGGTCGCGGCGCGGTCACCCGCGCACCTTCGGGCCTCGCGCCCGATACCGCCATGACGTCGAGCCAGTTGTCCCAGTCCCGATTGGCGATCGAGAGGGCGATGGGGCTTCCGATGGTGCGCCCGAAGCGCACGCCCGAGAGCACGAGGGCGCGATCGGTCTCGATGGCCTGACGACCCCCGCGACCGTAGCCTCTCTGTCTGCGAGCGAGATCGCCATCGATGAGGGCAGCGTCGAGGCTCAACCCGGCGGGGACGCCCGAGACGATAGCCGTGAGCACCCGTCCATGAGATTCGCCGGCGGTGATGTAGCGCATGACCTGCGGCCTTCCTGCCGAACCCGGTGCGCAGATTCTACCACCGGTTCGGGGGTCACGCGCCGAGAAGTCCTACTTCGAGACCTGCTGTCCCACGCTCAGAACGACCTGAGTATCGCCATACAGCATGACGACGGAGCTCTCCCGGATATCGAGCACTTGCCACGGAGAGTCGCCGATCTGGTCGCCCTCCTGCGCGTTGTAGGTCTGGCCTTCCCACACGATGACCGCAGTCGGCTCGCCGTTCTCGACGGTGATGTCCTGAAGCAGGATGCTGTTCGCCGAAGCGCCTGAGCCGTTTCCGTCCGTGCCGCCGTCGCCACCGGGCGTCGTCGTAGTGCCGGCATCGCCTGAGCTTCCCGTTGTCGAGACCGGCGTCACGAGCGATTCGAAGATGTCACGGAACGTGAACACCTCGGTCAGCGGAACCTGGGCAGGCTCGGCGGGCACAGCCGCCGCTTCGGGCGCGGGAGTCGTTGCCTGGGCCAGCTCGCCACCTGGCGCTGCAGGGGCTGCAGCGACGTCACTTCCCGATGGTGCGGACGACGACTGGCTGAACAGCAGGAAGAGGACCGCCGCCGCCGCAACGACGAAGACGAACAGCAGCGCACCCACGACGAGCCTACCGCGCTTCGATGACGCCACCGTCCGCGATCGCTTTGGCGTCGCAGCATAGGTATCGAGTTCCGGAGCCTGCTCCATCGGTGTCAGATCGTCGTCCACTGACTCGTCACCGTCCTACTGAGCCGGCGCCGGCGCGGCTGCGCCTGTCGCGGACTGGGCTGCTGCTAGCGTATAGACTTCGAGGTCTACCGACACCAGCACCTTCTGTGCGGTGTCGGAGCTCCCCGTGCTCTGCTCGGTGTACGGCACCGCCGCATACCCTATGACCCGCACCTGCCGAGTGAGTTCGGCCACGCGGTGCAGGAAGTCGATGGTGTCGGCCCATCCGCCTCGAATGTCCATCTTCATCTTGATGGACGAGTACCCGGTGTTCTGCGCTGGAGTGTCCGGCGTGAGCGTGACGAACTCGACGCCGGCCTCGTTCGCCGTGTCCTGCAGTTCGATGATGAACGAGGCGAGCTCGGGGCTTTCAGGGAGTTCGTTGGAGAGCCTGAGCAGCTCGGCATCGGTCTGCGCCGCGCGGCCCTTCACAGCCTGGCGCTGTTCCAGCAGCACTTTCGCCTGGTCGATCTGGCTTTGCGCCTGTTCGATCTGCTTGTCCAGATCAGCAAGCTTGCCGAACTGCGGGTAGATCAGGAAACCGGCGAGGGCAAGCGCGACAACGACGACCAGGGCGATCGTGAGGATGAGTCGGTTGCGTGGTGACAGCTTCATCGCGTCCTCAACCTCTACGGACCGTTCGAGGCAGGCGGGGCGGGCACGCTCGGGCTTGCCGTCGCACTCGCCGTGGCCGGCTTGACGACTTGAGACGTGAGCTGGAACTGGATGATAGGGGTCTTGGATTCGCCCTCCGCGACCACAGTTTTTGACGACGCGATCAACCACACGTCCGTCAAGGAGGCAAGATCGTTCAGGCGAACCATCGTGCGCGCAACCGCTTTCTGGCCAACGTCAGGTGAGTCCACCGCGTCGAGCGAGGTCAGAGTGAACTGCATTCCCGTGTCCTGGTTCGCGGTCATACTCTGGGCCCAGACATCTGACGGGAGCACGAGCGAGATCTCGTTGTTTATCTTTGCCCAGTTGATGCGACCGGCAAGGGCCTGCTGGGCGATTTCCTGTCGCGCGGTGAGGTCGGCCTGCTTCTGCTCGAAGACCGCGAACGCGTCCGCCTCCGCGCGAAGCTTGTTTGCGAGTTCCTGGCGGCTCTGCAAATCCTTGTTCTTCTGCTGCACTTGCAGCCCAAGGAATAGCCAGATACCGAGCAGCAGCACTGCGAGGATCGCTGCCGCGACATAGACCCACACGAAGTAGCGCTCGTAGCGACGCTTCTCGAGAATGTCCCGTGGCAGAAGGTTGATGCGTACCATCTACGTCGCACCGCCCATGGCGAGCCCGATGGCGGCGGTGCAGCCAAGCCGGTCCGCAGCTACTGCCTGCTCGATCGCCGGAGTCGTGGCCTGCACGCGTGAGAGCGGGTCGGCGAGGAGCACCTGCGCCTGCAGTCCGCGCTCGAGGTAGCTCACGAGGTTTGTGAGCAGCGCCCCGCTGCCAGTCATGTAGATCCGCTTGATGGTGCGGACCTGCGTCGCCTGCGTGAGGTAGTAGTCAAGCGAACGACGCACTTCGGCGATGAACTTGTTCACCTCGCGCTCGAGTGCCTCCTGCGCCATCTGGACCGTTTGTGGGTCGACGCCCGCGGCGATGGTGGCAGGAACCGCATCGAGGCCGGGGAGTCCGATTCGGATCTTCAGCTCCTCAGCTTCGTCGAACGTCACGTTCAGCACGTTCGCGATGGCCTGCGTGAACTGGTTTCCCGCGAGCGAGGAGACGCGTGTGAAGCGCGGGACATCGCGTTCCACGACGGCGATGTTCGTGATGCCCGACGAGATGTGGATGACGCCGACAGCCTCTCCGGGTTCGGCCACCTCATCGGGGAGCACCTGGGCAATCGGGCCGAAGAGCCCTCTGACGAGCGCGAAGGCGGTCACGTCGATCTGCATGAGCTTGAGACCGGCCGACTCGACGGCGGCCACGGCGGCACCGACCATATCCCGCTGCGCGGCGACCAGAAGGACCTCCATCATGTGCTCGTCGGCGGGAGTCATGTAGTCGCCGAGGATGTGGAAGTCCAGGATCGCGTCTTCGACCGGGATCGGGATGTAGTCCTGCGCCTGGTACTGGATGGCGCCTTCGAGCTCGGCACGCTCCATGAATGGCAGGTCGATGAGGCGAACGACGACCTTCTGGTTCGAAACGCCGACAGCAACCTCGCGGCCCTTCACGCCGGAGCGCTTCCAGAGTTCGCGAATGGCAGCAGCAACCGCGTCCGTGTCGACGATCTCGCCCTCGACGACTGCGCCGAGCGGCATGTTGACACGGCCGTAAGCGGTCAGTGAGAAGCCCGAGCCCGTCGGTTTGACTTGTGCGGCCCGTACATGGTCGGTCCCTATATCAAGACCGACGATGGGCGCCCCCGACGAGAAGGAGACAGGAGCCAAGAGGTCCCCCTTCAAGTACTGCTGCGATTAGGCTTCGTTCGTTGCTAGGTGTTGCTCCCGTGGCGGATGATACCACACCTACTAGTCTCGGCAATTGGGCCGAAGTCTTTAGAGTCGGCTCCAATTTCCGCCGAATGCCGCACCGGCGCATGCGACGACTATCCGCGTGCACATGCGGCATAGGCAGAGGTGCAAAGGCTCTTGAGATGCATGCGTGCGGCAGAGCTTCACCGTCCGACGAACGGCGTCCCGTGCGTGACCGCGAGCACTCGCTGCCTAGAGGAGCCCTACGAGCGTCGTGTACCACGTCCAGAGCGCCGGCCCTGCGATGGCCGTCACAAGCGCGCCCACCGCGAGCATCGGGCCGAATGGCAACTTGCGCGTGCGCAGTTGCCCGCGCTCGCGAACGGATGCCAGCCCCACGACCGCTCCCACAAGGCTTCCGAAGAAGAGCACCATGAGCACGTAGGGCCCGAAGAACAATCCCAGCGCCCCGAGGAGCTTCACGTCCCCCATCCCGAAGCCTGAGCTCTTCCTGATCCCGGCGTAGATGCTCGCAATGGCCAGACTCACGCCGGCTCCCACGAGCGCGCCCGTCACTCCGAGCACGAGCGGCCGTGCGGGCGGCAGACTACCCGTCCAGGTGATGGGTGCGGCATCAACGCCGGTGAATTGAGCCAGCAGCAGGCCGACGAATCCCGTAGCTGCGAGCAACCCGACGATCGGATTGGGCAGCCGCATGGTGTCGAGATCGATGAGCGACAGGATGAGCAGCAGGTAGAAGAGCACGATCGCGCTCACCGTGCGAGCCGAAGTACCGTAGAGCAGACCCGCGAGCACCCAGAGCGCGCCGGAGGCGAGCTCCACGAGCGGGTAGCGAATCGCGATGGGAGCCCCACAGTCGCGACACCGCGCCCTGAGCGCGATCCACGACGCGATGGGGATGTTGTCGTACCAGCGGATCGGGTGCTCGCACAACGGACAGTGCGACGCAGGGTGTGAGAGCGACTCCCCGCGCGGAAAGCGCCAGATCACGACGTTCGCGAAACTGCCGAACGCCAGACCGAAAACGCCGAGTATCACGAGCGAGAACACCTGCATCGAAGGCCAGAGCCCCCTCGGGAACGCCGTGTGATGGCCGAGCTACGCGAATGGTCGCTGGGCGACGCGATGATACCAAAGCGCGGCAGGGCGCCCGCTGGTGCAGGGCACATTGGGACCGCCGCACGGCCGTGATCGCCCACCCCCCGAAGGAGAAGGCCCGCCGGTGGGCGGGCCTTCCTTGCGAGCTCAGTGAGAGTCGTACTAGTTCGGATCGACCTATGGATCGACCTGGTAGTAGCCGTGGGCCGGGGTACCGAACGTGCAGCCGGTACCGCCAGCGGCGGCGCCGTCAACCGTGGTGGTGTTGTTACACGAGTAGTCGGCGCCGCCAGCGGCGAGCGGACCATTGGACGGGCAGTCCGGCATGGTCTTGAGGTAGTTCGTCGTGACCAGGGTCGCCAGCGTGGGCGGGGGGCCACCCTTCTCGGCCTCGTACGTGTTGGCCGAACCCTCGATCGTGCGCTGGTTGGCGAAGCACGCCTTCTTCTGCGCGTTGGCCTTCGCGGTGTTGAAGACCGGGATGGCGATGGCAACAAGGATACCGATAATAAGAACGACGACCATGAGCTCGATGAGGGTGAAACCCTCGTCCCTGCGGTACAGCCTCACGGCTAGCACCTCCTTCTCCCCCTTGGGGGACTCGCGGGCGGTTCTTCTCCGCCCTTACTGACACCAGTGGTATCGGAGCCGCAGGCCGGCACTTTAGCGTTCGCCGCGCATTTCTCTTCTAAATCGTCCGATTTGGTGCCGGTCATCACACAAGAGCGACGAGCGGACCTGCAGCTACGCTCGGCGAAGGCATCCCAGCCGAGACGGCAAGCGCCCCCGCGAGCGACATGGCTGCGGGGGCGCAGGCGTTGCGGAATGGCGAGCTCGCGACTACTTCACGAGCGAGATGACGGTGAACATCGGCATGTAGAGAGCGATGACCATGACGCCGACGACCGCGCCGAGCGAGGCCATCATGAGCGGCTCGATGAGCGACGTGAGTCCCTCGACAGCCGCCCCTACTTCCTCGTCGTAGAAGTCGGCGATCTTGGTCAGCATGGCGTCGAGAGCACCCGTCTCCTCGCCCACCGCGATCATCTGAACGAGCATCGACGGAAAGACCGGCGACTCGCCGAGTGGCTTGGCGATCGTCTCGCCTTCTTTGATCGCGGAGCGAGTCTTCTTGACCGCCTGGGCGACGACTTCGTTGCCGGACGTGTCCGCCACGATGTCGAGTGCGGAGAGGATCGGGACGCCTGCCGACACGAGCGTGCCGAACGTACGGGTGAACTTCGCGAGCGCGAGCTTTCGCACGAGCGACCCGAAGACCGGCATGCGCAAGGTGATCCCGTCCCAGATGAGCTTGCCCGAGGGCGTGCGCTTCCACCAACGGAACCCCATGACCATTCCGACGATCGCCCCGGCGATCACGATGCCCCAGAAGCTCGCCACGGTGTTCGAGACGCCGACGAGCATCTGAGTCATGAGGGGAAGCTCGCCGCCCATGTCGTTGAACATCTTCTCGAACGTCGGCACCACGAAGACCATCATTGCAATGAGGATGATCACGACGAGCGAGCCCATCGCGATGGGGTACGTCATGGCGGACTTGATGCGTCCCTTGAGTGCAGCGTCCCGCTCGAAATGGTCGGCGACACGAAGCAGGACCTCGTCGAGCACACCGCCCGTCTCGCCGGCTCGCACCATGTTCACGAAGATCGGCGGGAATATGCGGGGATGCTTCGACATGGAGTCAGAGAGCGATTGGCCCGCTTCCACGTCGCGCGCGATCTGCCCGATGACGTCTCGCAACGGTGCGCTCTCGGTCTGCGAACCCAAGATGGAGAGGCACTTGGTGAGCGACAGGCCCGCGTTGATCATCGTCGCGAACTGACGCGCGAAGATCGTGATGTCTTTCGACTTCACGCGCGAGCCGAGACTGATCTTGCCGAGCGCGGCCATCGCGCTCTGCGGCTCGAGGTCGAGGATGATGTAGCCCATCTGCATGAGCTTCGCCCTGACGACCTCCTTGCTGTCGCCCTCGAGCTGGCCCTTGACGACCTTGCCCGCTTTGTCGCGAACCGCGTAGTTGAAAACCGCCATCTCACTACACTCCTTGTTTCATTCGCCCAGTCGCGCGCCGCGCTAGACGATGACCCGGCAGATCTCCTCGATTGACGTTGAGCCGTCCCGCACCTTCTCCAACCCGTCCTGACGGAGTGTCAGCATTCCCTCTTCGATCGCTACTTGCTTGATCTGCTCCGACGTGGCCTCGGCCACGCACAACCTGCGAATCTCTTCGGACATGAGCAGTACCTCGTGAACGCCGAGGCGCCCCCGGTATCCCGTCCCGCCGCATTTCTTGCAGCCAACTGGCCGGTAGACGACCTCAGGTAGGTTATCGGGCGAGTAGCCCGCCTCGATGAGCACTTCTTCCGCAGGGCGGTACTCGGTCTTGCAGTCGGGGCACAGGCGCCGGGCGAGGCGCTGCGCAAGCACGCAATCCACGGCCGAGGACACGAGGAACGGCTCGACGCCCATCTCGACGAGTCGGGTCACGGCTCCGGACGAATCGTTCGTGTGGAGCGTTGTGAGCACGAGATGCCCGGTGAGCGCCGACTCGATCGCGATCTTGGCGGTCTCATGGTCGCGAATCTCGCCGACGAGGATGATGTCGGGCGAGCAGCGCAGGAACGACCGGAGCGCGCGCGCGAAGGTCAGGCCAACGCGGTTGTTCGTCTGGCACTGGTTGACGCCCTCGAGACGGTATTCGACCGGGTCCTCGGCGGTGAGGATGTGCTTCGTCGGCGAGTTGAGTACGTTTATCGCTGCATAGAGCGACGTCGACTTGCCCGAACCCGTCGGACCGGTGACGAGAATGGCGCCGTACGGCTTGGTGAACGACGATTCGAAACGGCCAAGGGCGTTCGGCAGGAAGCCTAGGTCCTTGAGCTGCAGCAGAATGGAGTCCTTGCGCAGGATGCGGAGCACAACACGCTCGCCGTAGACGGTCGGAAGCGTCGAGACGCGGAAGTCGAGCTTGTGTCCCGCCACGGTCACCGCGCAGTGCCCGTCCTGAGGCTTTCGCGATTCGGCGATGTCCATCTCCGCCATGATCTTGAACCGACTGATGATCGCCGCCTGTGTCGACTTGGGACTGCGCACCACCTCGTGGAGCACGCCATCGATGCGGAAGCGGACGCGTAGGTCCTTCTCCTGGGGTTCGATGTGTATGTCCGAGGCGCGTTCGGTGACCGCCTTGTGGATGATGAAGTTGACGAGCTTGACCGTGGGCGCTTCGGAGGTCACGTCCGTAAGCTCCGCGAGGTCGATGTCGTCGATCTCGGCACTGCCGATGAACTCGTCGGCCTCGGACTGCTCGGCGACCTTGTAGTACTCCTCGATCGCGCCGAGGATATCGTCCTTCGTCGAGATGCAGGCCCGCACGTCGAACCCGGTGATGATCCGCAGGTCGTCAAGGGCGAGGACGTTCTGCGGATCGGCCATCGCGACCACGAGTATGTCCTCGGCGATCTCCACGGGCATGAGCACGTAGCGCACAGCGAGTTCACGCGGAACGACGGCGATGGCGTTCGGCTCCGGCTTGCGCTCCGAGAAGTCGACGTAGTCGATGCCGATCTGGCGTGCCATCACGGCAAGCACCGAAGCCTGCGACGCGTAACCGAGATCGACGAGCACGCGGCCGAGCGGCGCTCCGGTACCCCGGTGCGCCTCGAGGGCGTCGTTGAACTGCGCTTCGCTTATGACGCCGGCCCGGACGAGGAGCTGCCCGAGCCTCTTTCCCGTTTCCGCCACCCGCTGCCCCTTCTGCACGCGCCCGTGCCGCAGGCGAACCCGCCGCGCGAGGACGCGACTGCGACACGTCTTTCATCGGCGTTCGGAGCAGGGAGCATTACGGTCGGGCTCGGCGCAACCGAGGAGCGAAACGGCAGGCCGTCGCCGAAGGGTACTGCGGTCAGCAACCGCACGATCGCGCGCTACACCCTGGGAGAGCCGCCCTCACGCGAGTCCGAGCCCGCGGCAAGCTCCGCGAGCAGTCCGTTCGCGTAGCGGCTGAAGCGCTCATGCGTATCGCTCCCCCGCACGACCCCCACACAGGTGGTGCCGAACCAGAGCTCAACCGGCGCAACCAAACGGCGCGCGGGAACGCGTGCCGTGTCGATCGCGAGGCTCGGAGCCCCTCGTGGGGCGATGGTATCGGCCACGACGTTCCCGGCGTTGAGGCGCGGTTCCGGCGTTGAGGGCATCGCGGGTGGTGCCGCACCGCGCCGTCGGGCGCGTGAACCAAGATCGCGGCGCTTCTGCGCTCGCATCATCACACGAACGGCGACGACCGAGAGCACGATCAGCACCACCGAGCCAATGAGGATACCCGGTAGAAGCCGCATCAACCTAGCCGACGCTCTCCAGAATGCGGTAGAGCAGACCCAGCAGGACCGACTTCACTGACTCCCGGTCTCGCGCGTCGACCGAGAGCAGCGGGACGCTCTCGTCCAATCCGAGATCGGAACGGACATGAGAGAGCCCCTCTGCATCACCTGCATCCATGCGATTCGCGGCGACCACGAACGAGACATCGGAGAGCTTCGTGAAGTAGTCGATCATCGCGCGCGCGTCGGAAAGGGACTCCCGGTTGGTCCCGTCGGCCAGCACGACGAAGCCGAGCATCCCCTCGGAGAGCGTGTCCCACATGAACGAGAAGCGCTCTTGGCCGGGTGTGCCGAACAGGTACAACACGACGTCGTCAGACACCGTGATGCGACCGAAATCCATTGCGACCGTCGTCTCGCCGCCCCCTTCGCCTGAGATATCGCTCACCTGGCGCTCCGTCGAGAGCACGGTAATCTCGCTCACCGCCTTGATGAACGTGGTCTTGCCGGCGTTGAAGGGACCGGTGATGACGACTTTCACGGACTGCATGCCATCCCGCTCCTAGAGTCTCTTGATACCATCGATGATCCTGAGCAGCGTCTCTCGGTCCACACTCCTGTCGCGTTGGGGTACGGCCGATCCTGGTTCGGGAAGGTCGGTGATCCTCGTGACCGGCCGGCCGCCGCGCTCGACCCCCGTGAGCGCGTTGATCTCGTCGTTTATCGCTCCACTCAGCCCAGCGTCCACGCGGGCGTCGGCCGCCGGCGTGGTCTCGAGGGCAGGCGGTTCCGGGGCGGCTTCGCCGATTGAGACATCCAGGAGATACGCGTCGGTGGAGAGCACTCGATCCGAAACGGCCGCGTCGCCGGCGCTCTCGCCCAAAGCACCGATCAGCTCGTCGAGGTCGGATGTGGCCGCCTCATCGGCGGCAGCCCGCTCTTCCGGGGACTCGGGCCCGCTGACGGCCGACACAGACTCCTCGAGCTCCGGTTCACTCGGAATGACGCCGTGTGGCTCGTTGACGCCAACGTCCGGTTCGGGCGCCTGTGGCGGCGCTGCGGCAAGACCGAGCGCGAGGAGCTCCGACTCCAGCTGTGGCGAAACCCCATCTGACGCAGGAACCTCGGCCTCCTCGATGGTCTCATCCCCACCGAGGTAGACCACCGGCTCGGTCGATTCCAAAGGTGCCTCAACCTCGACGGTCCCGACGAACGTCTCCTCCGCGAATGAAAGGACCTCCGTCTGAGCAGGCGGCACGTCGGAGGTCAGGCGGGATGGATGCGCTGACGGCTCAACGAATGGCTGCAGCTCGGAATCCTCGCGGGATTCGACGAACGGCGGTTGTGCTTCTTCGGGCATCGGCGGCACGGGGAGCTCGGGTTCCATCGACGCCTCGGGCCCGAGAACCACTGGCTCTGGCGTCGGCGACTCCTCCGGTGGTGCGAGCGGTTGTGATGGCGCAGCTTGTCGCGGAGGCACCTGCTCCGGCGCCGAGGAGACCGATGCGGCGGCCTCGCGCAGTCGCCCGTACCGCTCCTCGAGCTCGGTGATGCCGGGGCCCGCCGCCGGCACGTCCCCGGCGAGGAACCGCGGCAGGTCGGTCGGAGCCGCACGCGGCGCCGATTCGGCGGCCGCCATGACCTCGAGCTGGGCAGGAGCCGCCTGCACCGCTGGCACCGAGGGAGCTGGAGTCGTCTCGACGGCGGTACCGGCCGGCGGCTCGGTCGTCTCCTCAATGACCGCTGCCGCAACGGGTGTCGTTGCGGCGATTGAAGAAGCCTCCTCGGCCAGCTCGGTCTCTCGCGCGGCGCGCGCGGCACGGAGCCGCGCTACTTCCTCATCGCTGACGACTTCGAGCAGCCCCGCGGAGAACAGTCCGTAGACGACCCGCGCCACGTCGAAATCAGTGCGGCGAGCGGTACGTGCAAGCTCGGCGACGCTGCGAGTGCCGTCGACCAGCAGCAGAAGGTTCCATTCGACCGGTTTGAGGGAGATCTCGAACGTGCCCTCGCCGGGAGCGGTGGCCATCTTGAACACGATGTCCATCGAGGGGACCTTCTTCTTGATCCGCGCCCACTCTTCGAGCCGCCTGCTGCCCTCCATCACGATGTTCTCTATCGAGACCGTGAGGCCGATATCCTCCTCGACGATCTGGGGAAGCAACTCGAAGTCGAACTCGCCATCGTCCCAGCGCATCAAATCGAAGATCGTGTCCTGAATCTGCTCCTGGACGAACGCCTCCAAGACGGTCTCGGTTATGTAGCCCTCGTCGACGAGGATGGTGCCGAGGCGACGCCCTTCGGGTTCCGCAGCACGAACCTGCAGAACACGCCCAAGAGCGCTCGGCGTGATCTTCTGCGCAGCGACGAGCCGCTCACCGAGACGCTCCCTATGCCAGTTCGACTGGGCGAAGAACACCTCTCCCTCGCGGAACCAGACGCTGCCCTCGGCGTCGTCGGGACGGCGCATACGAAGGATGCCTGTCTTCTTGCTCAAGCTGATGAGCTGGAAGACGTCCGGGAGGGTGAAGTCCTTGAGGTTGCCTCTCAGAGCCATCGGCTACGTCATTCGCTTTCGGATCCGATTCGCTAGCCGAGAATGTCGGCGATGGCGTCGGCGACGTCTCGCATGTCGTACAGGAGCAGACCGAGCTTCGCATCGAGGTTCGCAAGCGCCGTGAGCACGGCCCTATCGCCCGCTGCCATCAGCAGCACGTAGCCGGCATCGCCCTCAATGAAGACCTGCGAAAGCTTGCCCCGACCGAGCTCGGCGGCCGCACGTTCCCCCAACCCGAGGATGGCCGCCGACATCGCACCAACGCGGTCCTCGTGCATGCCCTCGGGCAGGGCCGAGGCCATCGTGAAGCCGTCGAGACTCACCAGTGCAGCGGCCTCTACGTCGTCCGACATGCGCATGAAGGTATTGAGCGCGGCAGCGAGCTGCTGTTCACGCGTCGGGCTCGCCGCGGAAGGAGCCGCCGGGGAGGCAGCAGCTCCAGACGCTGGGGCCGGGGCTGCCGTCGAATCCTCCGTGAGCGCCTCCGGGGATGCTACGGGCACCAGGGGTGACGCAGGCGCAGGTGCAAAGACGGGGGCCGGGATAGCGGGCGACGCGATCGCCGGCTCGACGTACGGAGCGAACACCGGTTCCGGTGCAGCCGCGGGAGAAGCGGGGGCTCCGGGCTGCACCGTGTCCGCTCGCCCCGCATCGGATCGCTCCTCCTGCGCGTCCCACGGCCCCGCTGGCACCACAGGCGGCGAGCTCGGAGACGGCGGGATCACAACAGGGGTCGGCGCGAATCCGGGAAGCTCATCACCGGTGTCCGCGATGAAGAAGTCACCGAGTCCGTTCTCCGTCACTGATCCGAGCACCTCCACGTCATATGGTGCGGCAACAAAGGGTCGCACGGCTCTCCCCAGCCGAACGCCACAGTGGATTCATACTCTCACGATGGTCAGTCAGGCACAACGAGGGTCAAGGGGCCACGCATCACACAACGACGCGCATGATCTCCTCGATTGACGTGACGCCCGCCTTGACCTTCTCGAAGCCGTCCTCGCGCAGGGTCCGCATCCCCTCGGCAACCGCCTGACGCTTGATGTCGTCGGCCGAGGCATTCGAGACGGCCAGGCGTTCGAGGGGCTCTGACATGGTGAGCACCTCGTGGACGCCCATCCTCCCCCGGTAGCCGATCCCGTTGCATTTCTTGCACCCAACCGCGCGGTAGAGCTTGGGCGGATTGCCCGGCTCAAACGGAAACTCGACGCGCACGAGAGCTTCTTCTTCCGGCACGTACTCCTGCTTACACTCCGGACAGAGTCGCCGTGCAAGCCGCTGTGCCAGCACGCAGGTGACCGCCGAGGCCGACAGGAACGGCTCGATACCCATCTCAGTCAGCCTCGTGAGTGCCGAGGGAGCGTCGTTCGTGTGCAGCGTTGAGAGGACGAGGTGGCCCGTGAGGGCGGCTTCGATCGCGATCGTCCCGGTTTCCTTGTCGCGAATCTCACCGATCATCACGGTGTCGGGGTCCTGCCTCAGGATCGAGCGAAGTGCCGCCGCGAAGCTCAGTCCAGCCTTCTCGTGCACCTGGACTTGCGAGAGGCCGGCGAGGCGGTACTCGACCGGATCTTCGACGGTGATGAGGTTCGTCTTGGGGTCGTTGGTCTCGTTGATCGCCGCGTACAGCGTCGTGGACTTGCCCGACCCCGTCGGGCCGGTGACGAGGATGGCACCGTAGGGAAGCGAGAGCGCCTCGCGTAGACGGTCCATCGGCTGCTGGAGAAAGCCGAGGTCCTTGAGCGACATCATGATCGAGTCCCGGCGCAGCAGGCGCAGAACTGCAAGCTCGCCGTGGACGAGCGGGAGTACGGCGACTCTGAAGTCCACCGCCTTGCCGTCGAGCACCACGCTGAAGCGTCCGTCCTGGGGCACGCGCTTCTCGGCGATGTCCATGCCGGCGTTGATCTTGAGCCGGCTGATGACCTGCCGGTGCATCTTCTTGGGGCTGCGGAAGACCTCCTGGCACACGCCGTCGATCCGGAAGCGGACACGCATCTCGTGCTCGTGGGGCTCGAGATAGATGTCTCCCGCTCCTTGCCGGATTCCCTCCGTGATGACGAGATTCATGAGCTTGGCCACGGGGGCTTCCGCGTCTCCGCTGTCCTCGTCCTCGTCGTCGGCGCCTACGCTGAGCGCCTCTTCCAGATCGCCCATCATGTCCTCGACGCTCGTCTGAGCTGTCGAAAGCTTCTCGATGGCGCTCACCAGATCGCTCTCTGCGGCGACAACGGGGCGAACGGTGTAGCCCGTCACGATGCGAAGGTCATCGATGGCGAATATGTTCGCGGGATCCGACATGGCTACGACGAGCTCGTCGTCCTGGAGCTGGATCGGCAGCACGATGTAGCGGCGGGCGAGGTCGGAAGAGATGAGCGTCGCTGCGTGGGCATCGACTTCCGTGGCCGCGAGATCCACGTATGTAAGTCCCATCGAGTCCGCAACGGTGCGAGCGATGAGAGCCTCGTCGGCGTAGCCAAGATCCGAGATCACGGACGCTATCGAGCGCCCGTCCACCTGCGCGAGCGCCTCTTCGAATTGTGAATCCGTGATGACGCCGGACTGGACGAGGATCCTTCCAAGCCGATTGCTACTCGCGGTCATATGCTCTGCGCTCTTCCTCGGACCTACGCTTCGCGGCCCAGCACCTCAGCCGCCGCCGCACGCATCACATCCCGAGGGGCTCGCACGTCCGCATCGCCATGCCAGATGTCGATGGCCGTCGCACCCTGGCACACGAGCATCCCGAACCCGTCGAGGGCGACCGCTCCCGCGTCGCGCGCGGCACACACGAGGGAGGTAGGTTGCGCCCGATAAACCATATCGGCAACAACCTGCCCTGACCGAAGCCACGAGGCGGGTACCGGACTGGGATCGTCCTCTGCCATCCCCAACGGCGTGCCGTTGACGACGAGGTCGGCGGCACCCACGGCGCTCTCAGCCTCGGCGCCGAACGGGAGGGCCACGAGTTCCACCCCACCCAGTCGTCGCTGGACGCGCTCCACAAGGGAGTGCGCCCGGACTTCATCGCGGTTCACTACCGTGATGCGCTTCGCCCGTGCAAGAGCGAGCGCGACGAGCGCGCCTCCGGCGGCGCCACCCGCACCCACAAGGGCTATGTCACGACCGGCCGGGTCGAAGTCCGCCTCGCTCGAAAGCGCCTCGAGCAGCCCGCGTCCGTCGGTGTTGTAGCCGATGAGCCGCCCGTCCACACACTGGATGGTATTGACCGCCCCAGCGAGCAACGCGATCTCCGCCACCTCATCGCACAGTCCCACCATCGCCTGCTTGTAGGGCATGGTGACGTTCACGCCCACGAACAAGAGCGAGCGGACTGCGGAGAGGACGCGCGCAAGGTCGCGCTCCTCTCGCACGTGCAAGGGGACATAGACCCAATCTAGACCCATGGCCTCGTATGCCGCGTTGTGCATCGCCGGCGACAGGGTGTGGTCGAGCGGATGTCCGATGATGCCAGCCAGCCGCGTCATGCCATCGATACGACGCATCCGCCCTCACTTTCCTGATGAATCGCCGCGTGGTGCACGCTGGGGCGTCCTGCCGCGCAGGATGCGGCGCTCCAGTGTCCGCAGGAGGCGCGTGTGCGGCAGGTCGGAACCACCCGCGAGCGGCGTGACGAGAACCGTAGTGGAACCGAACAGGCTACCGCCGAGAATGTCCGTGAACACCTGATCGCCGACGACGGCGCACTCCGAAGGCGCTGCATCCGTACCCCCCAGTGCCCGGCGGAAACCCGATGGCAGCGGCTTTGTCGCCTTGCCCACGATCGCGACGTCAAGGTCATCGGCGGCCTGCTGTACTCGCTCGTGCCAGTTGTTGGAGACGATCGTCACCTGCATGCCGCGCCGCTTGGCCGCCTCCACCCAGTTCCGCACCCTCTCTGAGGCCTCCGTGGTGTTCCTCAAGACAAGCGTGTTGTCGAGGTCGAGCAGCAACACTCGTATGCCGCGCCGCTGGAGTTCGTCCAAGTCGATGTCGGCCACCGAGCGATAGTACAGATCCGGGCTGAGAAGCGACATCGCATCCCTAGTGGTCGGGCGTCCCGTCCCCATCGTGGTCGTGGCCTGCGCCACCGATGCTCTCCTCCGCGGCGGCGCCCGCCAGGCTCGTGACGACCGCACGAGCCGCATCCGCCTTGTCCCTCAGGCCGGCAACCCGATACGCCGCGGCAAACACAGCGTATCCCTCGAGCTTCTCGGCGTCGTCGTTCCAGAACATCGATTCGTTCGTACCGGCATCGGCCTGAGCCACCGCCTCATCACGGTGGCGCTCTTTGTCGTCGAGGAACATGAGCTGTATGTAGCTCGACCGCAAGAGCCCCGACTCGGGGTTCTCAGCGATGCCCTCTCGTGCCAGGTCGAAGGCCGTCTTGCGGTCTCCGTGACGCGCGATGATCCACGCGCCGTCGTAGTACGGTTGGATGAACTGAGGATCGAGCGCCTGGATCAGCCGGAACGCCGGGAGCAGCTGGGTATTCTCGGAGAGCTGCTTGTCATGGTAGTACGCGTCGAACTGGGGATCGAGCCGGTTCCAGAGTACCGCAGCGGCGAAGGTGCGGATTCCCGAGAGGTACGCGAAACCGGCGCGCCCGATCATCCGGCCCGTCTGCGCGGACGTGCCCGTGGGCGCGAGTGACGCGGCTGCATTCTGTGCGACCACGACGACGAGCAGAAGCGCGAAGAAGATGCCGACCCGCACTGGTGTCCGTTGCAGCACCGCCACGATCAGAGATCCTTCCGCTCGAACAAGAGGGCCCCCACGCCGAGAAGCGCCCCCACCCAAGCTGCTGCAACTACCAGCATGAGCGCGGTGTACCCAAACGAGATCCCCGTCCCATGAGCGACCGGGTTGATGATGTTGAAGGTCTCCATGGTCGGGTAGAACGTGTTCGATCCGCCCGCAGACTCAGCCTGCGTGAGTCCTCCGCCCAGATGAGCCACGAACAGGAAACCGAGTGACACGACGGTGACGGGCACGGGTCCGGTCACGGTCGAGATCATGATGGCGAACGCAGAGACTACACCCGTCTCGAGCCACATCGCGAGCGCGCCCTGCCACAACCGCCACATGAGGACGTGGTACGTGTACCCGCCCACGCCGATGCTCACGAGGGTGAACGAAGCGACTACCCCGGCCATCACCGCGAACACCCCGAGCCACGAGCCGAGCAGGTACTGCCAGCGGCGGACGTCGCGCCCCAGAATGTTGTAGACGGTGCGGCGTTCGACCTCGGACGGAACGCGATTCGCGGAAAGCGACAGCGCCACCACCATCGCCACGACGTACATGAGCGCGAGTGCGACTTCGCGGAACACGGCTTCGACCACTCCGACGCCGTAGCTCGGCAAGCGCGGGATAGCGATGGCCATGAAGGCCGCAAACGCGAGAACGATGTAGACGACCTTGCGGCGCAGCGCATCGGCGACGACCGAGCCCGCGATGGCGAGAACAGCTCTCATGAGGCCTCCCCCGCAGGCGCGCTATCTGAGTCAGCATCCGCCTCGAGAAGCCGCGAGAAGTAGTCCTCGAGGGAGTCCCGCTTGGGCGTGAGCGAGATGAGCTGCCAGCCCGCGTCGTCAATGGCATCGACGACGGCCCGAGCATGCACATCGGACACCGAGAAGATCCACATGCCGCCCTTGGCGGCCACGTCCGAGACGAGCGTCGCGATAGTGCCGGGCAACGAGTCACCGTCGCCTCGCGCCCTCACGGACGTCTGACCTGAGACATTGAGCAGGTCGTCGATGTGGCCCTTCGCTGCCACCTTTCCCCGGTTGAGGATCGTGACCTCGTCGCAGACCACCTCGACCTCCGAGAGCTGGTGGGAAGAAAGGAGCACCGTGGTGCCCGAGGATCTGAGCTCGAGCATGAGGTTGCGGATGTCGCGCTGCCCGACGGGGTCGAGCCCCGAAGCCGGCTCGTCCAGGATCGCGACCGCCGGATCAGCGATGAGCGCCTGGGCTATCCCGAGGCGCTGGAGCATGCCGCGCGAGAACTTCGAGAGCAACATGGTCTCGCGGCCCTCGAGGCCGACGCGCGCGAGGCGATCGGCCATCTCAGCGTTGATGGCGTGCTTCGGCAGACCCGACAGGCGTCCGTACAGGAGCATCGCCTGCGACGCGGTGAGCTGCGGGGAGAAGTACGGCTGCTCGGGCAGGAACCCGAGCTGCCGCTTGGCGCCAGGGCGATGCGCAGGCACGCCAAGGATCTCGAAGGTTCCCCCGCTCGGCCGCACGAGCCCGAGGAGCATCTTGAGCGTGGTGGTCTTCCCTGCACCGTTCGGGCCCAGAAGCCCGTGAATCGCCCCTGAGTTCACGTCGAAGCTCACATCGTGAACGGCGACCTTGTCCCCGCCTCTCAGGCTCGCGAAGACCTTCCGGGCGCTTCTGATGCTGATGGCCGTCGGCGTATCGGCACCCGCGTTCACTTGCCGAAGACCTCCTTCGACTTCGCTTTGGCTCGCGCGAACTCATCGGCAGTGCGCGCGAAGGTGTGTGAACCATCACGCCCCGTGAGCACGTAGTACAGGTACCTAGTATCGGCTGGAGCCGCCGCCGCTTTGAGCGATGCGAGACCGGGGCTTGCGATGGGACCCGGCGGAAGACCCGCGTGCCGGTACGTGTTGTACGGACTCCTGACGTTCAAGTCGGCGTACGTCAGACGAAGCTTGTGCTCCTTGATCACGTATTCGATGGTCGAGCACATATCGAGTCTCATGCGTTGGGCGAGCCGATTGTAGATGACCGAAGACACGATGCGTCGCTCCTTGGCGACCTTCGTCTCCCTTTCGACGATAGAGCCCATCGTGACGAGCTGCGGCACGTCAAAGCCGTGCGCCGTGAGGCGCTTGAGGTCCACCGACGCAATCTCCTTGTCGAACTGGTCGAGCATCATCTCGATCACGTCGCGGGCGGTTGCGCCGTCTTCGATGCGATAGGTCTTGGGAAACAGGAATCCCTCGAGCGACCCTCGATACGCGCCCTCAAGGTAGGGGTGATCAGCCGCGAACTCCGCGGCTCCTTTGTCGGCGAGAGCGAGGAACTCCGAGCGCGAGATACCCGCTCGCTTCTCCATGCGAGCGGCGATCTGCTCGACGGTGAAACCCTCGGGTATTGTCACCGTCACGTACGGGACGGCCGGTCCCGCCGCGAGCGACGTGATGGCCGCCTCGTATCCCATCCCCGTCCGAAGCTCGTAGGTGCCCGCACGCAGCGTCCCATCCGCGCCCGCTTCCCGCACGCGCGTGCGGAAGACGCGGGGATTGGCAACGATGCCCTTGTTCGCGAGCAGCAGACCAACCTCGGCGGCGGTGGCACCCTGCGGCACGATGATCGTCACCGCACTCCCGGCCTCGACGTCTACCAGCGGGCGTCGAAGAGCGGTCGACCACGCGTAGTACCCCACACCGGACACCGCCACGACAATGAGGAGAAGGCCTACCACCGCAATGAGGGCGCGCGAGGAGCCGCGTCGGCTCACCGACTCGGAGTGATCCTCCGGCCCTTCGCCCTCGACGACGTGATCATTCATCGCGCGTGCCGTCCTCGATCTCGCCCGAATCCGCTGATGGCGTGCCCTCCGATCCGATTCGCCGGTCCAGGTAGCTCTGCAGCAACAGAGACGCGGCTACCATATCGATTCGCCCGCGCTTCTCGCGGTCGGACAGCCCGGCGGCTTTCATCGCGCGAGACGCCTCCACGCTCGACAGCCGTTCGTCGGCATACGTCACGGGCACGCCGAGTATCTCAGCAATACGCGCGCCCGTCTCACGAGTGCGTCGCGCCTGTTCGCCCTCGGTGCCATTGAGGGACAGGGGAAGCCCGATCACCACGAGCCCGACCTCGTAGTCGGAAACGAGCCGGAGGAGCGGGCCTGGATCGTACAGCACCGTGGCGTCAAGAACCGCGACGGGAGAGGCGACTCTCTGCCCGGGGTCGGAGACCGCCACACCGATGCGCCTCTCGCCTATGTCGAGGCCGAGCACCCGCACGGGCGGCTACCCGACGCCGAACGTCTCGCGAGCGAGTCGCAGCGCCTCGTCGATGCCCGAGGCGTCCTTGCCGCCGGCCTGGGCCATCTCAGGCTTGCCGCCGCCGCCGCCTCTGACCGACGGAGCGATCGTGCGGATCACGGCACCAGCGTCGAACCCGGCCGAGACGGCCTCCTTCGACCCTGCCGCCAGAAGGAGCGGCGCGTTGCCCTCGGGCGTCACCGTCGCGAGCACGACCGCACCGCCTCCCATGCGCGCGCGCACGATGTCCCAGAGCGCCCGGAGCCCGGCAGCCTCAACCGACGGCACTCTGGCGATCACGAGCGGGTAGCCCACATCGACAGCCACATCGGTGAGATCCGAGATCTCGGCCTGCGAAAGTGCTTCCTTCGTGCGTGACTGCTGCGTCTCGAGCTCTTTCACACGCTTGACGAGCGTTACGGTCCTCTCGGCGACGTCGAAGCGCTGCACCTTGAGCGCCGCGGCAGCCTCGGCAAGCTCCTGCTCTTCGGTCCGCAGGTACTCGAGCGCGTCGAACGACGTCACCGCCTCGATTCGTCGAAGATTCGCGCCCACGCTCCCCTCGGCGATGACCTTCAGCAGGCCGATCTCGCTCGTACGCGCGACGTGAGTCCCGCCGCAGAGCTCTTTCGAGAAGTTGCCGACCTCGAGCACGCGTACGAAGTCGCCGTACTTCTCGCCGAACAGCGCGGTGACGCCTGACTCGCGCGCCGTCGCAAGCGATGTCTCGTAGGCTCGCACGACGTGGTTCTCCATCACCTTGGCGTTCGCAAGCCGCTCGACTTTCGCGAGCTGCTCAGGTGTCATCGCCTCGAAGTGAGTGAAGTCGAATCGCAGGCGATCGGGCGCAACGTAGCTGCCCGACTGCTTCACATGCTCGCCGAGGATGAGCCTCAGGGCCCAGTGAAGCAGGTGGGTGGCGGTGTGATTGCGCCGAATGCGTTCGCGCCGCATGACGTCTATCGCTGCGTGCACGGTATCGCCGACGCGCAGCGTGCCTTCAGTGAGCTCACCGACCTGGGCCACGATGCCGGGCAACGGGACCTTCGTGTCGTCGACGCGGAAGAGCGCGCGCTCACCCCGGATAGTGCCGGTGTCGCCGACCTGCCCACCCTGTTCGCCGTAGAACGGCGTTCGGTCCAACACGACCTCCGCGTGATGGCCAGGTGCGAGCTCGGACACGAGACTGCCTTCAGAGACGATCGCAGCAACCGTGGCATCCGTGTCGTCGACGGAGTACCCCACGAACTCGCCCGGACCTGTCGAGTCGGCTATCTCGGACCACACGCCGCCGAAGGTCGACCACGACTCGTCCTTGACGCCCGCCCGGCCACGCTCGCGCTGCGCTTCCATCTCGCTCGCGAACGCGTCCATGTCAACGGACACGCCCGCCTCGGCGGCGATCTCGGCGGTGAGCTCGACGGGGAATCCGTACGTGTCGTGAAGCGCGAAGGCAGTGCGCCCGTCGAGTACCCCACCGCCGGACTCGGAGAGCAGTCCAAGCTCGTCTTCGAGGAATGCCATCCCCTGCCGGAGCGTCGCGCCGAAGCGCTGCTCCTCAGCCTGCACGATGCCGCTGATGAGCTCGCGGTGCTCGACGACCTCTGGATACGCGGGACCCATGAGCTCGATCACAAGGCGCGTGAGCCTGCCGAGAAACGGGTCCGTCACGCCGAGAAGTCGCCCGTGACGGACCGCTCGTCTCAAGAGGCGGCGAAGTACGTAACCTCGCCCCTCGTTGGAGGGCAGCACGCCGTCGGCGATAAGGAACGCCACCGCGCGGCTGTGGTCGGCGAGGATGCGCAGGCTCGTGTCGGTCTTCTCGCCGACACCATACGTGGCGCCCGTGATCGCCTCGGCCTCGGACATGATCGACCGCAGCACGTCTGTCTCGAAGTTCGAGCTCACGTGCTGCAAGATAGCGGCGACACGCTCGAGGCCCATGCCTGTGTCGATGTTCTGTTTGGGCAGGGGAACGAGCGAGCCGTCCTCCTGGCGGTCGTACTGCATGAATACGAGGTTCCAGTACTCGAGGTAGCGATCGCAGTCGCACCCGGGCGCGCAGTCGGGGGAATCGCACCCGAGCTCAGGACCTTGGTCGTAGTAGAGCTCCGAGCACGGACCGCACGGACCGGTGGGACCCGCCGACCAGAAGTTGTCCTTCGCACCCATGCGAACGATGCGCTCGCGCGGAACACCGACTTCCTCTGCCCATATCGTCTCGGCCTCGTCGTCGTCCTCGAAGATCGAGTACCACAGCCGCTCCGGATCGAGTCCGAGAACGTCGGTTGAGTACTCGTACGCCCAGGCGCACGCCTCGCTCTTGAAGTAGTCGCCGAAGCTGAAGTTGCCCAGCATCTCGAAGAACGAGTGGTGCCGGCCCGTCGTGCCGATGATGTCGATGTCGGTCGTGCGTACGCACTTCTGCACGGTCGTCGCGCGTGTGAAGCCGAGCGTCTTGGTGCCGAGGAACACGGGCTTGAACTGCACCATGCCGGCGGTTGTGAGCAGCAGTGACGGGTCGTCCGGTATGAGGGAGGACGACGGCTGTCGCGTGCAGCCCTTGCTCTCGAAGTACGAGAGGAAGCTCTCGCGAATCTCGGCGGACTTCACGTGCCGACTCCTTCGGGGGTCATGTACCTGCCTGCGGCCTGCGTGCCCGCTCGGGCGCTTCACTCACCTGGCGATGCGTCATCCGCCGGGGAGTCGGCATCATCGTCACACGGCTCGTCCTCGGGCGGACACTGGCTCTTGAATAGAGCCCCGCTCTCACTCGACAGCTGTCGCCGCGTGCGACGTTCGTAATAGTAGACGAACAGGCCCTGCACGAGCGCGGCCAGTGGTATGGCGAAGATCATGCCGACGATGCCCCAGAGAGTAGCGCCCACCAGGAGCGAGAAGATGACGAGGGTGGGATGCAGGTTCACCTGGCGCGACATGACCTTCGGCGTGACGAGGCTGTCGGTCAGGTTCTGAGCCGCGATGATGACCGCTACGGCGAGGAGCGCCGTCAAGGGACTCACGAAGAGCCCGACCGTACCCGCAATGATCGCGGCCATGAGCGGCCCAGCGTACGGGATGTAGTTCAAGAAGAACGTGAAGATGCCGAGCACGAGGGCATAGGGGACGCCGATGAGCGCAAGGCCGATCGTCGCCATCGTTCCGGTCACGAACGATGCGATGGTCTGCCCTTTGAGGTATCCGCCGACGACCCGATCGACCGTCGAGACGAGTATCTCAGCGTCGTCTTCGAATCGCGGACCGGCCAGGTTCTCGAGCTCCCGCCGGATGGTTGGCAGGTCCTTGAGCAGCCAGAACGCCAGAACCAAGGCGAGGAAGATGTCGAGCAGACCGGCAACGACGCCGGTTCCTGCGGCTAGGATGATACTGCCGGCGCTCTCCGCAATCCGCGTCATGAACGTGCCGATATCGGAAGCGGCCGTGCTCACGATGTTGCGGATCCAGGTGGGTATGACGACTGCGCTGTATTGCCGCTGTAGTTCGTCGAGGATGCGCTGCGCCTGTGCGAGGTAGTCCGGAACCGCCAGGGAGAACTCCTGCACCTGCTGCGCGATCGGCGGGAAGAGGAAGATAGCGGCGATGACAAGAACTACCAGGGCGACGACGAAGCACAGGATGACCGCCCAGCCCCGCGACGTGCCGCGCAGCTCGAGCCAGTTAACCGGGGAGTGCAGCAAGAACGCGATGATGCCGGCGATGATGAACGGCGCCAGCGCCGCGGCGATTCGCCCGATGATCCAGCCGCCGACCGCGATGAGCACGATGACGCCGATCGCGGTCCACACCGCGAACGCGGTCGTGCGCACCCGCGCCGCCCGGCTGGTTTCGTCGGCCATCCCGCTCAGTCCTTCACGACGTTCTCGCGCAGGATGCGGAGCGTGCGCCTGAGCAGCCGGGACACCTGCATCTGGGAGATCTCGAGCTGGTGCGCGATCTCGGTCTGCGTGAGGCCCTCGAAGAAGCGCAGATACAAGACGCGCTGCTCCTGCGGCGTGAGCTGCTTGAGCGCGAACGCGAGCGTCGTGCGGTCGTCGACGACCGACATCAGCGCGTCGTCCTTGCCGATGTACTCAAGAATGCTGAAGGTGTCCGAACCGTCCATGCCGCGATCGCTCTCGAGCGACACGAAGTTGTATGCCTCCGAGGTTTCCATGGCCTCGAGGACTTCTTCTGTGGTCACGCCGAGGTACTCGGCGATCTCGCCGATGCTTGGGGATCGCTGGTTCCTCTGTGTGAGCGCGTCGACCGCCTGGTTCACTTTGAAGGAGAGCTCCTGGAGGCGACGCGGGACTTTGATGGCCCACCCCTTGTCGCGGAAGTAGCGTTTGAGCTCGCCCACGATGGTCGGCGTCGCATACGTAGTGAATTCGACCTGCCGGTCGGTGTCGAACCGGTCGATTGCCTTGATGAGCCCGATGGTTCCGACTTGCACCAGGTCGTCGATAGGCTCGCCGCGGTTGCGGAAGCGGCTCGCGAGGTACTTCACGAGGTTCAAGTACATCGTGATGAGCTCGTCGCGCGCTGCCTCGTCGTCGTCGAGACGGTAGCGACGGAACAGCTCTCGGGTGTAGGCCTTGTCCCAGGAGAGCTTGCGAGTCTGGGGCTGTCGTCCTCTAACCGGCATCCGCGCTCACAGGGCTGGCATGCTTGGCGAGCCGAAGCCACGCCCCCGTCTCGTCGGAGGAAAGCTCATAGCGGTCGCACACCGACTCGAGGATGAACGTGGCGTACGCGCTCCGGCGCTCTGCATCCTCGCTCGAAGAGCGCGAGCCTGCGGCGACGGGGACCTCGATCTCGATGACGCCCTCGCCAATGAGGAAGTGCATCACGACCTCACCCGATTCGGGCTCGGCGTCGCACGCGTAGACAAAGGCCTCCTCGGCAGCGATGCGCACATCGTCGACGTCGTCGTATGACAGGTCCATGCGGCTCGCGAGAGCAGCCGCCGTCATCCTGACGGTCTTGGCGTACTCTCCCTTTGCCGGAACGGTGAGGGTGATGCGGTCTCTAGACATGGTTCCCTCCGAGCGTGGCCCTGCTTGCCGCGGCCGACCTAGTGCTCGCGCGCCTTCTTCGCCGACGACATCGCCTTGCGAAGTCGCTCGCTGAGCTCGTTCACCGCTCCAACCGGCGCGTTGACGATCGTATGCACGGCGTTGGAGGCGGACGCAACCCGTTCGGACACGTCCTCGACCTGCGTGACGATCATGTCGACTCGAAGCAACTCCGCATTCATCGCGTCGACCGTTACGTCAGCCTTGTCCAGAAGCGGGACGAGCCTCTCCTCGAGGTCGTCGGCCAGGATCTGGACTGAGCGCGAGGCAGCGCCGACACGGACGAGGGCCCAAATCCCGGTCGCGCACAACGCGATGGCTGTGAGCAGGAGCGCGGCGGTTAGGACCGAGTTCACGGCGCTTCCTTGGGTCCGCCCGTTTCGACCCGACCAGTGTAGCAGAGGCCTCCCGAGCTACTCCCCCGGCGGGACGTCGCCCGAGGCCGGATCGACCGGCTCGAAGCCATCGTGTCCGGTGCCTTCCAAGACCCCCGCCGCCGAGGAGCGCGCGGCCTCCCAGCCCCTGTCCGACGGACGCCAGAAGGCCCCACCGGGCAGACCGTCCGGGAGGTACTGTTGTTTGACCTGCGCTCCGGGGTAGTCGTGCGGGTATCGGTACGGGCCGTAGCTCTCGGCGCCGGGACGATGCCGATCCCGCAGATGGCTGGGCACAGCGCGCGCCGGACCACCCCGCACCTCTGCGAGCGCCGCGTCGATTGCTCGATACGACGCGTTGCTCTTCGGGGCAAGCGCCATGTACACGGCAGCTTGTGAGAGGTTGATGCGGCACTCCGGCCAGCCGATCGCCTCTGCGGACTTGAATGCCGCATGCGCGATGAGCACCGCGTGTGGATCGGCGTTGCCCACGTCCTCGGAGGCGAATACGAGGATGCGACGCGCGATGAACTTCGGGTCCTCGCCGCCTTCGATCATCCGCGCGAGCCAGTAGACCGCCGCATCGGGGTCGCTGCCGCGCATCGACTTGATGAAGGCGGAGATGACGTCGTAGTGGACGTCGCCGGTCTTGTCGTACGGAAGCTGTCGCGTCCGCGTGGCCTCGCGTACCTGCCCGAGGATCACGTGGCGCACGCCGTCCTCGGCCGGGCTGGCGAGTGCCGCCCCGATCTCGAGCGTGGTGAGCGCGACGCGCGCGTCTCCACCCGCGGTAAGCACAACCTGGTCCTCGGCATCTGGGTCGAGTATCACCGCCCCCGCGAGTCCGCGTTCATCTTGGAGCGCGCGTCGGACGATGAGACGGATCTCGTCGTCGGACAGCAGCTCGAGCTGGACGATGCGCGAGCGGCTGATGAGTGGCGCGTTCACCTCGAAGAACGGGTTCTCGGTGGTGGCGCCGATGAGCACGACGAGCCGGTCTTCGACGGCGTGGAGCAGTGCATCCTGCTGGGATTTCGAGAAGCGGTGGATCTCGTCGACGAACAGGATGGTGCGCCGACCCGACAGAGCGAGACGGTCGGCCGCGGCCTCGATCAAGCGGCGGAGTTCGGCGACCCCGGAGGACACGGCGGAGACCTCCTCGAAGTGCGCAGTTGTCTCCGCAGCGATGACACGTGCGAGGCTGGTCTTCCCGGTGCCTGCAGGGCCGTAGAGGATCAGTGAGGAGAGGGAGTCGTCCTCGATCGCACGCCGAAGCCACGTGCCGGGTCCGACGACGTCGGTCTGTCCGACGAACTGCGAGAGGCTCTGCGGCCGCATCCGCACAGCAAGCGGGGCGACCGCCGCGCGTGCTGCATCGGCCTGCTCGTCAAAGAGGCTGTCCATAGGGCACGCCTAGCTCGTGGCGCGCAGCACCTCGCGCTCGAGATCCTTGTAGTCGTCCCAGCCGCGGAAGCGGGCGATGATGTAGCCTTCGCCGTCGACGATGACAACGTACGGCGTGAACTTGACGCCGAGCTCCGCCGTAAGTGCGGCGGCTTGCTGCGCCGCGGCGTCCTCGGCGAATGCCGGATCGACCGTGATCGAGCCGTCGGGCTTCGTTGTGATGAAGCGACCGATGTCGAACGACACGAGATCGATGGCCCCGCGGTACTGGGACATGATCTCCTCGATCCCGCCCTTGTCATCGATGCCCTTGGCCTCGTCGTTCGTGGTCTTCTGAGTCGAGTCGTAGAAGTACACCATCATCGGCTGCTTGGCTTGGAGCAGCTGCAGAACCGGCTCTGGTGTAATCGCGGGGTCTGTGGGAAATGGCTCGTACACGACGGTCTCGGTCGGAGACCGATCAGCCGGTGCAGCAGCCTCCGTCCCCGCGGGAGCGGGCGGTGTCACCGGAGCCTGACCTGTCGTGGTGGGCTGCTCCACGCCGTCATCGCCGCCACCGCAGCCAACGAGGAGTGCCGCCGTGAGTGCAAGAGCGAGTGCAAGGATCACTGCTACGATTCTGCTGCGCATCGTGCTGCCTCCACTACTGTGGATAGGTGTGCCCCGCCTTGCTGTGTCTTCGACACGGTGAACCTGCCTCAGCAGGTGGGTGCCCGCACCATCGGCTTCCAGCTTCCCGCTCCGGGATTCCTGTCCGCCGCGGAATGATGAGGCTCCCGTTTCAGAAGTGTTGGTTCGACCGTATCTGTCGAAGTCACCAGCAAGGCGAAGCCGTATCGAGTTTACTCCCTCTCCTGGACCCTCACAACGCGTCCCGCGCCGGGAGGATACGCCACGCGTGCTCGTTGCGCGCGTAGTCGCATACCACATCAATCGGCGCGCAGGTGAGCTTCCTTGAGCTGCCGCGCCGAGACGGCCTCAGGCGCACCGGTCATGGGATCCGCACCCGATGAGGTCTTCGGAAACGCGATGACGTCGCGAATCGACTGAGCACCCGCGAGGATCATGACGAGGCGGTCGAGACCGAGCGCGATGCCGCCATGCGGCGGTGCTCCCATCGAGAGCGCCTCGAGCAGGAACCCGAACTTCTCCTCGGCCTCGGTCTCGGAGTGCCCGAGGCGTGCGAGAACCCGCCGCTGAAGCGCCGGATCGAAGATACGCAGGGTTCCGCCACCAATCTCTAGGCCGTTCATGACGAGGTCGTAGCTGTGCGAGAGCACTTCGAGGGGCTCAGACTCGATCTTGTCGACCTGTTCCGCGAAGGGCTGCGTGAAGGGGTGATGATTGGCGGCGTAGCGCTCGTCCTCGGCATCCCACTTGAACATCGGGAAGTCGACGACCCAGAGCGTATCGAAACCACTGCGCTCGACCTCGAGCTCGTCAGCCATCTTGAGCCGCAGCACGCCGAGGACCTCGTTGGAGACATCCCGCGCATCCGCAAGCATCAAGACGAGATCGCCCGGTTCAACGCCGAAGGCCGCGCGCAGCCCGGTCATCTCCTCGTCGCTGAAGAACTTGGCGATGGGCGAGCGCACCTCGCTCTCACTCGTGAACGCGACCCACGCGAGCCCTTTCGCACCCGCGTCGATCGCGACCTGGTTGATCGCATCTATGCGGCTGCGGGCGAAGTCGCCCGCACCGCGTGCGCTCAGCCCCTTGATGACGCCCCCGGAGGCAAGCGCACCTGAGAAGACCTTGAATTCGCTCGCCGAGAAGACCCCGCTCACATCGACGAGTTCCATGCCGACGCGGGTATCCGGGCGGTCGGAGCCAAAACGGTCCATCGCATCGGCGTGGGAAATCCGCCGAAGGGGCGTCTCGAGGTCAGCGCCTGCCTCGGCCATGACCTCCCGCATGACGTCCTCCATCAGTGCGATGATGTCCTCTTGGGTGGCGAACGACATCTCGATGTCCACCTGCGTGAACTCGGGCTGCCGGTCGGCACGCAGATCCTCGTCGCGGAAGCACCGCGCGATCTGGTAGTACCGCTCGACGCCGGCGACCATGAGCAACTGCTTGAACAGCTGCGGTGACTGAGGCAGCGCGTAGAACTTGCCCGCGCTCATGCGGCTCGGAACGATGAAGTCGCGCGCGCCCTCGGGCGTTGACTTCGTGAGGATCGGCGTCTCGACCTCCATGAAGCCTCGAGCCTCGAGCGACTTGCGGAAGCGCTGCGTGACCCGGTCGCGAAGCTGCAGCGCCCAGAAGACCTCCGGTCGACGGATGTCGAGGTAGCGCCAGCGCATTCGCGTGAGCTCGTCGGTGTCGATCCCGGTCTCGATCTCGAAGGGCGGCGTCTCGCTCGTGTTGAGCACGCGAACGGAGGTGACTGCGATCTCGACCTCGCCGGTGGGCATCGCCGCGTTCACGGTGCCGACCGGTCGGTGCCGCACATCGCCGCTGAGCTCGATGACCCACTCGGGTCGCACGCGCTCGGCGAGCGCGAAGGCCTCCGCGCCACTGTCGGGGTCGAACGTGCACTGCACGATGCCGCTCCGGTCCCGGAGGTCTACGAAGATGAGCCCGCCATGGTCGCGGCGTTTGGCCACCCAGCCGGCGAGCGTCACCGTCTCGCCGACGTCGGCCGCACGAAGCGCACCGGCGACACGGGTGCGGATGGAATAGCGGGCATCGAACATGAATGAGGCCTTTCCTCGGCGACGGGTCAGTCGTGTGGTCAGGAGAGCAGCGACGACACGTGAGTGGCAGCCTCGGCCGTCTTCACGCGGGTCTGCTCTTTGGTCTGCATGTCGCGAAGCACGATGTCGCCCTCGGCGATCTCGTCAGGACCGACGATCAGGACGTACCGCGCGCGCAGCCGGTCGGCCTGCTTGAACTGGCTCTTGAGGCTGCGGCCTTGGTGGTCCATCTCGGTCGCGATCCCAGCGTCGCGGAGCAGCTGCGTGAGTCGAAACGCCTCGTAGCCCACGCTCTGGTCGGCACACGCAACGTACACCTGTGCGAGCGGCGACGCCGGGATCGCGACGCCGGCGGCCTCGAGCGCGAGGAGCGTACGCTCAAAGCCGAGCGCCCAGCCGAGCCCTGGCGTCGGCGGTCCGCCGTACTCCTCCATAAGGCGGTCGTAGCGCCCACCCCCGCCGATGGCGTTCTGCGCCCCGAGCCCCTCGGCTTGGATCTCGAAGACCGTACGCGTGTAGTAGTCGAGTCCCCGGACAAGCCTGGGCTCCTCTTCGTAGGAGATGCCGATGTCGGTGAGGCACCGCTTGACCGCCGAGTAGTGCGCTGCGCACGCGTCGCAGAGCTGATCACGCAAGAGCGGCGCGCCAGCCATGATCTCGGCACACCCGGGCACCTTGCAGTCGAAGGCCCGGAGGGGATTTGTCTCCGCTCGGCGATTGCACTCCTCGCACAGCTCCGTCGAGTGCTCGCGGATGAACGTCGCTACGGACTCCCGATACGTGGGGCGGCACACCTCGTCGCCCATCGAGTTCACGAGCAGCCGCATGCGCTCGCGCGGGATGCCGACCGCCTCGAAATAGCGCACGAGCAGCGCGATCGTCTCGGCGTCGACGCTCGGCTCGGCGGCGCCGAGCGTCTCGACGCCGATCTGCCAGAACTGCCGCGTGCGGCCCTTCTGCGGTCGCTCGTAGCGAAACATAGGGCCGGCATAGTAGAGCTTCGCGAACGACCCTTGTGGCACGAGCGTGTGCTCGAGCGCGGCACGTACCACGCTCGCGGTGCCCTCCGGCCTGAGGGTGAGGCTTCGGCCGGCTCGGTCCTCAAACGTATACATCTCTTTGGAGACGATGTCGGTGGCTTCGCCGATACCACGCGTGAAGACATCGGTGTGCTCGAACAGCGGCGAGTAGATGGGCTCGTAGCCGTACCGTGCGAAGAGGTCCTGACCCACGCGCAGCAAGTACTCCCACGCACGAGCCACGTCGGGAAGCATGTCGGATGTGCCTTTGGGCGCGCGTGCGTTCATACGAGAGCTCCATGCAGGCGGCGCGTGCGGCTCCCTACTCTAGCGCACGCGCGCGAACATGTCGTTGCGCTCCTCGGTTGACGGGTACGGGGTCCAGCCGATGAGCACGAGCTTGATGCGCTGGGGATCCGGCCCGAGGTCGCCGAGGTCGAACGTGTAGCAGTTGTCGTCGTGGTGAGGGCGTCGCGGTCCTGCTAGGCCACTGCGCGTCCTGCGAGCAGGCCTCCGTAGGCTGCGAGCACTCCCGCCAACACGGACGCCGCTGCGTAGAGCACTCCAGTGACCTGGGAACCACGCAAGACGAGTTCCATGGATTCGAGCGAGAAGGTCGAGAACGTCGTGTACCCGCCGAGAAGCCCGATGGCGAGCAGCGGCCGCCACCAGCCGGGCCACCCCTGGCGCGCGGCGAGTGCGATGAGCATCCCGAGAACGAAAGAACCGGATACGTTCACTGCGAACGTGTGCCACGGCACGTGTGCGTCGGCCATTGGACCCATGAGCTTGCCTACGCCGTAGCGAAGCACCGAACCCACCGCCCCGCCGAACGCAACGAAAAGGATGTCCCTGGTGTGCGTGGTCATGCGGCAGTCACCACCCTATCTGCCTTGCTCGGCTCGCATGGGGCCAGCGCGGCGTACCAGTCCGTCAGGTTGTCTGACCCGCTGCTATGCACGCGGAAAGAACGGGTTCACCCTACGCTCGCGCCCGATCGTCGTGTCCGGGCCATGCCCTGGGTGAACCAGAGTGTCATCTGGCAACGCAGCGAGGCGCGCAATGGACGCCCGGAGGGCGCTCGCATCACCGCCGGGGAAATCCGTGCGCCCAACGCTATTCGCAAAGAGCGTGTCACCAGAGAACAGGCGGGCAGGTCCACCGCTGTCGTCGCTGGCCAGCAGCGAAATCGAGCCCGCGGTGTGCCCCGGAGTATGAATAACCTCAAGGTCAAGTCGACCTATAGCTATGTGTTGGTGATCGTGGACCACTCGATCGGCGGCCGGCGCGATATCTGAGAACCCGAATAGCGCTCCTCCGGTCCCGTCTGCTGCGGCCGACGTGATCCGCGGTGCATCGATCGCGTGCGCCACGAGCGGGGCGCCCGTTTCTGCGAGGACGGCGCCAGCGGACCCGAGGTGGTCGAAGTGCGCGTGCGTGAGTATCACGAGTGCGACCTGACGACCGCCGAGCGCCTCGATGACCAAGCCGGCATCCGGCGGACCCCCGGCCGGGTCGATCACGACCGCGGGACCGCCGCGGTCGTCCGAAACGACCCATGAGTTCGTCTGGAGCTCGCCGAGGACGAGGCGCTCCACACGCACGCTATACGCCCGCCTTGCGCTGACCGCTGCTCTCGCCCGGTAGCATCCGGCGGGCCTCGAAGACGCCGTCGATCGAGTGCACGGTTCGCAGTACCGACTGGAGCTGGTCCATGTTGCCGAGCTCGAAGAGGAAGCGCATGTTCACGATGCCGTCGCGCTGGGTCTGCGTCGAGGCGGCAAGGATGTTGACGCCCGACTCACCAAGCGCGGCGGTCACGTCTTGCAGGAGCCGCATGCGGTCGAGCGCTTCGACGTAGATCTCGACTTGGTAGGTCGACGACGCCGCCCGGTCCCACTCGACCTCGATGATCCGCTCCGGTGACTTGAGCAGTTCGACGGCGTTCGGGCAGTCTCGCCGATGCACCGATACGCCGCGCCCGCGTGTGACGAAGCCGACGATTCCGTCGCCCGGTACCGGGTTGCAGCAGTGCGCAAGACGCACGAGCACGTCATCGATCCCGACAACCTTCACGCCGCCCCCCGGCTTCTGGCGCTTGGATCGCGGCGGGCGCATCGGTTGTGTGAGCGGCAGCATATCGGGCGACTCGCCGGGGAGCTTCTCGGCGACGCCCTTCTGGCCGTCCTTGGCCATACGTTTCAGGAGCTTGGTGCCGACCTGCTTCGCCGAGAGCTTGCCCCCGCCAATGCCGGCGAGCATGTCGTCGGCGGACGCGTAGTTCATATCCTTTGCGACGGCCTCCAGGGCCTTCGCGGCGGTCGAGGACCCGATGCCCATCCCATGCTTGCGCATGACCTTGCCGAGTTCCTCTCGGCCATGCTGCAGGTCGTCGACGCGGTTGACCTTGGAGAAGTAGCTCCGGATCTTGCTCCTCGCGCTCGACGTGCGCACGATGTTTAGCCAGTCGCGCGACGGGGTGGAGCTCTTGTTCGTCATAATCTCGATGCGGTCGCCCATTTGCAGCTCGTAGCCGAGCGGAACGATGGCGCCGTTGACCTTCGCGCCGACCGTCCGGTTGCCGACCTCAGTGTGGATGGTGTAGGCGAAGTCGATGGGTGTCGAGCCGCGCCTGAGCGAGACGACGTCGCCCTTCGGTGTGAAGACGAAGACCTCGTCCTCAAAGAGGTCGATCTTCAAGGCCTCCATGAACTCGCGCGGATCCTTGAGCTCGGTCTGCCATTCGAGCATCTGCCGAAGCCAAGCGAGCCGCTCGTCGAACGATTCGTCGCCGCGACGGTCCTCCTTGTAGCGCCAGTGCGCCGCCACACCATACTCGGCGGTGCGGTGCATCTCCTCCGTGCGGATTTGGATCTCGAGCGGCCGGCCGGCCGGACCGATGACCGTCGTGTGCAGCGACTGGTACATGTTGAACTTGGGCATCGCCACGTAGTCCTTGAACCGCCCGGGCACCGGCTTCCAGATGGAGTGAACGGTGCCGAGCGCACCGTAGACGTCCTTGACCGAGTCGACGATCACGCGAAGCGCGATCAGGTCATAGATCTCGTTGAAGTCCTTACCTTTGCGAGCCATCTTCTGGTAGATGCTGTACAAGTGCTTGGGGCGTCCCTTGATATCGGCGTCCACCCCGATAGCCCGAAGCTCGGTCTGAAGCTGATCCACCACCTGAGTGAGGTACTCCTCGCGCGCCTCCCGGCTCTCCGCTACCATCCGCGCCACCTGGTGGAACTTGTGCGGCTCCAGATAGTAGAAGGCGAGATCCTCGAGCTCCCACTTGATGCTCGAGATGCCGAGGCGGTGCGCGAGCGGCGCGTAGATCTCCATCGTCTCGATGGCCTTCTCGCGACGCCGGTCCTCGGGAAGCGCCGCGAGCGTGCGCATGTTGTGCAGGCGGTCGGCGAGCTTGATGAGGATGACCCGGATGTCCTTCGCCATCGCGATGAGCATCTTTCGCAGGTTCTGGCTCTGCTGCTCGGCGAGTGACGCGAACTTGATCTTGCCGAGCTTTGTGACCCCATCCACAAGATCCGCGACCTCGTCGCCGAAGTGCTCGCGAATCTCAGAGAGCGGCACCGACGAGTCCTCGACCACGTCGTGCAACAAGGCAGCCGTAAGCGTCGCGCTGTCGAGGTGGAGCTCGGCGAGGATGAGGCAGACCTCGACCGGGTGCTTGACGAACGGTTCCCCCGACTTGCGCATCTGGCCCTCGTGGGCCTCGACGGCAAAGGCGTACGCCTCGGCAAGCCCGCTCAGATCCGCGCCGGGGTTGTATTCCCTGACCTGCGCCTCTATCTGTTCGAGCGTTGCGGGCATCGGGCCTGCCGTCCCTTGAGTCAGAGGTGTGTAGGCAGGATAGGACGGTTGAACCGCTCGAGCAACACGGGCGGCTCGGCCGAAAGCACCCAGTCTCTAAACTCGCCGAACTCAGCGATCTCGTCGAGGCCTTCGGCGTAGCGGACCGACTGTGCCAAGTCGAGCTTCTCGGCGGGAGCAGGCAGGAGCGTTAGCCGCCGATACGACCCCTGCCCCTCGCCATCCACGAGCCCGAGTTCCCGAAGGATGCCGAGCGCCGAGGACACGCCACGCTCGTCGAGGGCGAACTGCCGGCGGCGCCGTCTCGCCCGCTCGGCGAGCTCGGCGTTCGTGACCTCGAATCCCTCCCCCGACTGCGCGTGCTCTTCGCGCAGAACGAGGTAGAGCGCGGCCAGGTCGTCGCGCTCGGGGGCGAGGCTGCTCAGGATCGACTCGTTGATGCGCGCATCCTTTCGGCCGAACAGAAGGTGTACCGAGGCGGCCGCCCCATCGCGGCCCGCCCGGCCCGACATCTGGTTGAACTCGACCTCCCCGAAGGGTAGATGGTAGTGAACCACGTGACGGATGTCGGGGATGTTGACGCCCTCGCCAAACGCGCTCGTGGCGACCACTGCGGTCACCTCGCCCGAACGGAACGCGCGCTCCACCGCGAGACGCGCCTCGCGGGACAGACCTCCGTTGTAGAATGCGGTCCGCATAGCGATGCCCCCGACGCGCTTTCTCAGCGTGCGTGCGATGCGTACCGACTGCTCCCGGGAGTTCACGTACACGACGAACTTGTCTCCACCGGCTGCAAGCGCGCACACGTACGTGTCCTTGTCGGCGTGGTCGCGCTTGTCCTCGATGCGCAGGTTGTCGCGCACCGTCGGATCAGCCACGACGCGTTCGACGCCCAGGACGGTTCGGATGGCATCCGCTGTCTCGTCGCCCGCGGTCGCACTTGCAGCCAGCACGACCGGTGCGCCGAGCGTGGCGAGCGCTCGGTCGAGCCGCGCATATGCGGGGCGGTGGCCCGCGCGGGCCATCCCCACGTGGTGCGCCTCATCCACCACGACGAACCGCACGCGTCCGCTCTCGGCGAACCGCCTCGCGTGATGGTCGAGGAACTCCGGCGTGGTGAGCACGACGTCCAGCAGCCCATCCGCGAGCGCCGCAAACGCCTCGTCACGCGCGGTGGGGGCTGACTCGCCCGTAAGCGTTCGGACCGCCAGCCCGGCGTCGGCGAAGGTCGTCTCGAGATGGAACGCCTGATCCGAGACGAGCGCGCGAAGCGGGTAGACGAACAGCGAGGCGGCTGCTTCGTGTAGTGCAAGCCGCGCCGCGTGAAGATGGAACACGACCGACTTCCCCCGCCCGGTCGCCATGACGAGCAGGGTGTTCTCGCCGTTCGCAAGGTGCGCGAGCGCCTGCGCTTGCGCAGCGTGGAGACGGCGCTCACCGAGGAAGAGGCGGGTAAGTTCCGCATCCAGATCGGCTGGGACGAGCGCGGAGAGCACGGCTCTTCGTTCCGCTTGACGTTCCGCGGAGGAAGCCGCGTCCTCGCGGCTCCCCCGCCTCGAGACGAGCACGTTCACGCCGAGACTCCGTCCGTCTTCACCCCCGGTTACGTCCGTCACTTCCACGTCGTATGCGTTGCCTGCGTCCACCACGGGCGCGAGCGCCGCCGCAAGCCGACGGTTGAAGAAGCCAACCTGATCACCGAAGGGGTCGAAGAGCGCGATCGCGTTCGTGTCGTACTCGTTCGCGGGCTGCCGCTCGAGCCTGAGTGGGGTGCCGGGCTCGATCCGTGCCAGAACCCCTTGGCGCCCCTCGAACGTCACGCCAGCGAGCTTCGTATGGAAGGACTCGGCATCGCCGATGCCCGCGTATTCCTCACGAGCGATGATCTCATCGGCACGCGCGAAGAGGTCTTCGATGAGTACGCCCACCTGAGTGAGTTCGGGCGCCTCATGCGCCATGACGTCGCGCACCACGAGCTGCACGCGGTGGCGTCCACGCCACTGGTCCGTCTCGATTCCGTATGCCAGGTCGACGGGCGCGTCCGTGAGCGCAAATACCGCGATATCTCGACACCTGAAAGCGATCGCCGGCACCGACACTCCGCCGTCGTAGGCCGTGAAGCGCAGGTGGTTTCCGCTCTTTCCTACTCGCTGTCGCCCGTTCATGAAGACCGAACGAGTCGACAGGAGCGGACGAGGGTTCCCATGCCCATGTGGTGCAAGCCGCGCGAACTCGGCTGACAGTTCGAGCCCGACGTCCTCGAGCGCGATCTCAGCGTCGTAGAGAGTCTCGACCGCAAACGCCTCTCCCGGAAGCTCGTCGAGCTCCGCGAGCAGCTCGCGAGTGAATCCAGGCAGTGCGTCAGCGGGAAGCGCGCACCCGACCGCGGCGGCGTGTCCGCCGAACCGCGTCAAGCTTGCACTTGCCCCGGACACTGCTTGGTAGAGGTCAACGGTACCGACACTTCGTCCGGAGCCCCGGGCCTCGCCACCCTCAATGGTGAAGAGCAGCGTCGGCACGCCGTACGTGGACGCGATACGCGAAGCGACGATCCCCTTCACACCCTCGTGCCAGCCGTCTCCGGCAAGGACGAGCGCGCGCTCACCCGCGTAGACCCGTTCCGCCTGTGCGAGCGCAGCCTCTGCCAGGTCCTGCTCGACCGCTTGGCGTGCGCGGTTCTGCTCGTCGAGACCGATCGCCAGGCGCTCGGCAAGCGCGGGGTCATCGGTCACGAGCAGCTGAAGCGCGTCGGCCGGGTCTCCCATCCGACCCGCGGCGTTGAGGCGCGGCGCGAGTGCGAAACCGATGCCCTCGGCGTCGAGCGTCTCGAGTGACACGCTGGCGGCCGAGGCGAGTGCAGCGACGCCAAGGCGCGGCGACGATCGCATCGCACGAAGGCCCTCGTAGACGAGCGCGCGGTTCTCGCCAACGAGCGGGACGATATCCGCGACCGTCCCCAAAGTCGCGAGATCCACGAGTTCGCGCCAGACGTCCGGGCGACCGAGCCGCTCGCCTACTGCCTGCACGAGTTTGAGCGCAACGCCCGCACCCGCAAGCGCGCGCGATGAGCACATCGGGTCGAGCTTCGGGTTCGCGACCGGAATGCCCGAAGGCATGCCAGCACCGGGCTCGTGGTGGTCCGTGACTACGCACGCTACTCCCCGTTCGCTAAGCGCCTCGACCTCCGACGCCGCCGAGACGCCGCAGTCGACCGTCACCACCAGGGACGGCTTGAGGGCGAAGACACGCTCGAGCGCAGCGCGCGACAGCCCGTACCCCTCGCGGAAGCGGTGGGGCACGACGGCGCGCACATCGGCACCCATCGCTCGCAGGCCGATCGTCGTCAGGGCCGCCGAAGCGATACCGTCGAGATCGAAGTCGCCGAAGACCACGATGCGCCCCCGGGAGCCCACGGCCTGGGTGACGCGGTCCGCGGCATCGCTCATCCCCGGAATCAGAGCCGGGTCGAGCCAGTCGCGATCGAGATCAGGGCCGAGGAAGCGCCCGGCTGCCTCAATGCTGTCTATGCCTCGGCACGCGAGAACGCGCGCCGTGACCTCGGACAAGCCGGTTGCACTCGCTAGCTCGTGGACGACGGCAGCGTCGGCCGGCGCAAGCCGCCACCGGCCCGCCGCACGGGAACCCATCGATATCGACATGGTCTCATCCTAGCGAACGGGGCCGACACATGCGTGCCGGCCCCGGGTGTTCGACACGTTGCGCGCCGCGTGATCAGGCGGCGTACTTCTTCTTGAGCGCCTGATAGCGCGGCTCGGTCTCTTTCCACATCGCGTACAAGATCCCGGCGATACCTACCGACGAGTATGCGCCGGATATCAGTCCCACAGACAGCGCGAACGCGAAATCCTGCAGCGTAGGACCGCCGAAGAAGAGCAGGGCCAGCACCGGTATGAGCGACGTGATCGAGGTATTCATGGATCGCACGAGCACCTGGTTGATCGACTCGTTCGCCATCTGAGAGAACGTCTGCTTGCTGATGTGTTGCGAGTTCTCCTTGATGCGGTGGAACACGACGATCGTGTCGTACAACGAGTAGCCCAGGATCGTTAGAAGCGCCGCGATCGTACTCGGTGTGACCTCCCTACCGGACCACGCGTATATGCCCAGAACGATGATGCCATCGTGCACCAGCGCGAGAACGGCCGTCATCGACATCTTGTAGTCGAACCGGATCGATATGTAGAGCAGGATCGCGGCGATCGCGAGTGTGGCGGCAAGGAGCGCGCGGTTGGTGATGAGTTTGCCCCACCCGGGGCCGATCGTGGTGACGTCCCCCGCGTCGTCAGGGAGATCCAGGCTCTTCACGACCGCTACATATGCCGTGTTGGCTATGTCGGGGTCCGACTCGGCGAAGCGAACGAGGTACCCCCCGCCCTGGATGCTCTGGACACCCGGTTCCTTGATGCCTGCATCCACGAAGGCGCGACGCATCTCGCCGATCGAAACAGTCGTGACCTTCGTGAAGCTGATGGCGGTGCCGCCCTCAAATTCGATGCCCAGGTTGAGCCCCCTGACGAGCAGACCGGCGATCGAGACCACGATGAGAACCGCGGACAAGCCCAAGAACACCCACTTGTGTCCCATGAAGTCAATGTTGAATCTACGCACGTGAGGCACCGCCCTTCAGACCGAAGAGCCAGGGCACCTTCGTCAGCCCCGATTCGGCAAAGAGCATAATCGCCGTACGCGTGAACAGGAACGCGACTGTGAGGTCGCACGCAATCCCGATCATGAGTGTGAGCGCAAAGCCCTTGATCGGGCCGACCGCTACGAGGAACAGCACCAGCGCCGAGACGAACGTCACGAGGTCGGCGTCCACGCTCGTCCAGAATGCGTGCATCGTCCCGGACTTGGCGGCACTGCGAAGCGTCTTGCCCATGCCGATTTCCTCTTTGAAACGCTCGAGCTGAAGGATAGTAGAGTCGGCTGCCATGCCGATGGTTAGCACGATGCCGGCGACGCCCGGGAGCGACAGGGCGAACCAGCCGAATGTGGAGAGCAGCGCGAGCACCCCGAGGAAGATGGAGGAGAAGATCAGCAGCGAGAACCAGCTGATCACCCCGAGTCCCCTGTAGAAGAGCGCCATGTAGAGCATCACCAGCGCGAGGCCGGCGAGAGCAGCGAGCACGCCCTGGCGCAAGGAGTCCTGTCCGAGAGTCGGGCCGACCGTGCGGGATTCGGAGAAGACCAGCGTGACCGGCAGGGCGCCCGTCTCAAGCACCGTCTTGAGATTCTTGGCGTCGGTGGGAGTGAAGCTGCCGCTGATCTGCGTACGCCCGTCGGTGATCGGCTCCTGGACCGTGGGAGCCGACTGCACCTTGCCGTCGAGTACGATGGCGACCTGCTTTCCGACGTGCGACGTCGTGTAGTCGCCCCAGGCCTGGCGGCCCTTGTTGTTCATGGTGACGTTTACGACGATCTTGTTGGTGGTCGAATCAGTGCCCACCGAGGAGTTCGTCACCACCTCGCCCGTCATGACCGGTGTGTAGGTACCCGGCTTGAGCTCGACGTTCTCATCGCCTGACTGGATGGCCGCAACGGTCGCGGAGTCGGTGATCGTCTCGACGTCCACGAACTCGAGCTGGCCGGTCGACCCGAGCACCTTGAGCGCTTCCGCGGCATTCTTGACGCCGGGCAACTGCACGAGGATCGAGTCGTTGCCCTGCTTCTGAATCGATGCCTCGGATGCGCCGAGCTTGTTCACGCGGTTGTTCACGATCAGTTCGGCGCGGTCCATGACCGCTGCAGTCACCTTCGTGGACGTGGTCTCCTGAGCCGTGAGGATCACGGACACCCCGCCCTGGATGTCGAGCCCCTGGGTAATCTTCTCCTGCGGCGGAAGCACGATCGCCCACGAGCCGATGACCAGCACCGCGATCGTGACGAGCGAGATGACGTTCTTCTGCTTCTGGTCCATTCCTTGGCCTTCCTAGCGTGTTGCGTCCTGCGAAGCCCCGTGAGGGGCGTGGCTCCGTGGGCGGTAGAGCGCGAGCGCGGTTCGGCTAGCGCGCCTCGCCGACGGTCGGCGTACGAACCGTGTGGCTCGCGACCGGCGCGTGCCGGCACGTGCGAGCCGGTTCATTCATCCGGCGGTTCCTCGGGCGATGAAGCCGCCGAGAATGACTCGACGATCTGCGAGATCGCTCCCCGCGCGACCTCGACTTCGACCCCTTCGGCGATGCGCAGCATCACGGTCTCAGCGTCCATGGAGACGACGGTGCCGTAGATGCCGCTCACCGTAATCACCCGGTCACCCGCCTTCAAGGCGGCCATGAGCTCGCGCTGCTGTCGCTGGCGCTGCTGCTGCGGCCGGATGATGAGGAGGTAGAACGCGACTGCTAGCAGCGCGAAGTACAGAAGGAGATTCGTCTGGGAGCCGCTCATACCTACCTCCACACCAGTACGCGGCCGACCACGATCACAGGGCCGCGTCGACCCGACGGAACATGATAGCAACTTTCATTCTGCTTGCCGATGAAATCGCGAGGGTTCCCGGCTCGTTACCTGCCGCGCGCCGAGCGGAACCTCTGGGGCCTGGCCGTGCTCCCCGGTAGGGCGACGAGGCAGTGGGCTCGATGCCGCTCAGTAGTCCTGGGCGCCCGGACTCCGCATCCACGCGTCGAGGAACTCCCCGTAGTGTGCCTCGGCGATGGCTGCGCGGGCCTTCGTGGTGAGGTCAAGCAGGAAGTGAAGGTTGTGGATCGAGAGGAGCACTCCGCCGAGCATCTCCTTGGACATCACGAGGTGTCGAAGGTAGGCCCGCGAGTAGCCCGTGCACGTCGGACACGAGCACGTGGCATCGAGCGACTCGGCATCCCGCGCATACTGCGCATTCCGCAGGTTCATGCGTCCTTCGGACGAGAACGCCGTCCCAAGCCGCGCCGTCCGCGTGGGAAGCACGCAGTCGAACATGTCGACGCCAAGCCCAATGGCGGCAAGCAGCGTCGTCGGGTTGCCCACCCCCATGAGATAGCGTGGCCGGTCGGCGGGCAAGGCGGCAGCAACGGGCTCGAGCGATTCGAGCATGAGCTCGTGAGGTTCCCCAACCGAGTAGCCCCCCACTCCATACCCCGCGAACCCGATATCCGTGAGCCGCTCGACGCTCTCAGCGCGCAGGCTCGGATAGACCCCGCCTTGCACGATTCCGAAGAGCGCCTGGTCATCGCGGCCTTGGGCCGCCTTGGCCCGCGCGGCCCACTCGGCGCTCCGGCGAACGGCGCGCTCGACGTGCGGCTTCTCGGCAGGATAGGGCGGGCACTCATCGAGCTGCATGATGATGTCTGCGCCGAGCGCCTCTTGGATCGCAACGTTCTTCTCCGGCGTCCACGAATGCCAGACCCCATCGACGATCGACCGGAACGTGACGCCTTCGTCGGAGGGCTTGAACGTCCCCGCGAGGCTGAACACCTGGAAACCGCCGGAATCGGTGAGCAACGGCCGGTCCCAATTCATGAACGCGTGCAGCCCGCCGAGATCCCTGATGACGTCCGCACCGGGACGCAGGTAGAGGTGATAGGCATTCGCCAGTAGGATCTGCGCGCCGATGACGCTGAGTTGATCCGGAAGCACGCCCTTCACCGTCGCGCGCGTGCCGACCGGCATGAACACCGGGGTCTCGATCGGGCCGTGGGGTGTCGCGAAGCGACCCCGGCGGGCGGAGGTTCTGGGGTCGGTCGCGAGCACCTCGAAGTCGAACGGCGGCATGCGAGGGATTCTAGCATCGGCAGCGAAGTGCCCACGAACTGCGACCCCCGAGTGCCGGGCCGGCCACACCCTGGGGTAGACTCAGCGTGAACCGATCGGAGTGCACCGTCGTCCAAAGGAACGAGATGCAGGCCCAGCGGCCCGATGACACAGCGCTCGTCGCACGTGCCCGCGAAGGCGATACGCAAGCGTTCGAGGAACTCGTCCGTGCGCACACGCGAGCGGTCTACGGCCACGCGGTGCGTTTCTTTGGCAGCCCCGATCCAGCCGAGGACGTCGTGCAAGAGGTATTCATCAAGGTCTACCGTTCGATCGGCTCGTTCGACGGAACGTCGGCGTTCTCGACGTGGCTGTATCGCGTCACGCGAAACACATGTCTCGACATGCTCCGCAGCGGCAAGCACCGCCCGACTCCCGTGGACCCGTCCACCGTCTCGCTTGCTAGTGCAGGGGACCTTGCCGACGAGGTCGCGCTTTCAGCCAGCATGGAAATCGCCATGGCATCGCTCGCGCCCGAGGACCGCGACGCCTTGAACGCGATCACGCTCTTCGGGTTGAGCTACGGCGAAGCCGCCGCGGCTCTCGGCATCCCCGTGGGCACGGTGAAGTCCCGCGTGTTCCGAGCGCGCCGGATCCTCGTGAGCCAGCTCGGCCTCGAGGGAGGTGGATCGTGATGGACTGCACGCAGGCGCAACAGATCCTCTCCGAGGCGGTCGACCGCGAGCCGGTCGCCACGGAGCTCCTTGCCGAGGCGAGAGCGCACTGCCGGACCTGTCCGAACTGCGCGCGGTTCGTGCGCGGCCTCGCGCTCATGCAGCGCGCTCAGTCACCCGCGCCCTCGTCCTCTCTGCACGACCAGGTCATGACTGCCGTTGCCGCCGCACGCGCCGCGGACGCTTCGGGAGCGGAGACAGATCGGGATGCCACAACGGCGCTCACGGGTGACACCGCCGAGATGCAGTCTGTGGAGGCGACACAGGAGACGCCTTCGCCCCAGGTCGTGGAACTCGCTGCACAACGCCGCCGCGCAAACCCATGGGCAGTCGGCGCCTGGATAGGAGCCGCCGCGGCGCTCGTGATCATCGCGGGGTTCGCCGCTGTCTCGGGCCTTCGTAGCATCATGTCGCCGACTTCCGAATCCACTCGGGGCGGTTCGGTGCTCACCCAGGACAGCACCGCCGACAAGAACCTGGGCGCCTCGCCGACCGAGGAGAGCGCCGGGACGAGCAGCGCTGAAGACGCGGCCGCAGCGCCAGCGGCAGCCAGCCAGGTGGCGCCGAACGACATCACCGTGAATGGCGTCGTTTACGCGTCGGCAGGGACCGTCACCATCAACAGCTCGCAGCTCACGACCGCCGGCACGACGACCACCTCACTCGACAGCGCGGGCTCATCTCGCACGTATACGGTGTTTGCCACGCCGACGTCCGGACGCGTGGCACTGCTCGTCGGCGGCGAGACCCTGGCGTTCGACATCGTCAAGCGCCGCCTCCAAGGACGCGACTACGTTATGACTTCTCAGCCGATCTCCGCGTTCGGGGTCTGGCCGTCGCTGCCCGCGGGATTCACGCAGCCCACCACTGCCGGTGGGGCACCCACGTTCGTTCTGGCCGAGACGGACGACCTGGGGGTACAGCTCTACAGCAGGCCCGGCATACCGATCGAGAGCGGGTTCGCTGTCGCCCCCGGTACGCCCGCCTCAGACCCCGCAGGCGGCAACCCGAACTGGACGTGGTGGGCGACCCCCTCGCCCTAGGTGATGAGCATCGCATCGCCGAAGGACAGGAACCGGTACCCCTCGTCGAGCGCCGTTCGGTACGCGCGCACGACCGCTTCGCGGCCGGCGAAGGCGCACACCATCATCAGTAGCGTCGAGCGAGGCATATGGAAGTTGGTCACCAGCCCGTCGACCACGCCGAATCGGTAGCCCGGGAGAATGAACAGGCTCGTCATCGTTTCTTTCGCGACCACGGCACCCGAATCGGGGTCGAACGCACTCTCGAGCGCACGCACGGATGTGGTGCCCACCGCGATGACGCGCCCGCCTCCCTCCCGGGCGTCACGGACCTGCTCGGCAGCTCGCTCCGAAACCCTGAAGTGCTCCTGGTGCATGCTGTGCACGTGCGGATCGTCCTCCGCAACCGGCCTGAAGGTGTCGAGCCCGACGTCCAGCTCGACCGCGGCGACCTGCACCCCCTGGGCGCGCACGCGATCCATGAGTTCGGCGGTGAAGTGCAGGCCAGCGGTGGGCGCTGCGGCGCTGCGCTCGTCTCGCGCGTAGACGGTCTGGTAGAGCGACGGGTCGGCGAGTGGCCGCGATATGTAGGGCGGGAGCGGCATCTCGCCCAGGCGGTGCACCGCCTCGAGGAAGGACCCCCTCGTCGCGGTGAACCTGATCAGCCGCCCGCCCGTATCCTCGATCGTATCGACGACGAACCCGGTGAGCACGCCGTCTCCAAAGACGATGTGCGCGCCCGGCCGAAGGCGACGGCCAGGTTTGACGAGGCACTCCCAGGTATCGGCGTAGCGCTCCCGGAGTAGCAGGACTTCCACGGCCCCGCCCGTCTCGGCCTTCTCGCCTTTCAGGCGTGCAGGTATGACGCGCGTCTCGTTCACGACGACGAGGTCTCCGGCGCGCAGGTACTCGGGCAGGTCGCTGAACCGCCGATGGTCAAGCTGGCCGCTTCTCCGATCGAGCACGAGCAGCCGGCACGAATCCCGAGGCTCGACGGGCTCTTGGGCGATCGCGCCACTCGGCAGGTCGTAGTCGAAGTCGTCGGTACGAAGCGTGGGCAGAGACATCTCAGGCTACGCTACCGCTCTGTGTGTCGAGCCGTGCTACAGCCCGCCTCGCGCGACGTTCCTCGCGCGCCGCTTCGGCCTCCTGCTTCGAGATGGCGCAACCGCAGTAGTTCTGGCGGTAGAGGTCCATCTCGCGCGCTCTCCTCATTGCCGAGGGGTACCGATCGCGAAAGTCCCGATCGAGGTACCCTACGCCGACCCTGGCGGCAACCTCCTTGCCAGCCTCGCGAATCAAATCCGCGTCTTGGTGCGGACTCACGGTGAGCGTGGTCGCGATCCGCTCGATGCCGTTCGCGGCCGCCCACTCGGCGGTCATGCGGAGGCGAACCCGATAGCACGCCGCGCAGCGCTGGGACTGATCGTCATCGAGGCCCCTGACCGCGTCGCGCCAGAGTCCCGGGTCGTACGGAAGCTCGACGACCTCCGCGCCGATCGACCGCGCGTAGGTCTCCAGCGCGTCGCGGCGGCGGTCGTATTCATCGCGCGGCGTGATGTTCGGATTGGCGTAGACGACAACCACCTCGTCCTCGGTGGCAAGGCTCTCGAGCGGCTCGATCAAGCACGGACCGCAGCATGCGTGCAGGGCGATCGTCATGCGGCGATTCTACACCGCCGCCTGGGGCGAACTCGTACCGCACGCCCGCGGTCCCGTGAACCGCACGACTACCGGACGATCTACTCGCTGCACGAAGAGAAGGGCGGCCCCGCCGGGACCGCCCTTCTCTACCTCACCATGGTGGACGTGCTAAATCTTACGGACGTTGCTCGCCTGGAGCTTGCCGTTCTGACCGGTGGTCACCTCGAACTCGACGGCCTGACCCTCGTCGAGGGTCTTGAAGCCCTCGCCCTGGATCTCCGAGAAGTGGACGAAGAGGTCCTCGCCGTCCTCACGGGAGATGAAGCCGTAGCCCTTGTCCGGGTTGAACCACTTGACGGTACCCTCTGCCATGCCGAACCATCCTTCCGCCCCACCGCGTGGGGAGACGCTCGTGCGACGCGCTTGTCACCCTGCGGTATCGCGTGGCCCCCCATGGTGGAACCCCGTGCCGTCGTTCAGACAAACCTGTCGCGGTTCTCGGGCCTCGTTTGGCCCGCCGACGCAAGATTGTACCTGCCCTGCGCGCGGGCCCGCAACAGGCGGAAGACGAAGCCCCGCGGCTGTCGGTTCGAGCGGGCTTGAACGGGTCCGGCGATCCGGCTTCGAACGACGGTCGAACGCGGCCCTACCCTTTGACGATCCGAAGGAGCGACTTGAACTCGTCGGTCGCGGCGAGGCCGACAAGCTCGTACATGACCGACTCGGAGGTCGTCACAACGACATCAGCTGCTCGAAGCCGGTCGAGGGCGACCTCGTGCATCATCCGGTCTCGGGAGCAACAGGCATCCGCCACCACCTGAACCTGCATACCGCGTCCCGCGAGGTCGAGCGCCGTTTGAGCGATGCAGATGTGCGTCTCCATACCCGCCAGAACGACCTGAGGGCGCCCGGTCGCGTTCAGAGCGTCGAGGAATCCGGGCTCACGGCAACAGCAGAAGGCGGTCTTGTCCACTCCGAGAACGGTCGAGCCACCCTCCGCGAGCGCAAGCGCGGCTTCCTCGAGCGCGGGTTCGGTCGGCCCCAATCCCTGGGGGTACTGACGCGTGATGATGATCGGCGCGCCCACGAGAGCGAACGTGCGCGCGAGGCGCACCGCGGCGGCAAGGACGCGCTCCCGCTCGGGCATGACAGCCGCGAGCCGCTCCTGCAGATCCACGAGGACGAGGACTGCGTGCTGACGCGCCGCGAGGGTACCGCCTTGGTCTTCCATGACTACCTCCCGCTCCAGAGTGACATGAATTCTAGCCGAGGTGCGCCAAGGGGTATAAACCGCGTGACCGGACACAGTCCCGGCCCCAGCTGAGATGGAGGACGATATGAGTGACGCGCCGATACTGAGCCCTGTGAATCGCGTAGCAGATCTCGAGGCTGCTGGCGATTTCGAGAAGAAGCACACTCCGTACGTCGCTGCAGAACGCACCGGCGACACGGTGAAGGTCACCGTGAAGGTCGGTCACTACGTCGCGCACCCGAACCAGCCGGACCACTTCATCGAGTGGATCATGCTCTACGCGGGCGACGTGCCCATCGCGCGGTTCGACTTCTCGGCGGTGGCGGTCGACCCAGAGGTGACCACCGTGGTTCGCGTGGACGCGGGTACCACCCTCACGGCGATGGAGAGCTGCAACCTGCACGGCGTGTGGGCCGCGAGCGTCACGGTCTAGGCCTGGCACCCACCTACTGCGAGCCCGGGCGCGGCCGAGCGCGGCCGGGCTGGCGCGCCCTACCTGCCGAACAGCCCGGAGCAGCTCGCCGATGCGAGCACGTGGCCGTCGATCGCCGAGTCGAAGTCGGCGAGCGTACGAAGGTTCGCGTCCACCGACGCGATGTCGAGCGCGTACACGATGGCCTCGTACTCGTGCTTGCCGCTGCCAGGCGGCGGCTGCGGACCGCCGTACCCTTTCGTGCCGAAGGTATTCTCGTGCTCGACCGCGCCCGGCGGCATCGAGCTCCCGGAGGCGCCGCGTTCGAGGCCCGAAACGTCCGGCGGGATGTCGCTCACCATCCAATGGATCCACGAGCGCGCGACGGGATGCCGATCGACGAGCGCGAGCGCGAACGATCGTGTGCCCTCGGGGGCACCCCGCCACTCATACGGGATGGAGATGTTCTCACCTCCCGCGACGCCGGTGTTCGCGTGCTCGACCGGGATGAGCCCGCCGTTCTCGAAGGCGGGCGACGAGAGACTCAACATGGCGGCCTCCTTCCGGGGCGCCGTGGGGGCGAGTGACGGCGCCGAGGGAGTGTCGCTCGAGCTGCACGCCGCGAGCAGCAACGTGCTGCACACGAGGATCGTGGCAGTGGTGAGGACTGCGGCGGTCGCCGGCATGCGCACGCGAGGCTCGGCGCTCATCTCTCGTTCCCCTCCGGTCCCGCGTGGCCGTCGTCGGCGGCCCCGGACTCCTCCGCTGATTCGAACTCGACGACGAACTCGCTCAGAGCCTCTATACCCGCGTCTTCACGCACCGCATCGGCGCGCGCCATGTCGAGATCCGCCTCCGTGTCGCGTCCTATCGAGAGCAGCACGCGGGCGCGCGCGTCAAACGCGTCGGCGAGCATCTGCGCACGGCGCGCATCGATTCCCCCTCCAATGCCCAGATACGCGACAAGACCCTCGGGCGTCAGACAGAGCACCAGCGACGGATCGGTACCGATGGCCAGCGCGATTGCGCTCTCGACGTACTCCAGGGCCTCTGCTTTGTGCCCGGCGCGCAGCGACTCGAGTGCGCGTCGAATCGCTTGACCCCACATACCGATGATCCTCAGGATGTAGTCCTGCTCGTAGACCATCGACCTACTGCCTCGCTCGCTCTGACGAAGCTGTTGCTCGCTCGCTCGCGGACCGCTCGTATTCGCCGGGCAGTGGACAGAAGTTGGGGCCTTCGACGAGCGCTCTGCACTCGCGCGCAATCCCGTGAAGCGTCCCGTTGAAGACGAAGTGGTGGAACGGCAGCACGAAGTACCAGTACATCCGACCCAGGATGCCGTGCGCGTCGAAGATCGCTGTTTGCCGAACGATGGTGCCGTCCTCAACCTCCTCGAGCTCGTACTGCAGCCAGCCTTCGCCCGGCATCCGCATTTCGGCTTCGAGCCTGAGCAGCCACGGCGACTCGACCCGCTCGACACGCCACCACTCGAGGTAGTCCCCCTCGACGAGCACGAACGGGTCACGCCTCCCCCGGCGGTGGCCCGGTCCACCGAGAATGATGTCCACGAACCCGCGTATGTCCCAGAGCGTGTCGAATGCGTACCAGCCCTTGTTGCCGCCGATGCACGCGATCGGGTCGAACGCGGCCTCGGGCGGGCAGGCCGCCAGCAGCACGCGGGAGTCGATGTAGCGGCCCTCGCGCTCGAACGTGCGCGGCTCGTCCACTCCGGCGAGCTCCTCGGCCCAGCGGATGCGCTCGAACGCCTCGCCCTCGGCGACGAATGCGCGCCGCATCGCCTCCTTCGCGCCGATCGGCTCGATCTCGGGGAAGTCCCTACGTGCAGCATCGCTCGTGACCGTGGTCGGGAACCGCAGCGATTCGGCGAGCTGACGGCCCACCGTGGCCTGCTTGGGAGTGAACAGGTAGAGCCACCATCCCGATAGTCCCGGCGAGAGCACCGGTACCGGGATGATGAGCCGCTTGAGGCCGCGGGCGCGCGCGAACATGCGCAGGAGGTCGCCGTAGCTCACAATCTCGGAACCGCCCACCTCGTAGACCTGGTGAGCCGTGCCTTCGGGTAGCTGCACCTCCACTGCCGCGACGAGGTAGCGCACGACATCCTCGATGCCGATCGGCTGGGCCGGCATGCGCACCCACCGTGGCGTCGTCATGGCTGGCAGCTTCTCCACGAGGTTGCGGATCATCTCGAACGACGTCGATCCGCTGCCGAGCACTATCGACGCGCGGAACTCGATCACCGGCACGCCGCTCTCGGCGAGGATGCTCCCGACCTCGTGACGGCTGGCGAGGTGTTCCGAGAGTTCACCGACATCCTGCCCAAGCCCGCCGAAGAAGACAATGCGACGGATGCCCGCGTCACGCGCTGCGTCCGAGAAGATGTGAGCGGCCTTGCGGTCCCGGTCCGCGTAGTCCTTGCCGCCGCCGAGTGTGTGCACCAGGTAGAAGGCGGTGTCGACTCCCTCGAGCGCCGCCCGCACCGCCACGGCGTCGAACGCGTCGGCCGCGACGATCTCAGCGCCTGGAGCGGTCGTGCGCACCTTCGAGGGCGTGCGCGCTGCTGCCCGCACTCGGTAGCCCGCTTCCGCGAGCGGCGCGAGGGCGTGCGACCCGATGTAGCCGGTCGCTGCGGTCACGAGCACGCGTCGGGATGTCTCGCTCATGCTGCCTTCGCTCGCCGGGTTCATACCCGTATCATCGCACTGCTCACCGCGAACAGCTCCCTACCGAGGCACTGGGACGTACGGTCCCGTCTCGCCGAGTGGGGAGCGGCGTGTGTCGAGCCTGCTCAGCGGGCCCGGACACTCTGCGGGAACCGGGGGATGGACGGGCAGCGTCAGAAAAGCCCCGTCTGTGCCCCCTGCGAGGCTCCGCCCGCGCCCGCCCCTGGCACCTCAAGTCCCAGGTGCTCGAACGCCCGCGGCGTCGCCTGCCGGCCCTTCGGCGTGCGCTCGAGAAAACCGAGCTGCAGCAAGAACGGCTCGTAGACGTCCTCGAGCGTATCGGCGTCCTCCCCCGTGGCACTCGCAAGCGTGTTGAGTCCCACAGGGCGGCCCGCGAACTTGACCGCGAGCGTCTCGAGAATCTGTACGTCCATGTGGTCGAGACCCAAGTGGTCGACCTGGAAGAACGCGAGCGCCTCCGCCGCAACGTCCTCGGTGACTCGTCCATCGCGACGCACCTGCGCGTAGTCACGCACACGCTTTAGCAAGCGGTTCGCGAGCCGTGGCGTCCCGCGAGAGCGGCGCGCGATCTCGGCCGCGCCGTTCGTGTCGATCTCGACCCCAAGAATCCTCGCCGAGCGCTCCACGATTGCGTGCAGCTCCTCGGCGTTGTAGTAGTCGAGCCTGAACGCCATCCCAAAACGGTCGCGCAGCGGGCCCGTGAGGAGCCCGGTACGCGTCGTCGCGCCGATGAGCGTGAAGCGCGGCAGGTCGAGTCGGAGTGAGCGGGCCGCCGGCCCCTTACCGATCACGATGTCAAGCGTGTAGTCCTCCATCGCCGGGTAGAGAACTTCTTCCACCGCGCGGTTGAGGCGGTGGATCTCGTCGATGAAGAGCACGTCGCGCTCGTCGAGGTTAGTGAGGATTGCCGCCAGATCGCCCGACCGCTCGATTGCGGGACCGCTCGTCGTCTTCATCGCCACGCCGAGTTCGTTAGCGATGACCGTCGCGAGCGTGGTCTTGCCGAGTCCCGGCGGACCCGAGAGCAGCATGTGATCGAGCGACTCGTTCCGCCCGCGCGCGGCCTCGATGAGCACCGCGAGGTTCTCCTTCACGCGCGTCTGCCCGAGATACTCCGCCAGTCGCTTTGGCCGAAGGCTGCGGTCGATCTCCAGATCGTCCTCGGTGAACTCCGCCGAAACGAGACGCTCGGCCTCTACAGCCGAGTCGGGATCCGCGCCCGCGCCTGCACGAGTGCCCGCGTCGTCCGGTTCCCACACGGTGCTCACACGCCACCGCCCAATCGCCTGAGCGCGTGCTTGAGCAGCGCCTGCGCGTCGTCAGCGGAGCCGTCATACGACTTGAGCGCGCTCGCGACCTCCGCGGATGAGAAGCCCATCCCAAGCAGCGCCTGTGAGGCCTCGGCGGCAATGTCCGCACTCGCGGCACCGGCCGCGGGCGCACCCACGAGATCAGGTAGGCCGAGCTTGTCTTTCAGGTCGAGGATGATGCGCTGTGCCGTCTTCCTCCCGATGCCTGGTACCGAGGAGATGAGCGCCACATCCTCGCGCGCGATGGCCTCGGACAGCGCCGACGGCGACAGCGACGAGAGCGTCGCGAGCGCGACCTTCGGTCCCACTCCCGAGACCGTGAGCAGGTGCTCGAACAGCGCCTTCTCCTCGGAAGACTCGAAGCCGAAGAGCGAGAGCTCGTCGTCGCGCACGTAGAGAAAGGCGTGCACGGTGACGGTGTCGCCCTCGGCGGGAAGGGCCGCAAGCGAGGACGTCGACATCGCGAGCTTGAAGCCCACACCGCCCACGTCGAGCACACAGGAGCCCGCACCCTTCGACGCGACGCGGCCGGTCAGAAACGCGATCACCGGGCCGCTCCCGTCGCTCCGGCGGCAGCTCCGGACTCGGCCGCCGAACGCTGCTCGAGCGCGACGGCACCACGCCGGTGCGCGTGGCAGATCGCGGCAGCGAGCGCGTCGGCAGCATGATCCGGCTGCGGGTCGCTCGGCAAGCCGAGAATGGCGCGCACCATGTACTGCACTTGCTGCTTGTCGGCACCGCCGGTGCCGACAACAGCCATCTTGATCTCGCCCGGCCCGTACTCGCCCAAAGCCAGTCCCGCATCGGCCGTGGCAAGCAGCGCGACCCCTCGCGCCTGTCCTGTTGCGAACGCCGTCTTGGCATTGGTGCCGAAGTACACGCTCTCGACAGCGGCCTCGGACGGTTCGTATCGAGAGATGACCGCGCCGATCTCGCGATGCACACGCGCGAGGCGCGCTGAGGTGACCTCGGACGGCGAGGTAGTGACGCATCCGTAGGCGAGGCAGCGAAAGGTCGAACCGACATGCTCGACCACACCCCACCCAGTGTTCGCGAGCCCGGGGTCGATGCCCAGGATAATCACGCGGTGTGCCCCTCCTGCTCGGCAGAAGCGCTCGAGAGCGCGGCCTCTGGACTATCGAACATATGTTCAGGTTAGCGCGAGGCTCCGGGTGCGTAAAGCGAGCGGGCCCAACGCCTCGACAGACGAGACGGGCGCACACCGTGCCCGTTCAACGGCGGTGCGCACCTGCCCCCGCGTTCGTCGGCGCCTACGCGTCGAGCACGGCGGCAATCTCGTCGGTGAGCTCCATGTTGTGGTAGACGTTCTGGATGTCGTCGTGCTCCTCCAGCGCGTCCACGAGGCGGAGTACCTTCTTCGCGTCCTCGACCGAAACGACGATCGGCGTGATGGGCTCCATCGTAAGCTCGGCGCCGCGCACGGCGATGCCGGCCCCCTCGAGCCCGTCCCGCACAGCCGCGACCTCGGTGGGAGCGGTCGTCACGACCCACTCGTCCTCACCCTCTGCGAGGTCCTCGCCTCCCGCCTCCATGACAGCGAGCAGCAGGTCTTCCTCGTCCGGGGCGCCGGCCTTGTCGAGCACGACTTGGCCCTTGCGCTCGAACTGGAACGCGACCGCGCCGGTCGAGGCGAGATTGCCGCCGGCTCGGGTAAACGCGCTGCGTACGTCCGCCGCTGTGCGGTTGCGGTTGTCCGTGAGCGACTCGAGGTAGATGGCCACACCGGCGGGACCGTAGCCCTCGTACACGACGTCCTCGTAGTTGGCGCCGCCGCCCGCACTGAAGGCCTTGTTGATGGCGACGTCGATCTTGTCCTTCGGGAGCGAGTACGACTTCGCCTTGGCGATGGCGGCCGCAAGCGAAGCGTTGTTGTCGGGATTGGGGTCGCCGCCCGTCTTCGCAGCCACCGTGATCATCCGGGACAGCTTGCTGAACAGCGCCGAGCGCTTCTTGTCCTGTGCGGCTTTGCGGTGCTTGGTGGTCGCCCATTTCGAGTGCCCGGACATGCCGTTCCTTTCGATTCACCGTCGACGGGCAGGGCCAACGAAGCTAGTTGACGTCGTCGTGCGCTAGCGCCCGACGACGTGTTCGACGAAGTACCGGTGGATGCGGGGGTCGCCCGTGAGCTCGGGATGGAACACGGTGGCGAGCAGGTCGCCCTGCCGAGCGGCCACCACCCTACCGTCGTGCGTGGCGAGCGTCTGTGCCTCGTCGCCGACGCGCTCGATCCACGGCGCACGGATGAACACCCCGCGGAACTTTCCCCCCGGCACGTGCGCGAAGTCGAGGTCCGCTTCGAATGAGTCGATCTGCCTGCCGAACGCATTTCGCCGCACGCTGATATCCATGAGCTCGAGGCTTCTCTGCCCAGGGACCTCGTCGAGAATCTCGGATGCCACGAGGATCGCTCCCGCGCAGGTGCCCCAGACGGCCAGACCCGCTTCGTGGTGCTCGCGGATCGGATCGTAGAACTCGTACGTCTCCATGAGCTTGCCGATGGCGGTGGACTCGCCGCCCGGAATGATCAATCCGGACAGGTTGCCGAGCTGCTTGGCCGTGCGCACCGCGAGGCACGAGACGTCGAGCGCCTCAAGCATCATGATGTGCTCGCGAACAGCGCCTTGCAGAGCGAGAACACCGATGCGCACGCTACCAGCCCCGCTCCTGCATCCGCTCGGCGTCCGGGATGTCCGAGATGTTGATGCCCACCATCGCCTCGCCCAGATCGCGAGAAACGCGCCCGATCACTGCGGCATCCTCGAAATGCGTGGTGGCCTCGACGATCGCCTTGGCGCGCTTGGCCGGGTCGCCGCTCTTGAAGATGCCGCTGCCGACGAACACGCCATCGCAGCCGAGCTGCATCATCAGGGCGGCGTCGGCCGGAGTGGCGATTCCACCCGCCGAGAAGTTCACGACGGGGAGCTTGCCGTTGTCGTGGACCCAGCTGACGAGTTCATAGGGCGCGCCCAACTGCTTGGCCGCGTCGAAGAGCTGCTCTTCGCGTAGACCCGCGATCCAAGCGATTCCGTCGGTCACCGTGCGCATATGGCGGACGGCCTCGACGACGTTGCCGGTTCCCGGCTCGCCCTTAGTGCGAACCATGGCGGCGCCTTCGGAGATGCGCCGAAGCGCTTCGCCGAGATCACGTGCACCGCACACGAACGGTGCGGTGAAGTCCCATTTGTTCACGTGGTACTGCTCGTCGGCCGGGGTCAGCACCTCGGACTCGTCGATGTAGTCCACACCGAGCGACTGCAGCACCTGGGCCTCAACGAAGTGGCCGATGCGGCACTTGGCCATGACAGGAACGCTCACGGCCTCCATGATCTCGACGACCTTCGTGGGGTCGGCCATCCGCGCGACGCCGCCCGAAGCGCGGATGTCCGCCGGTACCCGCTCGAGCGACATGACGGCCACGGCACCTGCATCCTCGGCGATCTTGGCCTGCTCCGCGTTGACGACGTCCATGATGACGCCGCCCTTGAGCATCTCGGCCAAGCCGGTCTTCACGAGAAGCGTGCCGGTCTCTCTCTGGTTCTCAACCACGATGCGGTGCTCCTTTCGGCGCCAGGCGCGTTCGCCCACGGTCGCCGGTTGTTGGTTGGATGCAGGCCAAGATTGTACCTGCGCGTTCCCACGTGCCACAACCGTGGACCCGCTCGGAAAGCGCACTCAAGCTGCGGGTGCGAGCCGCCTCTACTTGAGCGAGATGTTGACGTTGGTCGGGATCACTTCGAACCATGAGTTGCCGGGGGCAAGCTTGATGAGCGTGCCGTCGTCGCTCTTGAACACCGGCGGCGAGTTCTGGTCCGCTGACCACTCGCCGTCGAATTGGCGGCCATCGTGGAAGACCGACGCCCGGTTCTTGCCACCCAAGACGATGTCGTACGTCGGGTTGCCGTTCTTGTCGGGGCGCCCCGACGAGCGCATCGGCGCCCACATAACGACCACGTTTCGCGTGCGCACCTGCTGACCCGTCTCGGCGTCGTTGTGACGCACGCCGTTCGTCTGACGCAGGTACATTCCGGTCGAAGGATCGTACGTCCAGGTCGTTCGGCTGAAGGTCGAGAGCGGGATGTCTATGCGGGTGACGGTCGTCGTCGTCTCTACTCTGCGTCGCTCGAAGGCGAACGGCTTCAGGATCTGCGTAGCGGGATACCCGCGGCGGCGACCCTCCTGACGGGCGAGGTTCCCCTTCAGGTACAGATCATGTGGAGCCGGCCGCGCGCTTGAGCGCACGTACACGCGAGTGACGCCCGCGTCTTCACTCAGAAGCGGGATCCCAGCCTTCTTGAGCCGGCCGGTGACGAAGCCGGAGGCACCCGAGAAGAAGAAGAGCGCGTTGTACTGCGGCACGATCCAGGTATCGGACAGCCGCGCGCTGCGAACGGGACCGATCATCTTGGGATCCTGTGAGTGGAAGATCGCGTTGAAGCGCGTGATCCCGCCCTCGGCGAGCGACTCGTAGACGACGTCGGCGCGATTGAGCGCGGTCTGCGGTCGAGCTGGTGGCGAGTTCTCGATCTTCACCGACACCACTCGGCGCTTGGTGATTGAAGCATTGGGCGCATCGAGGCCCGTGAGCGGCCAGCGCGTAGGCTCAGCCGGCGGGGGTACCACCCGTTCGGCATCGGCTCTCGGCCACGCCGATGTGACCGCACGAGGCGCGGTTCTTCTGGAGCACCCCGGAAGCGCGACCAGGAGCGCCACGGCGAGGGCGACTGCAATCGCGTGCTTCCAGTGTCGTGCAGGCCTCATTGCGTCTCCTTCGCCAGGTCCTCGGCGAGTCTAGGCATCGACCTCGTACGGGTCAATCGAGCACCGGTCTCTGACTTCGCGCCGTCAACAAAGCGCGCGCGGCTGCCGATAACGCACGTGTGCCTTTCATCTGCGAAGCGAACGCGGTGCCTGATGTCATGCTATCTGTTGCACACGGTCGAACAGCCCGACCCGCGGCCGTACGACGATGCGGACCTGAAAGACCTGATCGGGTCGTTCCCGCGTCTGTTCTGCACGGCGTGCTCTCCGCCGCGCTCCCTGCGCCCGGGTGAGAGTGTTCGGTGCTTCGAGCGAGAAGGACCCTGCTGGTCACGTACCAGCATCTGCCCTCCTTCGACGTAGGCGCCTCGACTCGGCCGGGTGCCGCCTTCTGACCGGGTGCCGCGTTCTGACCGACTGCGGCCCCCTGACCGACTGCCGTCCGCTACTGCTCGGCTGGCCGAGTTTGCCGCCTCGCCCGCCATACGAGCCACGCGCCGACTGCCACGAGCGGTAGGCTCAGCACCTGTCCCATCGTGAACGGCCCGGCTATGAACCCAAGCTGGACGTCAGGCTGACGGAGGAACTCGAGGGAAATCCTGAAGATGCCGTACAGCAGCAGGAACCAGCCGAGGATCTCGCCGTCGGGCCGGCGTCTGCGGGCCAAGAGGAGCAGCACCGTGAGCAGGACCGCACCCTCGAGCGCTGCTTCGTAGAGCTGCGAGGGGTGCCGTGGCAGGGACCCCGCTCCCGGGAAGACGACCCCCCAGGACACAGTAGTCGGCCTACCCCATAGTTCGCCGTTCACGAAGTTCGCGAGCCGTCCAAAGAGGATGCCGACCGGCGTACCCACCGCACCCATATCGCACAGTCGCAGGAAGGAGATCGGCTTTCGCCGTGACTCGACCCACGCGGCGACGAGGATGCCTGTGAGGCCTCCGTGGAAGGCCATCCCACCATCCCAGATCGCGAACACCTCGAGCGGATGGCGCCAGTACTGAACGCCTCCGTAGATGATCACATAGCCAAGCCGAGAGCCGACGATCACGCCGACGACCGCGGCAAGCACGATCTCTATGAGGTCGTCGTCGGTGAGGGGCAGTCCCCAACGTCCGATGAGCCACCGGGCGATCAGGCCTGCTGAGACAAAGGCGATGACGTACGCGATCCCGTACCAATGGACCGCAAAGGGTCCGATCCGTACGAGAACAGGATCGATGGCAGGAAACGCGATGCTGCCCACGGCGCCTATCGCCACCCGTGATACGGTCTCCGCGACTCGAAGGCGCGCACTGCGGCTACGAGAAGTCCACCTTCACGGGCTCGGCAGCTGCGGCCTCGATCTCGAAGTACTCGCGCAGCGTGAAGCTGAACATGCCCGCGATCAGATTCGAGGGGAAGGATTGGGTGGCTGTGTTGTAGCTCATCACCGAGTCGTTGTAGAACTGCCGCGCGTACGCGATCTTGCCCTCGGTGTTTGACAGCTCCTCCTGCAGCAGCAGGAAGTTCTGATTCGCCTTGAGGTCTGGGTAGGCCTCCGCAACCGCAAAGAGGCTCTTGAGAGCACCAGTCAGCATGTTCTCGGCTTCGCCCTGCTCGCGTACGGTCTGCGCGTTGATGGCCATGTTGCGCGCCTGCGTGACCTTCTCGAAGGTCGCGCTCTCGTGCGACGCGTAGCCCTTCACCGTTTCGACGAGGTTCGGGATGAGGTCGTAGCGACGCCGAAGCTGCACGTCGATCTGCGACCAGGAGTTGTCGACACGGTTGCGCAGTACGACAAGCCGGTTGTATACCGCGATCAGTCCGAACGCGGCCACCACCACGAGCAACGCGATCGCCCCGAAGCACAGCGGCATGTGTCGTGCCTCCTCGCGTCTTCAGTCGCCTGTCCGGCGACAGATGTCCGTCCAGCCGGATGCGGCGAACGGGTGCGCCAGCAAACGCACGCATGTGATGGTAGCAGAACCCGGCCGGACGGCCGGACTGAACGGGCGAGCTCGCGAATCAGCTGGATCGGGAATCGGACGCCGCTCAGGTATCGGCGTCGATCTCCAAGATCGCTTCTTCGGCGCAGCCGACACGAGCGAGCTGCCTGCGGAAGTACTCGCAGTACGCGTCGATGACCGGGTCGTCTTCGCGCGATGTCTCCTCGACGAACACCGTCTCCTCAGACACGAGGGCAACGAGGCCAGCGATGGGAGGATGCCCGTCGCCGTCCTCGGCCATCGCCTCGATGGCGGCCATAAGGAAACTCGGTATGACGATCTGAACGGTGATGGGTTCGCCGCACTGGGGGCACGTGAACACGATCTCAGCCCGCTCGGGCTCCTGGAGCACGACCGTATCGACGTCCTCGATCGAGACCTCGACCGGGCCGTCGTTGGGGCACGTAATCGTGAACTCCATCGCACTCGCCTCCTTGCGGCGGATGCCCCTCTCGTCTAGTGTACCCCCGATACGCATCGAGGCTCCACCGTACGCCGGCCTCCCCGCAAGAAACAGGCCACGTGCGAGTGTCACGTGCTACCATTCCGCGCATGTGCGCTGAACCCGCGGACGACCGCCTCACAACCGATCGCTCCGGCGCCCTGGCTCGTGGCGTGAAACTCGGGTTTCCCATCTTCCTCGGCTACGTTCCCGCTGGTATGGCGTTCGGGATTCTGGCCCGTACGATCGGCTTCTCGGTCGCCGAGGCGACCATCTGCTCGGCCACCGCGCTCGCGGGCGCGGGCCAGTTCATAGCCCTCGAACTCATGCGAGCGGGCGCGACAGTCACCTCCGTCCTCGTTGCGACCTCGGTCGTGAACCTGCGCTACGTGCTCTTCGGCGGCACGCTCTCTCCGTACCTTCGCCGAGAGCGCCTCAGCACACAGGCCCTCCTCGCGTTCTCGCTGACCGACGAGACGTTCGCGGTTAACATCACTGATCTGAGGGAGGGGCGCGCAACCTGGCGCTCGATGGCGGGGGTTGGTGCTGTCGCGTGGACGGGGTGGGTACTCGGCACGACGATCGGAGCAGCAGGCGCAAGCTTCATCGGGGATCCGAACCGGTGGGGCGTCCAGTTCGCGATGCCCGCGATGTTCACCGCACTTTTCGTTGCGCTCGCCGAGGATCGCCGACAGGCGCTCATCGGGCTGGCAGCCGCCACCATCGTCGTTGCGTTGCCGCTCCTGCGGTCTCTCGGCGTGGCGGTCCTTCCGAGCTGGTACGTGGTGATCGCTTCGATGCTCGCTGCAACCCTGGGCACGGTGGTCTACCGATGAGCGCGACGGTCATCTGGGGTGTCATCATCGGCATGGCGTTCTTGAACTTCCTGATCCGCTTCGTCCCAATCGCTGCTATCTCGCGAGTCGAGCTCCCGGCACCCGTACTGCGCTGGCTTCAGTTCATCCCCGTCTCGGTCATGGGAGCGCTCGTGGCCAACACGGTCGTGCGTCCAACAGGCCAATTCGTGGCGCCTTGGTCGAATCCGTGGCTCCTTGCCTGCGCGGTCACCGCACTCGCATATCGCATCACGCGAAGCTTCCTCGGGGCGACGGTGATCGGCATGCTCTCGTTCGTGGTCATCCAAGCACTGCTCGGCATGTAGCTCGCACTGTTGGACGATCCTGCCCGGCGTCTGGCAGCGTCCAAGCCGCCTGCGCTAGACTGCTATGATTCGCGACGGCCTCCCGTGCCCGATTCTGTGAACTGCGTCTTCGAAAGGACCTCGACGTGGCCCGCGTTCGTCCGTTCCGCGCCTTCAGGTACGCGACCACGTCTCCCGACGTCACGCCGCTCACGGCGCCCCCGTACGACGTCATCAATGACACGCAGCGTGCGGAGCTCCTCGCTCGCAACCAGCACAACATCGTCGCGCTCGAACTTCCCGATGGCCCTCTCGACCCCTCACTTCCGGGCAACCGCTACGAGACGGGCGCCGACCGATGGGAAACGTGGCGCAGACAGGGAGTTCTCGCCCAGGACGCAGCGCCGACCATCTACGTGCTCGAGCAGCGCTGGATGCGCGGTGAGACACCTGTGCGGCGGCTTGCTTTCATCGTCGCAGTCGGCCTGGAGCGTTTCGAGGACGGGGTGGTCCTGCCACACGAGAGAACCCTGCCAAGGGCGCTTGACGATCGCCTGTACCTCACGCGCTCGTGCGCCGCGAACTTCAGCCAAGTGTTCGGACTCTTCTCAGATCCCCTGCTCGAGACCTCCGCTCTTCTTGAGTTCGCGACCGCCGGCGAGCCCGTTGAGTACGCGCGTGGCGATGACGATGTCGAGAGCCGTCTCTGGGCACTCGCGGACGAGGGGTCGATCGGCGAGGTCGAGCGGTTCTTCGCCGAGCGGCAGATCTTCATCGCCGACGGTCACCATCGGTACACGACCGCGCTCGCCTATCGAGACGAACGCCGCGCCGCTGGGGCCAGTCCGGGCAACCGAGTTTCCGACGACCCGCCCTACGACTACGTCATGATGGCGCTCGCCAACATGGATGATCCGGAACTCGTCGTGCTTCCCACACACCGAGTCGCCGACGCAGAGGGTCGATTCGAGCCGGAGGCCTTCTGGGCTGGGCTCGAAGACAGATTCCTCATCGAGGAGTTGCCACCCGGCCACCCGTCAAGCGTCCTACACGACAACGGTCCCCCTGCCTTCATCGTGCAGACACGCGATGCACGGCGGCGCTTGGTCACGCTCCGTGCGGACGTCGATCTGGACTCGGCGATCACGGCGCCGTACTCGTCGGCGTGGAAGCATCTCGACGTCGCGGTCCTGCAAGAACTCGTGCTCTCCCCGCTCCTGGGCATCCACCCCGACCGGCCCCAGACCCTCGACCGTCTCACGTTCGTGAAGGACGCGCACGAGGCCCTTGCGATCAACGAGCAGCACGATGCGGCCTTCATCCTTCGGGCGACGCGCATGCAGCAGCTTCGCGAAGTAGCGCTCGCCGGCGAGACGATGCCGCAGAAGTCGACGTACTTCTACCCCAAGCTGCTCTCTGGACTCGCCTTGCGGTCTCTCGGCTAGCCGCACTCACGCTCTTCGTGCTCGCGGGCCTCCGACGCCCTCGACCATGATCCAGGTGTGCCGCGGACACACGGATCCAAGCCTACAGCGTTCGCAGAGCGGCACCTTGGGACGGCACGTCTCCCTGCCGACGAGCCACGCCGCGAGGTCGAGCATGCCGGGCGCATCGGGACATGCCTTCGCGGCAGCCGCCTCGATCGCCTCGGCCGAGTCCTCGTCCGCCAGACCGGATCGGAGGAAGACCCGCCGCACCTGCACGTCGTAGGCCACTTGTCCGCACTCGCGGCCCTCGAGTTGTACGCCGAAGTGCCGCACCAGGATCCCGGTGGCCATCACGGCCTTCTTGCGGCCGATGCCGTCGAACTCGCTCAGCCGCTCCGTCACATCGATGACGTGCCGTCCGCTCGGCCATATCGAGGCAGCGGTTCCACCGTATTCCTCCAGAAGCCTGCCGGCCGCCGCTGAGATCCAGCGCGGCAGCGTCTCCTTGAAACGGTGCAGCATCGGGGGTTGCTGCATGGCGGCTCGCACCGCACCCGGCTCGGACGCGAGCCGCTGTACGTCGAGGTGGCCCAGCCGCTCGCGGAGCAGGTACGGCCCCGCCCACGCGCGCTCGGCCGGTATGCCCTGGGTGAACAGCACACCGAGCAGGAACGCGTTCGGGTCTGACTCCAGCAGAGCGTCGGCTTCGGGGATACCGCAAAACGAGCCGCCCGCCTGCGCCGCTTGCTGCTCTTCGAGTTCCCTGCCGAAGAGCACGAGTTCCCGGGCGACGGGATTGAGATTCATCGGCGCCGGATCATCGGGGAGGCTACGCGCTACCGAGCGAGGGAGCGCACCTTGATCTTGCGGATCAGCACCTCGCGCTCCTCGGGCGTGTAGGCGTCGCCAAACTCCTCGAGCGCCTTGATGCGAGCCCTGAGGATCGCGCCGTACGCGATGTGATGGATCGCCCAGAGGAACGAAACCATGCAGCCCGCCACGAACAGGTCCCGGATCAGGCCGTACACGGTGTCGGGGTCTTGCAGCCTGTAGTAGTAGGTTTGCATCGAGAACCTCCCAGACGACTTGGACCGTCAGATGAGTTGTGCCGCACACGGTGTAGGTTCCCGAGCCAGCGCGTGCCCTACCAGCCAGGAGGACGGCACGCATGGACGCGGTAGGCCGCGACGCGCCGAGCGAGGATACCTGCGCGGGTTCGGCCACTCACACGAAACGATCGAGTCGAGAGCTACTCGTCTGCGGAGCGGGCGGTGTCGAGTTCGACGATCCGCGGACCTTGCCTCAGGAAGAAAGCGCAGTAGAGGCACTCGTCCCTGATGGCGGCGTCCCGATCCACGGCCGGGTCGAAGATGAGCTCGGGGTCGACGGTAAGCTCGTGGGTGGGTCGATCGCACTGCGCGAAGGCGCACTTGGTCGGACAGCGGTCGGCAAGCTCGTTGGGATGAGGGCAGTCTGCCTGCATCTCCTCGTCGCACCCCCGCTGTTCCCAGCACCGAGCCATGATGTCCTCCGCTCCGAGATGGCGCGCCCGTGGGGCGCGCGTCAGATTCTACAGTACGGACCGTGCGGCGGGCCGCCACCTGAGCAGCGCGATCGAGTTGTGTTGCCCTGAAGCCGCGAGCGATCCGTCCACGCTCCGAGGGTTCCGAGCTGCAAGAACCACGCCGAGCAGGACATGCTGTATGCTTTCCGGGCTATGGTCTCCGTCTTCGACCCAAACACCGAGCGATACGACACCGTCGTCGCGGGCGCAGGCCCGGCCGGCATCATGGCTGCGCTCGGCGCGGCAGCGCGAGGACGCGTGCTCCTCGTTGACTCCTCGGCGATACCCCGCGACAAGAGCTGCGGCGGCATGCTCAACGAGTACGCTCAGGAGTTCCTCGGGGAGTTCGGCGACGTGCCCGAGTACCTCGTCCGAGAGCCGCGCTACGTGTGGTTCCGCTACGTCGACTGGGACCGCGGGATACGGAAGCCAACGGAGCTCAAGTTCCTGAACGTGGACCGGGTTGGTTTCGACGAGTGGCTCTTGAGCCTCCTGCCCGACAACGTCGAGCTTGCCCCGTCCACGGGCGTGATCGGGTTCACCCAGGACTCGGAAGGCGTGAGCATCGAGCTCAGGTCATCCAGCGGCGTGCGGTTGGTCTGGTGCGAGAACCTCGTCGGTGCCGACGGCGCTCGCTCGACCGTGCGCCGTGCACTCGGTATCGGATCGGTCGCCACCTACGTCACGCTGCAGGATTTCTGCCGCCTCGAGGGTGACCTGGAGCCGTACTTTGACTGCATCTACATGCGCGACATCGGCGACAACTTCGCGTACTCGTACGTAGTGCCGAAAGGTGATGTCGCGATCGTCGGCTCCGTCTACTACCCAAAGACGAAGCGACCTCACGAGAAGCAGGACATCACGCTCTCGATGCTTCGGGCAAGTCTCCCGCAGCTCGGCGAGACCGTGAAGCGCGAGGCCTGCGTGGCACTCTCCGTACGTTCTGCCGGCGACGTCGTTCTGGGCGAGGGCCGCGTGCTGCTCGCCGGCGAAGCAGCCGGATTCATGTCACCGACATCGGGCGAGGGCATCTCATACGCGATGAACGCCGGACGGCTCGCGGGCATCGCGATCGGCACGCACTCGCCCCACGACGCGCTTGCCGCCTACGCGAGCAGCAGCGATCACATCGGCAGGAACATTCGACGCAAGCTTAGGTGGCTGCCGTTCATGGAGTCCTCCGCCGGCAAGTACCTCGCGGGCTTCGTGCCCGCGCCGCTCGTCTCGAAGGTCACCAAGGGACTGTAGCGCCCACGCCAGCGGGCGACGCCGAGCTGCGCGTCGCGCCCGAGGGAATCCGCACGACTAGCCCCGATGCCGCCAGCTCAAGAACGCCTTGCTCGGTGTCGCCTCGGTCTGACCCTGGTACTTGCTTCCCAGCTCCGGCGAACCATAGGGCCGCTCGACCGGTGTCGTCATCTGCGTGAAGGAGATCTGACCGATCTTCATTCCCGGCGTGAGCACGATTGGGAGATTCGCGACGTTGCTGAGCTCGAGCGTAAGGCGTCCGTCCCACCCGGGGTCCACGTAGCCTGCCGTGGAGTGAATGAGCAGCCCCAGCCGACCCAGCGAGGACTTGCCCTCGAGGCGCGCGACGATGTCGTCGGGCAGCGTGATGCGCTCAATCGTTGTGCCGAGCACGAACTCACCAGGATGTAGCACGAACGGCTCTTCTGCCGAGGCGTCGACGCGCTCGGTGAGACCCGCTTGTTCTCGGCTGGGATCGATGTAGGGATAGCGGGAGTTGCGAAACACCTGGAAGTCGGAGCCGAGGTGCAGGTCGATGCTCGATGGTTGCACGTCTGCGGGATCGAACGGGTCGACGCCGATGCGGCCGGCCTCTACGAGCTGCCTGATGGTCCGGTCGGACAGTACCATCAGGAGATGCCACCCCCTGGTTGCCCGATACTGCTCAACGCGCGTCCTGGCGTCATGGCTTGCGTGTCCGGCCCGGCGACCGCTACGCGCACTTGCTGTAGCCGCACGCGCGGCACACGGCACATCCGCTCTCATGCTCCAGCGAGCTGCCGCACTCAGGGCACGCACCCGCCAAGTAGTCGAGGTGGTCGCCGGTCTTGGTCACCGCAAGAGAGCTCTCGCCCACCGACATGCCGCCACCCGGCTCGTATCCGACCGCATGCTCGAGCACGATCCCGACCGCGTCCGCGCACGAGAGCACCTTGCCGCCCTCTGCCCATGCCGGACTCGGGCAGCGGATGCCGCGAAGCTGCTTGACGACCGCAGCGGGATCGACCCCGGCGCGCAGTGCCATCGAGATCAGCCGAGACAGGGCCTCGGACTGGGACGCAGCGCACCCGCCGGACTTGCCCATCGAGGTGAACACCTCGCACATGCCGGTCTCGTCCCAATTCACGGTGACGTAGAGGTTGCCACAGCCGGTCTGGACCTTCTCGGTGCGGCCCACGGTCACTTGGGGTCGCGGACGCGGCTCTATCTCGCCGTGGCGTGCTGCCGCGTCGTCGGCCTCGACACCGGTCTGGCCGCTCTTGCCCGTCGTGAGGACCTGGCCTTCCTTTGAGCCATCGCGGTAGATCGTGACACCCTTCACGCCGAGATCGTAGGCGAGATCGTACACCTCGCGAACGTCCTCGACCGTGGCTTGACTCGCGAAGTTCACGGTCTTGGAGACCGCGTTGTCGGTCGACTTCTGAAACGCGGCCTGCATCCGAATGTGCCACTCCGGGCTGATGTCGTGCGCTGTGCGGAAGGTGCGCTGCACGTCGACGGGGACCTCGTCGATGCCCGCGACCGAACCGTGGTCGGCAATGAGCTGCATGAGTTCTCGGCTGTAGAAGCCCTGCTTGACCGCCACGTCCTCGAAGATAGGGTTCGCCTCGATGAGGCGGTCGTTGTCCATGACGGTGCGCACGTACGACACCGCAAAGAGCGGTTCCACTCCCGAGGAGCAGTTGGCGATGATCGACAGCGTTCCCGTGGGTGCAATGGTGGTGACGGTCGCGTTGCGAATCGGGCCGCCTTCAGGAGTGTCATAGATCGAACCCTCGAAGTTGGGGAACGAACCACGCTCTCCGGCGAGCTTTCGCGACGCCGCTTTGGCTTCGGCGTGGATGAATCCCATCACCTTCTCGGCGAGCGCGACCGCTTCATCGGAGTCGTACGCGATGCCCATCTTGATGAGCAGGTCGGCCCAGCCCATCACGCCGAGGCCGATCTTGCGGTTGCCCCGTGCGACCTCGCCGATCTTCTCGATCGGATACTGGTTGACCTCGATCACATCATCGAGGAAGCGCACGGAGCGGTGCACGACGTCGCCGAGGCGGTCCCAGTCGACATCCGGCCCGGCTTCGCGAAGCGCCACGAAGCGCGCGAGATTGACCGACCCGAGATTGCAGGCCTCGTAGGGCAGCAGCGGCTGCTCGCCGCACGGGTTCGTGGACTCGATCTCGCCGAGCCGGGGCGTCGGGTTGTCACGGTTCATGCGGTCGATGAAGATGATGCCCGGGTCACCGGTCGCCCAGGCCATATCGACGATGAGGCTGTAGACCTCGCGTGCATCCAGCTGTCCGGTGACGTCTCCGCCGCGCGGGTTCTTCAGATCGTATGACGTGCCCGCCTTCACGGCCTGCATGAACTCCTCGGTCAGCGCAACTGAGATGTTGAAGTTCGCGAAGTCCCCATCCTCCTTGCACTTGATGAACTCGAGGATGTCGGGATGGTCGATCCTGAGAACGCCCATGTTCGCCCCGCGACGCGTGCCACCCTGCTTCACGGCTTCGGTCGCTTGATTGAACACGCGCATGAACGAGACGGGGCCGGACGACACGCCCTGCGTCGACTTCACTTGATCGCCCGCGGGCCGTAGTCTCGAGAACGAGAAGCCCGTCCCGCCGCCCGACTTGTGGATGAGCGCCGTGTCGCGCACGGCTCCGAAGATGGACTCCATCGAGTCCTCAACGGGCAGGACGAAGCATGCCGAGAGCTGCTGCAACTCGCGACCCGCGTTCATGAGCGTCGGCGAGTTCGGCAAGAACTCGAGGGAGGTCATCAACTCGTAGAGGTCTTGAGCCACCTCGGAGACGCGCGCTTCGTCGGCCCCGAACGCGCGCTCCGCGGACGCGATGTTCTCGGCCACGCGGACGAACATGTCCGAGGGCTTCTCGATCGGATTGCCGGCCTCGTCCTTGCGCAGATAGCGCTTCTGGAGGACCTTGAGCGAGTTCGGGCTCAGGATCTCGTCGATCGCGCGCGAGTAGACGGCTCTACCTGCGGTCTCGGGCATTGATGGGTCCCCTCTCCCCTGGTGAGAAACGCCGCCCCCGACACGTGTCGGGGGGTGTAAGCACAATATGTAGCGGCTCGCTCAGTGTAGACAACCCATATCTAGTGCGTCAATCGCCCACGCGGTCGATATGACGAACGGCGAAAGGCGCCGCTTGTCGGCGGCTTGCGCCGTTCGAACGTGAGCTGGCGACAGAGATACGGTTGCGCGCCTCTTCCAGGTGCGCAACGCACAGAGCGCCGCCCACCGGGCGACGCTCTGTGAACCGCTGACTGCTGTGCGGAGCTAGACGGGCTCCACTCGGGCTACCTCTGGTATCTGCTCTTTCAGGACCCGCTCGACGCCGTTGCTCAGCGTCAGTTGGGACATCGGACACCCGGCACACGCCCCCACCAAACGGACTTTGACGACGCCATCTGCTGTCACGTCGACAAGCTCCACGTCGCCGCCATCGGCTTGAAGCGCGGGGCGGATCTGATCGAGGACTGCCTGCACTTGTTCCTTCACGGCGGTTCCTTCCTCCAGGACTCGACTCACATCACGTCGACATGAGACAACCGAATCGTTCTTGTGCTAGCAGGTATGGTACCACAAAGCTGACTAAGTTAGTCAGCTTTCTCGGAGCCGCCGGTGCCGCTCACCAGCGAGACAGTGCGGGAGACAGCAAGAGCCGTTGGTTGTGTTCAGCGGCGTCCTACTCTCCCACGGCCTGACGCCGCAGTACCATCGGCGCTGGAGGGCTTAACTGCCGAGTTCGGAATGGGATCGGGTGTACCCCCTCCGCCATAACCACTGAACACAACCAACGGCTCTCGCTCGTTGGTTGTGTCGTATCACCTTTTCAAATGCCACACCCGGTGCACCTGCACCCTGAGTGCTGCATAGCGCTCGAAAGAGAATCGGAATAGAAGATCAAGACCTCGGCCTATTAGTACTGCTCGGCTGAACACATTGCTGTGCTTACACCTGCAGCCTATCAACCTCGTAGTCTACGAGGGGCCTTACCTGGTTAACCCAGTGAGAGACCTCATCTTGAGATGGGCTTCCCGCTTAGATGCTTTCAGCGGTTATCCCGACCGAACGTAGCTAACCAGCGGTGCCACTGGCGTGACAACTGGTACACCAGAGGTTCGTCCGTCCCGGTCCTCTCGTACTAGGGACAGCTTCTCTCAAGTCTCTTACGCCCACGGTGGATAGGGACCGAACTGTCTCACGACGTTCTGAACCCAGCTCGCGTACCGCTTTAA
>CAYGYT010000002.1:109588-146029 GCA_964354215.1 uncultured Eubacteriales bacterium | reverse complement strand
CCGCGTGACACACCTTGCACTTGTTCGTGGTGGTGTCGTAGCCGCCGTGGGGGCTCGTGGTGTAGATGTTGTTCAGGGTCGTGGTGACGACGTTCGTGGTGTTGTCGACCACGGACGTGTCGTCGACCTGCGTGGTGACCGAGCCGGTGCCGGAAAACGCGACGTAACCGCCCTCGGTCTTGTCTGCAGCGTCGAACAGGTCACTGTACGTGAACGCCGAGGCGCCGGTCGGCCCGCTCACGATCGGGGGTACTGTCCCATGGAACGCCGACTTCAGGATCGTACCGGCGTTGCCCGCCGAATAGCCACGCGTGTTGAACGACACCGCGTAGAGCGCCTGCGAGGTCGGCGAGGCCGCGCTCAGCCAGGTCTGGCCCCCGTTCGGCGTGTAGATGATTGTCCCAGCGTTGCCGACCGCCCAGCCAACGGAGGAGTTCGCGAAGGCGACCCCATAGAGGTCCTGGCCTGCGGGGGTGGACATCGTCCACGTCGCTCCACCGTCGGTAGTGCGATAGACGCGGCCGACGCTCGCGGCGATCCAGCCGTTGTTCGCATCGACAAACGCGACCGACCATAGGTCAGTAGCCGGCGAGACGACCTGGGTGCTCCACGTCTCACCGCCGTCAGTCGACTTCATGACGACGCCGGCGCGACCCACGGTCCATACGGTGTTGCCGTACTGCTCGATGCCGTACAGCTGTGTGCTGGCGGCTAGGGAATACTTGAGCGTCCAGGTGGCGCCACCATCCGTGGACTTGATGATCTTTCGGTCGTCGCCAACGGCGATGCCGGTGCTCGGATTGCGGAACTTCACGCCGCGCCACAGGCTCGTGCCCGGGACGCCGGAGCTCACGGGCGACCAGGTCGAGCCGCCGGTGGCCGTGCGCAGAATGGTGTTGTCGCCGACGACCCATCCGTTGTCACGGTCTGCGAAGTCGATGGACGCGAGCATCGCGGTCGTGCCCGAGCTCTGTGCGGCCCACGTCGCGCCGCCGTCGGTCGTACGGCGAATCGCGCCGCCGGAACCGGCGACCCAGGCGTACTGGCCGTCGGGAAGCGTTGCGGCGTCGAAGTACCCCGTCACGGTGCCCGAGCTGAGCGCCGTCCACGTCGCCTCCGGCACGGCTGCCAGTGCCACGGTAGCAGCAGCCAGCACGAATGCAGCGATCAGTGCGACGATGATCGTTCCGCGCGTTGCGCTCCCCAGCGCGTTGCACGTCCGAGCGGTCTTGGTTCCCCAGCCCATTTGACGACCCCGTGTCTCGACAGCTCCGGCGACGCATGCGGATTCGGCATCCCGTGCGGCGTGTGCGACATCCCAGGGGCGGAATAGCGCGGTCTACGGATGAGGGAGGAGCCGACAACCCGAGAGGTTGCGTCACCAACCGAACAATGCAGACGCAATATTAGCAGGCCTGAATGAAGATGTCTATGCCTGTACGCAGGGTGAAGGGGATTCCGCAGTGGCATACGGGGGTACTCGCAAGCGCAGGCGGCAACGTGAATGCAGTGCCGATCAGGAAGCGGCTGAAGCGGATGCGGCGAAGGCGCTTCGAATGTGCGCCGTGAGGCCACCACGCGCGGCGTGGGCGGCGACCCCAAGCCCGTTCGCGACCGCAGTCGCGTTCGACGAGCCGTGGCCGATGATGCACACGCCGTTGACCCCGAGCAGCGGCGCCCCACCGTACGCGTCCGGATCGAGACGATCGCGCAGTCGATTGAGCCCGGGTCTGGCGACAACGGCGGCGACCGACGATACCGCTGATGAGGTGAGTGCTTCGCGCACCTGGCCGAGGAGGGCTTTCGAGGTGCCCTCGAGCAACTTCAAGACGATGTTACCCGTGAACCCGTCGGTGACGACGACATCGGTCTCGCCATCGAGAAGGTGCTGGGCCTCCACGTTGCCGACGAAACCCTCGACGTTGCTCGCTAGCAGCTCGTAGCCCTCAAGCGCGAGCTGTGAGCCCTTGGTCGGCTCCTGACCGATATTCAGCAGCGCGACGCGCGGAGCAGCAACGTCCAGGACGACCTTCGCGTAGGCGGCGCCCATCAGTGCGAACTCGAGCAGGTTCTCGGCCTTGCAGTCCGCGTTCGCCCCCGCGTCGAGAAGCACGACCGGGCGCCCCTTCGTGGGCAGCACGGTTGCGATTGCGGGCCGGGAGACACCTGCGATGCGACCCATGACGAGCGTCGCTGCCGCCATGGCCGCACCCGTCGAGCCAGCCGAGAAGAAGGCCTCGGCCCGTCCTTCCTTCACGAGTTTGCACCCGACAACGATCGACGAGTCCCGTTTCGAGCGAACGGCCTGAGCCGGATGTTCGTCCATGGCGATGACCTGGGTTGTCGGCACGGAGGTCGCGCGGCCGGCATGGGAAAGTGCGAACGGTTCCACCGCCTCGGCTGGACCCGTGAGCAGCACATTGAGTCCGGGATCGGCTCGAAGAGCGGCTGCGACCCCGGTGAGTATCTCGGCGGGAGCGAAGTCCCCGCCCGCGGCATCGACGCAGACCGTTGCCGGCACGAGCGCGCTCACGATTGGCGTCGGCTCGGTCGTTGAGGACCGCGAGAGAGGCGCGCCGACGGCGCTACTCGGTCTCGACGACTTCCCTGCCGTTGTAGTAGCCGCACGAGGCGCAGACCCGGTGCGGGAGCTTGGGTTCGTGGCACTGCGGGCACACCGACTTGGCCGGGGCAGACACCGCGTGCGTCGCACGGCGCGTGTCGCGACGGGAGCGGGAGGTCTTCCTCTTGGGTACTGCCATGATCGGTTCGGTCCTTCCTCATTCGGCGAGTCGCCCATCCGGCGACGAAATGATCGATTCCGAGGGAATCAGCAGCGGCCGTCTGGCAGCGCGACGCGCAATCATAGCACGGGTTCCCGCGGCGGTGCTACCGGGGGTCGTCATCGCTCGGAAGGAGGTCCTTGAGCGCAGCTAACGGGCCGATCGGCTCCATCTCGATGCTGCACGAGCACGACTCCTCATTGAGATTGCAGCCGCAGACAGGACACAAGCCCGAGCATTCCTCGTCGTGGACCGGGGCGAACGGCGCCTCAAGCGTGAGGGCTGCCTGCAGTGCCGATGCCAGGTCGACCGTCCCGTCCGAGTGGATCGGCTCGGTCTCCTGCTCCTCCGGGATGGTGTCCTCGTGTCCGGGCTGCACGTAGAACCCCTCGACCTCGGCATCGATGAGCAGCTCGAAGGGCTCGAGGCACCGGGAGCACGTTGCCGATGTGCGAGCGCTGACTGTGCCGCTCGCCACGATTCCGCTGCCCGTGTTGGTGAGTTCCACCGCGTAGGAAGCCGGCCCGAGGAGATGGAACACCTCGTCGCCAACAACAAGGTGGTCAAGCGTGAAGTCGCCCTCGACCGAGGCGCTTGCGCCGAGGTCTTCGAGAAGCGCCGAGATGTCGAGACGCACCTGCTGCATGAGCAGCCTCACCCCAGGATGTCGGTTGCGGGCTTGCGCGCTCTGGGAGCGGTAGACCCTACTGACGCTGGCCGACCTTGCCCTGGAGGCGGTCACGTCCGCGCTGGACGGCGGTGAGAAGCTTGCCGAGATTCACCTCGAGGTTGGCGAGCATCTCGTCGGCGTAGTCCTCTGCGCCGAGTCGGATCTCGCGTTCCTTGGCACGGGCGTCGTCGAGTATCGCAGCCGCCTGCTGCTCGGCGAGCTTCACGACCTCCTGTTCGCTCGCGATGGCCTGCGCCCTGTCGCGAGCTTCCTCCAGAACGCGATTCGCTTCCTTCTCGGCCTCTTCGAGCATCTCCTGGCGTTCTTTCACGATCCAGCGTGCCTGCTTGAGCTCGTCGGGGAACTGAGCACGGATCTCGTCGACGATCTCGAAGACCTTGTCGGGATCGACCATCTTCGTGTTCGAAAACGGCACTGCCCGCCCGCTCTCAACGATCTCTTCAATGCGGTCGATGAGGGCCATGATGTCCATGCAACTGCCTCCCTAGCGAGCGCCGAGGGCGCGCTCCAATGCGACTGCGACGTTGTCGGGCACGAGCCCGCGTACCGATCCGCCGTGCCGCGCTATCTCCTTGACTGCCGACGAGCTCAGGTACATGTACTCCGGGATGGCCATGATGAACATCGTCTCGATCTTGCTGTCGAGCCGCCAGTTCAAGGCCGCCATCTGGAATTCGCGTTCGAAATCGGTGACCGCGCGGAGCCCTTTGATGATGACCGTCGCACCCTCCCTCTTGGCGAACTCCACCAAGAGAGTATCAAAAGGGCGGACGAACACGTTAGGCAGGTGCTGGGTGGCCTCCTCGATGAAGGCGACCCGCTGTTCGACCGAGAAGAGTGGGCCGCCGCCCTTCTCGGGATTGCGAGCGACGCCGACGAGCGTCTCGTCGAAGAGCGCCGACGCGCGCTCGATGATGTCGAGGTGGCCGGACGTGACGGGGTCGAACGTGCCGGGACACAGCCCACGCTTCACGTCGCGTCTCCCCTCCCGTAGACACCTGCATCGATTCTCGTCGTGCCGTACGTAAGCTCGAACGACTGCCCGATCGAGCTCGGCCATTGGGTGCTGTCGTGTGCGTCGTGCTCCCACACGATGATGGCCCCCTCGACCAGGCTCTCCGTGCACAGAAGGGCCTCGATAACCGCCCTGACCTCGGATTGCTCGATTCTATAGGGAGGGTCCAGAAAGAGCAACGAGAAGGGCGCGCCCGGGAGCCCGCCTCTCTTGGCAGCCACGCGCACGTCTCCGTCGACGATAACCGCGCGGTCCCGGACTGAAAGTGAGGCGACGTTTGCCCGCAAAGCGCGAGCGGCGCCCCGGCTCTTCTCCACGAACGTAGCTCGAAGCGCTCCTCTAGAGAGCGCTTCGAGCCCAAGGGCACCACTGCCGGCGAACGCGTCGAGCACCGTGCCGCCGCCGAGGTCGGATCCCAGGCGCGATGTCAGGGCGCTGAAGAGCCCCTCTCGGACTCGATCGGCGGTCGGACGTGTCGAGCGTCCTTTCGGGGCGGCGATCGGGTGGCCCTTGAATTCGCCCGCCACGATCCTCACCCGCTGCTCACCCACTCCCAATCCCGCGCGAACGACTGCTCGACGAGGCGGCGGAGTGGCGCGTGCTCGGGCCGCGTGAGGTGCGGATCGGCCGCTACGAGGGCGGTGGCGTCCGAGCGCGCTGTCTCGAGGAGGTCGGCGTCCGCAACGATCGAAGCGAGCCGAAGTTCGGGCATCCCGTGCTGACGCTCGCCGAGCAGCTGTCCTTCGCCGCGGAGCCTAAGGTCGTACTCGGCGAGCTCGAAGCCATCGTTCGTGGTCGCGATGGCCTCCATACGCTCGCGACTCTCCTGCGTCCGAGCATCGGCGAACAGCAGGAACTCCCCCGGATGTCCCCCTCGTCCGATCCGGCCACGCAGCTGGTGGAGTTGGGCTAGGCCGAAGCGCTCGGCGTCCTCGACGATCATGAGTGTTGCGTTCGGGACGTCGATGCCAACCTCGATGACGGTTGTCGAGACAAGGACATCGATGAGGCCGTCGCGGAAGTCGCGCATCACTGACGCCTTCTCGGCGGGTCGCATCCTGCCGGTGAGCAAGCCGACCCGCACGTCCGGAAAGATCTCGGTACGGAGTCTCTCGGCTTCCTTCGTCGCCGCCTTGGCCTCGGTCTCGCGCGCGCCTTCCTCCACGAGAGCGCACACGACGTAGGCTTGGCGCCCCGCGCGCACCTCCTCGCGCACGCAATCGTACGCGTGTGCTCGACCCGCGTGAGGCACCAGACGAGTCGTCACCGTCGAGGCGCCACTCGCACTCGTGGGCCGGGTTCGGAGGTACGACGTGTCGAGGTCGCCGTAGAGGGTCAGCGCGAGCGAGCGCGGTATGGGTGTCGCGGTCATAACGAGCAGGTCGGCCGCAGCACCCTTCGCCCGGAGTCCAAGGCGCTGGCCGACACCGAAGCGGTGTTGCTCATCGACGATCGCGAGGGAGAGCCGTTTCAGGGTGACCGACTGCTCGAGGAGTGCGTGCGTTCCGAAAAGGACGGAGAGCTCGCCCTCGGCGGCTGCCGAGAGTATGGCGCGCCGCTCGACCGCAGGCGTCGAACCGGTGAGGAGTGCCCACCGGACGCCGACTGCATCAAGAAGGGGCCCGACCTTCTCGGCGTACTGGATCGCCAGCACTTCGGTGGGAGCCATCATCGCGGCCTGCATGCCGGTATCCGCTGTCGCACAGAGCGCGTGAGCGGCCACGAGGGTCTTGCCCGTGCCGACGTCGCCTAGGAGCATTCGGTTCATAGGGCGCGTCGACACCATGTCCGCGAGCACCTCTGCGATGGCGACGCGCTGGTCCTGGGTCGGTTCGAACGGGAGCGACGCGCGAAGCGATGCGAGCGCCGGGCCCGCGTCGGTGTGCTTGATCCCGGCGCGTTCCTGGGTGGCCGAGTAGCGCCGACGGGCGAGGCCGACCTGGAGCACCAGCAACTCGTCGAATGCGAGGCGCCGCCGTGCTTCGGCTGCCGTCGCGATGTCGTCCGGGAAATGGATCTGCTGAAGCGCGATGCCGTACGGCATGAGCGAATGCTCCAAACGCAGATCGACCGGTAGATGGTCGGGTACGTCGGCGTAGTCCTCAACGGCGTTGGAGACAAGCCGTCTGAGCCAGTTCACCGACAGACCTTCGGTGGTTCGGTGGACGGGCATGACGTGTGCGAGCCGCGCGGGATCGTCGTCCGCGGGAAGCTTCTCGACGTAGGGACTCTGGATCTGCTTGATGCCCTCGAACCCCATGGCAACGCGGCCGGCGAAGGCGACGCGATCGCCGGGACCGAACTGCTGCGCGCGGTACGGCTGATTGAACCACACCCCGAGGAGCACGCCGGTGCCGTCGACGATCGCAATCTCGACGATGGTCAGGCGCGGCTTGGGCTTCTTTACCCTCACCTCGTGGACCCGTCCCACGACAGTCGCTTCGGTGCCGATCTGCACGGCGGCGAGCGTCTCAACGCGTGTGAGGTCGAGGTAGCGAAACGGGTAGTGGCGCACGAGGTCGCCCACGGACTCGATCCCGAGCTTGCCGAGGAGGTCGGCGCGCGCCCGGTCAACGAGGCGAACCCGCTCGACCGGCGCCCCCCACGCTGCGAGTGCGCCGGCACGATCCGAGATCGGTGCGACGCGACTCACGCGCGTTCCCTAGCCGAGCGGGTAGTAGGCCAGCCCGACAGCCCCCGGCCCCGCATAGGTGCCGATGACCGCTCCCACCAGGCCGATCGAGTCGAGCTCGTAGTCGGCGCCGGCAGCGTCGAGCGCGGCGACCAGCTCGTCAGCAAGCTCCGGACTCTCGGCGTGCAGTATCGCAAGGCGGAGCCGACCGGACGACCGGGACTCCTCTGCAGTGTGCGCGGCCAGCTCGGCCAGTGCCTTGCGCGTCCCTTTCACCTTCATGAACGGCTCGATCGTCCCCTCACTGTTGAAGCGGAGGATCGGCTTGATGTTGAGCAGCGATGCCGCCAGACCCTGGGCTTTGCCCGCTCGGCCACCCTTGACGAGGTACTCGAGCGTGTTGAGCACGAAGAACAGCCGCGTGGCGGCGGCCGTGGCGCGGCAGTCGGAGGCAATCTCCTCGGCAGTCGCGCCGGAATCCCTGAGAGCGATGGCCTTCTTGACGACGAGCCCGACCGCCTGCGAGACGAGTTTGGTGTCCACGACATCGACCGGCAGCGCCGACGTCTGAGCGGCCATCGTGGCGGACTCGAACGTCCCCGAGAGTGGTGCGGTCAGGTGGATGGACACGATCGAGTCGCATCCCTGCGCTGCAAGCTCAGCGTAGGCACGCTCGAAATCGGCTGGTGAGGGCTGCGATGTCGTTGGAAGGACCGGGGAGGAAGCGAGACGGGCGAAGAACTCGTCCGGATGCATGTCGACCCAGTCGAGGTGTGCCTCTTCGCCAAAGAGCACGCGGAGCGGGACCATGCGAACGCCATGCTCGGCAAGCCACTCGGGCGCCAAGTCGCAGGTGCTGTCACAGACGAGACCTACGTGTGGCACGACGTCCCCTCTCGGGCTGTCTACTCGGCAGCCATGATGATCGGATAGAGCGGTTGTTCTCCGCGATGTGACTCGATCTCGACCGCCGGGAACGCCTCGCGCAGCCGCACCTCGAGTCGGGCGAGGCGCTCGTCCTCCAAGTCGGAGCCGGCGAGAACGGTGAGCGTGTCCACATCGTCGAGGAGGATGCCGGCCAGGACGAGCGCGACGTCGAGGACGTCGTCGCCGACGACCTCGATTTCGTCGTCGGCAATCCCGATGATCTGCCCTTCCTTGATCGCGCCGACCTTGCCGACCGCGTCCTTGACGGCGGTCGTCACCTCGCCCGTGCGCACGCCGGCCGCGGCGCGCGCCATCGCCTGCGCGGAGACGTCGAGCTCGGATCCGCCTTCGTAGGCAAGCAGAGCTGCGAAAGCCTGAGGGACCGAGACGGTGGGAACGACCGCCACGGGGCGATCGGCCACCGCGATCACCTGCTGGGCGGCCATAACGATGTTCCGATTGTTCGGCAGGATGACGACGCTGTCGGCATCCACCTGGGCGACGGCCTCGAGCAGCTCAGCAGTAGAAGGGTTCATCGTCTGCCCGCCGTTCACCACGACATCCGCCCCGAGGCTCAAGAGGATGTCTTTGAGGCCCTGGCCGACCGCCACGGTGACGAACCCGACGGGCTTGCGCGGCGCGGTCGGACCGTCGCCGTCTCCCCCTGCGTGCCTTCTCGCGCCTTCGGCTTCGGCGCGGAGCGACGCGGAGCGCGAGGCCGTCTGCCTGCGCATGTTGTTGATATGGACTTCGGCCACCTCGCCGAGCGTCGAGACATGAGCGAGGATTGCGGCCGGGTCGTCGGTGTGCACGTGGATCTTGAGCTCTGTGGCGCCACCGACCACGAGTTCCGAGCCGCCGACGCGACCCACGTAGGCGAGCAGGCTCTCGCGGTCGAGCGCGTCGCCGAAGAGGAGGAACTCCGTGCAGTAGAGATACTCCGTGTCGTCCCAGTCGTCGGCCGGCTGGATGTGGAGTTCCAGCTCGGCTTGCGCGGCGAAGTCAGCGATACGCGCCTCTTGGCCAGCGAAGGACGCCGAGAAGCCCTCGGCCAGGATCGCAAGCCCGAAACCTCCAGCGTCCACGACGCCGTTCTCCTTGAGCACCGGTAGCAGCTCGGGGGTGCGGCGCACCGAGTCGAAGGCCGCTTCGGAGATTCGCGCAAGCGCGGTTTCGATGTCCTCCCCCGCCTTGTCCGCTGCCTTCGCGGCGCTGCACGCGTCCCTCAGGACGGTAAGGATGGTTCCTTCGACGGGTTTGCGGACCGCCTGGAACGCGACGGTGACCGAACGGTCGAGAGCCTCGGCAAGGAACCGTGTGTCGAACACGTCGGCATCGCCCGCCACGTCGCACAAACCGCGGAGTATCTGGCTCAGAATGACGCCGGAGTTGCCGCGAGCCCCCATGAGCGAGGCGTGGGTAATGGCCTTGCAGACGTCTTCGACTGGCGCGTCGGGTCCGAGGCGGTCGAGTTCGGCCACGACGGCATCCATCGTGAGCGACATGTTCGTACCGGTATCGCCGTCGGGCACGGGGAAGACGTTGAGCTTGTTCACATCTTCCTTGCGCGACTTCAGGGCGGACGCGGCTGCCGAGACGAGGACCGCTGCCCGCTTCGCGATGGTCATGGCAGGTTTCGGCATCCTATTTTCGGACTTTGACGCCTTGAACGTGCACGTCGACCGCCGTGACCTGGATGTCGGCCATATGTGTGAGCACGTAGCGCACGCGGTTGGCGAGGTTGTGCGAGACCTCGGTGAGGTTAGTCCCATGCTCGATGATCACGTACAGATCGACGCGAATGCCCGCATCCTCATTCGTGACTCGGACGCCCTTGCGGAGCTTCTCCCGCGAGAGAGCCTGGGCGACGCCGTCGCGCAGTGTCGGGCTCGCCATGCCGACGATGCCGTAGCACTCAAGCGCGGCGAAACCGGCCATGTCGGCAAGCACGTCGTTCGCTATCTGGACGGATCCCGGCGTTGCGTCTGTCATGTGAGATCCTCCGAGGAGTGCTCTACGTCGGCATTGAGCTCTTGGAGAAGCTCACTCACGGATACGTCATGCATCATGGCGACCGCCGAGACGGTCTCAACGCTCGCTGCGAAGCAGCTTGGACACCCCAGACCGAAGCGCGAGAACACCTCGGCAGCGCGAGGACGACTCACGAGGACTTCGCTGATGAGCATGTCGCCGGTGACGGATTGCACGATTACCCCTCCGCGATCAAGCGCAGGCCCAGTATACCGTAGGGTCGATGCAGACTCGGGCGGACGAGCGGGTGTTCGCCACGTGTGTCGTCGAGCTCCCTGAGTCGCGTCGCGACCGCCCGCCGGCGTTTGCTCGCGTTTCCCTCTGCGTGCTACCATCTCTTGCGTTTTGCTTCCAGAATCCCCACGTGTCGTGTGAGCGGCACGAGATCACCAAGGAGCCCGAGGATGTCGAAAGTGTGCACCGTGTGCGGGAAGAGCCCGGCGGCTGGTCGCAACGTCAGCCACTCGCATCGCGTCACCAACCGGATGTTTCGTCCGAACATCCAGAAGGTGACCGCGGTGGTGGACGGTCACGTCTGCAAGATCAACGTGTGCACCAAGTGCATGAAAGCGGGCAAGGTACAGCGCGCGTAGCCGCTTTCGCGCGGCCGCGCAGCCGCGTCAGGCACACCAGGCCGGTGCTTCGGTCGACTCCGCATCCAAGACGTCGTGAAATGCTGCGACCACGTGCGGATCGAACTGAGCACCGGCTTCTCTGTCCAGTTCTGCCAGCGCGTCTTCTCGACTCATGGCGTGCCGGTACGAGCGCTCTGAGGTCATCGCGACAAACGCATCGGCTACGGACAACACACGCGCAGGAAGCGGGATGTCCTCGCCTGCCAGTCCCGCGGCATAACCTGAGCCGTCGTAGTGCTCGTGGTGGTGATACACGATCGGCGCGACGTCCGCGAGCGTCGGTGCCTGCTGAAGGAGCTCGGCGGCCACAACTGGGTGCATCTTGAGGAGGCCCCACTCGACGGTGCTGAGCGGGCTGTGCCTCACGCTGCTCGCGTCGCCGGTGGCGATCATGCCGATGTCGTGGAGCAGCGCAGCGATCTCGAGCGAGCGCGACTCGGATTCGTCGAGGCCCATGGCAGCGCCGAGTGCCACGGCGCATCCGACGACGCGCTCCGTGCCGCCGTGCGAGTAGGGATCCTTGGTCTCAAGCGCGAGAGCGAGCGTCTTGAGCGTGTCGAAGTACAGGTCACCTGTCCGGCGAACGGCCTGCGCGTTCCGAAGCGCGAGGGCCCCGATGCGACCGAGGGACTCGAGCGTCGCAAGCGTGGCCTGCGAGAACCGCGCGCTGTAGGTCCCGCAACCGACGTTGAGCACTCCGACCAGGCCGTCTACGTCGGCGATCGGTACCGACACGGCGGTCCGGACGCCGTGGCGCCGACTGCGAGTGCTCCTGCCTGGAAGATCCTCGACGACCAGAGACTCGCCTGAGGCGATGACCCACCCGGCGATCCCCTCGCCTTTCGGCAATGAGGTGGATTTCACCACGTCAGGCGGAAGCCCCTCAGCAGCGGCTATGCTGAGCGAGCCCGTGAGCGGGTCGAGCAGCATGACGCTGCCGGTGATAGCGTCCGCCATACGCATGCCGCGCACCAGGATAGTGCGGACGACCTCGGGCGGGTCGAGCAGCCTCGACAGGTCCTGGGCCGCCTCGAGGAGCTCGCCCGCGGCAGCAGTCTCCTGGCGCGCCACGTGCAGCGCCAGCGAGCCGACGAGTGCTCCTCGCGCGAGCGGTGCCGCGTCCATGAGCAGTGACCGGTCCGGCTCGGCCTCTCCCTGGAAGTCGATCGCCGCGACTCCTCGCGTCTCGCCTGCTTCCACCGGCATAGCGAAGCGCCAGAACGACGCATCGGCCGTGGCACCTCGCTTCCGGACGAGCGGAGCGAGGACGTCGGTGGACTCGTCGAGCGCTCGCCCAAGGACGGTGTCTCTGCGGGCGACGGGCAGAGCGGCAGGTGGGAGCGGGCCGGTGGCGTGAACGAGGCGTAGGCTGTCGGTCGCCGGGTCGAGCAGCCAGAGATGCGCGGCTACCACGAGACCCGCGCGGGCGAGCGCCTCGGAAAGCGCCTGAAGGACGATCTCGGGGTCGGCGCTCCTCGGCATCGCAAGGCGGACGGGGCGAGACGCCTGTGCGGCTGGAGGTCCACTAGCCGGTTGACCGGGAGCCCCGGACGTCTGAATGACGGGCGGCGGGGTGCCGTCCACACGCGGGGCAGGTGCGGCGCGTGGTGGTGGCGATGCCCTGCGCGATGGTGACGGAGCGGCCGCGGTCCGTCGGGCGGCGACGATCGCGATCATTGCTGCGGTCGCGGAAGCCACGGCCGAGACGGACGCGAGCAGAGCGGAACCCGTCACCGCAGATGCGAATGCGAGCAGGAGGCCTGCGACCGCGGTGCTTGCAAGTACGATTCGTGTCGTGCGATCGAGCGGAGGCGTTGTGACCCCCTCCTTCCGCACGAGTATATGCCCGCCGACCATCGCCGTACTGTGACGGATATCACTCGTTGCTCTTGTGGGTGTCGCACTCCGAAGCAGGCGGCATGCCGTTCGTCAAAACACACAGGGCAAGGACGGCGCCGTCGAACACCTCAATGGTGGCGACTGCGGCCTCGATGACGTTGCTCAGACCCCGCGAATCGAGCGCAGGGAGCGTCTCGCGTACGAGCGGGTAGCGGTACCCGTCGCAGCTGACCGTTGCGCCCGGGCTCACGGCGAAGAGCGATACGATCTCGCCCTTGCCGCAGAGCGCGAGACGGCTTCTGCCGAGGTGAGAGAGCAGCCAGGCGGTGACGTCCGGTTCGCGGACCGAGGGACGCATGTCGGCACAACGAACGAGCGAGCCGATCGAGGCGAGCGTGTGATCGAGGCGCTGCCCGAAGACACCCGTCGCCCAGACCTCGGTCGCCCCCGCGTCTCGCGCCTCGTCAAGGGCAAGATCGAAATCGCTCACGTCTTTCTCGGCAGGTGCTATCACGAACGACGTTCCCGTTGTGCGAAGGCGGCGCTCATCGGCGGCGTCGAGGGAATCGAGGTCTCCGACAACGACATTCGGAGCAACGCCCGCCGAAAGACAGGCACCTCCACCGCCGTCGGCGGCGATCACCAGTTCGCACCTCACGGCGAGGTCGGCGAGAAAGCGCCCTTTGGCGACCGCAGCGGCGCCGACGATGAGGGCCCTCACGTCGTGCCCGCGCTCGGCGTGGAACCGGCCGGGATTCGTGTGCTTGGAACGGCTCGCTCGAGAACAGGCAGGACCGCGAGTGTCGCTGCCGCCGAGAGCACGAGCGACGGGAGGACGTAGCTTGCGTTGTAGACGAGCGAGTACAGCCATACCGGCTGACCCTTCGGGGCGTTCTGGGCGAAGAAGACGACCCCCGAAAGCCAGTGAGCTGCGAGTCGACCAGCAGCGCCGAGCACGAGGAAGGGAACCACGAGTGTTTCGCCCTCGGCCATTCTGCCGGCCGCGACGGACCGATGCCAGACAGGTGAGCCGAGGCCCGCGAGCCCCGCAAGCGCGTATGCGATCGGGTAGTCGAGTAGCATCTGCACCGGATGTACGACGAACGGGTCTATGAGCAGGTCAACGCACCCGTAGATGGCGCCCGCGATCATGCCCGGGACAAGCCCTCGGCGCAGAGCGATCACGAAGATCGGCAGCATGTTGAGCGAGATGGTGCCGCCAGCGATGTTGATGGGCAGCCTGAAGCGCAATCCCGGCAGGTTCAGCACGGCAGCCAGGGCGACACAAAGCGCGATCTCGACGGTGAGCCGTACTCTCTCGTTGCGCATGCTCCACCTCGTCTTCGGTCCGCCGCAGGCGACGACTGACGGGAGGAGGCGACGGGTGATCACCGAGGAGCCGCGAGAAGTACCGCGGTACCGTGTGCCCACCCCGCATTACCGGCGTCGTCCATCGGTCGCAGCCTCTGCCGCTGCCTCTCAGCCACCTCTTGGCAGCTCCCGACACGGTCGTGTTGCGCATGCTACGCGCGGGGCAGACCGATAGCAACGCGGGCGGCCGGTTACTGCATCTGCAGGAGAGAGGGATACGGGTTTACGGCTCCCCCACCGCCCGGGTGGATCTCGAAGTGAAGGTGCGGCGAACCTCCCCGGGCATTCCCGGAGGAGCCCACGTAGCCGATGATCTCGCCCGCACTGACGTGGCCGCCGGTCCGCGCGTAGCCGCTCAGGTGGGCGTAGTAGAACTGCCAACCGTTGTCTGCGCTGAGCCAGATCGTGAGACCCCCGAGTCCGCTCGACTTGGCGCGTATGGTTCCGGAGGCGCATGCGACCAACGCAGTTCCGCTCGGTGACATGATGTCCGTGCCCTTGTGCCGACGGCGGCCCCCGCCTCGCGAGGCGCCCCACGTGTCGCTGAAGTAGTAGGCCCCGCGGACCGGAAAGACGAGACCGTTCGGGCCGGGAGCAAGCGTCACTCCCCCGTCGGAATCGCCGCCGCCGCGGGCCCGGTTGAGGGCTCGCTGCACGCGCTCGAACCGGGTCTTGAGGTCCTCGAGGCGATGAATGAGGCGGTCCCGTTGACGACGCAGGCTCTTCAGCTCGCGGGCCTGCGTAGCACGTTCCGCCTTGGCCCGTGTCCGCTGCACGCTGAGCTGTCGCTGCAGTCGCTCCACACGGCGGATCGCGCTTGCATCGGCATTGCCGATGCGCTGGACGTAGTCGAGGCGGGTGATCATCTCGTCGAAGCTTGAGGAACCGAGGATCACCTCGAGGTAATCCCCGTAGCCGGTGCGGTACATGCGTCCGACTCTGCTTGCCAGTATGGCGCGAGACCGACTGAGCTCACGCGTTGTCGCGGCAATTCGCTTGTCGAGCTTCTCGATGCGGACGTCCGCCTCGTCGACGCGCCAGTACGCCCGGTCGTACGCGCGGCCGACCCGCCTGGCTTCTCGGCGGATGTCGTCAAGTTGCGCCCGAAGCTCCGATGCCGTGGCCGCACGAGCGATGGCCGGGGTCAGCAGACTCAGCGCGACGAGGGCCGCGACTGCGATACGACGCAGGTTAGGCCTCATGGCATGCGTGCCCAACGCACCCTCCCACCGGAGCCTAGCGGCTGCCGTACGACTCGCCCAGACCACGGTAGAGCGCTCGCGCTACCTGGTCTGCCCAGGTTGGGTCGCGGAATGACGCGGCGTCCTCGCGGTCCGCGAGCGAGCCGAGAGAGAGCCTGCCGATCGGTGCGACGGTGGCGCTCACAAGCGCGTCGGGAGCGAATACGGTCTTCCGAGGAGCGTCCTTCTGGACGGTGAGCGCGGCAGAGAGCGCATCGAGCAGGCGACGCGTGGCGCGCGCTCGCTGAACAGTCAGTGTTGTCGGAGCAGATACAGCGAAGCCTCCCTGGCCCCGTGGTGACACGTCGATGCCGACCACGGCAGTTGCGCTCGAGTCGCGGGCGCGCTTGGCTCGCGCCTGTACGGAGACGTCCCGATCGGCGAGGCTGCGGGTCACGATCACCTTGGCTCCCGACGCCTCCAGGAGTGACCGCACGCGTCGGGACACGTCGAGCGGGACGTCGCGTCCTGTCGCGGGCTTCGACGGGTCGAGCACGAACAGGACGTTCGAGAAGCGGTACGGGACCATCGCGGCTTCGGCAGAGCCCGAAGCCGCGATGGTAACGATCACGAAGTCACCGGTGTGCACGATCGATCCAGCGGACGGGTTGGTGGACAGGACCGTGTCGCGGGGCTGGTCCGACGCCTCGACGTTAACCTTGACCTCGAGCCCTCGCTCCTCGAGCTGCCCGCGCCCGAGAACGATGCCGTTGCCGACGACATCGGGCAGCCGGAACTCCTCGGTTCCTGCCGAGACGACGACCTCGACCGTGCTGCCTCGTCTCACGAGGTCGCGGGCGGGAGGGGTCTGCTCGAGCACGGTGCCTTCGGGCGCCGTGGAGAAGCGCCGATCGCCCGCAACGAACTCGAAGCCCGCGTTCCGCAGCCGCGTGCGTGCCACATCGGAGTCAAGGCCCAGCACGTCCGGGACGGCTGTGGTGACCGAACGGTTGAGCGCGAACGACGTGCCGATACCGATTGCGACAAGTGCGAGAAGCGCCGCAACCAGTCCGTACACCCAGAGCGGAACGAGCGCCTGCCGGTGCGGCCGCGGACTCGTCCTGAGCGGCTGAGGGGGCTCGATCTCGAGCTCGGCCGCGGGACCCGCGTCGAGGTTGTGTTCTGTCTGAGTTTCGTCTGTCATGCGGTCACCAGTCTATACGAGCCTTGTCCGCTGTCCGAGGGTTCGCCGGCGCAACCGCTTGTGCGCGAAAGCGCGTGGCATGTATCGTGCTTCGCCGCGGGCAGTACCGCAGATTCATGCGTTCCAGCCCGACGACCTGAGCGAGAGGAGTGCCAGCCGATATGCCGAGCTATGACTTCCGCTGTCCCGAGTGTGACGAGCGGTTCGAGGTCACTCGACCGGCCGGTACGAAAGATGACGTGTGCTGTCCCGATTGCGGCGTTCCAGCGAAGCGCGTGTTCACGCCGGTCGGCGTCGTCTTCAAGGGCTCGGGTTTCCACAACACAGACTACCGGTCGCGTCCACAGGCGGATTCGACACCGCCAAAGAGCGAACCACCGGCGTGCGGCAACTCTGATGGCGGAGGCTGCGCGGGGTGCCCGGCCGCGAGCTGAGCGGCGGGTTGGCTCGATTCTCTCTCGCTAGTCCATCCTCACCCAGAACGGTTCGTCGCCAGTGCGATAGACCGTCTCGATGAAGCGCACCGTCTTTGTCTTGGCATCCATCGCGACCGAGTTCGTGCGCGCGCCAGCGCCGAAGTACTTCACGCCCCGGAGCATCTCCCCGTCGGTGACGCCCGTGGCGATGAACGCTGCCTCGTCGGTGTTGACGAGCGTGTTCATGTCGAGGACTCCATCAATATGCGGGGTGCCCATCTCGACCGCCCGCGCCCTCTCCTCGTCGCTGCGCCATGCGAACCGGCCCATGAAGCAGCCGCCGATGCACTTCATGGCTGCGCATGCGAGCACGCCCTCAGGCGCGGCGCCGATACCCAGGTAGAGGTGGATTCCGGTGCCCTCGACGGCGGTTGCCACCGCGCCGAAGACGTCGCCATCCGAGATGAGCCGGATTCGTGCACCCGCCTCGCGGACCTCGGCGATGAGGTCCTTGTGGCGGTCCCGGTCGAGGATGCAGACCACGAGATCCTCGACGTCGCGCTTGAGTGCTGCAGCGACCGCTCTCACGTTCTCGGTGGGGGTGGCATCGATGTGCACCGCCGAATAGGCCTCCGGACCGACTGCCACCTTGTTCATATAGGTGTCGGGTGCATGCAGGAGACTACCGTGCGGGCCAAAGGCCAGTACCGCAAGCGAGTTCGACTGGCCGTAGGCGGTGAGGTTCGTGCCCTCAAGCGGGTCGACGGCGATGTCGATGGCTTCGCCGCCCTTGCCCACCTTCTCGCCGATGTAGAGCATCGGCGCCTCGTCGCGCTCTCCCTCGCCGATTACGATCGTGCCGTCGATCTCGATGTTGGTGAACGCTTGTCGCATTCCCTCGACCGCGGCATCGTCGGCGGCGTTCTTGTCGCCCTTGCCCATCCAGCGGCCGGCAGCGAGCGCTGCCGCCTCGGTGACTTCGAGCATCTCGACGATCCTGGTTGCGCGCATCTCTCCCCACTCCTCTCGTCACGAGCGGGACATCGCCCGTCGCCCGCACCCTCACTCGCGCCTGAGGCGCGCCACGAAATGGCCGTCGGGTCCTCCTATTTCGGGGACCGACTGGAACCACCCTTCTTCGGCGACGAAGCGCCGCCACGCCGCAGGCACCTCGGATGCGAGGTCATCGACTACGAAGCGCTTGCCGGCACTACTCTCCAGGAATCCTTCGACAACGCCACGGTTCTCGCGGCGGGTCAGGGTGCACGTCGAGTACACCACGAATCCGCCGGGACTCACAAGGAGTGCAGACTGCTCGAGCATATGGGCACCGAGTGCAGCGAGCGCATCGATGTCTTGCGGTCGAAGTCGCCAGCGTTTGTCGGGATGTCGCCTGAGCGTGCCAAGGCCGGAGCACGGCGCGTCCAGCAGCACGACGTCTGCACCGCCCTGCGGGGGCAGGCCCTCGCCGACCGGGAGGTGCGTTGCGTCCGCCACGAGCAGATGGATGCCGTTCACGCCGAGCTCAGCTGCACGTTTCGAGAGGACGTCGAGCTTGAAGGCGTGTGAATCGACCGCCCAGATCTCGGCCTGTCCGCCAGCCCGGTGGGCCAGCGCCTGCAGCAGGAGCGTCTTAGTGCCGCGACCCGCGCCGATCTCCACGATGCGCATGCCGGGACCCGGCCGTACGCAGAACGCGGCGAACTGAGCGCCCGCGTCGCACACCTCGGCGAGGCAGGAGGCAAGCACGGCTGAGGTGGCAAGTGCCGCGGGCCGGTCGACTTGAATCGACCCCGGCAGCGGACCCTGGCTCGGCCCGGCGCCGGCGCTCTCGAGGCGCGCGATGAGCTCCCGTTCCGGTCCCCGGAACGGGAGGTGGGCGAGGTAGACCGGCGCGGGCTCGTTGTCGGCCGCAAGGACCGATTCTGCGGCGGGTCGCCCGAGGTCGTCCACCAACCGCTCGGTCATCCAAAGGGGGTGACCGTAGAGCCGCGCGAGTGCCCCGTGGTCGCTTGTGGGATCACCCCATGGGAAGGTATCCGACGCGTCGGCGAGACGGCGCAGGACGGCATTCGCGAGGCTCGCAGCCTGGGATCGCACAGAGCGTGCGAGCTCGACGCCCTCGCTCACGGCGACGTGTATGTCGGCCCCGCCGAAGAGGATCTCCCAGGCGGCGATCTCAAGGGCGTCCCTAACCCGCGGTTCGACCCGCGACGGGCGATCGAGGAAGCGGTCGAGCGCTTCGTCGAGCGTGCCCGCGGTGGCGATGACGCCATAGGCAACGCGAGTCGCGAAGGCCCGGTCGCGAACGTCGAGCCCCGGGGTCGCGTTGAGTACCGCGTCGAGCGTCTCGTGCGCGTAGGCTCGGCGCTCTCGAACCCGGCTGATGACCTTGAGAGCCGTGACGCGCCCGGGGGACGCGCTCACTGCGTGCTGTCCCAGCAGGCGTCTGCGGAGATGGTGGCACCACGAGCCCAGGCCGCAGCTTCCATCGCTTTCCGGCCGTCGGGCTTGACGGTGAGCAGTTCGATCGTGCCGTCGCTCCCGGCCAGGAACACGTCCCTCCTGGAGGCGTGGACCGCGCCGCGAGAGAGATCCAGAGCGCTGTCGGTTGCGTCGAGCACCGTCAGAGCGGTACCACCGATCGCAATCCTCGCAGGGGACTGGCTGCTTGACGCACGGATTCTGCGGAGTAGCTCGGTGGCCGACAGGTCGGGTGACAGGCGGATGTCGGCTTTCGTGACTTTGTCGGCGTACGTCACGGCGGCCTCGTCCTGCACCGTCCAGTCGCATCCGCCGGCACCGAGGCGCCCGAGCGCGCGGACGAGTGCCTCGGCGCCCAGAAGGGCCAGCTCCTCTATCAGTTCATCGGCGGTCTTGTCGGCCACTGTCGTCCGTGAGATCTCGCAGTACGGCCCGGTGTCCAAACCCTCCTCCATGCGCATGATAGAGACGCCCGTGTACTCGTCACCGGCAAGGATGGCCCGTTGTATCGGTGCAGCGCCGCGCCATCGGGGCAGGAGTGACGCGTGGACGTTCAGGAAGCCGAGCGGTGGGACTCCGAGCACCTGTCTCGGGAGGATGAGCCCGTATGCGGCGACTACGCCGACGTCGGGGGAGAGCTCCCGGAGCACCTCGTGCTCTGCGCTGTCCCGGAGCGTCTGGGGAGTGCGTACGGACAGCCCGAGCTCGAGCGCGGCCTGCTTGACGGCAGACGGGTGAGAGGCCGATCCGCGGCCTGACACGGAGTCGGGGCGAGAGTACACGGCAACAACGTCGTGACACTCGGCAAGGGCCTCGAGCGACGGCACCGCGAACGACGGCGTTCCCATGAACACGACGCGCACGTCGCCCTCCCCCCGTGAGAACTCTGGTCGAGCGTATCTAGCGTGTGGACGTAGCGAGGTCCATGTAGCGACGGATAGCGGCCTTTCGCTCCTCGGGCGTCGCGCGGTCGATGATGAGGACGCCGTCGAGGTGGTCTACCTCATGCTGGAGCAGCCGCGCGTGCAGCTCGGTGGCCTCGAGCCGCATCGGCTCACCCTTCAGGTTCTCGGCCTCGCACACCAGCGCATACGACCGCTCGACGGGAACAGTGATGCCGGGCAACGAGAGGCACCCCTCCTCATCGAGGACCGTCTCTTCGGAAACACGCGTGATCCGCGGGTTGCAGAGGACGACGAGTCCCTGCCCGTCATCCAGGTCGTAGACGACGACTCGCTTCATGACGCCGATCTGGGTGGCGGCAAGCCCGATGCCCGGTGCGCCGTACATGGACTCGGCCATACGCGCGCAGAGCGTCCGCAGCTCGTCGTCGGCGGCGGCGTCCACTTCGGTGGCGCGCTGCTTGAGCGCCGCGTGGGGGTGAGCGAGTACTTCGTCCATGGCTCCGTCCGATAGCGATCGACGCATAGGGGTCGTGAAGTCGAGAGTCGCAGGCGTGCGACACGTAGCAACTCCCCTGCCTGAGGGTATTCTAGCGCGGCACTGCGGTGGCGCGGGCCGACGTGCGGGCCCACGTGCGGGTCGACCGTGCGGATGGTGAGCGGCGAGCGAGCAGCAGGCGCCACGGGTGACCGGAGCGGCCTAGAGCAGATCGGCGGGATCGATGTCGGCAGTCACGGAGACACCGTTCGTCCGAGGCAGTGACTTGAGCACGTCGGCGAGCACCGGCCCCAAGGCCGCGTTCTGCGGCGCCTTCACGAGCAGATGCCAGCGCCACGCGCCCTTCAAGCGCGAGAGGGGCGCCGGGCTTGGGCCGAGGAGCGACCACTCGTCGGGAATGACGCCGCGCACGAGATTCGCAACCGACTCCGCTACCTGTGCAACCGCACGCGGATCTCTCCCCCACATGAGCAGGTTCGCTAGGCGCCCGTAGGGCGGGTAGCCGAGTTCTCGGCGGACGGTTCGTTCCTCGGCGTAGAACTCGGAGGGGTCGTGTCTCGCGACGGCCTTCAGAGCCGGGTGGTCCGGCCAGTACGTCTGGATGACGACGCTGCCGAGCCGCGCTCCCCGGCCTCCCCGGCCGGCGACCTGCTCCAGGAGCTGGTACGTGCGCTCCGATGCGCGGAAGTCCGGCAGGTGAAGTGTTGTGTCGGCGTCGATAACCGCGACGAGCGTGACGTCGGGGTAGTCGAGCCCCTTTGCGATCATCTGAGTGCCGAGGAGCACTCCCGCCCCTTCGATGCTCTCGAACGCAGCGAGTGCCCGCTCGTGGCCGCCCTTGCCCTGCGTGGTGTCCGCGTCCATGCGCACCACGGGAACGGCGGGAATCAGCGCGGAGAGCTCAGCCTCGACGCGCTGCGTGCCGGCGCCAAACTTCCTGAGGTACGGGCTGTTGCACCGGGGGCACGTCGCGGGGACCGCACGCACCGCTCCGCAGTGGTGGCAGGCGAGCCGAGCGCCGACCTCATGGAACGTGAGTGAGGTGGCGCATGAGTCGCATCGTGGAACGAAACCGCATTCGCGGCAGAGCAGGAACGAAGCGAATCCTCGGCGGTTGAGGAACACCACGGCCTTCTCACGTTGCTTCACGACCACCGAGAGGCGGTCGAGCAGCACACGCGAGAACATCGATCGGTGCCCTTCGGCGAACTCCCGACCCATGTCGACGATCTCGACCGACGGCAGCTGTTGACCGGTCACGCGCTCGGGCATGCGGACACGTGTCCACTCGCCTGCGTCGCAGCGGTCGAGCGCCTCGAGCGAAGGCGTCGCGCTTCCGAGCACGAGGGCCGCGTCGTGGTGGGCGGCAAGCTGGGCTGCGACATCGCGGGCGTGATAGCGAGGCGCCGACCCCTGCTTGTACGAGGGTTCGTGCTCTTCGTCGATGACGATAAGCCCGATGCGTTCGAGCGGTGCGAACAACGCTGACCGCGCGCCGACAACGATGCGAGCCTCGCCGGTGCGCACACGGTCCCACTGATCGAAACGCTCTCCCGGAGAGAGGCGCGAATGGAGCACCGCGATGTCGTCGCCGAAGCGGGTGCGGAACCGGCCGACCGTCTGAGGAGTGAGCGCGATCTCCGGTACAAGCACACAGGCGCTCCGACCGGCCGCCAGCGTGCGCTCGATGGCCTGGAGGTACACCTCGGTCTTGCCCGATCCGGTAACTCCATCGAGCAGAACGACCCCTCCACCACCCCGCGCCAGGTCGATGGCCTCAAGGGCGAGGCGCTGGCCGGCGCTCAGCGCGTCCGGGCGCGGTGCGGGCTTCGCATCGCCGCCGGCCTCTCGCATACGTCGACGGCGCTCGATCTGCACCGCGCCCAGGTGCTCGAGCCGGCGTAGTGGCGCGTCCACGGAACCGAGGTCGGCCGAGAGCTCCGCCACGCGGACCGGCCCCTGCGCGAGGCTGTCGAGCAGCGCGCGCTGCATGGTTGCGTTGGGCGGAGGGCGGCACGAGCGGCCCGTTTCGGTCAGCTCGGCCCACCGATCGTCGACCGGCCCAACGCCTGCGCGGCGAAGTGTCCAGGCCTCTCCGCCCGCAACCGCGACCTTGGCCAGCCGAGGTGTGCCGCCAGGCGGTGTGAACAGCCGGATCGCCTCAGACAACGGCGCTGCGTACTCGGTAGCGACCCAGCGGGCCACAGCCGCGCCCTCGGCCCCGAAGTACGGTCCGCCGAGGACGGCGCGAATGGGTTTGACGCGCTCGTGCGGTGTGGTGTGGGCCAGATCGAGCACGTAGCCGACGGCAGGGCGGTTCGCGAAGTCCACGAGCACGCAGCTGCCGATACCGACCTCGCCGATCCCTTCCGGCACGAGGTAGTCGAAGTGTGTGTCGAGTTCTCTGGCCGGGATATCTACGACCACGTGCGCGAAGCGGTGCGGAGCGGTCGTCTCGGATGGGCTCTGCATCCGCTCAGCATAGCGAAGGCCGCCGACACCGATGTGTCCGCGGCCTTCGCGGTCTCGCATGTGGAGCCAGGGCGCCCGTTCGCAGCGCAGCACTCGCGCGCGGCGCCTTTCGAGTGATGCTACCGCTCGTTGAGCCCGGCCGCCTCCGCAAGGGCTTCGGCGCGGTCTGTGCGCTCCCAGGTGAAATCCTTGTCGCTGCGGCCGAAGTGGCCGTACGACGCGGTCTTTCGGTAGATCGGTCGCCGCAAGTCGAGGTCGCGGATGATGGCGCCGGGGCGCAGGTCGAATACTTCGAGAACGGCCTTCTCGATCTGGCCGACGGGCACCTTCTCAGTGCCGAACGTGTCGACGAGCACCGAGAGCGGATGTGCAACGCCGATCGCGTAAGCGAGTTCGAGCTCGCAGCGGTCGGCGAGTCCGGCTGCGACCACGGTCTTGGCCACCCAGCGTGCGGCGTAGGCGGCGGAGCGGTCGACTTTCGTGCAGTCCTTACCCGAAAATGCGCCGCCGCCGTGACGGCCCATGCCGCCGTAGCTGTCGACGATGATTTTGCGGCCGGTAAGGCCCGTGTCGCCCATCGGGCCGCCCACCACAAAGCGGCCGGTCGGGTTCACGTAGATGTCGGCGTGGCCGTACTCGATCCCCTCGAGGTCGAACACAGGCTTGACTACGTGTTCGATGAGGTCGGGCTTCAGGAGGTCCTCGATGTCCACGCCGTCGGCGTGCTGGGTGGAGATGAGGATCTTCTCGACCGCGACCGGCTTGTCGTCTACGTAGCGCACCGAGACCTGAGTCTTGCCGTCCGGGCGCAGGTAGTCGAGCACGTCGCCCTTGCGTACGGCGGTGAGTCGTTCTGCCAGGCGGTGGGCCAGGTAGATCGGCATGGGCATGAGCGTGCTCGTGTCGTTGCACGCGTAGCCGAACATCATGCCCTGGTCGCCCGCGCCCACGAGGTCGATCGGGTCGACGCCCTCGCCGTGCTGGACCTCGTACGACTCGTCGACGCCCATGGCGATATCCGGGCTCTGACCGTGGATCGTGGTGAGCACGCCGCATGTCTCGAAGTCGAAACCGTACTTGGCGCGGGTGTAGCCGATGTCCTTCACGACGTCGCGCACGACCGTAGGGATGTCGATGTACGCGTGGGTGCGCCACTCCCCTGCGACAACGACGAGCCCCGTCGTGGTGAGGGTCTCGCACGCGACGCGTACGTGCTCGGGGGAAGCCTTCGAGCCGCGGTCGGTCTCGTAGCCCTCGGCGGCCAGCTCGGCCTCTCGAGCGATGATCGCGTCGAGGATGGCGTCCGAGATCTGGTCGCACATCTTGTCGGGATGGCCCTCGGTGACCGATTCTGACGTGAACAAGTACTCACGCTCCGGCATTCGTCCTCCTTCTCGCAGTCGGTGTCGCCCCCGAGGGGCGGCATTCGTCCGTTGGTGTCGGCTCTGCGCCGACAAAAAGACCCCCGCCTTCACAGACAGGGGCTTCGCAGTCAGGCGGCATTCGCACGCCGAGCGCTATTCCCTCATCTGCCAGGCGGTTCGCCTGCTGCAATTTGGCACCGTACGTCGTGTTCACGTCGGTTGCCGGGGCGTCGTCGGGTGCAGTCCCTCGGCCCTCTGCAGTCGCTCACGCGGCTGCCTCTTGATGAGCGATGCCGAGGATAGCACGCCGAGCGCGGTGCGCAAAGCCGCGGGGTGTGGATGCAGACCCGCATGGGTGGCACGCGCGGTCACTACCGCTACCATAGAGGCGGACCGGACACCGGAGCGGGAGGAACCTTGCCCAAGTTCATGGAGTTTCTTCGCAAGCTCACTGTCGGACTCGAGGTCGGAGTCGTGTTCGGCCTAGTGATGATGGCTGCGGCGCTGCTCGCCACCTTCCTCTACGAGCTCTTCGAGCTGTTCGCGAACGGCGTCCTGGTCGGCCCGGGCGAGTTCAACGTCATCATCGGGACCGTGCTCGAGATATTCATCGTCGTCGAGCTCTTCCGTATCGCCGTCGCCTACATGCGCCACGAGAACGTCATCCCCACCGTGCTCGAAGCGGCGTTCGTAGCTGTCGCGCGGAAGTTCGTCGTGTTCGAGGGTGGCCGTGACTACCTCTACAAGTCCCTCGGTCTTGCGGCACTCATCTTGGCCGTGGCCATATCGTGGTGGCTGCTCCAGCGGTCCAACGCGTGCGAGCTGACCGAATGACCGTCCGCGTGCGCTTCGCGCCCAGCCCCACCGGGCACCTTCACATCGGCGGCGCCCGCACCGCGATCTACAACTGGGCGTTCGCGCGCCACCGCGGCGGATCGTTCGTCCTGCGCATCGACGACACCGACCCTGAGCGTTCGACCGAGGAGAACGTGCAGGCGATCTTGCGCTCGATGCGCTGGCTGGGTTTGGACTGGGACGAGGGTCCCGAGGTCGACGGTTCGTTCGGCCCGTACTTCCAGACGCAGCGCGCCGACACCTACGGCCCCGCACTCGAGCGCATGAAGGAGCGCGGGCACGCGTACCCCTGCTTCTGCTCGCCTGAGGAGCTCGAGGCGAAGCGCGAACCGGCGCGCGCCAAGGGCGGCTTCTCGGGCTACGACCGAACCTGCCGTCGCATTCCCGCGGTCGAGGCCGCGCGTCGCGTTGCGGCCGGCGAACCTCACGTCTGGCGCGTCGCGGTGCCGGAGGACCGCGGTGACATCGTGTTCCAGGACGCCATCCGCGGCGAGGTCCGCTTCCCGGGCGATGCGATGGACGATTTCATCCTCGTGCGTACCGACGGCACCCCCACCTACAACTACGCGACGGTCGTCGACGACTGGATGATGGAGATGACCCACATCATCCGCGGCGACGATCATCTGTCGAACACCCCTCGGCAGATCGTGGTCTACGAGGCGCTCGAAGCGCCTGTCCCCACGTTCGCCCACATGAGCCTCATCTTCGGCGCGGACGGCAAGCGACTCTCGAAGCGCCACGGAGCGACGTCGGTCGAGTCCTATCGCGACGAGGGCATCCTCCCGGAGGCGTTGCTGAACTACCTCGCGCTGCTCGGCTGGTCCATCGACGACAAGACGACGCTGTTCGACCGCGAGACGCTCATCCGGGAGTTCGACCTCGGTCGCGTTTCCAACGCGCCGGGCGTTTGGGACCCCGAGAAGCTCGAGTGGATGAACGGCGTCTACATCCGCGAGCTCGATCCGACGGCGTTCGTCCAGTGCATGCTCCCGTGGCTCCAGGAGGCCGGGCTGCTCACCGTTGAGGAGGCTGCTGAGAAGGAGCACTCCGAATGGCTCCTCAAGCTTGCCCCGCATGTGTCGGAGCGGACTCGACGGCTCGACGAGATCGTGCCGATGGTGCGGTTCCTGTTTGTCGGCGCGGTCGAGATCGACCCGGCCGCTGCCGAGAAGGTGCTTGCCAAGGAAGGTGCCGGCAGAGCACTTGATGCTGCGGCCGACGAACTCGCGCGCGTGAGGCCATTTGAAGCGGAGGCCATAGAGCAGGCGCTCCGCGCACTGCCGGAGAGACTGGAGTTGAAGCCCAAGGCGGTCTTCCAGGCAGTCCGAGTCGCCGTGACGGGTTCGACTGTGTCGCTGCCACTGTTCGAATCGCTGGAGCTGCTCGGCAGGGAGCGGTGTCTCCAGCGTCTTGGTCGCGCGCGTCCGCTCGCAACTGAGTAGCGTGACCCAGGAGCAGTGCGGAGGCGTCCCGGCACGTTGACAGGGCAATCGGGCGTGGGTAGGATACCGATTCGCGCCTGACCAGTGCGCGCGCATTGGGGTGTGGTGTAATTGGCAACACGTCGGATTCTGGTTCCGAAGAGTCTAGGTTCGAGCCCTAGCACCCCAGCCAGCATGGCCCGTTCGTCTAGCGGTTAGGACACCGCCCTCTCAAGGCGGAGATCACGGGTTCGAATCCCGTACGGGCTACCAGGACACAAAGAAACCCCCCTCCGCCAGGTGCAAGACACCTGCTATAGGGGGGTTTCCTGTTGTCAGGCACTACCTGAGGTCGGTGCCCTTCCTACCGCGTCCTATGCTATCTTCGCCCCCGTGAGCAACCAGACATCATCCTCGCCGGAGCGCGGCGACTTCATCCGTGAGATCGTTGCCGCCGATCTGCGCGACGGCCGCGTGCAGTCCGTCGTCACCCGCTTCCCCCCTGAGCCGAACGGCTACCTCCACATCGGACACGCGAAGTCGATCTGCCTGAACTTCGGCATCGCGAGCGAGTTCGGCGGCCGCTGCCACCTGCGCTTCGACGACACCAACCCGGTGAAGGAGGAGCAGGAGTACATCGACTCCATCGAGGCGGATGTCCGCTGGCTGGGCTTTGACTGGGGCGAGCACCTGTACTTCGCGTCGGACTACTTCGAACAGCTCTACGAGTGGGCCGTCCACCTCATCAAGACCGGCAAGGCCTATGTAGACGACCTCACCGCCGCGGAGATCCGCGAGCACCGTGGCACGCTCACCGAGCCCGGTCGCGAGAGCCCGTGGCGGGAGCGCTCGGCAGCTGAGAGCCTCGACCTGTTCGAGCGCATGCGCGCAGGCGAGTTCCCGAACGGAGCGCGTGTTCTGCGCGCACGCATCGACATGGCGTCCGGGAACATCAACCTGCGCGATCCAATCCTGTATCGGATCGTCCACGCCGAGCATCCGCGCACCGGCGACGCGTGGTGCGTCTACCCGACCTACGACTTCGCGCACGGGCAGTCCGACGCGATCGAGGGCATCACACACTCCATCTGCACGCTGGAGTTCCAAGACCATCGGCCGCTCTACGACTGGTTCATCGAGAACCTCCCGGTGCCTTCACACCCCCATCAGTACGAGTTCGCACGGCTCAATCTCACGCACACCGTGCTCTCGAAGCGCGTTCTACTGCGCCTCGTCAACGAGGGGCACGTCCGCGGATGGGACGATTCGCGGATGCCGACGCTATCAGGTCTGCGTCGGCGCGGCTTCCCTGCCGAGGGTATCCGCGACTTCGCAGCGATGATCGGAGTCGCCCGGGCCGACAGCGTGGTCGAAGTCGAGATGCTCGAACACGCCGTGCGTGACGTGCTCAACCGTAAAGCGCTTCGTCGCTTCGCGGTCCTCGACCCCCTCAAGGTCGTCATCGAGAACTACCCAGAAGGACAAATCGAGCAGATGGAAGCGGCCAACAATCCGGAGGATCTCTCCACAGGGACTCGCGAGGTGCCCTTCGCGCGGGAGCTCTGGATCGAGCGTGACGACTTCATGGAAGACCCGCCCAAGAAGTTCTTCCGCCTGGCCCCGGGCCGAGAGGTGCGGCTGCGGTCTGCGTACTTCGTGACCTGCAACGAGGTCGTGAAGGATGCCGCCGGCAAGGTCCTCGAGCTCCGGTGCACGTACGACCCCGACACGCGCGGCGGGGCCGCTCCCGACGGCCGCCGCCCCAAGGCGACGCTCCACTGGCTGTCGGCCGTTCACGCCGTGCCCGCCGAGGTCCGGCTGTATGACCACCTCTTCGCAAGCCCGTACCCTGGGGCCGACGACCGCGACCTCTTCGAAGACCTTAGCCCCGACTCGGAGACCGTGCTCCGGCGCTGCTTCGTGGAGTCCTCGCTGACCGATGCGCCGATCGGCGAGACCGTGCAATTCGAGCGGCTCGGCTACTTCTGCCCCGATCCCGACTCGGCGCCTGGAGCGCTCGTCTTCAACCGAACCCTCATGCTCAAGGACACCTGGGCGAAGCTGCAGGCGCAGGGAGGGCACGACACGGCCTGATTGGTCGCACCGGCGCTCGCGCGCTATCAGAACTCAACCGAACACCCCCTGAAGCCGATTCAATGAGGCAGCAGGGGGTGTCGTGGTTCCCGACGGAGGCACTTCTTAGTGCCTGTGAGGCGTCACATCCGCCGCATCCCGCCCTTGGCACAGGAGTTGTTCCCTGCTGCTAAGGAAACTTAAGGCGGTCGTGGACGGCCGCGCAGTGTGGGACTGCGACGAGGAGAGGGTGATCCAGCCGTGAGCCGGGATCGGGAAGATCGGGAGCTGGAGCTCAAGGAGCACGGACGTGACCTATTGGACGCGCTGAGACTTCAAGTAGAGATCGACTTCATCAAGGCGCAGATCATCCAAGAGGAGTCGTATGCGCAGTGGCTTAGGTCGAGAGAGGCCGTGCGCAGCGCTCGGATCACGTATCAGCACTGAGTACATGCCCGCGCAGATAGCCGGGACCTGGCTGTGCCGAGGCCGGCCCTCTATCCGGGCGGATCTGCCCTCGCTGGATTCAGCGTAGGTAGTGATCTCCGCCCTTGCGCACTCAGATTCGAATCTCGCACGAGCTAGTTGCCGAAGACGCGAGGCCCCGGAACAAGCCGGGGCTTCGCTGCGTTGCCTGGGCGGGATGGTGTCTACTTCGGCGTGGACTCTGTGCGGTATCGAGATGTTGCCTCCTGCGATTCGGAGCTCGCGCGAGCTCGTCTCGGCTAATGTGAGCGGTAGCACGCTGAAGCCATTCTTGCCCCCGACCTTGATCCGGAAGCGGTCGACACCCTCGCCGGGCTCGCGGAGAGCAACGGCTTGAGGATTGATCGGTGCGGTTCTCGGCATCGCGCCGCGCTCACCCGGCGAGATGTGCCCATTAGCGCGGCGCTGGCATCTCGGCTGCTAGAATAGATAGTGGAGTGGGCTGGTCGGCCGCGCTCAGCGCTCGGAAACGCGCGCCGGGTGAGGAAAGTCCGGACTCCACAGGGCAGGGTGCCTGCTAACGGCAGGGCGGCGCGAGCCGACGGAAAGTGCCACAGAAAAGAAGACTCCCCCGCTCACCGACCCTCGGGTCGCGCGGGAGAAAAGCTGAAACGGTGCGGTAAGAGCGCACCAGCGCCGAGGCAACTCGGCGGCTTGGCAAACCCCACCTGGAGCAAGGGCAAATAGGAGCGGTTACGGCTGGCCCGGCCATCGCTCGGGTATGCCCGCTTGAGGCCGTCGGCGACGGCGGTCCCAGACAAATGGTCGTCCTCGACAGAATCCGGCTTACAGGCCCACTCCCTCTCGAATGCGAAACGGCGGCCCCTCGGGGCCGCCGTTTCGAATCCACGCAGGGGAGGCTGCGTGTGCTAGCGAGGGATGACGCGCGCGATGTTGGGTGCAGGCCTCACGATCTCGAACGCGAGTGCCGTGGCCGAGTACTGCGCGCTGCGGCCAACGTTGCCCGCCGCATCGGCGGCCGTTGCCCGCAGGTAGAAGGTGCCTCCAGAGACCGCGCTGGAACCTTCGGCAGCCTCGCCGAGTCCCTCCCCGCCCCAGCGCAAGGCGATAATGCCTTTGGCTCGTGACGAGGCGGTCTTGTAGACGACCTTCCGACTCTTGTTCAGCACCTCGAAGGTCACGCGAGCAGACTCCGAGAGGTTGAACTTCATCGTTGTGTAGTCCTTGTAGCCGTCCTTCTTGAACGGGAAGAACGTGGACGGCGAGACGCTGGCCGAGGAGATTCGAGGAGCTGTCGGATCGAGCACGAAGCGACTCGACGACTTGGCGACGCGTCCCATCGTGTCGGTGGCGTATACGGTGACCGTGTGGCTCCCCGCCGAGAAGCCCGTGAGCTCCTTCTTGAGGGAGTAGGGCGCGCCCGTGGAACTGCCCACGTTCACGCCGTCGACCTGATAGCGCACACTGGTGATACCGGCCTTGTCGCTGGCGTTGACCGAGAACTGGGCCACGTGCCCGATGGATTGGCCGGCACTAGGCTTCTTGACCGAGATCGTGGGCGTATCGGGATCGGAGTAGGTGACGATCTGGCGAACGGGACCCTCGTTACCGGCGTAGTCCATGCACGCGATCCCGATCACGTTCTTGCCGGGAACAAGGTCCTCTATCGATGCGCCCATGTATCGTGCGACTCGGACAAGACGGGTGGTCTTGAGCCTCTCTCCATTGAGGTAGATAGAGAAACGCGAGTCGCCGCTGAGCTCGTCGTAGGGCGTGCCGAGGAACGTGGCGTTGTCCCAGACCACGTCGCGCCGAGCGTACGGAATGGACGCGCCGCGCTTGTCGACGAATTGCAGGTTCGCCACTGCCCGCGGGGGAGTGAAGTCGAGGCCGAACGCGACCTCGAGCGGCACACCGAAAGGCGCCGGGTGCGTCGCGGTCACCGAGCGGGCATGCAGGAACCAGATGCCCTCGGCAGGGTCGTGCATACCTGGGACCGAGTAGGTCGACGTCTGCTGCGCCAGCCACCCGCGCATATCCAGCGTGGCGCGCGCGAGCGTGCCGAGCGGGAACACCTCGTCCTTCCACTCGGCGGGCGCGTAGGCCATGGCAAGCCCGGGTGCGGGCATCTCGGCAAGAGTCCCCGGCGTCCGGTCCAGCGTGTACGCGAATCCGTCGGACGTCGGCGGCTGGTCACCTTCGACAGTCACGGATGCCTCGAACGTCGCCGTGGGATTCGGGCTGTTGAACCAGTGGAACAGCCCAGCTGGGTCGGGCAGTTCTTGTTCCATGATCCTGAGCCGGGTCTGAACACTCGCTGGGTCGGCCGCGATCGCTGGCGCCAGTCCCGTGCCGACGATCAGCGAGGCAACAACGACCAGCCTGATAGCCGCGGCGTATGCTCTCGAACGCATTGGATGCCCTCCACCCTCGGGGTCGTAACGCAGTGCAGACTCACTCACACAATGTATCGGCGAACTGGTTCGAGCGCTTAAGGAGACCGTGTCGTGTTGGTACGGCACGCGCATCTGTACGACGCCCTCGTGGAGGAACGAAGCGGGGCGCAGGAGCGCCCTAGACTGTCACCCACTGGAACGACCCACACGCGGATGGCGTGCGCTCTTCCTTGTTCGGACAGGTCGTAACGTAGACGCAGTCCTCGCAAGTGAACCTGTCGAGGTCGCTGTCTCCAACCTCGTAGCCCGGCATCTCCGGCTCGGGTTCCGCTGCAGGCTCCGCTTCAGGTTGGACCGCCTCGGCGACGGCGACCGGTTCGGGTTCGGGCTCCGGTTCGGGCTCCGGCTCGGGTTCCGGTTCGGGTGCAGCCACGGGCTCGGGTTCGGGCTCCGGCTCGGGTGCAGCCACATCGGCGGCAGCTACCGGCTCCGGTTCTACCGCCGGTTCCGGCTCGGGTGCAGCCACATCGGCGGCAGCTACCGGCTCCGGTTCTACCGCTGGTTCCGGCTCGGACTCAGGTTCCGGTGCGGGCTCAGGTTCGGGTTCAACCACCTCGGAAGCGACCAATGGCTCCGGCTCGGGAGGCTCGGGCGACGGGGTGACTTCGGCTACGGCTACGGCCGCGGCACCAGCAGCTACTGCCGGCAGCACCTCGTCCACAGTCGCCTGAACGGAGTCGGGCGTCTCGGCAGGAGTCGATACTAGTGCCGCAGGAGGCGTGGACTTCGCGCTCTTGGATGCCTTCTTGCCTTTCTCGCGCCACGGCCACGCGCTCCCACCCGCTTGCTTCTTCTCGCGACCGGCGCCCGCGGGTGCGGGTCCTGCGTTGGCAAGGAGTTCCTCAAGTGCCTCGTCGACTTCTTCGGGCGTTGGAGGAGGAGTCGGCTCGACCGGCGGGGCTTCGAGCTCAGGCAGCTCGAGTGGAGCCACGACCGGCGTCTCCAGCGCCTGCGGCGCGGCCGCAGCGGCGTCCGTGACGATCTCCTCAGCCGGCTCCTGCACCGGGTCTTGATCAGGTTCTGGCGCCTCGACGATGGGTTCGGCGATGGATGCAGGCTCACAAGCGGGCTCGGGCTCTTCTGAGAAGGCCGCTGCCAGGGCGACATCCGGTATGCCCTCATCCGTGCCAACGGTCTCGATGACCACTTCGGCGGGGATCGAATCGTCGACGGTCGCTTCCTCGAGCACCGCCTCTTCCACGATCAGGGTTTGGATCGCGGTGCTCTCGGCAGGGGTGGCATCCGCCTGCGGAACGTCGGCGAGTGCGGCTTCCATATCGAGCGATTCGGCTGCGACCTCGTCGTGGGCCATCTCAGGCTCCACAGGCAACAGCAACACGGGACTTGACGCGTCGAGATCGAGCACCACGTAGTCGGCGCCCTCCTCGAGCAGACGAGGGTCGCCCAACACGTGCGCCAGTTCGAGCAGCGCTTCTTGCCGGGAGGCGAACGCGCGCTCGGATAGGAGCGCAACTGCATCGTCAACGCGCTTCACGACGACGTACGACATATCAGGCCTCTCTGTAGTGTCGCGTGCTGTGAGCGCACCGCCACGGGGTGTCCGACGTGTCTATCGGCGCGTAGCGATGCGTGCTGGAGAATCCGAGTGCTGCTCTGCGGGCCTCTAACGATTGTACTGTGAGGGCGCTCACATTCGAACCCCATCGCGTAGCCGGCGCAGTCGCCTCAGGTTCTCCTCGTCCTTGTGGGGCGGGTCGCCCGGCATCTCGGTGATCGCGCAGAGCCCTTTGAGCTCCGGACTCTCCTCTACCGCCGAGAGCATCGCCGAGAAGCCCACGTATCCGATCGTCCCGTCGCCTATCCAAGCATGTCTGTCACGTCGCTCGCCAGCCGGGAACATGCAGTCGTTCGCGTGGATGAGTCCGAGTCGGCCGAACCCGACGTTCGCAGAGACCGAATCGAGTAGTTCGGACCAGCCGTCGCGAGTATCGAGAGTCAGTCCGTACGCGTGCGCATGACAGGTGTCGAGACAGACACCGACCGACTCGGACGGCAGGCCGGTCCGCTCGATCACCTCCCCGAGCTGGTCGAATGTCGAGCCGAAGGAGGTGCCCGCGCCAGCCGTGTTCTCGAGAAGCAAGCGGATCTCGCTACCGCAATGCCCGCAGCGTTCGAACGCGCGGCACACCGCGTCAGCTACGCGGCCCGCCGCGCGCGCCGGATCCTGGAGCCTGTCGCTTCCAACGTGGGTCACCACGCCGGCGGCTTCGAGCAGAGCACCTCGTGCGAGCTCGTCGGCAAGAGCGTCGACCGAGTGCTCCCACAGCGCATCGTCGTGCGTCGCGAGGTTCAGCAGGTAGGCCGCGTGGGTGAAGACCGGACCGAAAGCCCTGCCGGCTCGTGCTTCCACGAACCTGCGAGCGGACTCCGGATCGATAGCCGGACCCTTCCACTGTCGCGGGCTCTTGGCGAAGAGCTGCGCGCACTCGCAACCCACTGAGAGCGCGTAGTCGAGCGCTCGTTCGTAGCCGCCCGCAACGGATACATGTGCGCCGATCAGCACGCGGTAGTCCTCCTCAAGGCCTCAAGCCACTGGATTGTAGCCGAGGCTTGCTGTGAACGGTGAGCCGTCGCTCGTCCGCATCAGCAACGGGTACTAGACTCGGTGCATGGCCAAAGCGACAGACATCCGCAGGACTGACACCTGGCGTGGTCGCGCGATTCTGCACGTTGACCTCGACGCGTTCTTCGCGGCGGTCGAGCAGCTCGATCACCCCGAGTGGCGAGGCAGGCCCGTTATCGTCGGCGGGGACCCGGCCAAGCGCGGCGTTGTCTCCACTGCGTCGTACGAAGCAAGACGGTTCGGAATCCGCTCTGCGATGCCATCTGCGCGAGCGGTGAAGTTGTGTCCCGATGCGATCTGGGCGCCCGCGCGGTTCGAGCGATACCGTGAGCTCTCGAAAGCGGTCCGCTCGATCTTCGAATCCGAGACGCCACTCGTGCAGCCCGTGTCGATCGATGAGGCATTCCTCGATGTCACCCCCGGGGAGTTCGCGGATGAAGACCCGGTTGCTATCGCCGAGCGCATCCGAGCGCGCGTGGCCGAACTCGGAATCACGTGCTCGGCCGGGCTTGCCACCTCCAAGACGGTCGCGAAGATCGCGTCCGACTACCAGAAGCCGGACAGCCTCACCATCGTCTCCCCGGGAACCGAGGCGGCGTTCCTCGCGCCCCTGCCGGTGAGCGTGATGAGCGGCATCGGCCCTCAGACCGTGGGCAGGCTCGAGCGGCTCGGCGTCGTGACCCTCGGCGACCTCGCGCGATTCGACGATTCGACTGCCCTGGAGGTCCTCGGCTCGTACGGGCCTTCTCTTGTGCGAAGAGCGCGAGGAATCGACGACCGGTCGGTCCACGAGAACGCGCCGGCAAAGTCGGTGTCGAACGAGCGCACGTTCGCGACCGACGTGCACGACCCGGCGGAACTCGGTTGTGCGCTCGAGGCACTGGTCGAGCGGGTTGGCTCGCGGCTGAGAGCCAAGGGGATGGCCGGCCGCACCGTGACGGTCAAGCTGCGCTACAGCGACTTCACCACGCGAACGATCCAGCGCACGCTTGCGGCGGCCACAGACAACGAGCACGACTTCCTTTCGGTCGCCCGAGAACTCGTCGGCTCTGCCTGGTCGCCCGGCGTTGGAGTGCGGCTTCTCGGGGTGGGCCTCAGCGGGTTCGACGAACGGGTCGAGCAGCTGGAACTTCTGTGTGATGACGCAGCGTCGGGCGGCGCGTCTGCCCACGATAGGGAGGTGTCCCGACGAGACAGCCTCGCTCGTGGACTCGACGCCGTCCGAGGTCGCTTTGGCGACGGCGCGCTACGATTCGGCCGCGAACTTGCTGCACCGCCTGCGTCATCAGCCGAGACGACGACTCCAGCAGCTCCGGACACCGGCGCGGACGATGTCGACTCGTGACTGCTGCAGTGTTCTGCGTCTCCTCCGAGAGGTAGTCGATGCGACGCTCACGCCGCTCGCTCTTGTTTGCCCTCAGCGCTGTCGCTGTGGCGGCTCTGATGACGTGGCTCGCAGCATGCGCTCCGTCACCAACTGAAGAACCGCCCGCCGACAAGGTCTCGACGGCCGAGCGACTTGCGCAGGATCTTGCGCCCCCCGGGATCTACGACCTTCCTGCTGAACGCGCGCAGATAATCGGAACCCTCGAGGGCGAGAGCGTTCGTGGTCCGTGGAGGATTGCTCCGCGAATGCCGTCGATGAGCGGTGACGCCCCAGGTGTGGCCATCTCCAACCCCGAGGATCTCACGCAGCCGCCGCTCTCGGACTTGGCGGGAGCGTACGTGGTCGCCGAGGGAACGCTCAACGAAACCGTGGATGGTTCGCCGCCTTCTCTGGAGGCCGACTCCATCAGCCGCATTCAAGACGTGCGATCGGAGTCCGGAGGCAAGGGGCTCAGCGGCGTGCCATTCCGCTGGGCGCGCGTCGAGAAGCCGGGTACCCAGACGATGCCCAACAGTGATCTGCGCGGCGTGGGCACGTTGTCCTACGCGGACTCGGCGGACAACTCCAAGCCAGGTTCGTGGGTGTTGCTGAACGAGATGCCCTTCGGGGGCGGTCGACCGGCGTCAACCTCGCTCGTGCTCTCTGAGGGACCGTTCGGCGACCCGACGACCTCGGGCTGGCAGGGCGCCTATGTCGAGGTGTTCGGCGACATAGTTGGGGCGAAGAAGGTCGGCTCAAACACCGTCCCGGTCGTGCGCGTTTCCGAGGC
>CAYGYT010000002.1:105709-109488 GCA_964354215.1 uncultured Eubacteriales bacterium | reverse complement strand
CCGCGCCTGATGCGCACGGGCGAGCCTGACCCGGTGCGGATCACGTAGGGCCGCACGGTGTCGGCGACGATCGCAAGTCCCCGCTCGGCGTTGTTCTGGAGCGTGCCTTCGACGAGGTAGCAGCGGTGTTTCACGATCGTCTCCCCCGCCCGATTGAGCGCGTCTTCGAACACGACGACGTCGAGCAGGCCGGTCGCGTCCTCGAGCGTGAGGAAGCACGTGCGCTTGCCCGAGCGCGTGCGGGGCGTCTGCGCCCGTTCGCGCACACCGCAGACACGCACGCGAGAGCGGTCGGGCAGCGTGCGCAGGTCGCGTGCGTAGGTGACGCCGCGCGCCTCGAGGTCCCCCGAGGCGAGTTCGAGCGGATGGCACGTGAGCGAGAGACCGGTGAGCTGCAGTTCCGCCGAGAGACGCCGCGCGGGCGACCAGCCGCTCGGGTGTGAGGCATCCTCGGCGGGCCGTGTGGGGGCGGGTGCGAGCACGAGTGTATCGTCGCCCGCCACGCCCTCGCGCGCGAGCACCGCCTTCACCTCGGGCAAGAGCGCCAGCAGCTCGTCACGCGTGGGCGGGCGCCCTGTCTCCGTGGTGCCGAGCCCGTCGAGCGCGCCGATGCGGATGAGCGAAGAGGCGGCCGGCGCCTCGGCACGTGTGCGGCGCACGAAGTCGGCGAGATCGCGGAACGGACGCACCTCCCGTTCGCGTTCGATCACCTTGAGCAGCCGCTGCGTCATTTCGTGCGTGTCCTGCAGGCCGACGCGGATCGCCCGACCGTCATCCGTGACGGTGTAGCGCGATCGAGACTCGTTCACGTGCGGCGGGAGGATTGCAAGGCCGTGTCGGCGGGCGTCGTTGATGATGAGCCGAGGAGAGTAGAACCCCATCGGTTCGTTGTTGAGGATGGCCGCGGCGAACTCGGCCGGGAAGTACGTGCGCAGCCACGCGCTCGCATACGAGACGACCGCGAAGCATGCCGCATGCGCCTTGTTGAAGCCGTACGCCGCAAAGCCCTCGAGCTGGCGGAAGACCTCCTCGGCAACCTCGGGCTCGACCCCGCGTCCCATGGCGCGCTCGAGGAAGTGCGCCTTGATGCCCTCCATCTCGGCACGCGAGCGGTTCTTCGTCATCGCCCGGCGAAGCGAATCGGCCTCGGCAAGATCGAAACCGGCGACCGCCTTTGCAACGAGCAGCACCTGCTCCTGGTAGATGATGACGCCGTAGGTGTCCTTGAGTGCCTCGAGCATCCCCGGGTGCGGCACGCTCACGTCCTCGAGCCCATGCCGACGACGGATGAAGGGCGTGATCATCTCGGCTTCGAGTGGACCGGGTCTGAAGAGCGAGATCGCCGCGATGATGTCCTCGAACTCGCTCGCCTCCAGGCGTGTGTTGAGGTTGCGCTGCCCGCTGCTCTCGAGCTGGAACATCCCGACGGTGTCGGCGCGCGCGATCATGCCGTAGACGGCCGGGTCGTCTTTCGGCAGCTCGAAGGGCTCAGGCACCGCTGCCTCGCCTACTCGCTCCCGTGCGAGTTCGACCGCGTCGCTGATCGCCGAGTGCATCCGAAGCCCCAGGATGTCCATCTTCACGAGGCCGAGTGCCTCGATGTCGTCCTTGTCGTACTGCGAGACGACAACACCTTTCGCTGCCCACTGGAGCGGTGTCCACGAAGCGATGGGCTCGCGCGTGATGATGAAGCCGCCGAGATGCGTGCCCAGGTGCATCGGGGTTGCGTTGAACTGTTCGGCGAGATCGATGAGCATGCCCCAGCGGCCCTCGTCTCGAAGTGGGTGGTGCGTGCACTCGGGATAGGTCGCGACTACCTCTCGAAGGCGATGCGCTGAGACCCACGGCAGGTGGCGCGACAGGCGGTTCACGTCATCTATGGGTAAGCCGAAGGCACGCGCGACCGTTCGCACCGCGCTTCGCGCCGTCATCGTGTTGACGGTCGCGACCATCGCGACGTGCTCGGATCCGAAGCGTTTGTAGATGAAGTCGATGACCTCGTCTCGCCGTGCCGAATCGAAGTCGACGTCGATGTCGGGCATCTGGCGCCGCTCAGGATTCAGGAACCGCTCGAAGAGCAGGTCGTAGGCAACGGGGTCGGCGTCGGTGATGCCGAGTGCGTAGCTCACGATCGAGTCGCCCGCGCTCCCCCGTCCCGAGTAACGGATGCCGCGCGAGCGTGCGAAGTCGACGATCTCCTTCACGACGAGAAAGTACTCCGAGAACCCCATCCGCTCGATGAGCGCGAGTTCGTGTTGGAGACGTTTGAGCGCGTCGGGCACCATCGGCCGATAGCGACGCTCGAGACCGTGCCACGCCTTTTTGGCGAGTACCGAGTACGGGGTCTCGCCTCGCGGGATATCGGCCGATGGGAAATGGAACTCGCCCAGGCCGAGGTCGAGATCGCAGCGCGCCGCGATCTCGAGCGTTGCGTCACATGCTCTCGGCAGGGTGGCAAACAGGCGGCGCATCTCGGCGCCAGTCTTGAACCAGAGCTCGGCATTCGGGCGGTCGTACGGACCCGGGAGCGCCATGCGAGCGCCTGCCGAGGCGAGCACGTCGTGAAGGCGGAAGTCCTCGGAGCGCAGGTAGTGCACGTTGTTCGTGGCCACGACGGGCAGTGCGAGGTCGTCGGCGAGGCCGGCAAGGCCGTTTACGAGCCGGGGCGCGTTCGGAGTGAGGGTGTGGGTGAGCTCGACACAAAAGTCGCCGGGCTCAAAACAGCTCGCAAGGCGGCGCAGAGCCTCGCGAGCCCGGCCAGGCGCGCCTGCGAGCAGCGCATTCGCAGCCTCTCCGTTCGGGCAACCCGACAGGCCGATGAGTCCCTCGGCGTGCTCGGCGAGGTCGTACAGGCGCACGATTGACGGCTGCCCTGGTCCGCGCAGGTGCGTCTTTGAGAGCAGCTGGCACAGGTTGCGATACCCGGTAAGGTCGCGCACGAGCAGAGTCAGATGAAAGCCTGAGCCAGCGGCTCGCCCGAACCCGACGCTTGGTGGCAGCACGAGACGACGCTCGGGTGGGAGGTCCGACTCGTCACCGGCGATACCGGCGGTCTCGACGACGACTTCGGCGCCGAGGATGGGCTTGATATCGGCCTTGTTGCAGCGCTCGTAGAAGCGGATCGCTCCCGAGAGACCCTGGTGGTCGGTGAGCGCGAGTGCCGGCATGTCGAAGGCGACCGCGCGCTCGACCAGCTCGTCGATCGACGCAGCGCCGTCCATGAAACTGAACGTCGAGTGTACGTGGAGGTGGACGAATCCGGAACTCATGAGCAGGTCTCAGGCATCGGTTGCGTCTTCTCAGTCTTGGATGCCGAGAAGGAACCAGGCACCTGCGAGCCGGTCGAACGCGAGGTCGTACACGCCCCCGCGGGCCACTACGCGCCACATATGCCGCGATACCTGTCGCCGCGGGTCCCACCATGAGCGCTCGACACTCCAGGTTTGGATCACGGCGTCGATCGTCCACGTACGTCTGTCTCGAACGAAAGCGGCTGGTCGCTGTCGTTTTGCGTCCCATACGACGTCGACTGCTTGGGCGACGCGTTTGGTGGACCACGTCTCATCTCGGCTCAACAGGTCCGACGCACGCATGAGCCACGGGCTCTTGAGCAACTCGCGCACGATCGGCTGTCGCCCGTGCTGGGAATCCGCGAGCTCCATCGGCTGGCCCTCAGAAGTTGCATCGAAGTGTTTGATGGCGCTGTTGCGACCCATGTGCTTCAAATCCCCCGGCCGGTCGTTGTTCGGAATCCGGTGATATCTGGGTAAGCCGGCATG
>CAYGYT010000002.1:4049-105609 GCA_964354215.1 uncultured Eubacteriales bacterium | reverse complement strand
AATCCCCCGGCCGGTCGTTGTTCGGAATCCGGTGATATCTGGGTAAGCCGGCATGCCCAGTATATCGAACATATGTTCGATATGGAAGTCAGCTACCAGAGGAAAGAGGGATTCAGTTTCGAGCAGAGCGGAACGGCTGAGTTGGGGCCGAGGAGGCCGAGGAGGCTCTCGCTCCCCTCACACACCCGTGCGTCACGAGCCGGTAGAGACCTCTACAGCGACGAGAACGCGCTCGGCCATATCGCGCGCAACGGCACACTGCGTACCGGCGACGTCGACAAGGAGGGGTCCACCAAACGGTGCCACATCACGCACGATCACCGCCGTGCCGGGGGTAAGGCCAAGATTCGCAAGGTAGGACAACACGGCATCATCATCCTCGGCGAGCTGAACGACCGAGCAGCGAGTTCCTGTCGACACCTCGCTCAGCGGAGTACCCAAAACCGCAGACACACTTCCGTCGGAGCTCGGAATCGGATGCCCGTGCGGACACACGTCCGGATTGTCGAGAAAGGCCTCCAGGGCCTTCATGACACGCGGGGAGAGCGCGTGCTCGAGCAGACACGCATCCTCGTGAGCCTCATCGAGATCCAAGCCGAGCACGTCGACGAGGAACCTCTCGGCGATGCGGTGCCGTCGAACCACATCGAGGGAACCAGCGAGACCCTCGGGAGTAAGCGAGATCTCATTGCCTTCGCGCGTCGTGTACCCCTGCGCCTCGAGACGTCGCAGCGTGGCCGTCACGGTGGGTCCGGACACTCCGATCGAATCCGCGATCTGGGTAGGCCGGACGGGTCCCTTCTGCGACAGCTTGTAGATGGTCTCGAGGTACTCCTCGAGAGTGGGTGTGGGCACGTTCTCAACCTTCCAAGACGAGGCGCGTCAGAAGCCGGCTGAGCACTGGACGCTGCTGGCAGGCAGGTCGCTCAACCGCAATGGTACCCCTTTCGGTCGACGCGACACGGACGAACGGTAGGTGCACCGTCAAGAATCAGATATGAGCCTTTCGACCAAGACATAGCGCCTTTCAGCGGAAGGGGTGATCAATCGCGGATTTCGCGTTGACACCCCCCACCGCTCTGGGTACATTGCATCTTGTCCCGAGAAGTTGGACCCGGCGAGTTCCGAAAGCCAGCGTACCAGTAGCTGCCGGAGAGGGACCTGGAGAATGCGGCTCAGCGCGAGTTGGCCCGCAGGACCGGGAGCCTCAAGGGTGTGAAATGGGAAGCTGAGGAGTAGGGATCACCGCGGGAAAGGTTTCTCGGGACACCTCTTTGTCCGGACCCGTTCCGGACGCTTCCGCCAAGCCCCCTGGACGCCTCGCCTGACGGAGTCCCCTGGCACATTCTCGGGGCTTCGTGCCCCTGCTACGGTCGGTAGGTAAGCCGGGCGATCGGCGATTCCCAGACCGAGACCTCGACGACTCGCACCCTCGGATCCACCGTCGCGGATAGGGCCTCGTAGAGCACCCGCGCCAGGCTCTCGGCGGTCGGACTCAGCTCGTCAAAGGGCGGGACCTCGTTCAGATACGCGTGGTCGTACGGTGCCAGCACCTTGGCCAGATCGTCCTTGAGCGACTTGAAATCGTACACGATCTCGATGTCGTCGAGCACCTCCGCTGCGACAGTGACTTCGACGTCCCACGTGTGACCGTGCAGCTCGCGGCACTCGCCCGGATATCCCCTCAGGGCATGCGCGGCGTCGAAGTGCCCCTTCACCGTCAGCTCGTACATCGAGGTGCCTCTCTTGTCTCAGTGATCAGAATCGAACAGCGTCGTTTGTCCGACCTCCCGAGCGGGCACGATGGCGTCACCGACTGGGCCGCGGACGTCGATTGCCTCGTTCACAAGTCGGTCGGCGGCGGCATTCTCGGCACGGCGCACGTGCCGCACCTCACGCTCAGGGAATGCGCGCAGCAACTCGAGTGCGCGCAGAAAGAGCGGGCGCAAGTTCTCGTGCTTCACGCGGTAGACACCCGTGACCTGCCGAACGACGAGTTCGCTGTCGCTCAGAACCGTGAGCTTTCCTATACTGAGTTGCCGAGCCGTCTCCAGGCCCCAGATGAGTGCCTGGTACTCGGCGACGTTGTTGGTTGCCTCGCCGAGATAGCGCCCGCCTTGCGCGATCACCGAGCCATCTTGGGCCTCAAGCACGAATCCCGCGCCCGCCGGACCCGGATTGCCCCGAGCGCCGCCGTCGGTTCTCAGGGTGGCGACGCGCCCCTCTGACACCCCGGGCGAGGCTGTCATGAGCTGGCTTGGACTTCGCGCACGACAATGAGCCGGCGGCATTGGGGGCACACGCCGATGTCGACGCCGGAGTGCAGGGCGGACACGGCCCCGGCCGGCAGTTCGACCCGGCACGCGCTACAGCTCCCGTCGACGAGCCGGCCGACACCGATGCCCGCCTTCTGGTCGCGGAGGCTCTCATAGCGCGCCAGCAGCGCGGGGTCGAGAGCCCGCGCGAGCGTGGCTCGCCGCTCGGTCTCATCGGCGATGCGCGTCTGCAGCTCGCCGCCGCGCTCTTTGAAGCGCTCGACGTAGGACGCCTCTCGTGTGGCAAGCTGTTCGAGCGCGTCGTCGACCTTGACCTTCTGGCCGTTCGCTTTGTCGATGCGCTCCATTACCTGCAGCGACTCCATCTCCAACTTGTCCTTGCGGCGCTTGAGCCCGTCGAGCTCCCGCGAGATGTGCTGGACCTGTTTGTGGTCTGCGATCTGGCCGGACATGATCTTGGCCTGCTCGGCTTCTATCTTCTGCGATACGGTCGTCGTCTCGTCTTGCGTTCGGCGAAGCTCGACGTCGAGCTTGGAGACCAGCACGTCGGCCTTGTGGAGCAGGGCCTCGACTTCTCGCCGTTTCGCGCGAACTTCGAGAATGGCTCGCTTCTCGGGCAGTTCATCGAGGGCACGCTCGGCGCGAACAATGTCGAGGTCGAGCTCTTGAAGTTGCAGCAGCGCCGAGGCTTCATCCATGCGCGCTCCCCTCAGGGTGTCCACCATCCAGCCGACGGCGTCTCCGCGGTCACGATTCCCGGATCGAGGCCGGGCGTCCGGAGCGCTGCGCGCGCGAGGATTCCCACAAGCGGCCACTCTGTGACGTCGTGCCCCGCCTCGATGATAGCGAGACCAGATTCGACGGCGTTCAGGGCGTCATGATAGCGCACCTCGCCGCATATCAGGGCGTCTGCTCCCGCCGCGATGGCGTCGCCGATGAGCGAGCCCCCCGAACCCGTCGCCGTCACACACCGCGCGATCGGCGATGACCGGCGGCCCCACACTCTCGGCGTTACCTGCAGACGCGCGCTGACACGTGCGGCGAGTCCCTCGAGGGTCGTGTTGTCGTCGAGCTCGCAGAGCATCCCCATCCGGGCTGAGGAGCGCGCGATCTTCACGCTCTCGGTCACGATCAGTGGCTCCTCGTACGGGTGAGCGAGACGGGCAGCGGCAACTACCGCCGCTGTCGCCGCGACGGCGCACACCATCTCGACGCGCACTTCGTCGGCACGGTTTGGGCGGCCCCTGTCGCCCGTCTGCGGTCGGGCTCCATCCCCGGGGGTGAACTCTCCCACTCCGACGCTGGTGAAGGCGCAGTGCTCGTACGCTCCGATCCGCCCGGCGCCAGCGCCTGCCATCGCATCCACGACCAGCTGAGCGCTCTGCGCAGGCGCGTAGACGGTGATCCGGCTCATCGGCTGCGCGGATCGCTCCACCGGTCCCAGCGCCTCAAGGCCGAGGAGAGCCGGGAGTGCCGCGACCCCGTCGGGCGCGCGGTCGAGGTTCGTGTGTTCGGCTACGAGTGCCACGCCCGCGTCGAGCGCGGCGAAGAGTACTCCACCGCTCCCCTGTCCGGCAAGGAATCGCTCGGGCGCCGAGAGGGCCGCGGGGTGGTGGGTGAGTAGCACGTTTGCGCCTGCGTCGGCGGCTCGCGCGATGGCGGAACGTGTGGGATCGAGCGTGACGAGCACGCCGGTGATCGCGCGATCCGGATCGCCGGCGAGCACGCCGACCCGGTCCCACTCCTCGGCCCACTCACGAGGGAAGGCACGCGCCAGTACCGCATCGAGATCGGAGATGCGGGGATGACGAACGGCATCGGTCCCGGTCGACGTGCTCACAAGGGGTACTCCTTCGGCTGTCTATCCACGAAGTACACGAGATGGTCGTATCCCGCGGTCTGGAGCGCATCGCGCGCGGCATCGAACGCGAATCCCACTTCAGAGGGGCGATGCGCGTCGGAGCCGAGTGTCGTCGGGACGCCGGCCTGCGCGCAGGCCTGAAGGAAGTCCGCGCTTGGGTACATCTCCCCGACCGGCTTGCGCAAGCCCGCCGTGCTCACTTCGATGGCCACGCCCGCGGCGGCAAGCGCGATGGCCGTCGCGTCGAACAGATCCCGGGTGTCGAAGCCGGGCCGATGTCCGAACTTCTTCACGAGGTCGGGATGCGCCATCACGTCGAACGACCCGCTCCGGGCGGCGTGCACGAGCAGGTCGAAGTAGCGCTCCCACGTTGCGTCGACATCGGCTCGGTCCCATTGGGCCAGGAGCGCGGGATCGTCGAATGCCCATCCGTCGAGGAAATGCACCGACCCGAGGACGACGTCGAATCGGTGTGCCGAGAGGAGCCGCTTCACGTGTTCGCGATGGGCTGGGAGCCAGTCCGCCTCGATACCTGCGAGAACGGTGATCCCATCGGGCAGGGAGCCCTCAGCCCGCGAGAGCGACGCGACTTCGTCCAGGTAGAACTCCAGCTCGCGTTCCGGCATCGAGTACTCGCGGGAAGGATCGAGCGCGTCAGGCAGCGGCAGGTGCTCGGTGAACGTGAGGATGTCGATATCCGCGCTCCGCGCGGCGGCGACGTACTCGGCGGCGCTCCCCTCACCGTGTCCGCAGCGCGCTGTATGCACGTGACAGTCGATCATCGTGTTCGCTCGATGGTCCCTCCGCCTAGAACGAGGTCGTGCTCATAGCATACGACAGCCTGGCCGGGAGCCACGCCGTAGGCAGGTTGGTCCAGATCGAGCAGCAGGTCGTCTTCGCGAGCGTCGGCGTCGGCAGGGACGGGACTTTGGCGGTAGCGCGTCTGCACCTCCACGCGCACCTCGCGCAACGGCGCGTGCCAGATGACGTGCGATGCTTCGATATGGCGGACTGCGAGCGTCTCGTGAGGGCCGACGATGAGCGCGTTGCGCGTGGGATCGACGGCCGTCACGTAGAGCGGACCAGTGGGTCCGGAGAGGCCCAGTCCGTGCCGCTGTCCGACGGTGTAGGCCGCGAGGCCGCCGTGCTCACCGACGACACGGCCTTCCGCGTCGAGGATGGGGCCTGCGACAAGCGCGTCAGGTCGGCGTTCTCGGATGACCTCGGCGTGGCCGGCGGGTGCAAAACACACGTCTTGGCTCTCGGGCTTGTCATGCACGTGGAGTCCAAGGCGTTCAGCCATCGCGCGCACGTCCGACTTGGTGTGCACGCCGAGCGGAAAGAGGACGTGCGAGAGCTGGGCCTGGGTCAGACGATAGAGGAAGTACGACTGATCCTTCGTGGGATCGACGGCACGCTTGAGGAGCCGAGCGCCCGAGTCGGTCTCGACGATCCGAGCGTAGTGTCCGGTTGCCAGCATGTCTGCACCCTGTGCGACCGCTTTGGCGAGCAGGTCGCCGAACTTCAGGCGGTCGTTGCACTCGATGCACGGGTTCGGCGTGCGGCCGCTCGCGTAGTCCTCGCAGTAGGGCGCGACGACGAAGCTCTCGAACGAGTCTCTGAAGTTGAGCGCGTAGTGGGGGATGCCGAGGAGGTCGCAGACGCGTTTCGCGTCGCGAACCGCGTCAACCGAGCAGCACCCACCCTCTTCGTCAGAGGAGGGCCAGAGCTGCATGGTGACGCCGGTGACGTCGTGTCCCTGCTCGACGAGCAGGGCGGCTGCCACCGAGGAGTCGACTCCCCCGCTCATGGCGACGAACACCCGCGACACGTCAGACCGCCCCTTCCAGGGTGGCGTGCACTATCGACCGGTGCTCGGCCGAGAGCCTACTCGTGCTCCTCGTGCTCGTGGTCGTCGTCCCCGTGCGGGTCGAACTGCGGGTCGCTCGTAAGGATCGGGCCCGCGATCGGCTCGCGGCCGTGCTTGACGAGATAGTCATCGACAGCCGCTTTGAGCCCATCGGTCGCAAGCACCGAACAGTGCATCTTCGCGGGGGGCAGTCCACCGAGCTCATCGGCGACTTGTCTCTTCGTGATGTGCACGGCCTCATCGAGGGTCATGCCACGCGCCATCTCGGTGACGATCGAGGATGTGGCGATCGCAGCACCGCAGCCAAGTGTCTGGAACATGATGTCGTCGATCTTGTCGTCGTCGACCTTGATCGAGATCTTCATCACGTCCCCGCACACCGGGTTGCCGACCTCGCCCACTCCGTCGGCTTGCTCGATTACCCCGACGTTGCGCGGGTTGTTGAAGTGGTCCATGACCTTCTCGGAATACAGCACGTCGTCTCCTGGTTTCGTGTGGTCGTCTCGGCGGGAAGTCCGCGAGGTCACGCGAACGGGTCTCGTCGGTCCTGGGCTGCTATCTCACTCCGCTACCGAACATCTTCTGGTAGACGGGCGACATCGACCGGAGGCGCTCGACGATCGGCGGGAACACTTCGAGGAAGTACTCGACGTCCTCGGCCGTGGTGAGGCGTCCCACCGACGCACGAAGGGATCCGTGAGCGAGCTCGGCAGGACAGCCTATCGACAGCAACACATGACTCGGCTCGAGTGAGCCCGAAGAACATGCAGAGCCGGTCGATACGGCGATGCCCTTCGCATCGAGCTGGAGGAGCATCGCTTCACCTTCGACCCCCTTGATCAGCAGATGTGCGATGTTGGGGAGGCGGGGGTCGCCCTTGGCGGTGGCCTCGGTGTTCTCGAGCGATGAGGTCACGCCGGTGATGATCCTGTCGCGCAGCGTGGTGAGCCGAGGAACCTCGACAGGGTACTCATCGAGCATGATCTGAAGCGCGCGAGCGAGGCCGACGGCGCCAGGCACGTTCTGGGTGCCGCTGCGCTTCTTGAACTCCTGGCCGCCGCCAAGCAGGTACGGCGCGAACGGCGTGCGGCGCTTCAAGTAGAGAACGCCGATACCCTTGGGGCCGTAGATCTTGTGTCCGGAGAATGAGGCGGCGTCGATGCCGAGATCCCGGACATCGAACGGCACCTTGCCGAGCGTCTGGGCTGCGTCGGTGTGCATTGACGCGCCAACCTCGTGGGCGGCGTCGGCGATCTCGCGTATGGGCTGGACGGTGCCGAGCTCGTTGTTCCCGTGCATGATCGATACGAGCACCGTGGCAGGGCGGAGGACCGCGCGCACGTCCTCGGTGTGGACCAGGCCGTCGGCTCGCGGCTTGACGTACGTGACTTCGAATCCATGCTTCTCGAGGTAGTGAGCAGGCTCGAGAACGGCGTGATGCTCGAAGGCCGACACGACAACGTGCCCGCCATCCGGTGCGGCCTTGGTCGCAATTCCGATGATCGCCGCGTTGTCGGACTCGGTGCCGCCTCCGGTGAAGAGGACCTCGCTCGGGTGTTCAGCTCTGATGCCAGCTGCGACGTCTTCGCGGGCCTGCTCGAGGGCGCGGTACGCTTCGCGCCCGAGCGCGTAGAGGCTGTTGGGATTGCCGAAGTGCACCGAGAAGTACGGAAGCATCGTCTCGGTGACCCTCGGGTCGACAGGCGTGGTGGCGGCGTAGTCCAGGTAGACCGTGCGATCCATTGTCCGACGCTCCTGTCAGAGGCGACAGCGCTCGGCGCTGTCGAGTTGGTCTTGCATTGTGGCCAGATCGGCAATGGTGGTGGATCCGAGCACTCCCCGAAGCGCATAGGTCGCGCGCCACCACACCGCGCTCGCTGCGCATGAAGTCCCCCGCCCACACCCGCCGCTCTGCTCGGCGTCACACACCGGGGACTCGAGTGGTCCGTCGAGAGCCTCAACCACGTCGAGCACGGTGAGCAGACGTGCATCCCGCGCAAGTGCAAACCCGCCGTGCGCGCCACGAACGGCGCTCACGATACCCGCCCGGCGAAGCGAGACGAGAAGTTGCTCCAGGAACTTGCCCGGGATGTTGCGCCGCTCCGAGATCTCGCGGGCGCTCACCGGGCCCTCACGAGCGCCGCAGGCAAGATCGATCACAGCCAGCAGGCCGTACTCGCTCTTTGCCGTGAGTCGCATGGGAAGCCGCCCGTCGTATTAAATACTACAAAACTAGTAAGGTATCTACGAGACCACACGATAGGGAGACGTCCGGCGCGTGTCAAGCACCGTGCCGTCCGTCGGATTAGGCGCCGCCCCGAGGCGCCGCCAGGACCTTCTCCGCGCTTGGAGCGGTGCCGCCAAGACCGACTCTACTGCCGTTCGTCGAATCGAACATATCGGTGCTTGTTGGGGGCTGGGTGCTTTGGTATGTTGGGCATCCGCTTCTCACGGGAGCGGTGCGAGTTGAGTCGGTCCATGGCTGATAGCCACAGGGTGGCGAGAGCCCACTGGATTCGCAAAGGGAGCCCCGGCATTCGGCAAGGATACCGGGGCTCTCCCGCGCTTTCGGCCAGCTCAGCCGGTATGTGGGCGTGCGGTATGTCTAGTTGGACAGGGTCCGCACGAGGTTCGCCATTTCGATTGCGGACTCGGCAGCGGCCCACCCCTTGTTCCCGGACTTGGTGCCCGCCCGTTCCACAGCCTGCTCGATCGTGTCCGCCGTAATAACGCCGAACACGACGGGGACGCCGGTATCGAGCGACGCTTTGGCGACTCCTTTCGATACCTCGGCTGCAACGTACTCGAAGTGCGGCGTGTTGCCCCGGATAACGACCCCGAGAGCGAGCACCGCGTCATACCGCGTCGAGGCGGCCATGTGGCGCGCGACGAGCGGGATCTCGAACGCACCGGGGACCCAGGCTACATCGATGTCGGTCTGGGCGACGTCGTGTCGCACAAGGCCGTCCATCGCGCCGGAGAGCAGTCGCGAGGACAGGAGCTCGTTGAAGCGGCTCACGACAATGCCCACCTTGAGCCCGGTGCCGATCAGGTTGCCTTCGAACGTGCTCATAGGACCTCTCCTTCGGTCGAGGGCGCTTCGGTCTCCGGGAGGCGGAGGGTGTGCGCCAGCTTCTCGCGCTTGGTGCGCAGGTACGCGATGTTGTCAGGTCGTGAGGGAACCTCGAGCGGCACCTGTTCGGTGACGCTCAGGCCGTAGCCTTCGAGGCCAACCACCTTGGTGGGGTTGTTCGTCATGAGGCGCATGGATGTGAGTCCGAGGTCGACGAGGATCTGCGCGCCGATGCCGTAGTCGCGCAAGTCGGCCGGGAAACCGAGGACCGCGTTGGCCTCAACGGTATCGTGGCCCAGTTCCTGGAGCTCGTAGGCCTTGAGCTTGTTTGCGAGTCCGATACCGCGTCCCTCATGGCCGACCATGTAGAGGATGACGCCCTGTCCCACCGCTTGAACGCGTCGCATCGCCTCTTCGAGCTGGTCGCCGCAGTCGCAGCGAAGCGAGTGGAAGACGTCGCCGGTGAGGCACTCGGAGTGCACCCGCACGAGCACATCGTCCCTGCCTGCTACCTCCCCTACGACCAAAGCCACGTGCGTCGAGGCGTCGACGAGCGAGGTGTAGGCATGGGCGATGAACTCACCGTGCCGCGTGGGCAGCCGGACGACGGCGGTCCTCTCGACCAAGTGCTCGGTGCGCCGACGATGGCGGATGAGTTCCGCCACGGTGACCATCTTCAGATCGTGCTCGCGAGCGACGCGCTCGAGTTCAGGCCGACGCGCCATGGTGCCATCGGCGTTCATGATCTCGCAGATGACGCCAGCCGGCGCGAGTCCGGCGAGACGTGCGAGGTCGACCGCGGCTTCGGTGTGCCCCGCTCTCTCGAGGATCCCTCCTGGCTTCGAACGAAGCGGGAACACGTGGCCGGGCATGGAGATGTCCTCAGGGCGTGTGCCCGGATCGATGGCGGTGAGTACTGTGGCGGCTCTGTCGGCGGCGGAGATGCCTGTGGTGATCTTGCCCTTCGCCCCGATCGAGACGTGGAACGCCGTGCCCTGCGCCGAGGTGTTGAGCTGCGTCATGGGCGGGATACGCAGCGCGTCCAGTCGCTCTCCCGTCATCGGCAAACAGATGAGGCCTCGTCCGTGCTGGGCCATGAAGTTGATTGCCTCCGGCGTCACCTTCTCGGCGGCCATGACGAAGTCGCCTTCGTTCTCGCGATCCTCGTCATCGACCACGATGAGCATGTGGCCCGCCGCGATCTCGGCGATCGCCTCGTTTGTGGAGACGAAGATGTTCGGCCGCCCTTCGTCGATGCTCTGCGCTGCGTCCTCCACTACGTTCACCGCCCCTCGCTGAAGTCGCGGAGCATGTCGCCGAGTCCCCGGCGGGGAGCGTCATCGTGGCCGGAGCCGGAAGCGGAGCCGCCTCGAGTGGCATAGAGCTGGACGAGGCGTTCGACGTACTTGGCCATCATGTCGGCTTCGATGTTGACGCGAGTGCCGATAGGCTTCTCGGCGAGTGTGGTCGAAGTCTCGGTGTGCGGAACCACGGCGACGGCGAAGCTGTCGGCGCGCATCTGCGCGACGGTGAGCGAGATGCCGTCGACTGCCACCGAGCCCTTGGCAACCAGATACGGAAGGACCTCGGCGGGTGCCTGGAACTGATAGACCGTCGAATTGCCGGCGACGTGGCGCTGCACGAGGATGCCGACGCCGTCCACGTGGCCGCTCACGAGGTGGCCGCCGAGGCGATCCGAGAGGCGAAGCGCGCGCTCGAGGTTCACCTTCGAACCCTGTCGAAGGCTTCCCAGGGTCGTGTGGTCCAGCGTCTCACCGCTCACGTCGGCAAGGAACGCCCCCCGAATGAACTTGACGACGGTGAGGCACGCACCATCGACTGCGACCGAATCGCCGATAGCCATGTCACGGCCGAACTCGGGCGCGTAGACCTCGAGCTGTGCGCCACCCGCGACCCTGTCGACGCGGGTGATGATTCCTTGTGACTCGATAAGACCGGTGAACATCGGTCTGCTACCTCCTCGAGGGTTGCGTTGGCTGCGTGTCGGAGCTCGCGACGAGATCGGCTGCCCGAGTGTTGCGCGAATCGTTACTGGACGTCGTTCCGGGGCGCCAGACCGTCACCGCGACGTCGCCCACGATCCCGGATTCCAGCGGACGGAGGACGTGCGCGAGTGCAGCCGATGCGGCGCGTTCCGCGTCGGGTGACCCGGCGAACAGGGCGGGCGCATCCCTTCCCGCCATGCCGCCCGCCTGTACCACGATCAGCTCGTCGATGAGGGCGGACTCCCAAAGCGCGGTGAGTAGCCGCGGGCCGGCCTCGACGAGCACGTCGACAACGCCGAGCCGGAGCAGACGCCGAAGCGCGCCGGCGATCCCGTCTCCCGCCTCGTACTCGATGGTCTCCACGGCGGGAGGAAGCGTTTCGCGCACGTTCCCTGCACGCGTGTCGGGGGCAAGGACGACCGTGCGCGCGGCTCCGTCGGCGAAGACACGCGCCGTCCCGGGCGGTATGTGCTCCCGTACGAGCACGACGCGCAGGGGTTGGCGCTCGTCGGGCACCCCCGCGGGATCTCGCGCGGTGAGCGCGGGGTCGTCGGCGACGATGGTCGCACCTCCGACGAGCACTGCGTCAGCGCGCTGCCGAAGCAGCCGGGTGACGTCAGCGCCGGACACACCGGTGATGGACGCGCGCTGCCCTGCTCTAAGCGCGGGGCGTCCATCCAAGGAGAGGGCGACCTTCACCCGGACGAACGGACGACCGTTCGAGAGTGAGGCGAGCCAGGCGTCGTTCTGGATCTCGAACGGGGACGGGTCGGTGGCCACGTCGACGCAGAGCCCAGCGGAACGCAGCGTCTCGGCACCGCCGCCGCGTACGGTGTCGTTGGGGTCGAGCATGCCGACAACGACACGGGCGACGCCGGCGCTCAGGAGGGCGTCGGTGCACGGAGGCGTTCGGCCGCGGTGGCTGCACGGCTCGAGGGTCACGTAGACGGTGGCCCCTCTCGCATTGACGCCTGTGGCGTCCAGGGCGACCACCTCGGCGTGCGGCCCGCCCGCCCGCTCGTGGAATCCCTCGCCCACGAGAGCGCCGTCGCGGACGATAACGCAGCCGACGACGGGGTTGGGAGACGTGCGTCCCCGGCCATTCTCGGCGAGGCTGAAGGCACGCCGAAGCCACGGATCAGCGATACGCTCGGAGACGTCGGAGAACAGCCGCACTGGCTCTTCGAACCTTCCTTCTCCCATCCGGACTGTGACCGTCGGCCCCGGAGTCTCACCGGGTCAACCCCTTGCGGGGCTCGCGGGCTTTCACCGCCGGTGGGGAATCTCACCCCGCCCTGAAGAAAGTCGTGAGTATGATACCGCATTTCCGATGGCGGGGCTGTCCCGCCTCATGCCGGAGGCTGGGAGCGTGGTATGCTGGCCGACGGGTCAACGTGACCCTGATACCTGCGGCGCGATACCACGTTTCTCGTCGGGACGATCGCGTCGCCCTCTTGTTGCCCTCGGGGCGGAAAGCGAGTTTGGAATGGCTGAAGGTACCGTGAAATGGTTCAACCCGGACAAAGGCTATGGCTTCATCTCGCGTGAGGATGGCGAAGACGTCTTCGTCCACTTCTCCGAGATCCAGGGTGAGGGCTTCAAGTCGCTCGACGAAGGCCAGGCCGTCGAGTTCGAGGTGACCACTGGTCAGAACGGCAAGCTGCAGGCGAGCAACGTCCGCAAGATCTAGCCTCGGCAGGCACAGGCGTTCCCGCGAAGAGCGGTCCTTCGGGGCCGCTCTTCTTGCGTGTACGAAGTAGCTGCGCCGGGCAGGGACTGAGTTCGCGCGGGGCCCAAGGACGTTCGTCCCAGCCGACAACCTACGGCGCCAGCCGCACGATGACACCCTGGTAGTCCCAGATGTCCTCTCCCGCGTAGATGAGTCCGGCGACGTTGAGGCGGCCGCGCTCGTCGAGCCACAGGGCGTTTGGCCGATCCTGGTATGGTCCTGCGTTCCAGCGCTGCTTCCAGCGAAGCGCGCCGCTGCGACCGATCGCGACCGTCGCGAACTCGCTCTGCCGTTTCACCGTCCAGGACACACCCGTCATGTAGGTGGTTCCGTCAGGTCCTATGCGCAGGGCGGTCGGCACGTCCTCGAGATGGTCGGGCCCGTCGAACCGAAACGTCCAGCGCCTGGAGCCGTTGGCCGAGAACGAGACCACGGCGAAGTCCTTCGCGAGCGGCCCTTCGCTCTCGCCTGCCAGGTAGACGTTGCCCTTCGAATCGGTTTCGAGCAGCTGTGCGAGGTCGCGTCCGCCGCGTTTCGGGCCGGCGTAGGTGCGTGCCCAAACGAGGCCGCCGCCGCTCGTGTACTTGAGGGCGAGGAAGTCCCAGTCCGACTTCGACAGGTGACTCCAGCCTCCGAGAAGGACGTGCCCGCTCCTATCCAGCGTGACGCGAAACGCCGTGTCGCACTTGTTCGCGTCCTGGAGTGAGCGCGGGCGGTGATACGTGCGAGACCACAGGAGTCGTCCGCTCTCGGAGTACTTGAGCAGCAGCGCGTCTGACTGCCGTGAGACTCCTCCGTACGTGTTGCCACAGACGTAGACGTTTCCTGCCGAGTCGACGGTGACGCCTTGCGCTGCGTCGGAGAACGCGCCCCCGCGCCCCCGATAGGTGCGGCTCCAGGTGAACTGGCCCGTCGGCGAGATCCGCGCGACGTAGGCATCTGGCGGACCTGAGGCCGGGCGGCTCTCGCCCGCCACGTAGGTGTTCCCCACGCGATCGACCGCAAGCGCCACGGGGGTACACGAGTCTTCGAATGAACGGGACCACCCGCGGATGCCGTCGGACGAGTACCTCACCACGGTCCTGTCTTCACGGCCCGTCTTCGCGTCACTGTGTTCTACGAGCACACTGACCGCACCGCTCGGGTCTGCCGCTGCGTCGACGACCTTCGCCACGTCGAACCCTTCGGCGTCGTAGATGTCCTGCCAAACCACGCCGCCTGTTTCGGCAAGGGAGGCAGCGTAGAAGGCTCCGTAGCCGGTCGTGCCCGCAACGAGCGTCCTTCCGCGGGGAGCTGGCGCGGCCCAGGCCACGAGCCCCGTCTTGACGTCGATTCGCGCGAGAACGCTGCCGGGACGTGCGCCAACGGCGTCATCACTCAGCGCGGCAAAGAGCATCGCCGCAAGTCCTACCGCGACAAGGACGCGGATGAGGGAGACTCTCGGCGTGCGTCGCGCAACGGCATCCTCGGCAGCGTTCTGGCGTCCGCGACGACCTCTCACGAGCAGCTGCATCACGAACCACCTCACTCGCACGTTCCGCGACCCGGCGTTCTCCCGAGATGCTCACGTGTTTCGGAAGACCTGGGCATCTAGTGTATTCCCCCGCAACCAGGCACGGACTGCGATGGCGCGGGTGAAGCCGCTGCCCGTGAGTTCAGGCTATCGCGGCCTCGGCTGCGGCACGAATAGCCCGCATGGCTGCGACGGGGTCGGGTTCGCCGAATATGGCGTTGCCGGCGACAAGCATCCTCGCGCCCGCCTTTGCGACGAGCGATCCAGTGAGCGTGTTGATCCCACCGTCGACCTCGATGATCGGCGCGACTCCCTCCTCGGCGCACAGCGCCACGAGGGCTCGGACTTTGTCGACGGTGTGCTGTATGAACGCCTGCCCGCCGAAACCGGGGTTGACGCTCATGAGCAGCACGTAGTCGAGGTCGCCGAGCACGTTGCGGACAGCCTCGAGGGGTGTGGCAGGATTCAGCGCCGCGCCCGCCTTCGCGCCGCCGTCATGGATGGCCTGCACGACACGGTGAAGGTGATAGGACGCTTCCGGGTGCACGGTCACCATGTCAGCACCCGCGTCGAGGTACCAGCCGATCGTGCGGTCGGCATCGTCGATCATGAGGTGGACATCGAGCGGCCGCTTCGCGACGCGCCTCAGTGCCTCGATCACGGGAGGTCCGATGGTGAGGTTCGGCACGAAATGGCCGTCCATCACGTCGACGTGGATGAAGTCCGCGCCCCCTGCCTCGATGAGTTCGACCGCCTCGGCAAGACGGGTGAAGTCTGCCGAGAGGATCGAGGGAGCCATCAGCACCGTGTCGCCCACGCGTCCTCCTCGCCCTGATCGTCGTCTACAAGACCGAGCCCGTGCAGCTCGTCTCGGGCCTCTCGGCCCATGAGCATGTCTCCCGCATCGGCCGGCGACAGGCCCTCGTAGAGCACCGCGTGCACATGCCGGGTGATGGGAAGCTCGACGCCCTTGCGTTCCCCGAGGGCTCCAACCGAGATGCAGGCGAACGCGCCCTCGGCGATCATGTTCGTCTCACGGCGGAACTGCTCGATTGTGCCGCCTTGGGCAACGAGCTCCCCGAGCGCGCGGTTGCGAGAGTGCCGCGACGTGCACGTCGCGATGAGGTCTCCCATTCCGGCAAGCCCCATGTAGGTCAGCGGATTCGCGCCCATCGCTCGGCCCAAGCGGCTCATCTCGGCGAGCCCGCGTGTCATGAGCGTGGCTTTGGTGTTGTCGCCGAAGCCGAGGCCGTCGGACATACCGGCGGCCACGGCGATCACGTTCTTGCTCGCGGCGGACAGTTCGACGCCCACGACGTCCGGGTTCGTGTAGACGCGGAAGAAGCGCGTCATGAAGGCGTCCTGGAAGAGACGCCCTACCCTGTCTTCGTACGCCGCAACGACGGTCGCCGATGGGATACCCTTCCCCACCTCCTCGGCGTGGTTCGGTCCCGAGAGACCAGCGAGACGGCCGCGATTGCCGAGGACATCTTCGAGCACCTCGGTCATGAGCATGAGGGTCTCGTTCTCGACCCCCTTGGAAAGGATGACGACGGGCGTGTTCGCCGCGAGATGCGGCTTCATCGACTCGGCGGTGGAGCGGACGCCGACGCTCGGCGTGACCACGACGGCGGCTTCCGCATCGCGAAGCGCGTGCTCGATGTCATGTGTAGCGACCACAGAGTCGGCGAGCACGATGCCGGTCATGTAGACCGGGTTTCGGTGCTCGGCGTTCACGCACTCGGCAATCTCGGGCTCGCGCGCCCACAGCTGGACGTCATGCCCCTTGCCGCCGAGAAGCCACGACACCGACGTCCCCCACGAGCCGGCTCCGATCACCGCAATCCGCACCCTACGCCCCGCCCCCGTCCCGCTTCGTACGCGCACGCGCCCGTGCTGCAGCTTCGCGAGCGCGCTGTCCGGCGTTCTTGAGGTCTATCTTAGACTCTTCGCCCCGCGCCAGGCGTGCGATGTTCGACCGGTGGCGCCAGACGACGAGGGTGGCTGCGGCGAACGCGAAGATGACGGTCGGGAGCTGGTCGCCGTAGAGCCACAGGACGAGGAACGGATACTCGGCGGCGACGACGATCGAGCCGAGAGAGACGTAGCGCGTGAGCGCGATGACCACGACGAAGGTCACGAGCAGGAACGGCCACGCTTTGGGCGTGAGAACGAGCAGTGCGCCAGCGGCTACCGCGACGCCTTTCCCGCCGGTGAAGCGGATGTAGGGCGAGTACGAGTGCCCGAGCATGGCGGCGACGGTCGCGCCGACGAGCACCCATTCGTGCAGCACGGGATAGGGATCGCTCGGCACGAGCAACCAGGCCAGACCGACCGCCGCGGCACCCTTGGCCACGTCGAGGATCGCCACGGCGACGGCGGCGTTGGTGCCAAGGACGCGGAAGACGTTCGTGGCGCCCAGGTTGCCCGAGCCCTCTGTGCGCAAGTCCACATCGTAGAAGCGGCGACCGACGATGAACGCCCACGGAATGGCGCCGACGAAGAACGCCTCGGCGATGGATGCGGCCGCGAGGAACAGCGCAAGCGCCTGCTCAGAGGTGAGTGACACCCTCGGAAACCCCCGTCAGTCCTTACTGCGGAACTTGAGGATGATGGGCGTGCCCGTGAAGTCGAACGCCTCGCGCATGCGGTTCTCGAGGTACCGTCGGAAGTTGTCGTCCACGAGCTGCGGGTGGTTCGCGAAGAAAGTGAAGCCCGGCGGCGCGGTGCGCGTCTGGGTGGCGTATCGAAGCCGGAGCGTCTTGTTCCTCTGCGTGACGGTGTGTCCGAACTCGCGAAGTTCGGTGAGGAGCTTGTTCAATCTGCTCGTCGGAATCTGCTGAGTGTAGTTCTCGTACGCCCGGTCGACCGCCTCGAAGATGCGTTCAACGCCCTTACCCGTCAGCGCGCTGATGCGGAGCACCGGCGCATAGCCGACGAAACCGAGACGGTCGCGGATGCGCACGGCAAGGTCTTCTTTGGCTTCGAGAGATGGCATGGCGTCCCACTTGTTCAGCAGTACGACAAGCGCGCAGCCCCGCTCCTCGGCGAATCCGGCGACGCGCTGGTCCTGGTCCGTGAGGCCGATGAGGGAGTCAACAACGAGAAGCGCCACGTGTGCGCGGTCGATGGCTCGCATCGCCCGGACGAAGCCGTAGTACTCGACGTCCTCGTCGATCTTTGCCGCGCGGCGAATTCCCGCCGTATCCACCAGGCGGTAGGCGTGTCCTTCCCGTTCGACGAGTGTGTCGATCGCATCCCGCGTCGTGCCGGCAACCTCGCTCACAATCGCTCGCTCGACTCCGGCGAGCTTGTTGAGGAGCGACGACTTGCCGGCATTCGGGCGACCGATGATCGCGACGTCGACGACGTCGGAGTCCACTTCCGGCTCCACGTCGGGCAACACGGCCACGATCTCGTCGAGCAGATCCCCGGTGCCGTGGCCGTGAGTGGCCGAAACTGCCCACGGCTGACCGAGGCCGAGGTTCCAGAACTGATACGTCTCGTCTTCCCGACCGGGAGTGTCCATCTTGTTCACTGCGAGGAACACCGGGCGGTCAGAGCGCTTCAGCATGCGGGCGACAGCTTCGTCCTCGGCGATCAGGCCGGTCTTCCCGTCGACCAGGAACACGATCGCGTCGGCTTCTTGGGCTGCGATGAGTGCCTGCGTCTTGATGGAGGTCTGGAACTCATCGATTGAACCGGCTTCGATGCCGCCTGTATCGATCAGAAGGAAGTCCTTGCCATTCCAGTCCGCGCGGTGATACGAGCGATCGCGCGTCACACCTCGTGCTTCGTGCACGATGGCTTCGGACGCCTGGGCGATGCGGTTCACAAACGTCGACTTGCCAACATTCGGCCTGCCGACGACGGCAACAATGGGCAGCGCCACAGCGCTCACCTGCTCTTGGATCGGGGTGTGGGCGGTTGCTCGGCGGCGCTTCGCACGCCATTCACGAGCCCGCCGGCGTCTGAGGATACCAGACGCACGTCAGAGCCGGTCAGCGGTCCCAGGTCCTCGGCTGGCACGTTGTCGAGGGTGAATCCGTCGGCGTTGGCGAGGACGTCAGGGAGGACATACACGCCGGATCCGCGGTCACCGCGGACGGCTCGGCTGACGTCGGATTCGGTGAGCAAGCCCGTCACGGACACGTTCCCCCCGAAATACTGGTTCTCGACGGGCAGCACCCTCAGTGCGTCGCCGAAACCCGCATCCGCGATCCACGACTGGAGGATGGGAGCGAAGAGGGTTCCGGTCACGAGCGTGACGCGATTCTCCTCAAGTCGATGACCGGTAGCGGCGGCGCGCCACGCGGCGACTGCCTCGGACATGTCGTCAGCGAGAGCGGCGAGCTCGTCGGTGAAGGAACGAACGAGCCCGATGCCATTCTCGTATTGGGGGAATCCGTCGTAGCTGCCCGCAGGTGGAACCGGTTTGCGTGCGTTCAGGTAGAGCTCGTCGGCGGCGTGTACCCAGGAGATCCCGTCGCGCCGCCGGAACGCACGTCGCCACTCCTCGAGCTGGTCGATGACGGCTGCTGCGTCGCGCCCGTTCTCGTATGAGCGCGTGAAGCGGCTCTGGTGTTTGGTGTAGCCGACAGGGACCACGCCCACGGAGCGAACGCCGTCACGCATGGCGAGCCACGTGAGCGTCTGGTCGAGTCGCGATGCGTCGTTCTCGCCGGGAACGAGGACAATCTGCACGTGCAGATCGATGCCGATCTCGACGAGCTGGTCGAAGCGCTCAAGCGCTCGGTCGTCGCGTGCGCACACGAGCTGTTTGCGAACGAGAGGGTCGACCGCATGGAGCGACACGTACAGGGGCGATAGGTGCTGCTCCTCGATTCGCTCGAGGTCCTCGTCACCCAGGTTGGTCAGCGTGATGAAGTTCCCCTCGAGGAATGACAGGCGGTAGTCGTCGTCGCGCACGTAGAGCGGCCTGCGCAGGCCCTTGGGCAGCTGGGTCACAAAGCAGAATGCGCATGAGTTCCTGCACGTCTTCACGCCGTCGAACACGAGGTGCTCGAATTCGATTCCCCACGTTTCGCCCGGTTCTCTCTCAAGCGAGACCATCCGCTCGTGGCCGAGCGGGTTGCGCACGAGGAGGTTGACGGAGGACTCGTCGGCGTACCAGCGCCAGTCGATGAGATCGCGCAAGACGATGTCGTTGGTGGTGACGATCGCGTCGCAAGGCTGCAATCCCGCCTTCGCGGCGGGACTGCCGGGTTCGACGGCTGCGATCCGTGCAACGGGCGCTTGCGGAGGCGCGCCGGATGCTTTGTTGCCGTGCGCGTCCGGCAGAAGCGCCCGGTAGAGATCTCGGTAGTCTGTCGATCCCGACACGTCGGCTACCCCAGCGCCTTGACGGCGGCCACGACGCCACCCACCTGGGCGTCCGGAGTGGACGCGCCAGCGGTCACACCGACCGACTCGGCGCCGTCGAACCAGGCGGCATCGAGTTCGTCGGCGGTCTCCACGTGGTACGTACGCGGATTGACGGCCGAGCAGATCTCGGCGAGCCGGGTCGTGTTGCCGGAGTTGTGACCGCCTACCACGACCATGACGTCGACCGTTCGCGCCAACTCCTCGGCGGACAGCTGGCGTTTCGCCGTGGCGCTGCAGATGGTGTTGCACACCCGCAACTCGCTCACACGAGGGAGGAGCGCCGTGACGATATCCGCGAGACGGGCAAGCGACTGCGTGGTCTGGACGACCACGCCGATCCTGCGCGATGGCAGGTGCTCGGGCAGGTCGGACAGGTCTTCGACGATGATCGCGGTTCCACCGGCGTGGGCCATGATGCCTTCGACCTCGGGGTGATCCTCCTCGCCGACGATCACGATGCTCAACCCCTGCTCAGCTAGCTCACGAGCGCACGTGTGTGCCGCCGAGACGAACGGGCACGTGGCGTCGACAACGTCGAGCCCCTTCTCCCGCGCCTGCGCGATGATCGCCGGATCGACGCCGTGAGAGCGGATCACGAGGATTCCATCACGAACGTCATCGAGGCAAGCGGCGACTTCGACGCCACGCTGACGTAGTTCGGCGACGGCCTGTGGGTTGTGGATGAGCGGTCCGAGGGTCCGCACGGCGACGCCACGGCTGGCGGCCTCCTCGGCGAGTTTGAGTGCACGCTCTACGCCATAGCAGACACCTGCGTGGCGTGCTAGCTCTACGCGCATCCTAAGCTTCCTTCGCTCGCTCCCGCGCGGATACGATCCGGCGCATGATCTCCGCCGTCATAGCCTCCACACGTTCCTTGCGCCCGCCCTCGGCGAACTGGCTCGGGTCCACGGGTTCATAGTAGTGGATGGTGACCCGAGGGAAGCGAGGCAGGCGCGCGCCTGGTGGCCAGGCACGGTCGGTGCCTGCGATGCCGACCGGCACGACGGGGACCTCGGCTCTCATCGCGATAAACGCCACGCCGCCGTGACCCTCGCCGAGTTCGACGTCTGCGCCCGCGTGTCGGACTCGCGTGCCTTCCGGGAAGATGCCGACGAGGTCGCCCTGCTTCAGGAGGTCAGTGGCGATGGCGATTGCCGTGCGGTCCGGTTCGCCCTGCCTCACGGGGAACGCCCACAGGCGCGGCAGTGCCCAGCCGAGCAGCCCGCTCTCGAAGAGTGGAGCCTTTGCCATGAAGTGGACGTGCCTTGGCGTTCCGCACCACAGCAACGCCGGGTCGAGGTACGAAACATGATTGCCCGCGATGATCGCGCCGCCTTGAGGGATGTTCTCAGTTCCCAGGAGCCTCGTTCGGTAAGCGGCCAGACCGATCTTCCCGACCGTACTGCGTACCGCTCGGGCGAACGCGAAGCCCTCGGTGCTCATCGGGCGTCCTCAGCGAGCGCGGCGATACGGTCCACGACCTCGTCGATAGACAGTCCGCTCGTGTCGAGTGCAAGCGCATCATCTGCGGCCGCGAGGGGCGACACCTCGCGCGTCGAATCGAGCTCGTCACGACGTTGCAGCGCGTCGCGCACGGAGTCGCGCGCCATGTCATGACCGCCCTGGGTCATGTCGAGCTCTCTCCTGCGTGCACGCTCGTCGGTTGATGCGGTGAGGAACACTTTGACGCGTGCGTCCGGAAAGACGACGGTCCCAATGTCGCGGCCCTCGACCACGATGTCGCCCTGCTCACCGAGGTGCCGCTGTTGCGCCACCAGCGCCTCGCGCACGCTCGGCATGCCGGCCACGATGCTTACGGCGTGGTCGACAGCGGGCGTACGAATTGCGGCGGTGACGTCCTTGCCTCCGATGAGCACGCGAGTGGGCAGCGCACCGCTCTCTTCGTGCGCGAAGGCGATGTCCTCGCTCCGTGCGATTCGCGAGACGGCGGTCTCGTCGGAGATGTCGAGCCCCGTCTCGAGGGCGCGGCACGCGACGGCGCGATACATAGCGCCCGTATCCAGGTAGCGGAATCCCATTCGGGAGGCCAGAGCCCTCGCGACCGTGGACTTGCCTGAGGCAGCAGGACCGTCGATGGCGATGATCATGGACTCGAGGCTCCTGTTCCGCGGCGTGAGAAGTCGAGCCTGGGCTGCGCAATCGCTGTGTGCGCGGGGAGTCATTCTATCATTGGGCGCCCCCGAAGCGGGTGCCACGGATGGGCCGCCGAGCCGTGTGATGAGACCGGCGGACAGGCAGGCTGACAGAGCCGGTGACGCGCACAGCTACGCGGGAGGGCCGCTCCGTGGAGGCGGAGCTACGACGCCGGGTAGTCGGGCCTCACTCCTGACATGCGCGCTAGGTCGTCAGCGAACGCGGGGTACGACACACCGACTGCGTCGAATCGCTCGATCGTGATGGCTCCCTCGGCGATGAGACCGCCCACAGCCCAGGTCATGGCGAGTCGATGGTCGCCGAGGCTGTCGAGGCTCGCACCATGCAGCGGCGTTCGACCGGAGATCTCGAGCCAGTCCTCACCGCATCGGACGCTCGCCCCGAGCGCCGCAAGTCCTTCGGCAATAGCCGAGAGCCGGTCCGATTCCTTGAGCCGGAGCTCGCCGATGCCGTCGAACCGGGTTGTGCCGTCGGCCTGGGTAGCCGCGAGAGCCAGTATCGGGACCTCGTCGACAAGGGAGGGCACCTCCGCAGGCGAGATGGTCGTGGCGTGGAGAGCGGCTCCGCTCCTCGCCACGACCGTGCCGACCGGTTCTTCCGCGCCTACCGCAGCGGAGCGCGCGACGGGCATGATGCTGACGTCCGCGCCCATGCGCTCGAGCACGCGCAGGAACCCAGAACGCGTCGGGTTGAGGGCGACTTCGGGAAGCGCGACTTCGCTGCCCGGTACGAGGAGCGCTGCGACGACCAGGAACGCAGCCGAGGAAGGGTCCGCCGGCACAACGAAGTCGTGGGCGCGCAGGATGCGTGGGCCTTCGACCCACGCGGCGTGGGTGCGTTCGTCGCGGCCGATGTGCACGCCGAACGCCGGGAGCAAGCGCTCGGTGTGGTCACGACTCGCGCTCGGTTCGCGCACCGTCGTGCGCCCGTCGGCGCGCAGTCCGGCGAGCAGGATGGCGCTCTTGACCTGCGCGGACGCGACGGGGCTCTCGTAGTCGATGCCCCTCAAGCGCCCGCCCCGTACGGTGACGGGCAGGCGCCCGTCACGCGTCAGAAAGCTCGCACCCATCTGCTCGAGGGGCGTCGTGACACGCTCCATGGGGCGTCGCGAAAGCGACGCGTCGCCCTCGAGCACGGTCGTGATCGGCCATCCCGCGAGCACGCCGAGGAGCAGGCGCGCGGTGGTTCCGCTGTTGCCGCAGTCGATTGCATGCTGAGGCGCTCGGGGTCCGCGCTCGCCCCATCCGACGACGTCGAGGGCACGCGCCGAAACACCCGCGTCTCGCTCGGCGACGATCGCACCAAGCGCGCGAACGGCGTCGACCGTGGAGCGCACGTCGGCGCTGTCGAGCACGCCGGAGAGGCGCGACGTCCCCTCGGCAAGCGCCGAGAAGAGCACGGCGCGGTGCGAGAGCGACTTGTCGCCGGGGACGCGCAGCTCACCGCGGAGTGGGCCTGCGGCCCTGGTGGCCACGAATTGCACCTAGGATCCCTCCCGTGTCGGGGCTGCTAGCGGCTGGAGCCGGGGATGGTACCCGCGTCCCTCGAGGTCCGCGACTACCGACGTCATGTCCCCCTCGTCGGTGAGCACGAGTACGAGAACCGCGCTGTCCTCGGACTGGTGGTCGATCTCGATGCTTTCGATGTTGCAGCCTGCACGGCTCACGGCCGTCGTGACCTCACTCACCACACCGGGTCGGTCGAGGATGGGCACGAGCAGTTCTGTGAGGGCTTCGGTGGCGGGCACCCACTTCGCGGGAAGCGAACGTCGGACATCTGCGGCGTGTTCGAGCCATGCGCGCACGCGAGCGGCATCGCCGCTGCGCACCATCTGCTCGAATTCACCCAGCACGCGGCGAAGCTCCTCGATGCCCTGCGACAATGCCTCAGCGTTGTCGAGGCATATGCCGGTCCACAGATCGGGGCTCCCTGCGGCGATGCGGGTGGTGTCTTTGAATCCGCCGGCGGCGAGGCGCAGCAACTCGTCACCGCTCCCCGCGTGAGCCTTGGCGAGATCGACCAGGGCAGCCGCGGTTACGTGCGGGACGTGACTCACAATTGCCACCGCCTCATCATGCGATGCCGCGTCCACCGAGACGACGCGTGCCTTGAGAGCGGTGAGGAACGAGTGAAGTCGCTGGTATGCGTCCACATCGGTTCGCTCGGTGGGCGTGAGCACGTAGTACGCCCCGGCGAACAGGTCGGGGGCAGCGGCCTGCACGCCGCTGCGCTCGGAGCCTGCCATAGGATGACCGCCCACGAACGCCGCACCGGTCCCGAGCAGACGGCTCGCAGCCGAGATGACCCGGCTCTTGGTTGATGCAACGTCGGTCACAACTCCCGAGTACCCCTCATCCGCGAGAACGGCCAGCCAGTCCACGGCGACCGCGGCGGGCGTAGCGAGGACGACAAGGTCCGCGTTCCCATCGGCGAACCAGCCTCGATCGATCGCGTCGTCGGGAAGCGCGGCCTCCTCGACGATGCCGTGTTCTAGTGCATATGCGAGCGAACCGGCGTCGATGTCCACGCCGAACACGCGCGGCTGAGGTTCGAGCGTTCGCGCAGCCGCGGCAAACGACCCTCCGATGAGCCCTATCCCCACGACGATGATCGTGCCGAATGGCGGCGGGTTCTCGTTTGGCGACGGGGGTATGTCCCCGCGAATCGAAGGCACGCTACTCCTCCCAGCCGAGGTGCTTGCCGGACAGCTCCACGAGTGGCCGAACGCCCCGCATGAGCTCCTCGAAATCCGATGGGGTCAAGGACTGGGGTCCATCGCACTTCGCGTGCTCGGGATCCTGGTGGACCTCGACCATGATGCCGTCCGCTCCAGCCACGATGCCGGCCCGCGACATGACGGCCACGAGGTCTCGTCGACCCGTGGCGTGCGAGGGATCGACGATGACCGGCAGATGCGTGAGTTGCTTGAGCGCCGCGACGGCCGCGAGATCGAGCGTGTTGCGCGTGTACGTCTCGAACGTGCGGATCCCGCGCTCGCAGAGCATGACGTCGCGGTTCCCGCCCTTGAGCACGTACTCGGCCGCGGAGAGCACCTCTTCGATCGTGGCCGACAGGCCCCGCTTGATGAGTACCGGTTTGTCCATTGAGCCGAGCTCCTCGAGCATCATGAAGTTCTGCATGTTACGAGCGCCAACCTGGAGCACGTCGGCCCACTCGGCGACCTTCTCGGCGTCGCGGACGTCGAGCACCTCGGTCACCACGGGGAGTCCCGCCTCGTTGGCGGCCCCACGGAGCAGCTTGAGGCCCTCCTCGCCCATTCCCTGGAAGGCGTACGGGCTTGTTCTCGGCTTGTATGCGCCTCCTCGAAGCATCGTCGCGCCCGCTGCGGCCACTGCGCGCGCCACGGTCACCATCTGCTCTTCCGACTCCACCGAGCAGGGACCGGCGATCACGGCGAGGGCTCCCCCGCCGACGACGGAATGGGCGCCGATGCGCACCACCGTGTCCTCCGGTTGGAAGTCCCGGCCCACGAGCTTGTAGGGCTTGAGAACGCGGATGACTTCCTCGACGCCGGCGAGTCCCTCGAGTTCGAGCGAGTAGATGAGCTCTCGCTCGCCGATGACGCCGATGATGGTCTTGACCTCACCCTGGGAGAGGTGAGCCTGGGCGCCGGCCTCGGTGAGCAGATCGACGACGTGGTCGATCTCGGACTGGGACGCGTGGTCCCTCATGACTACCAGCATGTGCGGTCACTCCTCATCGTCATATGCGCGGTCGGTGTCGTCGGCCGCGCGGGGTGACGACTAGAGCGTACCCAGCTTGGCCGCGACAACGTCGAAGGCGGCTATCGTCGCCCGCGTGTCCTCAGGTGTACCGACGCCCAGACGAAGGGCTGGTGCGGTCCCGAAATCGCGGGCGATGATGCCCTCTGAGAGGAGGGCCTCGAACACTTCCACCGGCCGTTCCGTCTTCAGGTAGACAAAGTTCGTCTGAGACGGGATGTAGTCAAGGCCGAGCCGGTCGAAGCAGGAATACAGGTAGGTCTTCTGCTCCTGGTTCTCGTCGCGCCGACGACGGACTTCGGCGTCGTCGTCGAGCGAGTAGTAGGCGGCGACCTGCGCGACCGTGCTCACGTTGAAGGGTTCACGGATCTTGTCGATCGCGCGGGCGAGCGGCGTCGGGATCACCCCGTAGCCGATACGGAGGCCGGCGAGCGAGTAGATCTTGCTGAAGGTACGCAAAGCGACGAGCGGCCGCTCGAGGTCGAGGTAGCGGAGGGTGTCCGGGTAGTCAGGGTCGGTCACGAACTCGAAGTACGCCTCGTCGGCGACGACCAGCACGTGTTCCGGCACGCGCTCGAGGAAGCGCTCGAACTCGTCGCGATGATAGATCGTGCCGGTCGGGTTGTTCGGATTGCAGAGGAAGACGATGCGTGTCTTGTCGGTGATCGCGGCGCGCATCGCCTCCAAATCGTGGACCTCGCCTTCCTTGAGCGGCACGCGCACGGCGGTGGCGCCGAACATCTGGGTAACCATCGGATAGACGATGAAGGAGGGCCATGCGAAGACGACCTCGTCGCCCGGCCGAAGCAGCGCCTGCGCGATCAGCCTCAGGATCTCGTTGCTCCCGCTGCCGACCACGATGTTGTCGAACGGGAACTGGAGCCGCTCAGACAGCGCGCGCCTGACTGCGCGGCAGGATCCGTCGGGGTAGCGGTTGAGTTGCGGAAGCACGGCCTCCATGGCCCTGATGGCTGAGGAAAACGGTCCCGCAGGGTGCTCGTTGCTCGAGAGTTTGCAGATGAGCTCGCGACCGCACCGTTCGCGCACCTCGCTGCCCCTCAAGCCGGGAGCGTAGGGAACCATCGGCTCGAGTTCGGTGCGTATGAGCGTGTCCCAAGGCTCCACGGCACGAGTCCAGTTCCTCGCTGGGTCCTCGCGCTCCTGGGTGCGGGAATTCCCAGGGGCGAAGGGTTGCCGAGGATTGTCGCAGGTCGCACTAGCAGCGGCAAGCGCGCCTCGGGGAGGAAGCGCGGTCGTTCGGCGGACGGAACGGCTATCTGTTCGGCTCGCCCTCGGCGGTGGCCAGATCCTCGGCATCTGGTCGGCGGAAGGCAACCAGGGTGCCGTGACCGTCGGACAGTTGCACCTCGGCGATCTGTCCGGGACGGATGTCGAAGCACCAGATTGAATCGAGTGACAGCCCGAGGAGGTGGACGAGAAGCGAACGGAACACTCCGCCGTGGGTGACGACCGCAAGCGTCCCGCCGACCTGTGCCTGTTCGAGCGCGAAGGCCACCGAGCGGAGGTAGATGTCCTGCCGAGACTCACCTCCCGGCGCGACGGGGGCCTCGGCGCACTCGAAGTCGAATTCGAGTCCTGCCGCGGTGACTTCGGCAAGCGTCATCCCTTCCGCCCGGCCGAAGTCCAGCTCGGTAAGACGCTCGTCGATCACGGCGCACACGCCGAGTTGTCGCGCGGCGGCGTCTGCCACCTCGCGCGTGCGCCTGAGCGGGCTTGAGGCGATCCGCTCCGGTCTCCAGCTGACTACCTCCGAGACGAGGAGCTCAGCCTGCTGCGTACCCAACGCGGTGTAGGGCGCGTCACCCCGGCCGACGTAGCGACCGGTCGCGTTGGCCAGGGTCTCCGGGTGGCGCACGATGAGGAAGCGGGTCTCCATGGCTCACAACCAGAGCGCGAGAAAGGCGAACAGTACTGTCTCCACCAGGACCACGCTTGCGCCCATCACGTCCCCGGTCACACCACCGAATCGAAGCGCGAGCAGGTGAGGCACGACGAGCGCCGTCACCACCCCAACAACGGTCAGCACGACCCCGGGTACGCTCCACGCGAGTACGTTCAGCACAGCAACGAGCGCAAGCGTCAGCACGACGGGGACCAGCGCACCCGGCCTCGGCGCCCCGATGACGGACGCCCCGAGCCCGGTCGTTCGTGCCGGCTTCCCGAACCAGGCGGCGAACGTCGCCGCGAGCCGAGAGAACACGGGTACGGCCACGAGCCCCCAGGCACGGCCAGGAGCGACCAGCTGAGCGAGCGACGCGGTCTGGAGCACCACGCACAGTGCGATAGCCGTCACGCCGAAGGCGCCGATCGAACTGTCGCCCATGATCTCGAGACGCCGTGCGCGGTCGTGAGCGCCGAACGCGTCGGCGACGTCACCAAGACCGTCCCAGTGGAGCATTCGTGTCGAGAGAGCCAGAAGCGCGACGATGCAGGCGGCGACCACCAGGGGAGCGCGTACGTTCCACCCGGGGATCGCGAAGAGCATCTGAACCGCATACGCGAACGCGCCCACGAGAAGGCCGACAAAGGGGTAGTAGCCCGGAACGTCAGTGCGCTCCCCTTCCGGCCACGCCACCCCCATCGGCACTACGGTGAGCGTCGAGAGCGCAAGCGCGACGTCGCGGAGCGGATGCGGACGCGTCGAGCTCACGCGTCGGCCCGGTCGGTGGGAGCATCGGAAACGCCTGCCTCCGCAAACGTTGCCATTCCAGACATCATTCGACACGCGGCATCGATGATGCCGAAGGCGAGTGCTGCGCCCGTTCCCTCTCCCAAGCGCATGTCGAGATCCAGAACAGGGTTGAGGCCGAGGTGCTCGAGGACGAGAGCGTGCCCGCGCTCGGCAGAGCGATGGGACGGAAAGACGTAGCCGAGGCACGCGGGGCACAGGGCCACCGCCGCAAGTGCGGCCGCCCCGGAGATGAAGCCATCGACCACGACGCAGGTCTCGGAGGACGCCGCGCCGAGAATGACGCCGGCAAGCCCCGCGATCTCAAACCCGCCGAGTGCCGCGAGGGTGTGAAAGGGGTCGGCGAGCGCGCCGGCGTTCGCCTTGAGCGCGCGGCGAACCACTGAGGACTTGTGCCGCACCCCCGCGTCGTCCAGCCCGGTGCCGCGACCGGTCGCTTCATCGGGGTCCGCGCCGGTGAAGGCGCACGTGAGCGCGGTCGCTGCGGTCGTGTTGCCGATGCCCATCTCCCCCGTGCCGAGAAGGGAGACACCTTCAGCTGCGGCCTCGCGCGCGAGGCGGATGCCGGTGAGGAGCGCTTCGACGGCGTGCTCGGCAGACATCGCCGGCCCCATCGCGATGTTGGCGGTGCCCGGGGCGACTTTGGCGTGGACGACACAGTCGAGAGCCGAGACGTCGGATGCGACGCCGATGTCGACGAGCGTGAGCTCGGCACGAACAGAGGCAGCCAGTTGGTTGATGGCAGCTCCACCGCGAACGAAGTTCGCGACCATCTGCCACGTCACGTCCTGGGGATACGGTGATACTCCCTCGGCGACCACACCGTGGTCTCCCGCCATGAGCACGATGCGCTTTCTGCTAACGTCGGGGCGCGTCGTTCTCTGAACGCACGCTACTCGCGCCGCGAGCTCTTCGAGCCGTCCGAGGCTTCGTGGCGGCTTCGTGAGGGCATCGAGCCTCTCCCACGCCGCAGACTCCCACGCCGGATCCGGAGGCACGATGTCGCCGACGAGACGCATGAGTTCAGCGATGTTACCCGTCCTACTTGTCTCGGCTGCGGCGGTCATGCGTCTCCTGACAGCTCGTCTTCGGGCCAGCTGGCCGCAACGGGAAGCGCGCTGAGCTCGATGGCGCGGCCGCAGACGACCAGATAGGCCGCGTCGGCCGCTTGCACGAGGCGACGATTCGCTCGGCCGAGCACGTCACGAAAGAGCCGGCCGGAGGCGAACGCAGGAACGACGCCGTCGCCGACCTCGTTCGTGACGACGATCGTGTCGCCCAGCCGCGCGATGAGCACGTCAACGACGCTCCGAACGCGGGTCTCGACGTCGGTCTCCAGGCTCTCGGAGAGCTCGTCAGCGTCAGAAGGCCCCGAAGTCGCGACGTCGATACCACCGGCGCTCATCGCCTCGTCAAGCGCACGCGTCACGAGCGTGCCCAGACAGTCCACCAGCACCACTGTGCCGTCTGCGATCGACTCGAGCCAGGACTGGCTGTCGGAAGCCTCCACGACGTGCAGATCAGCTGGACGGTCGTTGCGGTGTCGCTCGATGCGGCGCGCCATCTCGCGGTCGCGGGACCCGTCGCCGAAAACGACCACGACGACTCGTGCGCCGTCGAGCCGGCGAACACGAGCGAGGTCCTGGGCGAGCGCGGACTTGCCGCTGCGCGCTCCGCCCGTGAAGACGACGAGTGCCACTACCCCTCCGTCCCCGCCGCATGCTTGAGCGCGGCAACTTCTGCATCCGAGAGGTGGCGCACGTTGCCCGCCTGAAGCGACCCAAGGTCGATCGGACCGAACTTGACCCTGTGAAGGGCGATTACCGGGTGTCCGACCGCCGAGAACATCCTGCGCACCTGCCGTTTCCGCCCTTCGCGGATAGCGATCTCGACGTGGGATGTCCCCGCCGAATCCAGCAGTCGCACCCTTGCCGGTGCAGTGAGGCCGTCTTCGAGCTCAACTCCGTGCTGGAGCGCCATGAGCGATCGATCGTCAATGCAGCCGTCGGCCTCGACGTCGTACGTCTTCTCGACGTGGAACCGAGGGTGCAGAAGCCGGAATCCGAGCTCGCCGTCGGTTGTGAACAGCAAGAGGCCGGTCGTATCCAGATCGAGACGCCCGATAGGAAACAGTCCGGGGTAGTCGTCCGTGGGCACGAGTTCAGCGACGGTCGAGCGGCCGTGAGGGTCGCTCATGGTCGTCACGTAGCCTGCGGGTTTGTTGAGCGCCAGGTACGCGGGAGCATAGGAGAGTGTGACCGCGGCCCCGTCGACCTCGACGCGATCGCGCGTGGGATCCACGCGCGCGCCGAGCTCCGACACCACGACGCCATTCACCGCAACACGCCCCGCGGTCATGAGGTCCTCGCTTCCTCGCCGAGAGGCCACGCCCGCGCGGGCGAGGAACTTCTGGAGTCGCATGGGCACGACGTCAGGGTCCGGTGCATCTGGTTCGGCGGTCATCGTACTCGCCTAGTCGACCTCGGCCACGTCGTCCTCGTCGCCGTCGGAGAGCGAGGGGCCTTCAATGGCGGAGAGCCGGTCGCGGATCGCATTCTCGGTTTCTGCGTCCGGTGCGAACTCCTCCAAAGGCGGGAGGTCGCTCAGGTCCGTCAAGCCGAACTTCTCGAGGAAGGCCTTGGTCGTCCCGTAGATGATGGCGTTCGCTTGCTCCGTGTCTCGGCCCGCCTCGCGCACGAGGCCCTTCTCAACGAGGGAGGCGAGAACAGCCTCGCTGTTCACGCCACGCACCGCGTTCACGCCCGCGCGAGTCACGGGCTGGTGGTAGGCGATCACCGCCAGCGCTTCAAGTGCCGCCTGGGACAGACGGCGGGTGTCCCAGGAGAGCACGAACGTCTCGATCTGGTCGTGATAGGCGGGATGGGTGTAGAAACGCCACCCGCCCGCGACTTCCCTGAGCTGGAAGCCGCGTTCGCCCTGCCGGTACTCCTCTGCGAGGGCGGCAAGCTGCGCTGCGACATCGGATGCGTTGGCATCGAGCACCTTGGCGATGCGGCTGGCCGAGATGGGCTCGTCGGAGACGAAGAGGAGCGCCTCGATGGCGCCGCGAAGGGCGGATGATGGGGCTGCCTTGGTCACGCTGACCGCTCCTTGTCGCATCGGGTCACGATGATGTCGCCGAAGAGTTCCTCCTGCTCGAGGTCCGCCTCGGCTCGTCGATACAAGTCGAGAACTGCGAGGAGAGTCACGACGACGAGCTCGGGCGTAGGTTCCTTCCCTACGAGCTCGCGAAACGTCGTGCGCTTCGTACGCCTGAGCGCATTCGTGACGGTCTCGGCGTGCAGCTCCAGCGAAATGGGAACGCTCGCCACGTGTTCTGCCTCGAGCAGGAACCTCTCGCGGCGATGCAGTAGATCGGCGCAGATCACCGCAAGGCCCCGCAGGGTCAGGCCTTCGAGATAGTCCGGCATGAGCTTCAAGAACGGCTCTTCCAAGCCTGCTTGCCGGTGGTGCATGTGTGATTCCGCTTCGAGACGTGCTGAGAACTCCCCCGCCACGTTCTTGAACTGCTTGTAGGCGAGCAAGCGCGCCACGAGGAGCGCCCGCGCTTCCTCGGGCGACAGGTCGTCGAGCTCGTCCCCGATATACGCTTCCTCCGTGGGCAGGAGCCGCGCCGCCTTGATCTCGAGCAAGGTTGCAGCGAGCACCAGAAAGTCGCTCGCGACGTCGAGGTCGAGCTCGTGCATCCGGTCGAGGTGCTCGAGGTACTGGTCGGCGATCTCGGATATCGAGATCGAGCCGATGTCGAGCTTCTGCTTGGAAACCAAGTGAAGAAGCAGGTCGAACGGTCCCTCGAAGACCTCGGTCTTGACCGTGTAGGTGGGCACGGCGAGCGGTCGCCTACGCCTCGTCGATCCGGACGAGTCTGCGGCAGGTCTCTGCAACCTCGGTGGTCACCGGCCGCGCCTTCTCGGCGCCTCCGGCGAGCACCTCCCATGCGAAGCCGGGCCGTGCCGCAAGCTCCGCGCGACGGGCCTGGAAGACTGCCAGATACGCGACGAGGTCCTCGGCGAGCTTCTTCTTGTGCGCAACGCAGCCGCATTCCGCAACACGGCAGCAGCGGTCGAACTCCGCGACATCGGCAGGATCGCCGATGAGCCTGTGGATCTGGTGGAGGGGGCAGATGTCGGGGTCGCCCGGATCGGTCTTGAGCTTGCGTGCCGGGTCGGTGAGCATGGCCGATACCTTGGCGCGGATCTCTTCCGGCGGGTCGGAGATGAAGATCGCGTTCCCGTACGACTTGCTCATCTTGCGGCCGTCGGTGCCCGGCACTCGGGAGCCTTCCTTGGGCACGATCGCCTGGGGCTCCACGAGGTAGTCCCCGAACGTGTTGTTGAAGCGTCTCACGATCTCGCGAGTGAGCTCGAGGTGTGGAAGTTGGTCCTCGCCCACCGGCACCGCATCGGCGAGCACGATCGCGATGTCGGCCGCCTGAAGGAGCGGGTAGAGGAAGAAGCCGACGTTCCCGAGGTCCTTGTCGGTAATCTGGTCACGCTGCTCCTTGTACGACGGCACGCGCTCGAGCCAGGGCATCGGCGTCACCATCGAGAAGTACAGTGCGAGCTCGGCGACCTCGGGTACATCCGACTGGCGATAGATCGTACAGACCTTCGGATCGAGTCCTGCGGCCACCCAGTCGAGCACCATCTCTTCGGTGTACTGCCGAATGAGCGACGTGTCTGCCCAGTCGCTCGTGAGGGCGTGCCAGTCGGCGATGAAGTAGTAGGCGTCGTAGTCATGCTGAAGCTCGAGCATGTTCTGCAGGTTGCCGAACCAGTGGCCGAGATGGAGCTTTCCGGTCGGGCGGTAGCCGGTGAGGGTGCGCTTCTTGGGCATGCGAGGACGCTCCGAGGTCGGTGGCGAGGTGCGGTTCATGATAGCGCAGGATAGCTCGAGCACCGCACGGCGGCGCGCATCCCGAGGCGCGCGCACGGCGAGAGTTCCGGATACCGCGCTCCTAGGCGGCTGCCGCTACCGCCGAACCCCCGCGCATTGCCTCGGCGATCGAGGCGCCGACCGTCATGCAAGTCCCGAGCAGCGCTACGAGCATGAAGGCCGACACGATGACGTTGGTCCCGAACAGCGTGGCGGCCATGACCAGCGTGTAGCCGAGAACGGTCACGACCGCCGGCCACATGGAGGCCTTGATGGCTTTGCCTTTGGCCGAGTCGAAGTACTTCGAGGTCGACCCGCTCAGGTATCCGAGTGCGAGTCCTATGACGGCGGCCGTGACCGACCAGACGATGGAGATGCGCGCGCCGGTCACCCAGAGGACGCCGGCGAATGCCAGGACTGCCACTACGGCCCGCGCAATCTCCGCGCCCTTCGAGTACCGCCGTGCGCGAGACTGCACCAGAAGGAACACCAGTTCCAGCAGGACGACGAGTACCAGAGCGCCGACCTTCATCCACGTGAAGACGTCCACCTCACACCTCCTAGTCCGGCGATCCTGCGGGGCTGCCCTCTTCGGGCTGCGCCGCCTGAGCCGGTGATGGTGACATCGGCTGCTTCGGGCTGGCAGGAGGTGCCGACCCGGGCCCCGGAGGTGCGCCGGACGTGCCGGACGCAGAGGCACCTGTTGCAGCTGAACCGAACACAGCCGTCTCCACGGCCATCATCGCCATCGCGAACATGATGGCGAACACCGTGGCCATCATCTTGACGGCGTCGGGGCTCGGCTGCGGCTTCGACGGAGTCACTGCGCTCAGCACCCGGTTGAAGATCTTGACGAGCGGCGAGGCTTCCGGTGGCGGGTCCGTGGGCTTCCAGGAGCCGCTGTGACTGAAACCCGTCACGGTGACGGTTCCCTTCGCGCCCAGTGCCTCTCCTTGGCCTGCCCCTCTCACGGCCCACCGGTTGCCCTTCTTCCTGAACGTCAGTTCGCCGACGCCACTGCCGATGGAAATGTCATCTGAAATGTGCACTGTCACGCGGCCCGGCTCGATTACCACCTTGTCGCCGCGTACGTTGACCGGCACGTTTCCCACTGCCGCTATGTTGCGGACCGTCGTGCTGATGGAGATGTAGTCTCCGTAGTCGATGATCGTCGCCGTACCGCCCCTCTTCTTGCCGCTACCGGTGACTCCCGTGTATCCGTAGACACCTCCCACGTCTGTGCCGCCGGTACTGGCCGTCGTGGTAGCGGTGGTCTCTTGGGCCACACCGACGGACGGCACCACCACCGTTGCGATGACCATGAGGACGACGAAACCGCACAACGCGAATCTCACGGACCGGCGCATGGCTCCCCCTTCCAGCTGCTGCCAATGAAGATACCCTTCCGCGGGCGGTTCGTCACAGGCGAACGGGCGGGAGGACGACAGCAGCACGGGGGAGTTGCGCTCGTCAGCTCACTCCCGTGAGAAGCGGCATAAGCCGTTCGACGGTGGCTCCGAGATACACGCCGATCGGGTCGACGTGAAAGACACTCGGCACAATCCAGAGCACGGCGAGCAAAATGACGAACCCGTACTGTTCGGCCTGGTGATACGTCTGCATCGCGCGGTCGGACAGGAACAGGGGCAACACGCGCGACCCGTCCAGTGGCGGGATCGGGATGAGGTTGAAGAAGAGCAGCGTGAGATTCACGAGTGTGAAGTAGTAGATGCCAAGCATCACCCAGCTCGTGAGGCCGAACATGCGCACCGCCAGACCTGCGACGAGCGCAAGGAGTAGGTTCGATGTCGGTCCGGCGATTCCCGTGAGGAACATCCCTCGGCGGTAGTCCTTGAAGTTATGCGGATTGATGGGAACCGGCTTTGCGTACCCGAACGCCGCCCTTCCTCCAGAGAACGCAAGGAGTAACGCAGGGAGCAGGAGCGTACCCCACGGGTCGATGTGGCGGAGAGGGTTCGCCGACAGGCGCCCGCGATCCTTGGCCGTGGGATCGCCGAGCAGGTAGGCCACCCAGCCGTGTGACACCTCGTGTATGACGATCGCGGGCAGGAGCAACGCGAACTGGATGGCCATGAGGGTGTAGTTCACGAGCGGCCTTTCAGTGAGAAGCGGCGCAGGTGGCGTCGAAGGGAGTTCTCTAGCTTGCGTTGGGCTCGAGGTGCGCCACCTTCGCGAGTCGGCGAAGGTTCGCGAGCTCAGCCTCTCGGCCGATCACCCGTCCGTCCAATCGGTCGTACCGGGCTCGGGCCAGTATAGTCGAGAACGCCTCGGACGGTTCGTAGCCCATCTCGATGAGGTCCGCGCCGGTCACCGCCGGCTTGATCTTGGCAAGCTCGGTCACGAAGCGCTCGATCCGATCCCGAGCCGTCGGGGTGCCGAGCGCCCAGACGACGAGGACGGCTTCGTCGGGCAGGTGTTCGAGCAGACTGTAGAGTCGGCTATCCCGCATCTTGCGCCGGCTCTTGAGAGCGACGAGCGTGGCCTCGGCACGAGACGAGGTGGCAAGCGCGGGCTCGCCGTACTCGCGGCCGAAACGAAAGTGCCTAAGCCAGCGTTCTGCATCGGCACGGTGTGCAGCCGATGCGACCGCTGCGACGAGCACCACGCGGCGGCGGGGAGTCCGCGAGAACAGCGGAGCCAGCTTGCGATACGCGCTCTCAGTTGCCGAGAGCCGTCGCACCGCCCCCGAGGCGCTCACGCTTTCCGGCAGCAGCACGTCGAGGGCGCCGAGTTCAGCCAGGCGCTCGAAGACCAATGACGGCGAATCCTCATCGAGGATGTCGAGCATCTCCTCGCGGATCCGCGCGCCCGACACCTCGTCGAGCATCTCCATCTCGACCGCCCGCCGAGCGAGGTCCTCGGAAGCCGAATCGAGGGTGAAGCCGTAGCGCCGCTCGAATCGGGCGGCGCGAAGTACCCGCGTCGGGTCTTCGACGAACGAGAGAGAGTGGAGTACTCGCAGCGTACCGCGCTCAAGATCCCGTAGACCGCCGAAGGGATCCGCGATCGCGCCGAAGCACTCGGGGTTGATGCACGCGGCCATGGCGTTGAGCGTGAAGTCCCGCCGGAAGAGGTCCTGTCTGAGCGAGGACCGCTCGACGGTCGGGAGAGCACCGGGCCGCGTGTAGTATTCGGTGCGGGCGCTCGTGATGTCGACGTGCAGCGTGCGAGAGAGCACGAGCACCGCGGTACCGAACCGTCGATGTACCTTCACGCGTCCCGCCAGCGTAGCGGCTGCAGCCTCGGCGAACCGGACTCCATCGCCCTCGACAACGACATCCATGTCGAGGTTGCGGCGACCGAGCAGCATGTCACGCACGAACCCGCCTACAACATGGGCACGAAGACCGTGCTCGTCCGCAAGCGCTCCCAGGCGCCGCAGCGCGCCGACCGCCTCGGGTGGGAGCAGTGAATCCACCGACGACAGGAAGCGCGTGGTCGATTCGATCCGAGCGTGTGGGAGTCGCCGATCGAGATAGTCGTCTCCGTGTTCGGCACGCAGGAGGTCCTTGCGTGTCACGATGCCCACGAGTGTGTCTCCCTCAACCACCGGCACACGCCCGATTCCGGCCTTGGCGAGCAAGCGCTCGAGGGCAAACAGATCGAGGTCCGGCGCAACGGTGACGGGATCCCGAGTCATGAAGCCCTTCACAGGTGCGTGCGCGAGCCCATGTCGCACCGCCTTGTCGACGTCCTTCCGCGTCACGAGGCCCGCGAGGCGTCCCTTCTCGAGGACGGGCAGGCCTCCGTGCCCCCACGTCGCCATAAGCTCTCCGGCTTCGCGCATGCTCTCGTCCGGCGAGACCGTGCGAACGGGCCGCGACGCGATGTCTCCCGCGCGCAAAGGCGGGCGCACTTCCGCCTCGAGCGCTGCCCTGATCTTGTCGCGCGCCTCCTCGATTGTGATGCTCCGAAACGCCGCAGAAGCGGCTTGAGCGTGGCCTCCCCCGCCGATCCGGGTCATCACCGCTCCGACATCTACCTCGGCGAGGCGGCTTCGCGCGACCACCTGCGTCCGCTCAGGCATGGAGACGATGCCGATGGCGACCCGATAGCCCATGTCTTCGACCACGTAGTGCGTAAGCACGCTCGCCGAATCGACGTAGTCGTCGGCTTGCGCCCAGCCCACTGCGACTTGCTGGCCGTTGACGTCCCACACCTCCAGGTGCTCGGTGAGTGCGTCGAGGAGCATACGCTGCGTGGGGTCGAGGGTGCGGGTCAGAAACTGGTTCACGACCTCGATGTCAGCGCCCGCCGCCATCAGGTACGAAGCCGCCTGCGCGTCGTACGCCGTCGAGCCCGGATATGTGAGCGATCCGGTGTCTTCGTGGATACCCAAGAGCATGACGCTCGCCTCGAGGGGGGTGAGCGGGATACCTCGGCGGTGAAGCTCGTGGACAAGGATCGATGTCGTGGCGCCTACATCGAGGCTGCGGTCGTCGATGCCGGCAAGGTCACCCTCAGCTGGCGGGTGATGGTCGTAGACGATCACCTCGACGCCGGCACGGAGCGCCACCTCACCGAGCTCGCCGATGCGCCCGGCGTCGCGCGTGTCCACCATCACGAGGCGCTCGACGTCGTCGAGCTCGAGGCCCTTGAGGTCCACGAAGTCGAGGAAGTCCTCATGCAGATTGTGGAACGACCGCACGTTCGGGTTCTGCGTGCCGAGGAAGACACCGCGCATCCCCGGGAACAGCTTGGTCGCTGCCACGGTCGCGGCGTACGCGTCGAAGTCGGGGTTCGCGTGTCCGACTGCGAGCTGCACAGCGCTCAGAGCCCCAGTTCGCGCGCAAGCGGACGATGCCCGGGCGGCGTGTCGCCGACCACTACCGACGCGAGAAGGCGCTCCTCGGCAGCGTCAAGTTGCTCTTCCGAGGCGGCGTAGAGCGTCGCCAGACGATCTCCACAGGCGACCCGGTCGCCCCTCCGCACGTCGAGGAGGAGTCCCGCACCGGGGTCGATCGAGTCGTCCTTCGAGACCCGGCCGGCTCCGAGGAGCAGCGCTGCCCGCCCGATCCCCTCGGCGTCGAACCCGGTGACGAAACCGGCGTCGGCCAATCCGACGTCGCGTGAGCGCGGGGCGCGGGGCAGCAGGCTCGTGTCTCGCGCGACACCAGGGTCGCCACCCTGTGCCTCGACCCACTCAGCGAACTTCGCGAGTGCGCGCCCGCTCGAGAGCGCGTCTTCGAGCATCCGTCGGGCGGCCCCGTCGTTTGCCGCGACCCGGCCGAGAACCAGCATCCGGGCGCCGAGAACCAGGCAGAGTTCTGTAAGGGCCCCTGGCCCCTCAGAGCGCAGGGTCTGGACCGCCTCGGCGACCTCGAGAGCGTTTCCGACAGCCATGCCGAGCGGTTGGTCCATGTCGGTCATGAAGCAGACCACGTCGCGGCCGAGCGCGTGGCCGACGCGCGTGAGTTCCGACGCGAGCGCGCGCGCATCGGCCTCGGTCTTCATGAAGGCCCCTGAGCCGACTTTAACGTCGAGTACGATGGCGTCGGCCCCGCCGGCGATCTTCTTCGAGATGATGGAGCCGACGATCAGCGGGATTGAGGGAACCGTTGCGGTGACGTCGCGCAGCGCGTACATCTTCTTGTCGGCCGGATCGATATCGGGGCTCTGGGCGATCACGGCAACGCCCACACGGCGAACTTGTTCGACAAAGGCCTCTGGCGTGAGCTCGATCGAGAACCCGGGGATCGACTCCAGCTTGTCGAGCGTGCCGCCCGTGTGGCCAAGACCCCGCCCGCTCATCTTGGCAACGGGCACGCCACAGGCGGCGACCAAGGGGGCGAGAACGAGAGTGGTGGTGTCGGCCACGCCCCCCGTCGAGTGCTTGTCCACCTTCACACCCGGGATCGCCGAGAGATCGAGAACCCTACCCGACCGGACCATCGCATCCGTGAGCCAGACGGTCTCATCGGCATCGAGCCCGTTGATGTAGGCAGCCATGAGCCATGCGGCCATCTGATAGTCCGGAACGCCCCCGCGTGCGTAGTCGAGAACGATCCGCCATACCTGATCAGCGGTGTGAGTCCCGCCATCCCGCTTGATCTCGATCAGCTCCTCAAAGGAGAGGTCACTCACGCTCGCCCCCTGTCTGGCCCGGTCCCGCCGAGACATCGATCGGTCAGGAGGTTCAACCGGCGTCTCGAACCTCCGCCAGGAAGCTCGTACCCCGTTCGCAGCGTCCTGCGATGCCGTAGAAGTCGAGAACCGTCTCGCCGATGTCCGAGAACGTGGCTCGCGTACCAAGCGCCACACCGGCATCGACGCCCTTCAGCTTCGCGATGAGAGGCGTATGCTCGCGGGAGTGGTCGGTGGACGCCGTCGTGGGGTCACACCCGTGGTCGGCCGTTATCACAAGCAGATCGCCGTCGAGCATGGCGTCGAGCAGCTCCGGTATGCGCCGGTCAACGGCCTCAAGCCCTTTGGCGTAGCCCTCCGCGTCATTGCGATGTCCCCAGATCATGTCGAAGTCGACGAGGTTCGCGAAGACGAATCCGGGTTCAGCGCCTGCGACGCGAGTCACGAGCTTGTCGAACCCGTCCATGTTGTCCGTCACGTGGGGCGATTCACAGATGCCTTGCCAGGCGAAGATCTCGCCGATCTTGCCTATGCCGTACGACAGAATACCCGCCTCGCCGAGGCGATCGAGCACTGTGGGTTCCGAGGGGCAGAGCGCGAAATCCCGACGCCTGTGCGTGCGCACGTAGAGCCCCTCGTCGTCGGGACCGACGAATGGCCGAGCGATGATCCGCCCCACGGCGTGTTCGTCCACCATGACGCGCTCCCGGGCGATGGCGCAGATGCGATACAGCTCCTCCACGGGAATCACGTCTTCGTGAGCGGCCACCTGAAAGACCGAGTCCGCACTCGTGTAGACGATGGGTTTGCCCGTCGCCACGTGCTCGTCGCCGAGTTCCTGGATGATGGCGGTGCCGCTCGCCGCGTAGTTGCCGAGCCACCCAAACCCTGTCTCGCGCTCGAATGCGGCCATGACCACGGACGGAAAACCGTTCGGATACGTCGGAAACGCCCGCGTGAGGTGCAGGCCCATCATCTCCCAGTGACCGGTCGTCGTGTCCTTGCCGGCCGACGCCTCAGCGCACCGGCCCCAGCTGGCGGTGGGTGTCTCGGAGGGCGGCACCCCGAGGATGTCCGTGACGTTTCCCAGCCCCATCGATCCGAGGTTCGGCATGTCGAGACCACTCACCGCAGCCGCGGTGTTGGAAAGCGTGTTCGACCCCTCATCCCCGTAGTCAGCCGCATCAGGAAGTGCGCCTGCCCCAACGCTGTCAAGGACGAGGACGACGGCTCTGGGCTCCGTGCGCGTCATCAGACGACCGCCCTCGCCGTCTCTTCGAGGCTCGTTTCGCCAGCAGCTACCTTGTCGAGCGCGTCGCGTCCCATGGTGAGCATGCCCGCTTCAACTGCGAGCGCGCGCAGCTCGTGCACCGGCGCGCAGGCGAGGTAGGCGCGCACCACCGAATCGGTGACCTCCATCACCTCGAATACGCCGATGCGACCACGGTACCCGGTCTTCGAACAGCGGTCGCATCCCACCGGGCCGAAGATCGTGAGTCCGTCAAGTTCATCTGGCGGGAATCCGATGGACAGGAGCGTCTCCGGCGCTGCGTTGACGGGCTCCTTGCACGCCGGACACAGCTTGCGCACGAGGCGCTGAGCGACCACCCCTATCACGGACGAGGACGTGATGTAGGGCGGCACCCCCATGTCGGAGAGGCGCGTGAGAGACGCTGGAGCGTTGTTCGTGTGAAGCGACGTAAGGACAAGGTGTCCGGTGAGTGCGCCTCGGATGGCGATCTCGGCTGTCTCTGGGTCGCGCATCTCCCCGATCATGACGACATCCGGATCGGATCTGAGGATCGTACGTAGGCCCGATGCGAACGTGAGGCCGATCTTCGGGTTCACCGCTACCTGCGTAACGCCGTCCATCCGATACTCGATGGGATCTTCGACGGTGATGATCTTCCGCGATGGCGAGTTCACTTCCATGAGTGCTGCATACAGTGTCGTCGTCTTGCCGGCTCCCGTTGGGCCCGCGATCAGAATCGCGCCGTAGGGCCGAGCGATGAATCGTCTGAACATGTCGAGCTGACGCTCCCCCAGGCCGAGCTCCGTGAGGGACCTGAACGAGAGCTCGGAATCGAGAATTCGGATGACGATGCTCTCGCCGTAGGGAGTCGGCAACGTTGCGACGCGCAGATCCACCTGGCGGTTTTCGATGCCGATGGCGAGGCGCCCGTCTTGTGGGCGCCGCCGCTCAGCGATGTCCATATCGGCCATGATCTTGAGCCGCGAGAGCGAGCCGGCCTTGGCCGAGCGCGGGAGTCTCGCGAAGTCGGTGAGTACGCCGTCGATCCGGTAGCGCACGCGGACGCCATCTTCGTCGGGTTCGAGATGGATGTCGCTCGCGCCCTCGGCGATCGCTTCCCGGATGATCTGGTTGACAATCCTGACGACCGGCACGTCCTCGCCCCGGATGTCATCGGGAATCGACTCGAGTTCAAGATCGGACGTCTCGGAAGCGAGCTCCTGGAAGGCATCCGCCGACGTTATGAACTTGTCTATCGCATAGACGATCTGGCTCGGCGTTCCCACGACGGGGATCACCTTCATGCCGGTCGTGAGTCTCACGTCGTCGACGGTTTCTATGTCAAGCGGATCTGCCATCGCGAGCAGTAGGCCCGTGTCCTCGAATCCGATGCCGATGACCAGCCGTCGGCGCGCCAGTCGTTCCGGGATCAGGCTCGCAGCGGTCCTGTCGACAGGGAACACTGCAAGATTCACCAGCTGCAGACCCTTCTGCTGGGCAAGGGCTTGGGCGATCTCGTCCTCGGTGAGGACGAGATCCCGAACGAGGATCTCGCCGAGCTTGCCTCCCCGAGCCACCTGGTGGTCCAAGGCTCTTGTCAGCTGTTCATCGGAGATGACGCCAGAGGCAACGAGGACCTCACCTAGTCGCTTCTGCCAAATACTGCCATCTGGTATCGACATGCCATCCCCTCTCAGACTCGTGCGCGCAGGGCGCTCAGCAGCCACTCGGCGAGCAGCACGATCATCACGGTCACTGATGCATTGACGTCGAAGACGCCGCCATACAGCGAGCGGATGTCGGTCAATGCGAGCGGAAGCACGAAGACGCTTGAGGCTGAGACGAGCAGCTCGCCCGGGCCGGAACTCGAGAGCATCCCGAAGTAGCGAGCAACGATGCGTAGGGTCAGCAGCACGGCGATGATGACGAGCACATTCATGCCGATGGTGATGAGCGGGCGCAGCTGGCTCAGGCGGATCGACCCCTCTCGCTCATCTCGCGTGCGGCACTGGCCGCATTATCCGTTGACGAGCGAGTTACTGCCACCGGTCGCGTGACGGGTGGCATCCGGTCCTAGCGAATCGAGTCTGCTAGCTCGCGCCAGAGTATGCGCTCGGCGACGTCGTCGGAACTGGGGAGTCGACCGTCGAGGGAACCGATCGCGTCGGCTACCCGTCCGGGACGAGGGTCTGGACTGTGTGCGATGCGAGTGAGAACGCGCTTCATGAGCTCGTCAGAGACTTCGCGAGACAAGGTAGTAGGTTCCACCGTGGGCGGGCCTTTCCGTTGCAGGTAGTCGAGTGCGCGTTGCGCCTGCTCGGCGGAGAGCTTCATGTGAGACGTATCGGCAGTGCGCTCCGGCCTCTTTACGGAGCTCCCCGGAAGCACTGCGCAGGCAGTGTGTCCGCGCTCACACGGGACAGGAGAGTGGGAGGGACAAGTCCTGGGTGTGTCTGAGGAGGCGCCCGAGAAGGGGCCTGGGAAAAGGGGGAGCCCCAAGGCCGGCACCTTGAGGCTCAGGGGTAAGGGGTTGCATTTGCATGCAACTTCCTGTCGGGAGCATAGCGCTGCCCGATAGCAGACGCAAGGGTGGCTGAGGGTGTTCATGAGCCGTCAATGGTTCGTGAGCAAGCTGCAACTGAGGAGGCGGGGCGCCCTATCCGCCGAAGGGGCCGAGAGTGAAGAGCCCGACCGGGTCGATCCCCACGTATCGCGCGAGTCCTGCCGCGAGTGGCGCCAATCCCAAGAGGATGACGATGAGCGCAAGCGCGACCACCACCCACCCGGCCGGGTCCAGCCCCCGTGGCGCCGATGCTGCTTCATCGGCAACTGGGAAGCCCGTTTGCTCCTCGAGATCTTCGATCGCAGCCTCGGACGGTTCATCGAAGTAGAGCGTCCTGAGAATGCGCCCGTAGTAGCCAAACGAGACGACCGACCCGAGCAAGCCGACGACGACCAGCCAGAGCCACTCCGGACTGGCGGCGGCCGAAAGGAAAACGAGGAACTTCCCCCAGAAGCCGAGCAGCGGCGGGATGCCGGTAAGCGAGAAGAGGAGCACGGCCAGAGCGGCCGAGACGACGGGCGCGCGACGGCTAAGGCCCGCCATGCCGGCGATGGATCCATCCCACTCCGGCCGGACGCGCTCGTAGGCACGAGCTGCCGCGAACGCGCCGGCCGCGGCACAGCCGTAGGCGGTCGCGAAGAGCAGTGCCGCGTTCCCGTTCCCGGTCACGATGGCGGTCAGGCCGTAGCCCACTTGGGCGATACCCGAGTATGCGAGGAGCCGAGCGTACGAACGCTGAGCGAGGGCGGCGAGATTGCCGAACACGACGGAGGCCGCAGCGATGCCGGCGACGAGCCACTGCGTGCGAGCGATCAGGTCGGGGTTGGCGATCACGGACGTTAACAGCGTGTAGGTGGCTACGAGCGCCCCTACCTTGACTGCCGAAGCAAGGAAGGCGGCGACTTCGGGGGGTGCCGTCTCGTAGGCGTCAGGCGCCCATGCGTGGAAGGGAAACGCGCCGAGCTTGAACGCGAACGCGGCCAGCAGCAGCGCCACTGCTGTGGTGGCAGCCGACAGGTTGACTCCACTATCAGCAACACCGAATCTCCCGTCGGCGAGCACGAACACCCCGGCGAGGAGGGCGGCGGCGAGCCCCAACACGAAGAGCGCGGTCGCGATCGAGCCCTGGACAAAGTACTTCATCGCCGCCTCATGAGCACGTGGCGTGCGCGCGAGCGCTATGAGCGCATACGCGCTCAGGGCGGCGGTCTCGAGCGCCAGGAGCATGACGACGATGTCCGTCGAGGAAGCGAGTGTTGCGAGTGCGGCAGCCGACAGTGCGACGAGCCCGGCGAGAGCCGTGCTGCCTTCTCGAGGCGCTGACAGACTCGCTAGCACACCGAGGGCTCCGAACAACATCACGACGCCCGTGGCCATTGAGAAGCCGGCGCCGACGGCAAAGACCGTCCAGACGGTCTCGGGAGTCACGGTGGCAGATGCGACCACAGCGACCGCGGCAGCCACGAGAAGAAGCGCCGTGGAGGTCAGAGCCGCCATGCGCTCCCTGTCGAGGGCGTCGGCAGCAAGCGCCAGGACCGCGCCGACAAGCGCGAGCGCGAGAGGGGTCGCAAAGGCGATCTCGGGCGTCATCGGCTAGCTCCCCGTCCCTACGAGCGCGGCAAGGGAGCGGAGAGCCGGGTCCACCATCAGAAGCACGCTGTTGGGCCAAACGCCGAGCGCCAGGATGGCCAGGCCGAAGGCGCCGACGGTCACGGCTTCACGAGTGGCAAGATCGGAAAGCGCATCGAACTCGCCGACCGGCCCCTGGACCGATCCTCGGACTGCGCGGAGCGTGTACGCCGCTGCGAAGACGACGCCGAAGGTGGCGACGACAATCCACCAGCCGAACGATCGGAACCCTTCGAGCACGCTCGCGAACTCACCCGGGAAGCCCGAGAGACCTGGGAGGCCCAGGCTCGCGAGCGACGCGAACACGAAGGCGACCGACCACGCCGGTATCACAGAGCCGAGGCCGCCGAATCGGCGGAGTTCGCGTGTGTGCGTGCGGTCGTACAGGAGGCCGACGAGCAGGAAGAGGAGTCCCGCGACAAAGCCGTGGCTCACCATGCCGAGCATGGCAGCGCCGAAGGCGCCGCTGCTCGCTGCTGCGATCGCCACGAGGACGAAGCCCATGTGCGAGACCGACGAGTACGCCACCAGACGCTTCAAATCGGTCTGCACGAGCGCGGTGAAGGCGCCGAAGACGATGCCAACCAGGCCGATGGCGAAGAGTATCCCGCGGGCGGATTCGAACGCGGGCGGAGCGAGCGGGATGGCGATGCGTAGTATGCCGTACCCGCCCATCTTGAGCAGAACCCCTGCGAGCATGATCGACCCTGCCGTGGGCGCCTCCACGTGCGCGTCGGGCAGCCACGTGTGGAACGGAAACGCGGGGACCTTCACCAGAAAACCCGCCATGAGCAACCAGAACACGAGTGCGCTTTGCGGCTGGCGCGCGGCGAGGTAGACGAGATCGGGAATCGTCCACGCGCGCGCCGCGTAGATGGCTACGAGAATGCCCACGAGCATGAGGGCGCTGCCGAGGAACGTGTAGATGAAGAACTTCGCAGCTGCGTGCTTGCGTCGCTCGTGACCCCAACCGCCGATCAGGAAGTACATCGGGATGAGCACGAGTTCCCAGAAGACGTAGAAAAGGATCAAGTCCTCGGCGAGGAATACCCCCGTCACTGCCGCTTGCAGGAACAGCAGCAGCGCGAAGTAGGTACTCGGTCGCTTGTCGATGCGCCAGGACGCGCTTACCGCGGCGACACCGAGCAGAGCGGTCAGCGCCACGAGTGGCATCGAGAGTCCGTCGGCGGTAAGGCGCCAGAAGCCGAGGGTCACGACGTGCGTTCCGGCAACACGCTCCCCTGCGAACGCTCCGGCAAGGCCAACGACGACAGCAAGGCCCAGTGTTGCCACGGAGGTAGCGAGCGCCACCCATCGGCAGACCGTGGGGCGCGCCCGCCCGCCGACGAGCGCGATCGCGGCGCCGGCCAAGGGCACGAGGACGAGGAGGTCGACGGCGATCATATCCCCGCCCTCCCCATCCACATCGTTGCCACGAGCATGAGCACGACCCCGACGGCGATGAGTGTCGCGTACCACTGGCCGTCGCCATTCTGGAGCTCTGCAAACATCTGCCCGAGCCGGCCCGCAAGCGCACCCGTTCCTTCGACGACACCGTCGATGAGCAACCTGTCGACGAACGCGTACGCCACGCGGGCCGTCGCCACCGACGGCCGGACCACGAACCGGTTCACGAACGCGTCCACGCCCCAACCGCGCGCGGCACCTCTCCAGACGCCGCCGAGCGTGCTCTCGAGCGCCTCATCGCTCGCGGCTCCCCTGCTTTCGACGAGCCAACCGGCAGCGATGCCTACAAGCGCCACCACCACGGATGCCACGAGGAGCGGAACGTTGAAGGTCTCTGCTTCGTGACCGAGCACTTCGGCAAACCGGGTGGCAACGAACCCGAGCCCGGCCGCGGGAATCGCGAGTAGCAGGAGTGGACCGCGCATGCTCCACGGACTCTCGTGCGCGTGTCCGTCGCCTCGGTAGTCGCCGAAGAAGGCAAGCCGGGTTGCGCGGGCCACGTAGAACGCCGTGAGAGCACTCGACGCCGTGAGGGTGAGTCCCGCCAACGGGTTGGCGACCCACACGGACGCCACGACCGCGTCCTTGCTGAAGAACCCGGCCAGCGGAGGCACGCCGGCGAGCGCTGCGGCCCCGATGACCCACGTGAGCGCCGTCCACGGCATGAACCGCCTCAGCCCGCCCATGTCGCGAAGGTCCTGTGTTCCCGCGCCGTGGATAACACTCCCGGCGGCGAGGAAGAGGAGCGCCTTGAACGCTGCGTGGGTTACCAGGTGGAACATACCGGCGACGAGGGCGCCCGCGCCCAGAGCGCTCATCATGTACCCGAGCTGGCTGATCGTGGAGTACGCGAGAACCTTCTTGATGTCGCGCTGTGCGACGGCGATGGTCGCCGCACCAAACGCCGTGATGACGCCAATGCCGAGGATCACCGCACGAGCCGTCTCAGCGGCCTCGAAGAGCGGCCACGTGCGCGCGACAAGGAACACCCCCGCGGCAACCATGGTCGCGGCGTGGATGAGGGCGGAGACGGGCGTCGGGCCTTCCATGGCATCCGGTAGCCAGATGTGCAGCGGGAACTGAGCGGACTTACCTGCGGCGCCGACGAAGAGTAGCAGCGCTGTCGCCGTGAGCACGGCCACAGGCAGAGCGCCGAGGGCGCCGAAGACTTCGCGGTACGCGAGCGAGCCGGTCGCCCGCCACAGGAGAGCGAGACCAAGCAGCATGCCCGCGTCTCCCACCCGTGTTGTGAGGAACGCCTTGGTGGCAGCGTGCATTGCCGAGGGCTTCTCGAACCAGAACCCGATCAGGAGGAACGAGCACGCACCAACGAGTTCCCAGCCGATGAACAGGCCCGTGAAGTCACTCGCGATCACGAGGAGCGTCATCGACCCCGTGAACAGAGCGAGGAGCGCGAAGTAGCGGGCCCAGCCTCTGTCGCCAGCCATGTAGCCGATCGAGAAGAGCACGACCATGCTCGCGACGACCCCGACGACGACCAACATGATGGCGGCGAGGGAGTCCACAGTCCAACCGACGGTCAGGCGCATGGATTCCGTCGTGTACCACGGCAACACGCCGCTCGACACGATGCGCCCGAGCCACGGGGCCGGCGTACCGGTGGTTTCGGCGAGCGCTTGACCCACCGGCTGGCGCGCGAGGGACGCCACGCCGACGGCCAGCACCGACAGCGGAGCCAGAAGCGCGAGGAGCGGTGCGAGCGGCCGTGCTCGTCTTCCCACGATGGCGACCAGGAGCGCAAGCGCGAACGATCCCGCAACGGCCAGCGGTGGAGCGAGGTGCAGCCATCCCATCAGCCACGCACCTCCGTGAGCTCGTCGAACCGGGTCACCCGGCGAGAACGCGAGACGGCAACGAGAAGGGCCAGGCCGACGGCCGCCTCGGCAGCGGCGATGACGAGCACGATGAGCCCGACGGCTTGCACCGCGCCCTGGGCGCGTTGTCCCGCACCCGCGGCAATCGAAGCGGCGACGCTCACGAGAAGAACGAGTGGGCCGGCGAGCATGACTTCGATGGAAGCGAGCACGGCGATGATGTCTCGGCGAACCAATACGCCGTACAGGCCCACGCAGAAGAGCGCCGCCGAGAGGACGAGGATGCTCATCGGCGTTCTCCCCCCAGAATCGAGACGACGGCCACGAGGGCGGCAAGGAGCAGCACGCCGGCCGCTTCGAACTGCACCAACATCGATCCGAGCAGGACGTCTGCAAGCGCCTTTGTCCCGCCCTTGATGGCGGCGAGGTCAAGGGCTCGTGCGGCGGGACCGAGCGTCGCCACGAGCATGAAGAACGCGCCGAGGGCGACGACTACGGAGAGCAGGTCGTGGCGGGACTCGAGAACCGGGACGTCGCCATCCGAACGGTGGACGAGCATGATCGCAAAGAGGAAGAGGACGAGCACGCCACCCACGTACACGAACACTTCGGCCACCGCAAGGAAGCTCGCGCCGGCCACGGCGAAGAGCCCGGCGACGCTCAGTAGCACCGCCCCCAGCCCGAGCATGAGCCGCATGACGTCGCGAGTCATCACGACGACGAGAGCGCCGACAAGCGCGATCGCGGCGATCGCCAGAGCGAGGATGCCGGCGGGTGGGAGGCTCATTCGCTGTTCCTCTCGGCGACAGGCGCGGCCGCGTCCTCTCGTTCGACGTCACGACCGGTGGCGCGCGTCCCCTCACCGCTGCGGAGCATCTCCTCGCGATCGAATACAGCCAGATCTCTGTGGTAGAAGCTGAGTTCGTACTGGGCGGTATGCCGCAGCGCGTCGGTGGGACACTGCTCCGCGCACAGGCCGCAGAAGCAACACTTCGTCAAGTCGAGGTCGTAGCGCGTGACGCGTCGATCGCCGGGATCGTCGACGCGCTCGACCTGGATCGCGTAGTCGGGGCACGTCCGGGCGCAGAACGTGCAGCCGACACAGACCTCAGACTGGCAGCGCAGGCAGCGTGCCGCTTCCGAGAGCGCTTCGAGGCGGGTGAAGCCGAGCTCGACCGGCCGGAAGTCCGCGCGGCGCTCTTCGGGTCGGGCCATCGGCATCTCGACACGCCGGCGACTCGCGTCGACGCCGTCGAGCGTTGCCGGCTCGTATCTGTCGTATACCGGTACCGGTCGATAGACGCGATCCTCGGTGGTGCTCGAAGCGTTGAGGTATCGGTGGATCGAGGTAGCGGCTTCGTGGCCGGTCGCGATGGAGCCGATACAGCTGCCGGGTCCCGTCACGACCTCTCCGCAGGCGAAGAAGCCATCAACATCGGTCGTCATGATCGCGCCGTCGACCGGCAGAAGCCCGCGTTCCGAAAGCAGGATGTCAGAGCCTGCCACGATGTTCTTGAGCGTAGCGGCCTGACCGATCGAGAAGACGAGCACATCGCACGGAAAGTCCGTGAGGTTCTCGCCAAACTTGGGCGAAAATCGCCCGACCTCGTCGAACACGGAGAGGCACTCACGCATTCGCATACCGACGACGTGCCCGTCTTCGACGAGCACTTCCTCGGGTCCCACGGAGCACGTGGCGATGACGCCTTCGTCGAGCGCTTCTTCGATCTCCCACGGATGGGCAGGCATCTCGTCTTCGGACTCGAGAGACGCGAGGCGGACTTCGGACGCGCCGACACGAAGCGCGCATCGCGCGCAGTCGACCGCCACGTTGCCGCCTCCGATCACCAGTACGCGCTTGCCGCGCACGCCGGCTTCGCCCTTCCAGTTCGCGGCTCGAAGGAAGTCGAGAGCGCCGACTACTCCGTCGGCCTCGTGGCCCGGAATGGGAAGGATGCGACTCTCCTGCAGGCCGACGGCGATGAGCACCGCGTCGTACTCGCCGTGAAGATGCTCGAGCGGAACGTCTCGGCCGATCTCAAGACCGTGGCGGATGTCCACTCCCAGTTCGACGAGGTCGTCGATCTCGCGTTGGAGCACGTCCCGGGGTAGCCGATACGAGGGCACGCCGGAGTATAGAGCGCCGCCCGACGTGTTCTCCTTCTCAAAGACCGTAACGCCATACCCGAGCGTCCGAAGGTCCAGGGCTGCTGCGAGGCCCGATGGTCCGGCGCCGATGACGGCGATCTCTTGATCTCGCGTGCGGGGCAGCGGCTGCAATGCGCCCGGCCGTTCCTCCTGGAATCGCTCGTACGCCTGCCGGTGAAGCGGCCGGATGGCCAAGGGCTCGTCGTAGTAGTTCCGGCGGCACGCCGTCTCGCACGGGTGGTGACAGATCCTGCCCAAGACGCCCGGCAGGACATTGCGCCTGCGCACGAGCTCGTAGGCCTCGGTCGTGCGGTCTTCCGCCATAAGGAAGTTCTGACCGCGTGCGTCCACGTTCGCGGGGCAGTTCCCCACACACGGCGCTAGGCGCTCTGCGCGCCACGCCTCGTCGATCGATGCGTTGTACTCAGGCGGCGATGCCTGCAGGAGCGGTACGTCGTCGCGACCGAGCACACCCTGAAGCCGCAGTGCCCCGCGCCACCTCGGCGACACGGCGAACTTCTCGAAGGGGTACTTCAACGTAGTCGGCCTGCCGACCGACTTTCGTCCGGTAATGGCCATTCCGGTGAGAAGCGAGCGCCACTTCTGTCCGAAACCGCGCACTCCGGGAGCGTAGTCGTCGGAAACGGTAATCGTGCGGGTGACGCGCACCTCGTCATGCTCTTCTAGAGCCACGGCGCCACCACCCCCACCAGCACGAGTTGGAGCAGGGCAAGAGGCGTGAGGACCTTCCACGCGAGTGACATGAGCTGGTCTGCCCGCATGCGGGGGAAGGTCCACTTGACCCAAATCATGGTCGTTGCGATCACCGCGGCGATGCCGATCATGATCACGACGCCGAGCCACCCGCCGATCCCGAGTCCGCCGCCGAAGAACATCGCAGCGCCGAAGAGCGACGCAGCCAGAACGCCCCCGTACTCGGCCATCATGAAGATGGCCCAGCGAATGCCCGAGTAGTCCGCGAAGTAGCCGGCTACGAGTTCGGACTCGGCCTCAGGGATATCGAAGGGGCCGCGATTGAGCTCGGCTATCGAGCTGATGAAGTACACGACAAAGCCGATCAGGTTCAATGGCAACCACCACCACCGCCACTCTCCAAGAACGGTTGTCGGTGCGATGGAGCCGGCGATCACGCACAGGGCGACGACTGAGAGGGTTCGGGGCAGTTCGTAGGAGATCATCTGAGCCGCCCCGCGGATTCCGCCAAGCGTTGCGTATGTGTTCCGGGACGACCAGCCGGCGAGGAGTACCCCGATCACCGAGATCGACGGCACGGCCAGGAAGAAGAGCACGCCCACGGAGGACTCGAAGGGAGCCCACCCAGCGGCGTACGGGATTACGATCATCGATACGGCGATAGGAGTGAACACGAGGAACGGCGCGATCCTAAACGTCCGCACGTCCGCCTGTCTCGGCGTTATGTCCTCCTTCAAGACGAGCTTGACGGTATCCGCGAGCGTCTGGAGCAGGCCCGCCGGACCCGCCTCGTTCGGGCCGATACGCATCTGGATCTTCGCCGAGACCTTGCGCTCGGCCCACACGCCGATCAGGGCCGCGAGCGCGATTGCGAGCCCCGCCAGCAGGCCGAACAAGGCGCCCGAGAGAAGGGAGCTCATCGGTCCACCTCGCCGAACACAGGGTCGAGAGAGCCGAGGATCACGACGAGGTCGGAAAGCGTGTGACCGGGGGCGAGGTGTCCGAGCAACGCCAGGTTGCAGAACGCGGGCGAGCGGACCTTCATGCGATACGGCCTCACGCTGCCATCGGACACGAGGTAGACGCCGAGCGACCCACGAGCGGACTCGATGTGGTCGTACGCGTCTCCCGGGCGAGGAGCGAGCAGTCGCGGGAGGCCCTCGACCATGACGCGGCCGGGCTCCATCTGCTCGACGGCCTGAGTGAGGATCTTGCAGCTCTCGTAGCACTCAAACAGGCGAACGCGCGCCCGGTCGTACGAGTCCCCGTTCTCGCCGAGCGGGACGTCGAAGTCGAATCGCGGATACACCGAGTACGTGTCGTTCTTCCTCAAGTCCCAGTTCACGCCGCTGCCGCGCGCGACAGGGCCCGACGCACCCCAGGCGACGGCGTCTTCGGCTGACAGAACGCCGACGTCCTTGAGTCGCCCGCGAGCGATCACGTTGCCGAAGAAGAGTCTGTCCATCTCGGCGAACTGCGCCGGAGCGTTGCTCGCAAAGTCGAGAAGCCGCTCGGTCCATCCGTCGGGCACGTCGAAGGACACACCACCCGGACGCACGTAGTTGTAGGTGAGCCGCGCGCCACACAGCTCCTCAAAGAGCTCGATGATCCGCTCGCGCACGTCGAAGGCGTAGATGAACATCGTGAAGGCGCCCGTGTCGGCCGCCGAAGAGCCGAGCGCCATCATGTGGCTAGCGATGCGTTGCATCTCGCACGTGATGACGCGGAGGTACTCGGCACGCTCCGGGATACGAATGTCCGCAAGGCGCTCGACGGCGCGACAGTACGCCCAGTTGGCGTACATGGAGCCGACGTAGTCGAGTCGGTCAGTCAGCGGCACGACCTGAAGGTAGGTTCGGTTCTCCGCCATCTTCTCGATACCGCGGTGCAGGTAGCCGACGACCGGGATCGCTTTCGTGACGATCTCGCCGTCCAAATGGACGATGACGCGACAGACCCCGTGCGTGGACGGATGCGACGGCCCGACGTTGACTACGAGCTCCTCGACGTTGCGACCGTCCTGGTCGACAGCCGTCGTTCTCGTCTCGATGTCGAGTGCCATCTCATCCCTCCTCTCGTGTGCGCCACCCTCGGGGACTGTGCGGCTGCTTCGCCGCTCCGTGTGTCGGTGCGGGCGATCAGATGTAGTCGGGCCGCGGTATCACGCGGGCGTCGTGGTAGTCCTTGCGAAGCGGGTGTCCCTCCCAGTCGTCAGGAAGCATGATCCGCCGCAGATCGGGGTGCCCCTCGAACACGATGCCGAACAGGTCGTAGACCTCACGCTCCTGCCAGTTGGCAGCGGGCCACAGGTCACACAGCGAATCGATCCGGGCCTCCAGTCGCGAAACGTCTGCCTTGAGGAAGATCGCCGCCTCGAGCGAACGGGACTGGAGGCGGTAGACGAGCGTGAAGACATCCCCCCGGTCCACCGCCGTCACCATGCCGAGGCGGTCGAACCCGAGCGACTTCAGATCATCGGCGGCCGCATGAAGACCCTCCGGCACGACCTGGAGTGTGCCGTCCTCGAACTCCACCGAGAAGAGCGGGCACAGATCGGGGTGCAGGTCGCATATGTGTGCGCGCAGGTCATCGAGCTTCACGTTCTGTCACCCGACCCCGGCTTCGCTGTCTCGATCGCCGATGGGGACTCGGCGCGGTCGGGTTCGAACGGCAAAACGAGCGTGCGCTCATGACGGACTCCCGGGGCAAGCGACTCAGTCCGGACGAGCTCGCGCAGGCGCAGGATCCCGTCCTGGAGAGACTCGGGCCGCGGAGGACAGCCAGCGATGTACACATCCACCGGCAGAAACTCGTCGACCCCGCGTACCACCGAGTACGTGTCGTAGTAGAAGATGCCGCCCGACACCGCGCAGTTGCCCATCGCGACCACCCACTTCGGGTCGGGCATCTGCTCGTAGAGCCGCTTGACGGCCGGCGCCATCTTCCGCGTGATCGTTCCTGCGACGACCATAACGTCTGTGTGCCGCGGATCAGGGCGCGGGAACGTGCCGAAGCGATCGAAGTCGAACTTGTTGAATGAAGCGGCAATGAGCTCCATCGCACAGCACGCCGTACCCATGGGCATCGCCCACAACGACTGGCCTCGCGACCAGCCCACGAGTGCGTCCACGGAGGTGAGGATCAGCCCCCCTTGGTTGCGGCCCAGGGCTTCGCCGAGGCGGTCTACGAGCGCCACTCGAGCGCTCCCTTTCGCCACGCGTAGAAGAGGCCGAACGCCAGGAATGCAGCAAAGGCGCCGATCTCAACCGCCGCCACCCAAGAGCCACGCAGCGCGCTTGCGACGGAGAGGAGCAGCGCGCTCTCGGCGTCAAAGAGGACGAACACCATGGCGATAGCCGCGAAACGAAGGCGCACGACCCCCCACGGGTAGCCTTGCGGCTCCATGCCGCACTCGTACGGCTCGACCTTGAGTGGAGTCGGCTTGCGGGGCGAGAGCGCGGCGTTCGCGAGGAAGACCACGCCGATGAACCCCGCGGCGGCGAGAGCCGCCCCGAGTACGAAAAGCAAACCCGACGAACCCGTCGCCTGCACCGCATCCTCCCGCGGCCGATGTCCGATAGTTTGTAACTAGCTGTTACAAACCGTGCCGGTCAGAGCATCTTGCAGGTGAAGAAGGTTTCCGCCCCGCCCTCTCCCCGTGGGGTTGTCGCATTCTAGCGAGAACGCTCCCCGATTGTAAACATTGTTACAAACCCCCGGTGAACTCTAGAGTTCATTCGACTCAAGGTCCTCGATCTCCTGCGTGAGGGAGAGCCACTCCTCCTCAAGCCGAGGAAGCTCCCCTCTGAGCTCTGAGTACTCCTCCATGGCCGCTGAGAACGCGGCGCGGTTCTCATAGAAGGCCGGATCTGCCATGCGCTCCAAGAGTTTCGCGTGATGCGCCTGCGCCTCCTGGAGGCGGACGTCGAGCGAAGCGAGGCGTTCTTTGCGTTCTCGCGTCGCTTGGTACGCACGGTTCCGCGCTTCGGCCTCAGCCCGCTTCTGCTCGCGGGTCTTCGGTCCGCTGACCGCACTATCGGATTCCGGACGTGCCTGACCGGGAGCTGCGGTGGGACGTGTGCCGCGAGGAGGAGTCGAAGGCGCTGAATCTGCGTCGGCCTTCTCTCGTTCAGCACGCTTGAAGAGGTAGTAGTCGTAGTCACCGTCGAACACCACCAGCCGACCGTCTCGCACTTCGATCACCTTGTTCGCGACCGCTCTGATGAGGTGCCGGTCGTGGGTGATAAGGGCGAGTGTGCCCCGGAAGGCGAGCAGTGCCTGTTCGAGCACATCGCTCGACGCGATATCCAAGTGGTTGGTGGGCTCGTCAAGACAGAGGAACGGGGCCGGTTTGACGAGCATCTTTGCCAAAGCGAGCCGTCCTCGCTCCCCTCCCGACAGCACGCTCACCTTCTTGTCGACATCGTTTCCCGTGAAGAGGAACGCGCCTGCAAGGCTCCGTACCTCCGCCTGCGTCCACCCGGGAGCGACGTTGTCGATCTCGCCGAACACGGTGGCGCGCATATCGAGGGACTGGAGTTGGTGCTGGGCGAAGTACGCCACGTCTACGTGCACGCCGAGAATCCGAGCTCCGCCGTCAGGCTCGATCGCTCCGGCGAGCAGCTTGAGAAGCGTCGACTTCCCGGCCCCGTTGGGACCAACGAGCGCTACCTTGTCACCGCGGTACAACGCTAGGTCGATCCCCTCGTATACAACATTGTCGCCGTACGCCTTGCGAACGTCCCGAAGATCCATGACGAGCTCTCCCGTGCGAGGAGGCTGCGGGAAGCGGAACTTCACCTTCTTGCGGCCTTCCGGAAGCTCGATGCGTTCGATCTTCTCGAGTTTCTTCACGCGGTCCTGGACCTGCCGCGCTTTGGTGTCCTTGTAGCGAAAACGGTCGATGAACTTCTGCATGTGCGCTATCTCGCGCTGCTGCGCGTCGTAGGCGGCCTGTAGCTGCTCGAGTGCGAGGGCGCGCTGTTGTTCGTAGTCGCCGTACGAACCGGCATAGACCGTCACTCGGTGGAGGTCGATCTCGGCCACGTGGTCCACGAGGCCGTCCATGAACGCCCGGTCGTGGCTGACGAGGATCACGGCACCCTCGTAGGAGCGCAAGAACCCCTCGAGCCAGGTGACGGACTCGAGGTCGAGATGGTTCGTCGGCTCGTCGAGCAGGAGCACGTCAGGCTGCTGCAGGAGCAGCTTCGCGAGCGCAAGGCGCATGAGCCACCCGCCCGAGAACTCGGAGGAGTCACGTCTCAAGTCGCTCTCGGAGAAGCCGAGCCCGGTCAGTACCGCCCGAGCCTCCGCTTCGATCGTGTAGCCCCCCAGCGTCTCGAACCGTTCTCGCAAGCGGCCGTATTCCGATAGGAGGCGCTCCTGATCGGGGCCGGAGTCTGCCGAGGAGATGTCCTCCTCGAGGACCTTGAGACGGTGCTCCAGAGAGGTCACATGCTCTGCTGCCGTGAGCGCCTCTGCGAGTACCGAGCGGCCGGCCATCTCGATGGCTTCTTGCTTGAGGTACCCGATGACCGCGTCTTTGACCAGGGTCACGGTTCCGGAGTCGGGCTCCTGCTCACCGGCTGCGATTTCGAGGAGCGTGGTCTTGCCCGCGCCGTTCGGCCCGACGAGCGCGACGCGTCCGCGGGCGCTCACCCTCAAGCTTGCCTCGGCAAAGAGGACTCGGTCACCGAAGGTTTTCGTGACCTTGTCGAGGGAGATAATCACCGCGACAGTCTACCAGAGGGGTCCATCTGCAGAGGGGTGCGGAATGGCGACGACAGGGAGCGTCTTCATAGTCGGCTCGGGTACCGCGGGTACCGCATGCGCGCGCAGCCTTTCGTCGGCGGGATGGGACGTGACCGTCGCCGAACGCGACCGTGTCGGCGGAACGTGCCTGTGGCGCGGGTGCGTTCCCAAGAAGGCACTCTATGCGACGGCCCGCACCATACGCGAGATCGGCGCGGCGCGCGCACGCGGCACGGTCGAGGGAGACACGCAAGCTGACTGGCAAGGCGCGCTCGCCTGGAAATGGCACGCGCAGGAAACGTACGCGGGCGACCAGGAGGCGTTGCTCACAGCGCGCGGGGTCGCGCTCGTGAAATCGAACGACACCCGTTTCGTCGCTGCAGACGAGATCGAATCGGGAGGTCGGCGCTACAAACCCGACCACATCGTCATCGCGACAGGCTCGGTTCCCGTCGTGCCCCGTCTACCCGGCGCCGAACTCGCGGACACGAGCGAGGCAGCTCTGCGCTACCAGGTAGTCCCTTCGTCGCTGCTCGTCGTGGGGGGCGGCTTCGTGGGAGTGGAGCTGGGGACGATCTTCGCTTCGCTTGGTTCGCGGGTCACCTTCGTGACGCACGGGCCCCGGCTCCTCGACATGCTCGACTCGGACCTCTCGACGGTTGCCGAGGGTCGGCTGACGCACCTCGGTGCCACAATCCTTTCGGAGACGACCGTCACCGCATTGGAACAGGGCGACAACGGCATCTCAGCTACGATCCGGTCGCATGCCGGAAGCCCTCTCGCGGAGGTGTTCGAGCGCGTGCTCGTGGCCGTTGGCCGCGCTCCCGCTCTCGATGGGCTGGATCTCGCCGCGGGCGGTGTCGACACGGACGCTCGCGGTCGTCTCGTGCTGGACCAGTATCTGCGCACCAGCAATCCGCGTGTATGGGCCTGTGGGGATGCGGCGGGCGGGATGATGCAGACACCGGTGGCGAACCTCGAGGGCCACGCGATCGCTCGCTCGATAGTCTCCGGCGAGCCTGGCGCAATCGACACGAGCACCGTGCCGACGACGACGTTCGCCGCCCCCCAGCTCGCCCAGGTGGGCCTCACTGCCGAGGCCGCGGAGCGTGCGGGCATCACGGCCCGCGTGTCGAAGCAGCCGTTCGAGTACGTGGCAGCCGCGATCATCGAAGAGGAGCGGGACGGGTTCGCGAAGCTCGTCTTTGACGAGGCCTCAGGACGCCTCATCGGCGGGGCCATCGCGGCGCCTTCGGCGAGCGATCTGATCTACGCCTTGGAAGTAGGCCTGCGTGCGGGGGTGACGCAGGAGCAGCTCGGGCAAACGGTCGGCATTCACCCGGCCTTCTGCGAAGCGCTTGCGTGGGCGGCCGGATAGACGCTCTGCCGCCGCGGCCTACAGGCCCAGCCACGGGTCGGCCAAGCGTATCTCGATGCGCTCCCGACTTCGCCCCGGGTCCTCGCGCTTGAGTTCGACCTCGCCCACCTCCGATGTGCGACGCAGGCGCGTTCCCCCGCACGGGACCTCCGCGAACCCGTCGATGCACCATGCGCGACGTTCGGTCGCCTCGTCGAGGTAGTAGCTCGCGATGAGAAGGTCGTCTCGCACGAGCCTCTCCGGCTCACCGCGAAGCGTGGGAAAGGCCGCGGAGATGATCCCGTCCCAGGCGAAATCGAGGCGTGCCTTCTCGGCGGCGATGTGGGAGCCGCCGGCCATTCCGTCGAGCGAAAGGGCCCCGGCGTGTGCCGGGGCCCTGCGTATGCTGGTGGGCGATGTTGGATTTGAACCAACGACCTCTTCCGTGTGAAGGAAGCGCTCTCCCCCTGAGCCAATCGCCCGTGTGGCCGCAAGAACGGCGAGGGATATTCTAGCGTGACGCCTCTGCCGGCGTAACCCCCGCGGGACGGTACCCGCCGGGGTGCGTGCGATGCCAGCGCCAGGCATCTGCGACGATCTCGGGGAGGTCCGGCCGAGCCGGGGTCCAGCCGAGGACGGTCCGAGCGCGCATGGAGGACGCGACAAGGACGGCCGGGTCTCCTTCTCGGCGAGGCCCGAACACTATCTCGACGTCCTCGCCGGTCGCTTCGGCGCATGCGCGCACGACCTCGAGATTGCTGTAGCCGTTGCCGTTGCCGAGGTTGAACACGCCGCCAGAGTCGGCACCGGCGGACTCGCCGACGGAGCCTGCGAGCGTCTCGAGAGCCAGGCGGTGCGCGAGGGCTAGGTCGCTCACGTGGATGTAGTCGCGTATGCACGTTCCATCGGGGGTCGGGTAGTCGTTGCCGAAGACCTCGAACGTGCGTGTGCCGGAGGCGATCGAGTCGAGGATCCTCGGGATGATATGCGTCTCCGGGTCGTGTGCCTCGCCGAGCGACCCATCCGGCCAGGCACCGGCGACGTTGAAGTATCGCAGCCGGATCGATCGCAGACCGTAGGCCCGCTCGTACCACCCAAGGCACTCCTCGAACATGAGCTTGCTTGCGCCGTAGGCGTTGAGTGGTCGGAGCTCGGACGCCTCGTCGATAGGAATCGTCGCAGGTTCCCCGTACACCGCTGCGGTGGATGAGAAGACGAGTCTGGGGACGCGGTGGCGAAGCATCGCATCGAGCATGACAAGAGGCGCGGAGACGTTGCCGCGAAAGTACTTCGCCGGATCGCGCTGCGACTCCGCCACCTCGATGTAGCCCGCGAGGTGCAACACGGCGTCGCATCCGCGGAGCGCCTGATCCAGGACTGCCGAATCAGCGACCGAGCCCTCGAGGAACTCAGCCCTCTCGTCAACGGCCGCGCGATGCCCTCGCTCGAGCGTGTCCAGCACGACCGCGTCGTGGCCCGAGTCGAGGAGCTCGCGCACACTCACCGAGCCGATGTAGCCCGCGCCTCCGGTCACGAGGACTCTCACGCGTCGACCTCCGTAGTTCTAGGGAATCAGCGTCGGCTGAGCTAGCGTCCGAGATACCGAAGGACCCCCGCAGCAATCCCCGCAGCAACCTTGTCCTGGTACTTGGGGCTCGTGAGGAGCTTGTCTTCGACGGGGTTCGAGAGGTAGCCGCATTCAACAAGTATCGAGGGACGGGTACACCAGTTGAAGCCGGCGAGATCCGACCGAGCATGGACCCCGTCGCTCGGCGCAGACGTGGAAGCGAGGACGGCGCGTTCCACCGAGAGGGCCGCGCGTCTGCTCGGACCGGACGTCGCCTTGGTCCACCGCGTCACAGCCGGGTACAGCGTGCTGATCCCCGCCTGGCGAGCATCGGAGCTGCCGTTCGCGTGGATGCGCAAGAAGAGCGCCGCCCGCGCTCGGTTCGCCACTTGCGCTCGTTGGGAGTTCGAGAGGTTCACGTCGTTCGTCGTCCTCGTCATGACAACCTTCACACCTGCGCGCCTCAGGCGGGCGCGGACGTTCATAGAGATCTGGAGCGCAACCTCGTATTCGGGGACTCGCGTGCTCACCCCGGTAGCACCGCCGGTGACCTTCGGTTTGAGAGTCCTCGAACCGGGTCCTATGGGCTCTTTCGCCGTGTTCGAGTGGGACTGGTGGCCCGGGTCGATGCAGACGACCACGGTGGGGAGTGCCGCAGCTTTCGTCGGAACGGCACGCTGACCGCCCAGTGAGAGCGCCACCGTCGCTCCGGCAACCGAAATGCTGCCTGCTTCGGGCTGCTGGGAGCGCACTCGAAGGCCGCCTGGAGGGGTACGTGGCCGCACTCCTTTGGTCGACCCGAGCGAGCCCGCCCCGGAGTCCACGTCGGCCTTCAGGTCGGCTGCAGCGAGCAGTGTCCGTGCATCTGGGAGCGTGCGGCCTACAACACTCGGGACCTCGACGAGCGTCGTGTCGGCGGACGCGGGGGTGGGCGAGTAGGCGAGGAACGACTCGCCGTCGGGCGACGTGGTGGTGTCGTGGGCGCTCGGACCGTCGACAGATTGCGCAGCGGACGAGGGGGCAGGAGCGGTTGGCGCCGACCGCGCTCGCACAGTGAGCCGGGCACCGTCAGTCGCGTCGGAGACAGAGCGAGCGATGATGGCTATCGATGCCGCGACTGCAACGACCGCGAACACGGCGATGCCGAGGCGAAGGGCCTTCCTGCGCTGGGCGCGGGCCCTCTCCCTTCGTGCCACTCGTGATGGCGGCATACGCTCCTCATTGGTGGGCCCGGCAGCACTCGAACCTGCAACCAAGGGATTGTGAGTGCCAGAATCGCGGTCTTTGGCAGTCTAGCAGAGGCGCGGAATAGCGCCTTTCGTCGCAGCTCAGAGGCGGTACTGCGTTTACCTGCCGAGATTCAGTGCGGCTCTACGGGATCGGGCGGTTCTGAGCGATTCTTGCGTACAAGGCGACTGAATGGCGACGGAAAGAGGGCGCCAGTGGGGCGTCACGGGGTGACGGAAGAGACAAGCAGAAGGCCGCTGCAGACGGGCGCCGGCCTTCGCTGATCCCGGCAGGAGTGTTCGAGGGGGCCGAGGCCGCGCCGTCGCTCCAGGAGATCGACGCAACTGAGCCGCAACGCGAAACGACCCGTCTGCACCACTCAGACGGGTCGTTCTGTTGAGGCGCAATCACTCAAGCCGGCGTCAACCGGATAACCCGCTGGTGGGCCCGGCAGGATTCGAACCTGCAACCAAGGGATTATGAGTCCCCTGCTCCGCCATTGAGCTACGGGCCCGCGGTGGCTTGGCTGACTCAACGACTACATTCTAGCGGTTGCTCCGCGGGCTGGTTTGCGGCGCATCCGGACGAGCGAGAGCGCCGCTCAGGTCGTGTTGCCAACCTCACATGCCGTCCGTATACTGTCGTGTCGCGCCTGCCGAAGGCGCGAGATTCCTGAGTAGCTCAATTGGCAGAGCATCCGGCTGTTAACCGGAGGGTTGTAGGTTCGAGTCCTACCTCAGGAGCCAGCAGACACGAACGGCCTCCCGTCTCCGGGAGGCCGTTCTTCTCTCTCAGTCGCGGATTCCCGTACGACGCGGTCGCGGACCCTCCGGACGGCGAGGCGGGGACGGCCGGCACCGTGTCGTGCTACTCGAGATAGTCCCGAAGCTTGCTCGAGCGCGAGGGGTGGCGCAGCTTGCAGAGCGTCTTGCTCTCGATCTGCCGGATCCGCTCGCGTGTCACGCCAAACTCGCGTCCGACCTCTTCGAGCGTACGCGGGTGCCCGTCAGTGAGCCCGAAGCGCAGTTCGATGACCTTGCGCTCGCGCTCGGAGAGCCCGTCGAGCACCTTGGACAGCTGCTCCTGCAGCATCGAGAAGCTCGCCGCTTCAGGTGGCACGACCGCCTCGGCGTCTTCGATGAAGTCGCCGAGCTGGGAATCCTCTTCCTCGCCTATGGGCGTTTCGAGAGACACGGGCTCCTGCGAGATCTTCAGGATCTCGCGTACGCGCTCGGCAGACATCTCCATCTTCTCGCCGATCTCCTCCGGAGTCGGCTCGCGGCCGAGTTCCTGCAGGAGCTGCCGCTGTACGCGGATGAGCTTGTTTATCGTCTCGACCATGTGCACGGGGATGCGGATCGTACGCGCCTGATCGGCGATCGCGCGCGTGATGGCTTGTCGAATCCACCACGTCGCGTAGGTCGAGAACTTGAACCCCTTCGTGTACTCGAACTTCTCCACCGCTCGAATCAATCCGAGGTTGCCCTCCTGGATGAGGTCGAGGAAGAGCATGCCGCGCCCGACGTAGCGCTTGGCGATCGAGACGACGAGACGGAGATTCGCCTCGACGAGCTGCTGCTTGGCGTCCAGGCCCACCTGTTCGATACGTTCCAGTCGTCTGCGCTCGGGGCGATCGAGGACGATGCCGCGTTCGTCTGCATCCTCGAACCGCGCCGTCGCCTCGAGACCGGCTTCGATCTTCATGGCGAGATCGACTTCCTGGCGCGCTGTGAGCAGTGGGACCTTACCTATCTCCTTGAGGTACATGCGAACGGGATCACCCGTGAGAGGCGCGACGGTGCTCGCGTCGGTGCGCTTCTTCGGCTTCTTCTTGCCCGCCTTGGGGGCGACCTTGGGGATCGTAATCTCAATCTCGCCCTTTTCCTCGGGCGGGATGTCGTCAGCGAGGTCCGCGAGGTCGGGTTCGGTCGCGTCGGTCATCGGCACGATCTCTACGCCGGCGGCCGTGACGACTACGTCCACAACGGCTTCGGAGGCCGCGGGCTCCTCGAAGATCTCGATGCCACTCTCACGGAAGAAGCCGTAGATGTTGTCGAACTGCTGCTCCGAAAGATCGATGTCGGAAAGCGCGCTCTGGATCTCCTCGTCGGTGAGGTTGCCCTTGCCCGTCCCCATCTTCGCGAGCGTCTTTACCGCCGAAAGCTCAAGCTCGGGCGGGATCTTTGCGGGCTTCGCGACCGGCGTCCTCTTCCGAGGTGTGGCAGGGGCGCTCGCCGATGAGGCGGCGGCCTTAGGCGGAGCCGACGCGCTCGCCTCGGGGGCAGACTTGGCCTGCTTCGCGGACGCCGACCCACGCGGCGTCGGCGCTTCCGGAGCGGCAGGTGTCTTCGCGGTTGCGGGCCCCTTCCGTACCGGGGCGACCACGTCTGTCTCTGGTTTCGGACGCGCGGCGCGGCCTGTGGCCCGCTTCGGGGTCTCACCAGCCGGTGCCGCCGCCGCGCCCGCGCTCTTGGCCGGAACGGTCTTCTTCGGCGGTGCCACGTCGGCTGCCTTCACGGCAGCCTTCTTCGAGGCAGGTGCGGCGCTCTTTGCCGCGCCTGCCGGTGCATCCGCCGTGCTCGGCGCTGGCTTGGTCTTCGGCTTCTCGGCCGCTTGGGCCGGAGTACTCTTCGCCCTCGTGCTTCTGGGGTTGTCTGCCACGCTACTCCTACTACTCCGTGTCTATGCCGTGTTCATGCCGTCGTGACTGGTGCGCAGGAGGCTTCTCTCCCGCTGCAGCTCCGAGACTTCTCGGAACAAGTCGTCGTACCTCTGAGCCTCGGCCCCGGGGTCGAGAGACTTCAGCTGGCTCTTCTTCTCTAGGATTAGACGGTCGAGCCCAAACTCCTTGAGTTTCCTGAACAACTCGTTCGCAATGGCCTCGGCCTGTGCATCGTCCGCCGCTGCACAGCCGGCCAAGACGGATGCAAGTTCCGCGTCCGTCCGCTCCGCGCGAGAGACGAGATCCTCAAGCGACGCGCTCGGGTCTTCCAGCATCAAGACCAGCGCGCGCCGATGGACTGGCACCGTTAGCAGGTCCTCCTCAAGCAAGAAACGTGCCTCGGCCCGCAAGCGTGGCGCTCCGCCGAGAACGCCAAGAAGCTCCAGCTCGGCGCGCGACTCCGGGGATGAAGCGGCAGCCAGCGGCTGGGCCGGTACCAAGGCGTCCTCGTCGTCGCGGGCCCCGTCTGCCGGGGTGGCGAGCGGCCTAGCCTTCGAGACTGCAGCTTGAACGGTTGCGAAGTCCACACGGAGGTAATCGGCCAGGTAGTTGGTGTAGTCGTGCACGAGCAGCGACCCCCTGACCGATGCGAGCACGGAGGCGGCATCGGCAAGAGCCCGGGTGCGGTTCTCCGGCGCCGAGAGGTCATAGCGCGAGAGCCTGCGGTCGAGCGCGAACTTGAGGAGTGGCGTCGCATTCGAGACGAGCGAGCGCACCGCCTCCTCCCCGCCCGACGATGCCAGGTCCGCGGGATCCTCGCCCCGGGGTAGCACCGCCACCTGCAAGTCGACGCGATCGCTCCCCGCCTCCGGAGTCATCTCGAAGCCGATGAACTCGGCTGCCCGGTCGGCCGCTCGAAGACCCGCCTCGTCGCCGTCGAAGAGATACACGACACGTTGGGCGAACCGGCCGAGGAGCCGAGTGTGGTCTCGTGTGAGTGCTGTGCCGAGTGTGGCCACGACGTTCCGCACCCCGGCCTCATGGAGCGCGATCACGTCGGTGTAGCCCTCTACAACGATCGCCGTGCGCTCCCGAACGATATCGTTCCTCGCGCGCTCGATGCCGTAGAGGTTCCGCGACTTGTGAAAGACCGGCGTTTCCTGAGTGTTCAAGTACTTCGGCTCGCCCGCCCCGATGATCCGACCGCCAAAGCCCACGCACCGCCCTTGCACATCGCGGATCGGGAACATCAGGCGCTCGTAGAAGCGATCGCGGACTGCGCCGTTCTCTGCGCGGAGGGCGAGGTTCGCCTCGATGAGCTCGTCTTCGGTGAAGCCGTCGGCGCTCAGCGCGCGGGCGAGTAGTCCGCGCCCGGGAGCGTAGCCGAGCTCGAACCGCTTGGCGACGTCGATGCCGAACGCCCTGCCCGCGAGATACTCGCGTGCGCGAGCGGCGCCAGCGTCCTGCCCCGCGACGAGCTGCTTGTGGTAGTAGGCCGCAGCGGCCGCGAGCGCGGCATGCAGCCGCTCGCGCCTCCCGGTTCCGAGCCCACCCCCGACTTCGACGATCTCGATGTGAGCCCGGTCCGCGAGCATGCGGACGGCGTCAGGGAACTCAAGACCCTCGGTGCGCATCAGAAAGCCGAATGCGTCTCCGCCCAAGCCGCACCCGAAGCAGTGCCACAACTGAGTGCCTGGGTCGATCTTGAAGGACGGCGTCTTCTCGCCGTGGAAGGGGCAGCGGCCCCAGTAGAGGCGGCTCTTGCGCTTGAGCACGACCGTCTCGGAGACGAGATCGACCAGATCCGTGGCGTCACGGACCCTCTGGATGTCCTCGTCGGTGATTCGGCCCACGAAACCCCTCGTTCGCCTCTCCTGAAAGAGGGTACCCATTCGTCCCGACAGTAGAGGATGCTCCCGGCGCCATGAACGCCAGGAGCATCCGGATCACGCTCTCGTGCCGGCGCGCGCCGGCCTCACCTCAGCCTCTGATGAATAGCGGAGCGAATACGACTGCGATGACCGACATGACCTTGATGAGGATGTTCATCGACGGGCCAGCAGTGTCCTTGAATGGGTCGCCGACGGTGTCGCCGACAACCGCGGCCTTGTGGGCGTCGGATCCCTTGCCGCCGAACTCCCCGCCTTCGATGTACTTCTTCGCGTTGTCCCAGGCCCCGCCCGCGTTGGCCATGAAGATAGCCATGAGGAACCCGACGACCAGTGCCCCGGCGAGGAAGCCACCGAGCGCCTGGACGCTCCAGAGCCCCACTACGATAGGCAGCGCCGTGGCGAGCGATGCGGGGATGATCATCTCTCTGAGCGCGGCGCCGGTGGCTATATCGACGCACTTCGCGTACTCACCCTCGACACCCTCGCGTCCCTCACGCAGTCCGGGAATCTCGCGGAACTGGCGGCGGACCTCCTCGATCATGGCCTGAGCTGCGCGGCCAACGGCGTTGATGGCCATCGACGAGAAGAGGAACGGGAACATGCCGCCGAGGAACAGGCCGATGATGACCTGGTTGCTGAGGATGTCGATACTCCTCAAACCGACTTTCTCGGCGTAGAGCTGGAAGTACGCGAGGGCGGTCACGGCCGCTGACGCGATCGCGAAGCCCTTTGCGATTGCTGCCGTCGTATTGCCCACGGAGTCGAGCGAGTCGGTGATCTCGCGGACCGCGGGCCCTTGGCCGCTCATCTCTGAGATGCCGCCTGCGTTGTCGGCGATCGGCCCGTACGCGTCCACCGCAACCACGATACCGGTGGTGGCGAGCATGCCGATGGCCGACAGGCCTATCGCGAAGATGCCGCCGCCGTTCGGCAGCGCCCAGTCGCCGGCGACGAAGCTGACGCCCATAGCGATGACCAGGAAGATGATCGAGAAGGCAGTCGACTGCATGCCTGTGGCAAGTCCAGAAAGGATGACGGTTGCCGGGCCGGTGGTCGACGACTCCGCGATCTTCTTGACCGCACCGTAGGCATCGGAGGTGTAGATCTCCGAGGCTTGGCCGATAGCCATGCCGGCGGCAAGCCCGACGAAGATGGCGATGAAGAAGCCGAGCGGATTCTCCACCGTCCTCGCGCCGTACACGGTGCCCGCAGGTACGAGCCACATCACGAGGAAGTAGCACGCGACAAGCGTCAGGATGGCCGCCGCGTATGTGCCCGTCGACAGAGCGCGTCCGGGGTGGCCGCCTTCCTTGCCACGCACGAAGAGCGTCGCCACGGCCGAACAGACCATGCCGACGGCAGCGATGAGCACCGGCAGCAAGGCGCCGCGGAAGCCCAGGTAGAGCGCTCCGAGAGCGAGCGGCGCGACGATTGCGCCCACGTACGACTCGTAGAGATCCGCGCCCATCCCGGCGACGTCACCAACGTTGTCGCCCACGTTGTCGGCGATGACCGCGGGGTTGCGCGGGTCGTCCTCGGGGATACCCGCTTCGACTTTGCCCACGAGGTCGGCGCCGACATCGGCCGCCTTCGTGTAGATCCCGCCGCCGACGCGCGCGAACAGCGCGATCGTGGACGCGCCGAGACCGAATGCCGGAATGATGTCCGAGAAGACCATCGTGGCCGAGATAGTCAGGCCGAGGATCGTCCAGTTCGCGCCCTTGACGATCTCGAGATTCGCTACAAGGCCGGTTGCGTACAAGAAGATGAGGAAGCACAGGCAGACGCCCAAGAGACCGAGGCCGGCGACCGTGAGTCCCATGACGGCGCCGCCGCGGAATGCCACCTCGAGTGCCTTGGGCATGCTCTTCGTCGCGGCCTGCGTGGTACGGGAGTTGGCGCGGGTGGCGATCGAAAGGCCTATGAAGCCCGCTGTGCCCGAGAACACCGCGCCGACGAGGTAGGCGATCGACATGACTGCGCCACCGCTCGCCTGTAGAAAGAGGCCCATCGCGATAGCGACGACGACAAGGACGATCGCGACAACGCGGTACTCACGCGTCAGGAACGCCAGCGCGCCTTCTTGGATGTGCTTGGAGATCCTGCGCATCTTCTCGTTGCCCGGGTCCTGCTTGAGGACCCAGAAGGCGTAGTACATCGCGGTACCAAGCCCGACGAATGCACAGACCATGGCTAGCAGGACATACTGCATACACCACACTCCTCGTTCGACGATTGCGCCACCGACGATCCCCCGCGCGCGAAAACTTCCCTGCACGGCCGCACACGCGATCGTGCACGGTTTCGCCACACAATAGCGGAACCCATCCCCAGCGCAAAGACTCAGGGAGAACTCACATGCGCCAGGATGCGGGAACGAACAGCCCCTCATACACCCGCGTCGCATACCGGTCCGTCATGCCCGCGATGTAGTCCGAAACGCGTTGCACGAGCTCGCTCGGCGACGAGGGTGTGAACTCCTCTGGCAGGCTCTCCGGGTGCTCCAGGTAGTGGTCGAACAGTCGCTCAACCACGCCGAACGCCTTCGGCTCCTCGATCTTCGCCTGCGGGCTCAGATACACGTTGTCGAAGAGGAACGCCCTGAGCCCCATCATCGCGTCCCAGACACGCGGGCTCATGCGCACCTCCGGGGACTTCTCGCTCTCACGCACGAGGTCTTCGACCATCGTGCGGATGCGAGCGCCGTGGTTATGGCCGAGCACCTCTGTCGATGCGCTGGGAAGGCTGTCTTCGGAGAGCACTCCCCCGCGCATGGCGTCGTCGATGTCGTGGTTCACGTAGGCAATGCGATCGGCGATCCTCACGATCTGGCCCTCGAGGGTCGCCGGACTGTGTTCTCCGGTGTGGCCGAGAATCCCGTCACGCACCTCCCACGTGAGGTTCAGGCCCTTCCCCTCGTATTCGAGGACCTCTACGACCCTGAGCGACTGAATGTTGTGCCGGTAGCGGGTGGGAACACCTTCGTAGTCGCCTCGGATGCGTTCGTAGCAGGCAGTGAGCGCGTCTTCGCCGATGTGACCGAAGGGCGTGTGTCCGAGGTCGTGCCCGAGAGCGATCGCCTCGGTGAGGTCCTCGTTCAAGCGCAGGGCCCTCGCACACGAGCGCGCGATCTGGGCGACCTCGAGCGTGTGGGTGAGGCGCGTGCGGTAGTGGTCGCCTTCCGGGGCAAGAAAGACCTGGGTCTTGTGAGACAGCCGGCGAAACGACTTGCTGTGGATGATCCGGTCACGATCGCGTTGGAAGTCCGTGCGGTACGGATCCGCGGGCAGCGGCACCACGCGACCGCGTGACTGGTCAGCGAATGCGGCACGCGCCGAGAGCCTTGCATGCTCCTCGGCTTCGTAGCGCTCGCGCGTCATGAGTTGAGTCATCGATGCCCTCTCACGCACGGGCCGAACAGCGCCCGACGTCCACCATCAAGTCCGCTACGCAAAGACGAGCACCGCGGCCCCGATCGCCCACGCGATGAGACCGCCGTACAGCCACGGCCTAGGCCAGCCCATGAACCTCGCCAGCCACACCGCGACAGCCGACGCACCGAGGGTGGCGGCCAGCGGAATCGCCGGATCCGCGAGCCAGGTGGCGATCGAGTCGAACGAATCGAAGGGTGTCTGCGGAGAGCGCAGGACGGTCATGAGACCGTGCACGAGATACACGCCCGGAACCGCAACGAGACACGCCAGCAGCCACTGCGTCCAGAAGCGTCGCTCGTAGCGCGAGTGGCCCTGGATGAGCGGCGATCCCGCCGCCTGGAAAAGCCTCGTGCGTCCGCTCACGCACCCTCCTGCCGAGCGAGCACCGGCCGCACGAGGTGGCCGGTCCGGTCGTGACGCATCAGCTAGCGGTTGTCCGATCCGGCCGCCTGCTCGGCAAGGCTCGCCTGCGCCGCCGCAAGGCGAGCAAGCGGGACCCGGTAGGGCGAGCAGGACACATAGTCCAGGCCGATGGAATGGAAGATCTTCACGGAATCGGGGTCGCCGCCGTGCTCGCCGCACACACCGAGCTTGATCGTGGGGTTCACGGAGCGGCCCTTCTCGCAGCCGATACGCACGAGCTCAGCCACACCGGAATCGATCGTCTCGAACGGGTTGCGCGCGAGGATCTTGCGCTCCAGGTACCGCGGAAGGAACTTCGATTCGATGTCGTCGCGGGAAAAGCCGAACGCCGTCTGCGTGAGGTCGTTGGTGCCGTAGCTGAAGAAGTCGGCGACCTTGCCGATCTCATCGGCGGTGATGGCGGCCCGCGGAAGCTCGATCATCGTGCCGATCGGGATGTTGAAGACGCAGCCCTGCTTGGTCTGGACGTGGGCGACGATCTTCTCGGACTCGGCGCGCAGCGTCTCGAGCTCGGCCACGACGGACACGAGCGGGATCATGATCTCGGGGCGAGGATCCTTGCCCTGCTTCTTAAGGGTGCAGGCTGCGGTGGCAATCGCCTGCACCTGCATGCCGTAGATCTCCGGGAACATGATCCCGAGCCGGCACCCGCGCAGTCCGAGCATCGGGTTCATCTCGTGCATGGAGTCGATGAGCGCAAGCAGTCGCCGCTTGGGGGCAAGCTCGGCAGGATCGGCGCCGCCACACTCGAGGCGGGTGAGTTCGACCGCAAGCTCGCGCGGGTCGTCGAGGAACTCGTGAAGCGGTGGGTCGAGGAGGCGGATGGTGACAGGCAGTCCGTCCATCGCCTCGAGGATTCCGACGAAGTCGTCGGTCTGCACCTTCAGGAGCTCCGCGAGGGGCGCTTCGCGTCCCGCGGGAGTCTCGGCGATGATCATGTCCTGGACGATCTGTTTCCGGTCGCCGAGGAACATATGCTCCGTGCGGGTCAGGCCGATTCCCTCGGCGCCGAACTGACGCGAAAGCGTCGCGTCATCAGGCGTGTCGGCGTTGGCACGAACGCCCATGGTCCGGAATCCGTCTGCCCAGTGCAGAATCGTGTCGAACTCGCCAAAGACCTCGGGCTTGACGAGCTCGACCGCTCCGACGACGACGATGCCCTGGGTGCCGTCGAGCGAGATGACGTCGCCTTCGTGCAGCTCCATGCCGCCGACGCGCACGACCTTGTTCTGGGCGTCGATCTTGAGCGCCTCGGCGCCGCACACGCACGGCTTGCCCATGCCACGGGCTACCACCGCCGCGTGGCTCGTCTTCCCGCCATGGCTCGTCAGGATGCCTTGCGCGGCAACCATGCCGTGCAAATCGTCGGGGGTCGTCTCCCAGCGGACCAGAATGACCTTGTGTCCCGCGTCGACGGCTTCTACGGCCGCGTCGGCCGAGAACACGATCTCGCCCACGGCCGCTCCCGGCGAGGCGTTCAGGCCCCGGGCCAGCACGTCGTAGGTCGCCTTGGCGTCGAACTGCGGGTGGAGCAGCTGGTCGAGCTGCATCGCGTCTACGCGCTGCACAGCTTCTTCACGCGTAATGAGTCCCTCGTCCACCATGTCGACCGCGATCCTGAGCGCAGCGCGCGCCGTGCGCTTGCCTACCCTCGTCTGGAGCATCCAGAGCCGGCCTTGCTCGATAGTGAACTCGATGTCACACATGTCGCGGTAGTGGTTCTGGAGTGTCTCGAAGACGCTCCAGAGTTCGGCGCCGGCCTCTGGAAACACCTGAGGCAGCTCGGCAAGTGGGCTCGTGTTGCGGATCCCCGCGACCACGTCCTCACCCTGCGCGTTCGTGAGGAAGTCGCCGTAGTACTCGTTCGTTCCGTCAGCCGGGTTGCGAGTGAACGCAACGCCGGTCGCAGAGGTCTCGCCCTTGTTGCCGAAGACCATCGACTGCACGTTGACGGCCGTGCCCAGATCGTCACGTATCTTTTCCATCTTGCGGTAGAGCACTGCGCGGTCGTTCATCCAGCTTCTGAAGACGGCCTCGATCGCGAGCTGCAGCTGGACCGCGGGGTCCTGCGGGAACACGACGTGGCCGTCGGCACCGACAAGCTCGGGATGCTCGTCTGGACTGACACGCTCGGCGACGATCTCCTTGAACGTCTCCACGAGTCGCTGCATGTCTTCCGGGCCCAAGTCCGTGTCGTTCTTCACGCCGCAGGCGTTCTTCACGGTGGTGAGAGCGTTCTCGAACTCGAGCCCTTCAACGTCGAGCACGACCTTCGCGAACATCTGGACGAACCGGCGATAGCTGTCCCACGCGAACCGAGGGTTGCTCGTCTGCGCAATCAGTCCCTGCACGGAACGGTCGTTCAGACCGAGGTTCAAGACGGTGTCCATCATGCCTGGCATGGAGAAGGGCGAGCCGGAACGCACGGACACGAGCAGCGGGTCAGCGGGGTCCCCGAGGCGCTTGCCCATCTTGTCCTCGAGTTCGCGGACATAGCGCGCAATCTCTTCGGTGAGCCCGGGAGGGAAGCCCGGAGGGTCGGCGTTGTAGTACTCCATGCACGCCTGGCAGGTGATCGTGAACCCGTGCGGGACCGGCAGTCCGAGCTTGGTCATCTCGGCGAGGTTCGCGCCCTTGCCGCCGAGAACGGACTTCATGGAAGCGTCGCCTTCCTCGAAGGCATACACGCGCTTGACGTCAGCCAACTCCCCACTCCTTCGATCTGGTGCGCCGTCGAGGCGCGATGGGACTCCCCTGAAGCGGCGCGCCGAGGCCGTGCGGGCTGGCGCGCGGGCGTGCGAGTACGCCATATCCTACATGACGACGGTCGAGGCGTCAGTGGGTCCCTCTTGCCGCTCAGTCCCCTTGCCTGGGAACATGGCGCCGCCCGCGGTAGTGCGGCCCGGGGGGCAGGATGGCGGCGCGTCCTTCAGCCTCGGCTCCCCGGAGATCCGGACCCACGAAGGCCTCCGAGTAGTACTGGAGGATCTCCTGCGCGGTCTCCTCGACCGCACGTCCCTCGGTGGACACCACAATGCAGCCGAGTTGGCGCATCACTGAGCGCGACTCGTCGAGTTCCTGCTCGATGTGTTCACGGTCGAAATAGTCCTGAGCGTAGCTGCCGATGTCGGCAAACCGCTTACCGCGGATGTCCACGAGCAGGTCTGCAGACGTCGTCAGCCCGAAGATTCGGCGCCGATCAAGGCCGTAGAGCTCCGGCGGGGGCGCCACGCCCGGCACGAGCGGCACGTTCGCCGCCTTGTAGCCCTTAAAGGCAAGGTACATCGCTATCGGTGTCTTGCTCGACCGCGAGACCCCGATGAGCACGATCTCGGCCTGCGCGAGCTCCTCGGCGGCTCGTCCGTCATCATGTTTAACCGAGAACTCGAGGGCTTCGATGCGATCGAAGTAGCCACGATCGATCCGGAGTACGAGACCGGGCTCCCATTCGGGCTGGAAGCCCGAAAGCAGTTCCAACGTGGTCACTGCAGGCCCGAGTATGTCGATGGCCAAGATGTCCAGTTCTCGCGACATCGCGGCCATCTCGTCGCGAAGCCGGCGCTCGGCGAGCGTGTAGAGGAAGACACACCGCTCGTGCGCGGCGCCGTGCACCACGCCCTGCAGCTGACCGCGAGAAGTAATGCGTGGCAGCCGAACGACGTGGAACGCCTCCTCGCCGAACTGCGAGAGCGCCGCCTTGGCTACCGCGTCGGCAGTCTCACCGAGCGAGTCGGAGAGGATGTAGACCGCTGGACGTTCACGGTCGGCCATGCATCGCCCTCCCCTACCCAGCTATGCGTTCGAAGTCGGCGTAGCGCTCGAACACGTCGACGAACCTGTTGAGGAGCTTCAGACGATTCGCCCGGAGTGTGTCGTCTGGATCCATGACAAGGACCTTCTCGAAGAACTCGTCGACCGGCACCCTGAGCGACGCGAACTGCTCGAGCATCAGCGGGTACGACCGGACACGCATGAGTCCCTCGGCGTTCGACTCCGCAGACTCGAGCGCGTCGAGAAGCCCGGTCTCCTCGGCCCCCATGAGGGCGCGAACTGTCTCGGTACCGAGCGCCCGGTCCGCGAGGTTCTTCGCACGAGTGAATGCAACGGAGAGATCCTCGAACGCCTCGGGATTCTCGTCACGGGCTGCCTGAAGAGCGGATCCGCGCGCGAACGCGTCTGCAGGATCGTCTCCCGCAACGGCAAGGATGGCTGCCACGGTGTCGTAGGCCATGCCTCGGTCGCGGAGAAGCACCTCGAGCCGGCCTCGGATGAATTCGGTGACGTCGCTCTGGAGCGTGTCGCGGTCGATCCCGTCGAGAGTGTCGAGGTAGCCGTCGATCGCCGCTGAGACGATCGCGTCGAGCGTGAGCGGCACGCCGTCCAGAAGCATCTGCAGCACGCCGATCGCACCACGGCGCAACGCGTAGGGGTCGGCAGAGCCGGTCGGAACCATGCCGACGGCGAAGATGCCGACGATCGTGTCGAGCTTGTCGGCGATCGCCACGAGCCGACCCGCGAGTGTTGAGGGGAGGTCGTCGCCTGCGAACCTCGGCTGGTAGTGCTCGAGCACGGCATGGGCGACCGCACGTTCTTCTCCGGCTTCCAGAGCGTAGTAGCCACCCATGACACCCTGGAGTGTCGGGAACTCGACAACGACACTCGACACGAGGTCGGCCTTGGCCAGATGAGCCGCACGCGCGGCAAACGCGGCCTCATCCGAAGGTGCTCCCGCAAGATCGGCGAGAGCCTGGGCGAGGCGTTCCATGCGCCCGACCTTGTCACCGAGCGAGCCGAGTCTGTCCTGAAAGACGATCGCTTCGAGTTCGCCCACGAGTGACTCAAGCGGGCGCGACAGGTCCTCGCGGTAGAAGAACGCGGCGTCGGCGAGCCTCGCGCGGATCACCCGCTCGTGTCCGCGAACGACCTCTTCGGTGCGAGAGGGCGCTCCGTTGTGCACGACGACGAACTTGTTCGCAAGCTCGCCTCCGGCGCGCTGGACCGGGAAGTAGCGCTGGTGGCCCTCCATGGCGTTCTCGAGGACCTCACGAGGCACCGCGAGGAAGTCGGCGTCGAAGGTCCCCACAGCGACTGTCGGCCACTCCACGAGGTTCACAACCTCGGCAAGCGTCTTCTCGGGCACGACCGCCTCGGTGCCCTCTGCCTGCATGGCGAGATGAATGCCGCGCTCGATGATCGCGCCCCTGCGGCTCTGGCGCGGTTCAACGAACGCCGCGGCGAGAACGCCTTCGTACTCGGCAGCCGATCCGACCTCGATCGTCCCGGGTGCGAGGAACCGGTGCCCTCGCGTGACCCGACCGGCGGTCAGGCCTGCGAACCGAACGGGGATAACCTCTTCGCCGAGAAGCGCGAGCAGCCATCGGACCGGACGCGAGAAGCGTGTCTCCCCGTCTCCCCACCGCATCGACTTGGGCCAGTCGAGGCCCTCGATCAGACGCGAGAGGAGTTCCGGAAGCACGTCGACGGCCGGGCCGCCCTTCTCTTCGACGATGGCGTAGACGTAAGCACCGGCGTCGTCCTCGACCGTCTCGAGCGACTCCACCGGCACGCCCTTGCCTCGCGCGAATCCTTCGGCAGCCTTGGTGGGCGCGCCTTCGCCGTCGAAGGCCGCCTTGAGCGCGGGGCCTTTGTGCCGGAGGATTCGGTCGCCCTGTTGCTCGGAAAGCCCGCGGACGAAGAGCACGAGGCGCCGAGGAGAACCGAACGTTTCGAGCTCGGCGTACGAGAGACGCGCGTCGTCAAGCCCGCGGGTCGCTTCGGCCTTGAGCTGCTCGAGGGCGGCGTAGAGCGGCGTCGACGGGATCTCCTCGGTGCCGATCTCGAGAATGAGGTCGCGGCTCATGAACCATCGCCGCCTTCAGCACGCGGCGTGGGCGCGGCTGTCGAGTGCTCAGGGAGCTCCTCGGCCGGGACGTCCACCTCCGGTGCGGTCACGAGCTGCATGTACGCCTCGCAACAGCCCTTCGCAAGCGCGCGAACGCGCAGGATGTATCCCTGGCGCTCGGTGACCGAGATCGCACCGCGCGCGTCGAGCAGGTTGAAGACGTGCGAACACTTGAGCACGTAGTCGTAGGCCGGGAGGACCTTGCCCGCGTCGAGGATCCGCCGGCACTCGTTCTCGTAGGTGCGGAAGAGCCCGAGGAGCATCTCGACGTCGGCGATCTCGAAGTTGTACGCGGAGTACTGCTGTTCGTTTCTCAGGAAGACGTCTCCGTAGGTGACCCCCTCGACCCAGGTGATGTCGTAGACGCTGTCGACTCCCTGGATGTACATCGCAAGTCGCTCGAGCCCGTACGTGATTTCGGCAGGCACGGGGCGGCACTCGTAACCCCCGACCTGCTGAAAGTACGTGAACTGCGTGACCTCCATGCCGTTCAGCCAGACTTCCCAGCCAAGCCCCCACGCGCCGAGCGTGGGCGACTCCCAGTCGTCCTCTACGAGCCGGACGTCGTGCTCGGCGGGTTCGATGCCGATCGCACGCAACGAGTCGAAGTACAGATCGAGGACGTTGTCCGGCGAGGGCTTGAGAATGACCTGATACTGGTAGTAGTGCTGCAACCGATTGGGGTTCTCACCGTAGCGACCGTCGGTGGGCCGACGGGAGGGCTGAGGATACGCGGTGTACCAACGGTCGGGGCCGAGCGCCCGGAGCGTGGTTGCGGGATGGAACGTTCCCGCTCCCACTTCCATGTCGTAGGGCTGGAGCAGCACGCAGCCCTGCTCGGCCCAAAAGTGCGACACCGCCAGAATGATGTCTTGAAACGTCATCGTGCTCATGGAAACGGCATCTCCCGAAGGTTCGCATGCCTGACGTTCTGCGGTTCCGCCGCATGGCCTACGGGGGCGCAGATGCCTCGCTATCTTACACGACCGCCTCGGGACTCAAGCACGGTCCGACCCCTCGCGCGAGGGACCCGGCTCGGGCAGCGTGTGGACGCTCGCCGCGTAGAAGTCGAGCGCTTTCAAGCGAGTCGGGAGGTGGTAGGCAACGAACGACCGCACGAGGTCGAAACAGTCGAGTGCCGCCTGGCGCGGCATGTCCATGTCTGCCACCTCGGCCATCGTGGCGCCGAGCAGGCGTCCGAGCCACGCGCGACCGGCCGGTGCGAGCCGCTGGATGGTCGCTGCATCGGCTCCGCAGCCGACGCAGAGCGCGCCTCCCGCCGCCAAAGAGAAGAGGTCGCTTGCGTCCACGTCTCCTGCACACGCCACGCACGCCTCCAGCTCGGGACGGTACCCGTGCATGGCCATGGCCTTGACGAGAAACGCGAGCACCACCTGGTGGAGGCGCTCGACCGGGGCGCTCTCGAGGGCGCTCAGGGTGGCGCGAGCAAGACCAAACAGGCGTGCGTCGGGCTCGGCGTCTCTCGTCACGCACTCGAGCAGGTCTTCGACGACCGCGGCGGCCATCTGGCGGTCGAAGTCCTCGCGGAGGCGGGCGTGGCCATCGACACTCTGTGCCTCGCTGATAACGTCGAGGTTCTTGCCCGTGTGGAGCAGAAGATCGATCTCAGCACCGGGCTCCAAACGGCCACCGAACTTCGACGTGGGCTTGCGCAGCCCTTTCGCCACTCCTCGGATCTGGCGCCCGTCCTCGGCGAGCAGGGTGATGATCATGTCGGCTTCGCCGAGCCGCGTGCGCCTGAGTACGATCGCGCGAGCTGGGTATGCAGGCATGGCGCGTCTAGACCGACCGACGCGCGAGTTCGTCGAGCAGCGGCAAACCCGACGACGTCCCGAGGCGCGTCGCGCCGGCGTCGATGAGCGCAAGCGCGCTCTCCAGGTCTCGAATCCCGCCCGCCGCCTTGACTCCCAGCCGGTCGCCAACCGCCGCGCGCATGAGTTCGACATCTCGAACCGACGCGCCGCGGGGGCCGAAACCCGTGGAGGTCTTCACGAAATCGGCGCCGGCATCTTCGGCGATCTCGCACGCCGCCGTGACCTGCTCCTCGGAGAGGTATCCCGTCTCGAGGATCACCTTGACGAGCGCTTCGCCGCCGGACTCGTCACGGACGGCCGCGACGACCTCAGCGATATCGCCTCGCACGTAGTCCTGGTTCCCGTCGAGCAGCTCTCCGATCGCGATCACCATGTCGACCTCGAAGCACCCTTCGGACACGAGCCGACGCGCCTCTTCCGCCTTCGTTCGCGTGAGCGAGTAGCCGAGGGGGAACCCGCACACTGAGCAGACGCGCGTGGTCGACGTCGCGAGGGCGAGCGTGGCCGCGGGCACGAGCAGGGGCGTCACGCAGAGGGCCGCGAAGCCATGCTCGGCGTTCTCCACGAGCCATGGGCGCGCTTCTGACAGGCCCGCCTTCGGCGAGAGGAGCGTCTGGTCGACGTACGCCGCGAAGGCGGTGGCGTCCAGCTCGGGATTCACAGTCCCTCCCCGTATCCGAAGCGACGTATCTGAGACGCATCACGCCGCCAGTCCTTCTTGACCTTCACCCTGAGATCGAGGAATACGTGCCTGCCGAGGAGCCGCTCGAGGTCGCCGCGAGCCTCGACGCCGATGCGCTTGATCATCTCGCCACCCGCTCCGATGATGATGCCCTTCTGCGAATCCCGCTCCACGTAGACCACCGCGTAGACCCGCACGAGATCGGCCTTGTCGTCCCACTGCAGGTCGTCGAGCACAACTCCCACCGCGTGCGGGACCTCATCGAAGGTCGACCGCAGGACCTTCTCGCGAACGAACTCGGCGATCATGACCTCGAACGACTGGTCGGTCCGCATGTCCCGCGGGAAGTACCGCGGGCCATCGGGAAGGAGCCGGACCACGACTTCGACGAATCCGTCGACGTTGAATCCCTCAACCGCCGAGACGACTACCTCGTCGTGGAACTCCGCCAAGGTGCGCGCGGTTTCCAGCTGCCTTCGCACCTGCTCGGCTGAGGCCGCATCGGCCTTGGTCAAGACGAGCACGCGCGCACCCTTCGTAGCGGCGACGTGCTGTGCCACCCATTGGTCCCCTCGGCCCACCGGCTTCGTCGCGTCGATAACAAGGCACGCAACGTCCACATCCGCGATTGCGAGAAGGGCCGAGCGGTTGAGCTCCTCGCCGAGCGCATCGTGCGGCTTGTGTAGGCCGGGGGTGTCCACGAAGACGACCTGCGCATCCTCGCGGTCGAGGATGGCCCGCAGCCGGTGCCGCGTGGTCTGCGGGGTGTCCGACGTGATTGCCACCTTGCTGCCTACCACAGCGTTCACGAGCGTGGACTTGCCGGCGTTCGGCCTGCCCACGAGGGCAACGAAGCCGCTTCGAACCTGGTCAGGCACGAAGAACGATCGCCCGCTCGAAGGGCGTCCTCACTTGGTGTCGTCCTGGTCGAGGTAGCCGCGGACGAACGCCTCGGGAAGGAGCTCCTCGAGGGTCATGACGAGTACCTCGTCCGTGCGGCCGCCCATGATGACCCGCATCTCGGGGTTGAACTCAGCAAGAGCCTGTCGGCAGCAGCCGCAGGGGACCGTGGGTGCCTCCGAGTCGCCCACGACCGCCACCGCATCGATCTCAGTGAAGCCGGCCGTCACCGCGGCCGAGAGCGCGGCGCGTTCGGCACACATGGTCGTGGGATACGCGGCGTTCTCCACGTTGACACCTTGGAAGATCTCGCCTCCGGCGAACACCGCCGCACCCACCCGGAACATCGAATAGGGAGCGTACGCCCGTTCCTGAATCTCACGGGCGAACGCCAGCAGGGCGAGATCCGGCGGGGTGAGTTCACGCATCTTCTGACTCCTCGTTGTCGGGTGAACCGGTGGATTCGATCTCGAGCTGTCGCACTCTCGTGCCTTCGCGAGCAAGTACGGTCATTCGCAACCCCTCGACCTCGACGCTCTCTCCGACTTCGGGGATGTGACCGGCGATGACGGAGACCACACCGCCGATGGTATCAGCGTCAACGTCGATATCCATGCCAAAAAGCTCATTTGCGTCGTCGATGGGGAGCCGTGCGTCGACCCGATAGCGTCCCTTGCCAAGATCGACGACGAGGGGCTCCTCCCGGTCATACTCGTCGAAGATCTCGCCGACGAGCTCCTCGAGCAGGTCTTCGATCGTCACGAGTCCCGCGGTACCACCGTACTCGTCAGCCACGATGGCGATATGCGTGCGAGCGCGCATCTCGACGAGCAGCTCGTCTACCGGTTTCGTCGCAGGGACGAAGTACGGCGGCCTCGAGATCGCGGTCAAACTCCCCACATCTCTCCCCCGGCCGAGTGCCGACAGGAGGTCCTTCGCGTAGAGCACGCCACGGACGTCATCGACGGTCTCGTGATACACCGGCAGGCGGGAATAGCCGAGGCTTTCGATCATGGCTATCGCGTCGGCGGGAGTCGCAGTGTCGGGGAGTGCGGCCATGTCCGTCCGTGGCACCATCACCTCGCGGACGACCTTCTCGGTGAACTCGGAGACCGCATCCAGGAGCGCTTCTTCCGTCTCCTCTCGCGAGGCCTCCTCGTCGTCGGGCGAGCCGCTGCGAAACTCGTCCTCGCTTGCCCAAGGAGAGAGCCCCGCGCGCTCGACGCCCGTCAGGCGCATGGCCCACTGCCAGGGGATCGCGCATACGCGGGCGAAGGGGTAGCCGACCGCTACAAGCGGACGTGCGACCGTGGCGAAGGAGAGTGCGACATCCTCGGGGTTCTGCACGGCGAGCGTGCGCGGCAACGCATCGGCGAACGAGAACCCGACCGCGACGCCGAGCAGCCCCCCGGCGACCGGAAGCCACACGCCGGAGGTCCCGGAGGCGAGACTGGCAAGCGACCATCCGGCAAGGCCGAACGAGGCGAACGCGGCGGCGCGACTGGCGGCAGCGGCCGCATGAAGCCGGCTTGGCTGCTCGGCGAAGGCTTCGAGTGCCGCCGCACCCCGACGGTCGGAGTCGAGCAAGCGGCGCACGCGCGAACGAGCGAGGAGCGACGCCGAGGCTTCTTCGGCGGTCAGTACCGCGGCGGCCGCGAGGAGCAGGACCGGCACCACTATCCAAACGACGAACTCCACAAGCGCTCCGGTGGTCGACGGTCAGAGAAAGAATAGCTGAAAGACCGCGGTGGCAATCAGGAAGCCGAGCAGGCCCCCGAGAATGACCTGGGGAATCGTGTGGACGTTGCTCTCAACCCTGCTCTGTGCCACGAGCGCGGCGATGAAGAGCGCCAGCACGAACGCGGCGGCGCTGCTCGTCGCGTACCCGACCGCCGCGGCAGCAGCGGTGGAGAGCGCGACGTGTCCCGATGGCCAGCCTCCGCGCAGGTACGTTCCTCCCTTGGTGAGCGCCTTGAGGACGAGCACACCCACGCCTGTGAGCGCGAGAGCGAGCACCGTCAGATTCGCCGAAGACGCCCGCACGAGAAGCAAGCCGGATTCGGCGACCACTCGCAGGCGAGAGAAGAACACAAGGTAGCCGATTGCAAGCGCGTTCAAGGAGGCGATGAGGACAGCACCCGCCGCCACGTCCTTGGCGATCTTGGCCATCGGATCGTATCGCTCCACAGTGATGTCGACGGCGGCCTCGAGCGCCGTGTTGGCGAGTTCGGCGATCAGCACGAGGCAGATAGCGAGCAGCAGCGCAATGAGCTCGAACCGGGTGACGCGAAAGACGACCGCGGCCACGAGAACAACAGTGGCGGCCAGCATATGGAGCCGCATGTTGCGCTGTGTCCTCAGCGCGTAGACGATGCCTTCGATGGCGTAGTTGAAGCTCCAGAAGAGCGACCTGCTGCGCACGCTCGGTTCGTGGCTCCTTCGACGAAGACGGCTAGATGCTATCGGCGTATGCGGTGAGCAGCACGCGCTCACGTTCCTGCATGACCCGAGCATCCTCGTCGGCTTCGTGCTCGTAGCCGAGCAGGTGCAGGATGCCGTGGACAAGCAGGAGGTTCAGCTCATCCTCGACAGTATGGCCGTAGTCCGCGGCTTGGCGCTCGGCGACCTGGGGCGCCACGATGACGTCACCGAGGGTGATGGGCTCGTCGCTCTCGACCGCACACGGATCGTCGCAGCCGAACGAGAGGACATCCGTGGGACCCTCGACCCCCCGATAGCGCTCGTTCAGCGCGGTCATCTCGTCCAGATCGACGACACCGATGGACAGCTCCGCCAGTTCGGGAACGTCTTCTCGCTCCAAGACGAACGCGGCGAGACGCTCGAACGCGGCCAGATCAAGCGGTTCGGGGTCGCGATGGCTCGTGATGGATATCTGCATGTTCCCTCCTCGGAGCGGTGTCCGGGTACTCCATACGCGGGTGATACATGCTCACCAGCGTGCGAATGTAGGTCTCAGCGATGGTCTCGATATCGGCCGGTGTCAGACCGCTCTGCGTGAGCTGGCCGTCCGACTCCCGGTCCGCGATGACACGCCTCACCGTGCGTGCGGTCTGCTCGTCTGAAGGAGTCCGAAGCGCGCGGACCGCCGCCTCGCAGGAATCCGCCAACATCACAAGCGCCGCTTCACGCGTGTGAGGCGCTGCTGCCGGATACCGGTACGCCGATTCGAACACCGACGCATCCGCTTCGGCAGCCTTGCGGTAGAAGCATGAGACGACCGACGTTCCGTGGTGTTCGCCGATGATGTCCTTGATCTCCCGAGGAAGATGGTAGGCCTCGGCGAGTTCGAGACCGTCGTGGACGTGCGAAATGATGATCTGCGTCGAACGATCGGGCGTTGATCCGTCGTGGGGGTTCGCGCCGCCGCCGAGGTTCTCGAAGAAGAACTCCGGGCGCTCGAGCTTGCCGATGTCGTGGTAGTAGGCGCCCACTCGCGCCACGAGAGGATTCGCGCCGATCGCCTCGGCACCCGCCTCCGCGAGGTTCGCCGCCACGACCGAGTGCGTATATGTGCCCGGGGCGGTCGTCATGAGCTTGCGCATGAGTGGGTGCGCGGGATTCGCGAGCTCGAGCAGGCGTGCGTTCGTCGTCACGCCGAACAGTCGCTCCCCCACCGGTCGCATCGCGCGTGCCCCGAGCGAGCCGAGGATCGCGCCTGCCACGCCAGCCACTATCGCGAGCGGTGCGTACGTGGCGCTGCCGCTCAGCACCATCACGATCACGGCGAAACAGGATGCGGTCAGTCCGATGAACGACGCACGGACGAGCCTGCGCATCGCCGGGTGTCTGAAGGCGGTCGTCTCGCGCATGACGCGCGACGCCACCTCGTGCCTTCTAACCATCGTGCGACGCCGCCTTGTTCTCCTCGTACTCGTGATAGGCCGTCACGATACGCTGCACGAGCTTGTGCCGCACGACGTCCTTGCTCGTGAGCTCGATGAACTCGATATCCTGTACATCGACGAGGATATCTCGCACGAGCTTCAGTCCGGAGACCCCTTTTGGCAGGTCGATCTGCGTGACATCTCCCGTGATGACGACCTTGCTCCCGAAGCCGAGACGGGTGAGGAACATCTTCATCTGCTCGGGCGAGGTGTTCTGCGCCTCGTCAAGGATGATGAAACTGTCATTCAGGGTACGGCCGCGCATGTACGCGAGTGGCGCGATCTCGATCACGCCGCGCTCCGTGAGCGTGGTGGACTTGTCGATGTCCATCATGTCGAAAAGCGCGTCGTAGAGTGGACGCAGGTAGGGATCGACCTTCTCGAAGAGCGTGCCCGGCAAGAAGCCGAGGCTCTCCCCCGCTTCTACAGCGGGCCGCGTGAGGATGATGCGCCCGACTTCCTTGCGTTTGAGCGCGTCGACGGCCATCGCCATCGCCAGGTATGTCTTGCCGGTACCGGCAGGCCCGATTCCGAAGGTGACCGTGTTCTCGCGAATGGCGTCAATGTAACGCTTCTGACCTGCAGTTTTCGGTCGGATCGACTTGCCCTTGTGGGTGAGCAAGACGTCGGCATGAAGCGTCGTCGGCATGCACTCACCGGTCTTCAGAAGCTCGATGGAGCGCTCGAGGTTCTCGCTCGTGAGCTCGGCCCCCTTCTCGACGAGCTGGATCATCTCGCCGAAGAGCGCGGAAACGGCCTGGCCCTCAGATGGCGAGCCGCTAATCGTGATCTGGTTGCCTCGGACTGCGATGTCGGACTCGAACTGGTCCTCGATGAGCCTCAAGAGACGGTCTTCCTGGCCGAGAAGATCGGTCATGTCGAGCTCGGGCGGGACGACCAGGCGGATCTGTGTTGGTTCCACTCGCTGAAACACCCTCATTCACTTGACTGACGGCAACCGCCCCACGTGCCTCGGGCACTGCCGTCTACCTGCCATTCTACCACGGTCGGCGCCTGACTGAGCCTGCAGGGTGGCACCGCAAGCTCACCGTCAGCCGCCTTCTTCAACGTCTGTACCCGCGACAATCGACCCGGTCACTGTAGCGCCTGTCACGGTTTCGAGCCGAACGGGCACCAATGCGCCCACTGGACACGTGTCCGCCGCTGTCGGAGCCGCGAACCGCACGCGGAGATAGTCGCGCGTCGTACCTACTGCAAACGGAAGGCCGCTTCCATCGTCAGTCACGACGCGCTCCACCAGCACCTCGGCAACCTCGCCGACGCGAGACCGCCCGTGGCGCCCGCGAAGCTCGGCGTCGAGCACTCGCATCCGTTGCGCGCGATCTGCCCGTTCACGAGGGTCCACATGATCCACTCGATCGGCCGCGGGGGTTCCCGAGCGGACAGAGTAGCGGAACACGTGCAGACGGGCAAAGCCCATGGCGCGACAGAACTGGCGCGTCTCCTCGGCCTGCATTTCGGTCTCACCCGGGAAGCCCACGATGACGTCGGTCGACACCGCGAGCCGGGGGATCGCCTGGCGCGCGGCATCGAGCCGGCGCGCGAAGTCGCCCGTCGTGTACGAGCGTCCCATGTCGCGCAACACGGCATCGTTCCCGGCTTGCAACGGCACGTGAAGGTGCTCGCACACGGCCGGTGTTGTCGCGAGCGTTTCGAGGAGCTCCTCCGTCAGCTCGAGAGGCTCGATGCTCGATATCCGCAACCGGGGAATCCCGATGCTCGCGATTCGTCTGATGAGCCCGGATACGTTGAGAACGGAGTCCTCGTAGCGGCCGAGGTTGATCCCGGTCAAAACGATCTCGCGCACGCCGCGTTCGACCAGGGCTTCGCATTCGCTCAGCACGCTATCGGCCGGCACCGACCGCGGGAGTCCCCGCGCGTACGGCACGATGCAGTACGTGCAGAAGGCATCACAGCCGTCTTCGATCTTCACCATCGCGCGAGTGTGAAAAGCCTCGCCGCTGCGGACGGGCGGCGTCGCCGGCGGCACGGATCGAACGCCCGCTACAAGCGAGACCTGCTCGGCCACCTTGGCAACGTCGTGTTCCACGATGACGCGACCGTCGAGTGCGCGCAGTCCCGTGGCATCGAGCGCAGCCAGGCATCCGGTCACAACGATTGAGGGACGTCCCGGGAGCCGCAGCGCATGGCGAATGGTCTTGCGGGCTTTCGAGTCCGACTCGCCGGTCACCGTGCAGGTGTTCACCACGACCACGTCGGCCGAGTCCTCACTCACCGCTTCCCAGCCGGCTCCCAGGAGCTCCGCCACGATCTGTTCGCTTTCCACCTGGTTCACCTTGCAGCCGAGCGTGCGCACGGCGACGCGCGGAGCCCGTCCGGAGATAGGAGCCGCCAAGACCGCGGATGATTCCGGAGCTCGCGCGCTCATGATCGCTCGGCTGCCGAATCGAAGCGTGGAGCGTCCGACGCAAAGCCGGCGTCTGTCGGGGAACCGAGTGCGCCGAGCGCGTCGGCCACGAGCGTCAGTGCGGCGAGTGCAGCTGTCTCTGCGCGAAGGATCGCGCCTCCGAGCGACGCCACGCGTGCTCCCGCGGCGACGAGGTCGTCCACTTCATCGGCGGTCAGGCCGCCCTCCGGTCCCACGACCACGACAACACGGGCCCCCGGCTGCGCGGGCGAAACGCCCGCATCACGCAGTACGCTCGCGAGCCCGTCGGCATCCGATTCTTCCCACAGGACCACCGCCAGGTCCGCGTCTTCGACGAACCGCAACGCGGCCCCGAGAGAGGTGGGACTTTCAACCACGGGAACCCGCGTGCGCTGGGACTGGCAGGCGGCCGCCTCGGCGATGCGCTGCCAGCGGCTGACTCGATGTGTCGCCTTCGCCGAATCAAGTCGAACGACCGTGTGAGCGGTGACGACCGGAGCCACACGCTCAACTCCGAGCTCGACGGCGTGCTGGACGATCTCGTCCATCCTCGAGCCCTTGATCACGCCTTGTAGGAGCGTCACCCGCGGCTCGTCCGGCCCGGGGAGTTCCCCGACGACCCTCCCGGCAAGATCGCTCGAGCGAACGCTCTGGAGGCGCACCACGAGTGACCTGCCGCCCGGCTCGACGACCACGATCTCCTCGCCCGGCGCGACGCGCAGGACATCCACCGCATGATGGCGGTCGGTCTCTGAGAGCGGCACGGCGACGACATCTGCTGTCCCGTCGAGCGCCGCGTCGAGAAAGAAGCGATGACGCGACATCAGCCCGTGAGCCAGTCCCTGAGCCTATGGAGGGGCGTCGGACGCTCGCGCGCGCCATCATCCATCTCCTCGGAGAGTTGCGCGAGGAGCTCCTTCTGGCGCTTGGAGAGCTTCTTTGGAACCTCCACCGCCAGGTGGACGTGAAGATCGCCGCGCCCGGAGCCGCGGAGTCTCGGCATGCCCTCCCCTTTGACCTTGATCACGTCGCCAAACTGCGCGCCCGCCGGCACGTGGATCTTGGCCGCCTCGAGAAGCCCGCGCGCCGACAGGTCCGCTCCAAGAGCCGCCTGCGTGATGCTGACGGTTGCTCGACAGTGGAGATCGTCCCCCTCGCGGTGGAGGTAGTCGTGCTCCCTGACGCGAATGGTGACGATGAGGTCTCCCGCCTCGGCGCCCCGGACGCCGGCCTCTCCAAGAGCCCGGAGCCGGAGCTGCATTCCGTCCTCGATACCAGCCGGCACGGTGACGGTGACGTGCTGGCGGTCGGGCACTCGACCGGAACCTTCGCACTCCTCGCACGGGTGGTCGATGATCGAGCCGGTCTGGCCGCATCGCTCGCACGGGCGCATGGACTCCATCACGCCGAGGAACGTCCGTCGCTGGGTTCGGCGCTGCCCGGTCCCTCCGCAGTCCACGCACGTGACGACGTTCGCGCCAGGCGCCATCCCGGTGGCTCCGCAGACGTCGCACGGTGCGAGTCGGTCGACAACGAGGTCCTTCTCCACACCCGTCGCCGCTTCTTCGAGCGTGACGGTGAGCTGGGTCGCCATGTCTCGGCCATCGAAGCGGACGCGCTGTCCACCCGCGTACGCGCCGGTGAAGAAGGCAGAGAAGATGTCTTCCATGCCGAAACCGCCGAAGAAGTCACCAAGATCGGGGCCGCCACCGATGCGGCCGTCAACGGTCCCGTACTGGTCATACATCTGGCGCTTCGAGGGATCCGACAACACGTCGTACGCCTCGTTGATCTCCTTGAAACGGTCCTCGGCATCCGCCGAATCGTTCACGTCCGGATGCGTCTCGCGCGCCTTGCGCCGAAACGCGCGCTTGATCTCGTCATCGTCGGCGCTCTTGTCGACGCCGAGAACGGCGTAGTAGTCCTTCGTTCCTGCAGCCACGGGTGTTCCTATCGCTTCGATCGTCGTCTTGGATGTCGTGCTCGCATCGCGTCACGAGGGCGTGTTGCGCGCGCGGACTAGGAGAGGGCCTCGCTCAGGCTGTCAGCGACCCAGCGCACTGCCGCGATCGCCTTGGAGTAGTCCATGCGGGTGGGTCCGATCACGCCGATGACGCCCTCCCGGGACGCGTCGCCGTAGTGCGTCGCCACGATGCTCACGTGTTCCAGTTCCACTCGGCGGTTCTCGTGTCCGATACGTATCGCAACGCCGTGCTCCTCGAGCAGTCCCGAGAGCGTCTCGAGCAACGTCAGCCCGTCCTCGAGCGCCGAGACGAGCGGTCGCACCTGCCCCGTATCGGCGAACTCAGGCTGCGACAGGAGCGGCAGCATCCCGCCATGATACAGCCGGTCTCGATCGGCCTCATCAAGACACTCAAGGATCGCGTCCACAAGGCGCTCCACGACTCCGTCCTGCGACGATTCGCTGAGCGCTTGCCGAAGCTGCCGTATCTGAGAGGCTCGTTTCCCGTCGAGGGAGGCGTTGAGTGCCCGCTCGACCTCGGCCAGTCGCTCCGGCGAGGCGTCGTGTGCGAGCTCGATGTGCCGGTTGACGACCTGGCCCGACTCAGTGATGAGCACGAACAGTGCCCGACCGGGCGCCATCCACAGAAGATCGATACGCCGAATCGCCGCGCGAGCGAGCGTGGGCGCAAGAACGACGGACATGCAGCTTGTGAGTCTCGTGAGAAGAGCCGATGTCTCGCGCATCAAATCATCGACCTCGGCGGCCTCGAGCGCCTCGGACCGGGTCTCATCGGCCTGGACGCCATCACCACGGTCAGGCTCGCTCAGCAGCCCGTCGACGAAGGCCCGGTAGCCGCTGTCGGTCGGCACCCGGCCCGAAGACGTGTGCGGCTGAAAGACGTGCCCCGTCTCCTCGAGGATCGCGAGCTCCGTCCGCACGGTCGCAGGGCTGCACTTCAGGTCATAGCGCTCCACGAGCACCTTGGACCCGACGGGGTGCGCGCTCCCGACGTACTCTTCCACAAGCGCCGAAAGCACGTGACGCCGACGTTCGCTTAGCATGTTCGACCTCCTGGCACTCGATTATACCGAGTGCCAAAGACCCGGTGTACCCGGCACGGTATCCAGGGCAAGTGTCAGCGGCCGTTCGCCGACCAGATGCGGCCGAAGACCTCATTGCCGAGGAGCCACCCTTTGCGGGTCGTTCGCCATCGCGCTTGAGCGGTCAGCGAGTCGTATGCCGCGACGAGCTCGACCAGCCCGTCTCGCGCAAGACCCTCGAGCACTCCTCTCACCCCCGCGCGCTCCACGGTGCTCGCGAGCACTCCCGCAGAAAGGCGCATCCCGAGCATGACGTCCTCTCGGCGAGCTTCCTCGGCGCTGAGAACCTCTATCTCCTCCCCGGCGCCGAACAGCCACTCCTCGATGTCAGTTGATTCGTGGTACCTGACCCGCCGTGCGTCGGTCGCGTTTGCGCCCCCCGTGGGCGCGGGGTCGGGCGGCGCTGGGTCGGGCGGCGCACCCACGTCCGGCACACGCACCTCAGCCGTAACGGCGTCAGTGGGCCCGAGGAGGCCGACCGCGCTCGCGGTGATCGCATCCAGCATGCCGTGCGCGGCCGGGCCGATGCCAAGATACTGGCGGCCGGTCCAATACGCCGTGTTATGGCGCGACTCGAAGCCCGGCCGTGCGTAGTTCGCTACCTCGTACCTCGCGAGGCCGGCGGCCGTGAGGACGTCCTCGGCAAGGACCATCATGTCCGCGGCCACATCGGGGTCGGATGCGTCGACAAGCCCAGAGTCCACTGCTACGGCCAGCGGGGTGCCTTCCTCCAGGCTCAGGGGGTACACCGACACGTGGGTGGCACCCGTGCGAAGGGCACGGTCGAGCGTATCTTGCCACGAACTCATTGTCTGTCCCGGCACACCACACATGAGGTCGATCGACAGGTCCATGCCGCTTCGTGCCGCAATGTCGGCGGCACGCGTCGCCTCCGCGGCATCGTGAGGACGTCCGAGCAGCCGGAGCACGCGATCGTCGAAGGATTGGACGCCGAGGCTCAGGCGCGTGGCGCCCGCGCCGCGGAGCTCCTCTGCGACAGATGCCGAGAGGGACTCCGGATTCGCCTCCACGGTGATCTCGGCACCTTCGCGCACCCGGAAGTGCCGCGCGACCTGCCTGAGAACCCTCACCGCACTGTCGGCCACGTGAGTGGGTGTGCCGCCGCCGAGGTAGACGGTCTCGACCATGCCGGGAAGCGCCGAGGCGCCCCATCGGCGGATGTCGTTCAGGATCGCCTCAGCCGTGGCCGCCACCAGCTGCTCGTCGGCCTCGGCAACCGACGCGAAGTCGCAGTATGAGCATTTCGAGCGGCAGAACGGGATGTGTATGTAGACGTGAGGAGGCAGCTCAGGACCCGAGATAAGATCGATGTCCCCGTCGTCAACCATTCCGGGCGCCACCCTCGGCAGCTACTCGTCGACCTTCAGGATGGCCATGAACGCTTCCTGTGGCACTTCGACCGAGCCGACCGACTTCATTCGCTTCTTGCCCGCCTTCTGCTTCTCGAGCAGCTTGCGCTTGCGGGTGACGTCGCCGCCGTAGCACTTGGCGAGCACGTCCTTGCGCTTCGCGCGCACTGTTTCGCGCGCAACGATGCGGCTTCCGATGGCCGCCTGGATCGGCACCTCGAAGAACTGCCGGGGGATGATCTCGCGCAGTTTCTCCGTGAGCACCTTGCCGCGCTGGTACGCCTTGTCCTTGTGCACGATGAACGACAGGGCGTCTACCGGCTTGCCCGCCAGCAGGATGTCGAGCTTCACGAGCTCGCTCGGCCGATACCCGATGTACTCGTAGTCGAGAGACGCGTAGCCCTTCGTGCGCCCCTTGAGCTGGTCGAAGAAGTCCATGATGAGTTCCGAGAGCGGCATCTCGTAGTGCATGTCGACGGTGGTCGCCGAGAGGTACTGCATGTCCTTGAAGGTAGCTCGGCGGCCTTCGGCAAGCTCCATGACCGCGCCGACGAACTCCGGCGGCACGAGCACCGTGGCCTTGAGGTACGGCTCCTCGATCCGGTCGAGCTTCGAGACGTCGGGCATGTCCTGCGGCGAATGGACGACCGTCATCTCGCCGTTCGTGAGAAACGCGTGGTACTCGACGCTCGGAGCCGTGGCCAGAAGGTCGAGATCGAACTCGCGCTCGAGACGCTCCTTCACTACTTCCATGTGGAGCAAGCCGAGGAAGCCCACCCGGAATCCGAAACCGAGCGCGTGGCTCGATTCCGGCTCGTAGATGAGCGCAGGATCGTTCAGTTGGAGCTTGTCGAGCGCGTCGCGGAGCGCGGGATACTGGTCGCCGTCGATCGGATACAGGCCGGTGTAGACCATCGGCTTGACCTCGCGGTAGCCCGGCAGCGGGTCGAGAGTGCCGTGCTTCGCGAGCGTCACCGTGTCACCCACGCGAACGACGGCGGGGTCTTTGAGCCCGGTGATGAGATAGCCGACTTCTCCCACCGAGAGTTCGTCCACCGGCGTGTTGACCGGCCGCCGCACGCCGACTTCCTCGACCTCCGCGTTGACGGCCGTAGCCATGAACCGGATCTTCATGCCGCGCGTGAGGTGGCCGTCGACCACCCGCACGAGTGCGACAACGCCGCGATAGGCGTCGAAGTACGAGTCGAAGATCAGCGCCTTGGTCGGGGCCTGCGCGTCGCCCGTTGGGGCCGGCACGCGGCGCACGACCGCCTCGAGTGCTTCTCGGACCCCCTCGCCCGTCTTCCCGCTGGTGAGAACAGCATCCTGCGCAGGAATGGCGAGTGCTTCTTCGATCTCGTGGCGCGCGCGCTCGGGGTCGGCTGCCGGAAGGTCGATCTTGTTGATGATCGGGACGATCTCGAGGTGTGCGTTCATGGCCATGAGCGCGTTGGCGACAGTCTGGGCTTCGACGCCTTGCGCGGCATCGACCACGAGCAGTACCCCCTCGCACGCGGCGAGGGAGCGGCTTACCTCGTATGTGAAGTCGACGTGCCCCGGGGTGTCGATGAGATTGAGTTCGTACGTCTCTCCATCGACCGCGTCGTAGAGAAGGCGCACCGCCTGCGCCTTGATGGTGATGCCGCGCTCACGCTCGATATCCATCGAGTCGAGCACCTGATCCATCATGTCCCGCTCAGTGATGGTGTGAGTGAGCTCGAGCATGCGGTCCGCCAGGGTCGATTTCCCATGGTCGATGTGCGCGATGATCGAGAAGTTGCGTATGTGGCGGGGATCAGGCATTCAGCTGCTGTCGTCCCGGGGGCCGAATCCGCGCGGAAGCATACCACGCTCCCCGCCTGACGAGCGTCATACGTCATACGCCACGCGCACTGTAACGGCCGTCACAATCTTGATGCGGTCTCGACCGGCCGGTGCACTCGCATTGGCGACGCTCGGGACCGTGTGCTAGTATTTGCGGGTTCGTCCGCACCCCACTGCGACGGGCACCACGACCTGAGTCGGAAGGACCTTCATTCGTGGCGAACATCAAGAGCCAGAAGAAGCGCGTCATCACCAATGAGAAGCGCCACCAGCGCAACAAGGCGGTGCGGTCGGAGCTCAAGACCGCGATCAAGAAGGTTCACACCGCCATCGACGCTGGCGATGCGGCAGCCGCCAATGCTGCTGCCCTCGAGGCGTCGAGGCTGCTCGACAAGGCTGCCAGCAAAGGCATGATCCACAAGAGCCAGGCCGCCAACCGCAAGTCCGGCATCATGAAGGCTGCAAACGCCGTAGGCGCCTAGGCGCCGCACACCGCGAGCATCCAGCGTTCGAGGACGAGCCGGGAATCCCGGCTCGTCTTCATTTCGGCCTCAGCAGCGGCGGCGTGCCGCAGGGCGCCGACGAGCTCCCCCGGCGCGAACCGTCCGGCTTGCCGGGGGTAGTCACGGACCTGCCACTCGGGTCGGCGCAATGCGGTCGCGCATGCGGCGGCGGACGCCTGGCCCCGGTTCGCGAGTGCCTGCGTTGCGACGAGGTCTCTCACCCGCATCACGGCCATCGCGTGTATTCGGTTGGGCGACTCACCCTGCGCGAGGAGCTCGTTCGCATAGCGCATCGTGGTCCGCGCGTCACGCGACCCCAGCGCGTCGAGGAACTCGAAGATCGACGTGGACGCAGTCGTCGACATCACTTCTTCGATATCGTTTCGCGACAACGTGCGCTGGTCTCCCGCAAACGCGATGACTTTGTCGACCTCGATCGACAGCCGACCGAGATCGTGACCGACGGCCTTCACGAGCGTCTCCGCCGCGTCGCGGCCCACACTCCGGCCGTGCGACGCGAACATCTCGAGCACCGCCGAGGGGTACTCGCTCTTGCGCGGCGCTTTGTACTCCGCTACACCACCGAGCTTCTCAACCGCAGCGTAGAGGCCTGTACGTCGGTCGACCTTCTCCGCAACCAGCACGAGGGTCGTAGTCTCGGCGGGTGCTCGCGCGTAGGCGGCTAACGCGTCCAGGTCCGCCTTGCCCATCTTGTCGACGTCGCGAACGATGACAAGGCGGCGCTCTGACATGAAGGGCATCGTGTTGCAGGCGGACAGGACCTCGTCGGCCTTGGATGCCTCTCCCCGAAAGGTTTGAAGGTTGAAATCCAGATCCGCTACTGCGGACAGGCGCGATTTCAGCCGGTCCAAGGCCTGCTCGAGCTGCAGCTCCTGGGTGCCGTAGATCAGGTAGACGTTCTTCAGGTCGCTTACGTCTGAGGACACCGGGAGTCCAACCATCCGATGGTAGCCGCGAATCCGCGGATGACGACGGGATTGTCTCACACGCCTCCGCGCGCGAACCACGCTGGAGCCGGACCTCGTACGTCGCGGCGCGCGGATCGATCCGCAACGTGATATCACCGTTCTCGTCGGTTCGAACGACTCGACTACCAGACGCCCGCAGCAGCTCCAGCGTCTCGCTCGCCGGGTGCCCGAAGCGATTCCCGGCTCCGACACTCACGAGTGAGACCTCCGGCCGCAGGGCGTCCAGCTGCACGGATGACACGGCCCCTCGGCTTCCGTGATGCGGGACCTTGAACGCGTCCACGTCACCGAGCTCGCCTCCTAGCTGCAGCGCTTCCAGCACTTGGGACTCTGCGTCGCCGGTGAGCAGCGCGTCGAACTCGCCGCATCTGGCCCAGATCACGATGCTCGTGTCGTTCGTTTCCTCTGGGTGGACGCCGCCGCCCGGCCACAAGACGGTGAGCTCCCATCGGCCGACGCTCATGCAGGTCTCCGCGCCCAGAGGCGTCGCGCGCGGACTGTCGTTCAGCCGTTGCGTTGTTTCGGCGGCGTCTTCTGAGCCCGTGGGATCAGAAGACGCGGACTCGTAGAGCGCCTCGAACGGCACGGCGCCGGTGAGTCCTTCCAGGCCCCCCGTGTGATCGGCATGATCGTGTGTGAGGACGACCGCGCCGAGGCGTCGCAGACCGGTTCGCGCGAGCGCGGCTCTCAAGGCCGAGGGACTCGGACCGCAGTCAACGAGCACCGCAGCGCCTCTGTCCCTCAGGAGGATCGCATCACCCTGGCCGACGTCGAGCACTGTGAGTGTCGGATTCGACTCAAGGTTCACTCCCCGGGCTGCGAGCAGGAGCACGGCCAGGGACGCCGGCAAGAGCAGTCGTGAGCGGTAGGACGCTTCCGGCTGGGGCCACGCGGCCCAGAGCAGCGGCAGAGCGGCAGCGAACGCCACGGCTAGGCCGGATACCCAGGCGTCGGCAAGCACGGCGGCACCAGGCAGCGCGGACAGCGCTGTGGCGATCGACACGGACGCGCCGCAGAGCGCCGCCGATAGGCCCAAGGCGAGGTCACCAAGCCATGTCCACATTGCCGCAAGTCCGAGACCCCACACGCCGACGACGAGGGCGATCGATATCAGGGGCCCGACCAGGACGTTTGCCAACGGAGACACGAGCGACACCACGCCGAATGTCCGGGCGATCAGCGGTAGGGTGGCGGCCTGCGCGGCCAGGGTCAGCGCAAGAGGACCAGCTGCGAGGCGCATCCAGCGTGGGAGCGCCGCGCGCGTCCAGCACTCGAACAGCCGACCGAACACCATGAGCCCCACGACCGCACCCACCGAGAGCTGGAAGCCCAGATCGAAAGCAGCGTGTGAGTCGACTAGCAGCATGATTGCGACGGTGAGGGCGAGCGCGGCAGCCGAGTCGCCACGCCTGTCGGAATACGGACGCGCGAATGCGACTGCCGACATCACGAGTGCGCGCACCGCCGACGTCTGGACGCCTGAGAACACGACGTACGACCCAACCACCAGCAGCACGAGCACGGAGCGCCATCCGGTGCTGAGGCCAAGTGCCGTGCACAGGGCCACAGCGAGCGCGGCGACCACGACGAGGTGGCTGCCCGACACGGCCACAAGGTGCGTGAGGCCCGTTGTTCTGAAGGCGGCATCAGCCGGTGTCTGGGCAAGTCGGCGTCGATCGCCCGCGAGGATCCCGGCGAGCAGGTCGCCGCCGGGGCCGGGCACCCGCGCGATTCGCCGAGAGGCCCATAGTCTCACCGGCAGCATCACGCCGCGCACGCTTCGGGCACGACCGAGCGGCGAGACCACGCGCGCCCGAATCGTGGCGCAGATACCTGACCGCGCGTCCGATCGGCGGCGTTCCGCGTCGATGGTGGTGCTGCTCGCGCCGACCACCCGAACGAGTTCCCCGGCCTCGGGCGGTCTTCCCTTCTGCCATTGGATGCGCACTACGGCGCCTGAGAGCTCGGGGGGCGCCACGCACCGGGCACGCGAACTCGATCCAAACTGCCCTGAGACAGGGTCGGTCAGAACCTCCACTCGTAGTCCCCGAGCAGCCGCGATCGGCACGCCCACTGAGTTGCGCTCGACGACCGCCCACGCCATCGCGCCCACGGCGACGCCCGCGGTGACTCCAACGAGTGCCAGCAGCCCGGCAATCCGCCACGTCCGTCGCGCGCATGCGAGCCCCAGTGCAGCGGCCAAAAGGGCGACGACGACGGCCAAGGAAAGCGGTCTGGCACCACTCGCACGAACCCAAGCGAGTTGCTCGGCGACCACGACTCCCAGCCACACGGACGCAGCAAACCACGCGAGCGGGGGAACCGACGGACGCACGAGCGCCGCAGCTCGCACGTCTGAACGGACGCCGGGTACCGACTCGTCCACCGAAGTGCCTCTGCGCCCTGGGCCACTGACCGGCTACCTGGTGACCACCATGTCGCGCAGAGCCTCGAGTTTCTTCGGCCCGATGCCAGGGACGCGAGCCAGGTCGTCAGCGGAGGCGAACGGGCCGTTGGCCTCACGTTCGGCAACGATCTTCTGCGCCGTTGATGGCCCGACGCCAGGGAGCGTGTCGAGTGCGCTGACATCGGCCGTGTTGACGTTCACACGCGGTGTCGTACTGGCGCCGCCGGCGCCACTCCCGCCGGTGCCGGCTGTCGGACCTGCGGCGAGGCTGTTCTGCTGCTCGATAGGCCCCGGGTTGGCCTCGAGTTCGTCTTGGGTGGGCACGACGATCTGCTCGCCGTCTTCGATGGGCCGTGCCAGGTTAAGCCCCCGTTCGGCCGCGTTTCCGAGCAACCCGCCAGCTGCGTCCACCGCATCGGCGACACGCGAGCCCGAGTTGACCCGGTACAGACCGGGACGCCTGACCGCGCCCACGACGTGGACGTAGAGAGCTTGCCCCGAAGGTCCCGGGGTCTCTTGGGGGGACGGGCCGCTGGACGGCGCTGCAGACGCCTGAGCGGCGGAACGGCCCGTCGACGGATTGATCGTCCCCTGCGCGCTCGCCGGCTGCGCAGTCTCGGTTGCCGCCACGACGTCGCCGCCACCCGGCCACCAGTGCCGCAGGCCAAGGACGACTCCGATGACCGAGACCGCAAGCACCGCCGCAAGAACGGTTGGGGGCACGTTCGACAGCCCAGCTCGCTTAAGTAGGTCGCGCAGACGCTCGCGCACGTCGTCCATTGTGTGCCCTCCCCTTTCGAGCCAGGCTGAGGGGAGAGCCCTGCCGACGGTGACGGAGTAATCCTTGAACCTCAGGATGCACGGGAGGGCTGACGCGGGTCCGACCGCATCCTTACCCTGCGACGACCACGCTCACGAGCTTTCCGGGCACCACGAGGACCTTCTTCACCTCGCGACCTTCAACCCAAGAGGCGGCAGCTTCCAGCGCGGCCGCGCGCACGTCTTCTTCGGAGGCGTCCACCGAGACGACCACCCGCGCACGCACCTTCCCGTTGACCTGGACCGGCATCTCGATCTCCTCGGCAGCGGCCGCAGATGCGTCGAACGCAGGCCAGCCGGCAGAGTGCACCGAGCCGTCATGCCCGAGACCGACCTGCCACAGCTCCTCGGCGATGTGGGGGACGTACGGTGCGAGCATGAGTACGAGCGACTCCGCAACCTCGCTCTCGACGGGAAGGTCGCGCTGCCCGTCGGGGACCGCCCGCCGGTAGTCCATCGCAGCGTTGATGAGCTCCATCATCGCGGCTAGCGCCGTGTTGAAGCCGAAGTCCTCGATGTCGCGCGTGACCTTCCCGATCACGCGATGCATCTCGCGATGGAGCGCCTTCGTGGCGTCGTCGCCGGCCGCCACACCGCAGCCGGACGTGACCTCTTCGGCGATGTCCCAGACGAGGCGCCAGGCGCGCGCGAGGAACCGGTACATGCCCTCGACGCCCTCGTAGGACCACTCGAGGTCCTTGTCGGGCGGCGACATGAAGAGGATGTAGGCGCGCAGCGTATCGGCGCCGTACTTCTCGATCATCTCCTCGGGCGCGACGACGTTGCCCTTCGACTTCGACATCGTCTCGCCGTCCTTCTTCACCATGCCCTGGGTAAGCAGGTTCGTGAACGGCTCGTCGAAGCTCACGAGACCCATGTCGCGAAAGACCCTCGTGAAGAAGCGCGAGTACAGCAGGTGCAGTATGGCGTGCTCGATACCGCCGATGTACTGGTCGACCGGCATCCAATAGTCGGTCTTGCGCGTGTCCCATATCGCCGAGGAGTTGCGCGCGTCGCAGTAGCGCAGGTAGTACCACGACGAGCACGTGAACGTGTCCATCGTGTCGGTCTCCCGCCGAGCGGGACCATCGCAAGTGGGGCACACGGTCTCGTAGAACTCGGGGTGGTCGGCGAGCGTCTCGCCCTTTGTGATGTCGACGTCCATCGGCAGCACGATAGGCAGCTGATCCTCCGGCACGGGCACGAGGCCGCACGTCGGGCAGTGGACGGCCGGGATGGGGTTCCCCCAGTAGCGCTGCCGAGAGATCAGCCAGTCGCGCAGACGGTAGTTCACCGCGAAGCGGCCCTGCCCGCGCTCCTCAAGCCGACGGGTGACCGCCTTCATGCCCTCGGAGTCCTTGCCGCCGGGCATGCCGGTGAACTCGCCCGACTGCACCATGACGCCGGGGCCGTCGTAGGCCTCGGGCCAAGTGACGTCGGTCATCACGCGCTCGCGGGTCTCGCCAAGCTCCGTCGCAAGCGGGTCGTCCTCAGTCACCACGACAGGCGGGATCGGCAAGCCGTACTTTCGGGCGAACTCGAAGTCACGCTGGTCGCCGCAGGGCACGGCCATGACCGCGCCGGTGCCGTACTCCATGAGCACGTAGTCGGACACCCAGACCGGCACCTTCTCACCGTTCACCGGGTTCACAACGTAGCGGCCGGTGAACGCGCCGTTCTTCACGCGCTCGCCCATCGAGCGCTCGACCGCGCTCTCGCGCGCCGCCGCGTTCACGACGCGCATGACGTCGGCTTCGTGCTCGGTTCCGGCCACAAAGTCCCGCACGAGCGGGTGCTCGGGAGCCAGTAGGAAGAAGGAGCAGCCGAAGAGCGTGTCCGGACGCGTGGTGAAGACGGTGATGCGCTCGTCGGTGGCGTCACCCGCGGCGTCGCACACGGTGAACTCGACTTCGGCACCGTGGCTTCGGCCGATCCAGTTGGCCTGCATCGTCTTCACACGCTCGGGCCAGCCGGGCATCTTCTCGAGGTCGTCGAGGAGCTCGTCGGCGTACTCGGTGATCTTCAAGAACCACTGCTCGAGCTCGCGCTTCTCGACGATGCTGCCGCAGCGCCAGCACACGCCTTCGCCGATGACCTGTTCGTTGGCGAGCACGGTCTTGCACGACGGGCACCAGTTCACGGGTGAATTGCGGCGCTCTACGAGGCCGCGCTCCCAGAACTTGAGGAAGATCCACTGGCCCCATCGGTAGTAGTCGACGTCCGAAGAGACCACGGTACGATCCCAGTCGTACGAGAAGCCCATGCGCTTGAACGAGGCAGCCTGCTTCTCGATGTTGGTGTACGTCCAGGTCGCCGGGTGCGTCGCGCTCTTGATCGCAGCGTTCTCGGCAGGCAGGCCGAAGGCGTCCCAGCCGATCGGGTGGAGCACCTCGAAGCCGCGCATCGTGAAGTAGCGGGCCACCACGTCGCCGATGGTGTAGTTGCGCACGTGCCCCATGTGGATGTCGCCCGAGGGGTACGGGAACATCTCGAGGACGTACTTCTTGGGCCTGCCGGTATCCTCGCTCACCGAGTACTGCAGGTCAGCGTCCCAGACGGCCTGCCATTTGTCCTCGATGGCTTGCGGTTCGTATGGGCGGTCGGGTGGCAAGGCGGCCTCCTGGGCGGGGTCGACAGACGCGCGGAACTAGGTGCTGGCGGTTCTAGGGAATGATAGCCGAGGAGGGGCGCGGAGTTCATGCAGTCGGCAAGCGCCGTCTTCGACACCGTCACCGTCTCGCCCGAGTTTCAGGTCGCGATCCCCAAGGCGATCCGCGAGCAGTGAGTGTGAACGTCGTGGACTTCTCGGCAACGCTAGCGCTCGAGTCGGCGCGGTTGTCAGTCGACAGCGGCCTATCGATATCGGATGCAATCATCCTCGCAACAGCCCGCACAGCGGACGCCGTACTCTGGACCCAGGACTCGCACTTCGAGGGTCTGGACAGCGCCGAGTTCCGAGACACACGCGAAGCTGGGCTGACGGGCGCGTCCATAGGAGCCAGCCCCTCGCGCACGGCACTGAGCAATGCGGAATCGAGGCGCTTCGCGCGTTCTCAAGACCCCATTCGTTCTGCGATCTGGAGGCCGGGCCGCGAGTCAATACGAAGAAAGACACCCGCCAATGCTCCCCCGACGCTGACGGGCGCCTTCCAAGCTTCTTCGGCAGACAGGAGAGTGTGCCAGGGGGGTCCGAGGGCGGGTCTCCTGAGTGCTCGGCCAATATGCTAGCCACGAACAGCCCTGTGCGAATCCTGCATGAGCAGTAGACGGCTCATTCCCGCGGCCGATTCGTCAGCACGGGCTGGGCAGGAGCGGCCCGGCACCTGGGGGTTCGGAGACGGCCCAGCCGCGAGGCGCGCATGTGCGTGCCGCCCCGTTGCCTACGGCCCTCGCGGCTACTTCACCTTGATCGTGGTCCTCACTGTGGTGCCCGTTGCGTGGTTCGCGTCAGCGTGCACCGCCCACACGCGCCAGGTGCCCGCGCGAAGCCTCGTCGCGGCGGTATACCGCGACTGGCCGGTAGCGCCGTTCGAGAGCACGGCCTTCAGTGTCACGCGCTGGACGACCTTGCCCTTGACGATCCGCTCGAGCCTCACGGTCACCCCGAGGGTCTTGGCCGCATGGCGCGGCTTCAAGGTGCCGCCAAACACGCTCAGGCCCTGTTTCGTGCGCGCATAGGACGGGACGGCGAGTGCCGCTCTGACCTTCAACGTCGCCGGGGCGCTCGTGCCCTCGAGCCACGCACCGCCATCGCCTGCGGTCGCCTGCAAGGTCGTGTTCCTGTCGTACTTCACGGCAAACGCGAACGAGCCGTCGGCCGCAGTGAGCGTCGTCATCGAGGACGGCGAGAGCCTCACGAGCACGCCTTGTGCGGGCTTGCCCTCGTAGGTGACGCTGCCCGTGACGGTGGTGCTCGCCATGTACGCCACCGAGGACGGGAGCGTGGAGAGCACGACTTTCGGGCGTCCCTTCACGACGACGGTCTCGCTCTTGGCCGCAGACGGGTTGCCGGCAACGTCGGTCGCGAACGCCTCGATCGTGTAGGTGCCAGGCGCACTCAGGATGATCGGCGCGGTGTAGGGCAGAGCTGCGCCCCCATTGATGGCGTAGCGCACAGTGGCGATGCCGGAGAGTGCGTCGGACGCACTGATGCCGACCGCACGCGTGCCCTCGAGGGCCCCGGTGGCCGTGATGACGGTCACCGGCGGCGTCTTGTCGATGAGCGCGACAAGCGTCCCGGTCGTCTTGTTGCCGGCCGCATCCGCGGCCTCATAGGCGATGGTGGTCTGACCCTCAGTGTCGAAGCTGAAGGGCGCCGAGTAGGTCTGGGCCGCCCCACCGCCGATCGCGTAGGTCACCGTCACCGCACCGGAGTTGTCGGAAGCAGAGATCGTCACCGTGACCGGTCCCTTGCTCCAAGTCGCGGGCGAGACCGAGGCGCTCACGGTGGGCGGGGTCGTGTCGAACGTGCCGCCACCGCCGCCGCCACCGCCGCCGCCGCCAGAGATGACGGTGAAGCCCACGGAGCCGGTGGCTTCGAGGCCGACCGCATCCCGCACGACGTAGTAGAGCGTGTAGGCGCCCGGTGTGGTGACCGCTGGCGTGGTGGTGGTCAAGCCGGAGACCGTGACTGACGTGTTCGGGCTCGGCGAGATCCGGTACTCCAAGAGCGCCACGCCCGAGCCCGTCGGGCCGTCGGTCGCCTCGAGGCTCACCCGCACGCTCGTCGAGTTGTTGCCGATGACGGAGGCAGTAACGGTGGGCTCTATCGTATCGACGACCTTGATCGTGACGAGCGCGGGCGCCGAGGGATTGGTCGCGTCAGACGCCTGGTACTGGAACGTGTCGGTGCCGAAGAAGTGGGGCAACGGCGTGTAGGTGAACGCGCCGTTGCCGTCGACCGAGAGGGTCCCGTGGGAGGGCTGGTCGTGCCACGTCACCGACAGAGAGTCGCCGTCCGCGTCGGTGTCGTTGGCGAGCACGCCGGGGGCGGGAATCGTGAGCGGTGTGCCGCACTCGGTGACGTAGGGCGCGAACATGTAGGCCGAGCCTTGGTCCGTGTTCGCGCCGACGTCGTCATAGCGGGCGCCCACCGCGACCGTGTCTCCCGAGATCTCCGCCGACCAGCCGAAGCGGTCGTGCGCGGCTCCGTCCGAGGCGGTGAGCTTGGTCCGCTCGGTCCAGGTGGTTCCACTCCGGACGAAGGTATACGCCGAGCCCTGGTCGGCGTTGGCGCCGATGTCGTCGCCACTAGCTCCCACGACGACCGTGTCGCCCGTGATGGCGAGCGAGTAGCCCAAGTAGTCGTGCGCGGCGCCGTCGGAGGCGGTGAGCGTCGCCTCCTGGGTCCAGGTCGAGCCCGAGCGCGTGAAGACGTAGACCGAACCCTGGTCGACGTTCGTGCCGACGTCGTCGTGGTAGGCGCCCACGACGACGGTGTCGCCCGAGACCGCGGCGGCCCAGCCGAAGTAGTCGTCCGTCGCGCCGTCCGAGGCGGTGAGCTTGGCCTGCTCGGTCCACGTCGTGCCGGAACGGGTGAACACGTACGCCGAGCCTTGGTTGGCGTTTGCGCCGACGTCGTCGCCATCTGCGCCCACGACGACCGTATCGCCCGAGATCGCGGCCCAAACGCCGAAGTAGTCGTCCGTCGCGCCGTCCGAGGCGGTGAGCTTGGCCTGCTCGGTC
>CAYGYT010000002.1:0-3949 GCA_964354215.1 uncultured Eubacteriales bacterium | reverse complement strand
CACGTCGTGCCAGAGCGGGTGAACACGTACGCCGAGCCCTGGGAGTCGCCCGTGCCGGCGTCGTCGGCGTAGGCTGCTACGACCACCGCATCGTCCCGGAGGGCGACGGAGTTGCCGAAGCGGTCGTGCGCGGCTCCGTCCGAGGCGGTGAGCTTGGCCTGCTGGGTCCACACGGTTCCGCTGCGTACGAAGACGTAGGCCGAGCCTTGGTCGGCGTTCGTGCCCACATCAGCATGGTAGGCGCCCACAACGAGAGTGTCGCCGCTGATGGCGAGCGCGTAGCTGAAGCGGTCGTCCGTCGCGCCGTCCGAGGCGGTGAGCGTCGCCTCCTGGGTCCAGGTCGAACCGGAGCGTGTGAAGACGTAGACCGAGCCCTGGTCGACGTTCGCGCCGACGTCGTCGACATGAGCGCCCACCACCATGGTGTCCCCCGAGACGGCGACCGACCAGCCGAAAGCGTCGTTCGCCGCCCCGTGGGAGGCGATGAGCTTCGCGATCTGGGACGGGAGCACCCCGTCGGGATTGGCGACGGGAACCGCCGCCTCGGCAGACTGCACGTCGAGGGCGAGCGCGAACGCGGTACATAGAACGAACAAGACCGCAGTGCACACCAGTGCTGTAGTCGCGAATCCTCGCGGCCAGCAGAACGGAAACCGCTTCATCGTTCCCACCCCCGGTCCCTTGGCAGCGGGTGAGCGCCGGGGTGAGTACCTCAGCGGGCTGACCACAGTCTGTGCTTGCAGGTCATTCGTTGCCCAGGCGCCCGAGCCCGAAACGAAACACCGCTCCGATACTCGCCTCTCCTAACGAGGCTCGGCCCATATTCTAATCCCAACTAGCCCATTGCGAATCCTGCCTGAGCAGTAGACGGCTCATTCCGGCGGTCGATGCGTCAGCAGGGGCTGGGCAGTAGCGGCGTGGCGCCCGAGAGTTCGGAGAAGCGGGACCGCGAGTCCAGCATATCAGGTGAGCCTAGCCGAAAGAACGGGCTTGCACGGAACGGGCGCCTCCGACGGCGGCTCCGATGCCGAGGTGTTCACCACTGTCATTAGCGCCTCGACGGGGAAGCCAAAGGCCACGCTGTCGAACCCAGCGGCACCGACCAGCGCCAAGAAGGGTGCGACCTTCACAGTCACTGGCACACTCAAGCCGCGACACCCTGTGGGAACCTACCCGGTTACTCTGTACCTGGACCGCAGGGTTGGGTCGGTCTGGAGGAGCGCTGGCACGCTGATGAAGGCGAGGGCGTCGGACTACTCCGGCTACACGAGGTACACCGCGCCGGTCAAGCTCGCGTTCGCCGGGTCGCGGCGGATCCGCGCCTACCATGGCGATGCGGGTCACGCGCCCACCTGGTCACCGGGATACGACTATGTGACGGTGAAGTGGCAAGCTCCCCGGCGACGTGACTCGCGCCGGCCCACGACGCCGCGCTCCCAAGACCCGAGGAAGACGCCGGGGCCACCACGTCGCCGATCGTATAGTTCCGCACGTGGCCCATGTGGATGTCGCCCGAAGGGTACGGGAACATCTCGAGGACGTACTTCTTCGGCCTGCCGGTGTCCTCGCTCACGGAGTACTACAGGTCAGCGTCCCAGACGGCCTGCCACTTCTCCTCAATGGCTTGCGGTTCGTAGGGGCGGTCGGGTGGCAAGGCGGCCTCCTGGGCGGGGTCGACAGCGGCGCGGGGGCTGCGCCAACGGTTCTAGGGCATGATGGCCGAGGAGGGGCGCGGGGGGCGCATGTGTCACGGAGACCCCACGTCTCGCCCGAGTGCGGCATCCTATGGCTATGAGCGATGCTGTAGAAGAGGTCGAACACACCGAGCAGCTCGACTGGCGACGATGGTTTCGCGCTTTCGGTGCTGCTGCTCTCGTCATGCTCACGGGCGGCGTGCTCAGCGCCCTCGGCAGTCTCCTGATACAGTCCCGCTACCCGGATCGGCCCCGCATCCCGGATCTGCTCTTCGATCTTGTTCCGTACGCAGCGTGGACGCAGTTCGTGGTCGAAGCGATCTACATCACGGCCCTGGTCCTACTGGTGGTCTACGTCGTGTCGAAGCGCCGCCTGCGGGACGTTCCGGAGATCGCGGCGCTCTACGGCCTCATCGACATCTTCCGGGCGTTCATCATCGTGCTCACGCCGCTGGGAGCGCCCTACGAGGAAGCGACGCACTTCAACCCGTCAGGCGGGCTGTTCCGCCTGTGGGGCGTGTTCCCCTCGGGACACATGGCGACCATGCTCCTCTTCTACCTCGTGGTGGATCGCGAGGAGGCGCCGGCGATCAAGCGGACGCTGCTCGTGCTGCTCGTGGCGGAAACGATCGTGCTGCTCACCTCGCACTCGCACTACTCGATCGACATCGTCGGCGGACTCCTGCTCGGCTACTTCATCTATTTCGAGTACTACCGAGGTAGGCTTTTCAACTGGCTCAAGCCCTTCGTCCGGGTCTAGACCTGGCACCACTCTGCCCTCGGCGTAGGGAGAGGCCCCCACCCATGCCTCTAAGAAACTGCTCCCGACGCCCTTGTCCCCCCTGATCGACGTTCGAGCACACGCACCACGTGTTGCGCTGCCAGCCTGGCGCCGTCCACGGGCATCCGCTTCCACGTGACGGGGCGGCCGCATTCCTGCTCGATGCCGGTCGCAAGCTGGCTCGGCGTCGTCTCATTCAGCGACATACGCCTGCCGGCCCCATGGCGAGCGAGACGGGCCGCCACCAGTTCCTGCTCGAAGTGTCCCGCGATCGGGAAGTAGATGAACGGCGTTCGGAGGGCTGCCAACTCGGTCGTCGAGGACGCGCCACACTGCACGACGGCGACGTCGCAGGCCGCGAAGTGCTCATAGAGGAGGGGCACGTGCCCGCGGATCTCGACGCTCGCCGGCACAGTGAGCGATTCGGTCGCCAGACGTGGCCCACACACCAGAACCATGCGCGCGTCCGGCACATCCTCCTGCAGAACGAGGAAGGCCTGGCCGCACAGCTCCATCAGGTCTCGCCCTATCGTGGTACCGCCCACGCTGCAGACGATCAACGTCTCGTCGCCATACCCGAGCCGACGACGGCATGCCTCACGGTCCTTGTAGTCGTCTGGATGGAAGCGGATGACGTGGCCAATGAACTCGTAGTGGTCCCGCGCATGCGCGCGTCTGTCCCGAAGTCCAAGAGCGGACCGCCGAGCCGGTATGTCCTCGATTTCACCGATGAAGAGCGCCGAGTTGAGTCCTCCCTCGTAGATCCGCGCGTCGAGCGACCACAACGCGTTGAGGAACCAAGCGCCGATCCGCTCGATTGGATTCCTCGTCATGGCGTCGACTCCGACGAAGTCCGTGATCATCACGAAGGGGACGGGGAGGCGCAGAAGACCCGCAACCAGGGGAACGTCCACTTCCCACGCCTCGTTCCCGATGATGACGTCTATCTCGTGGGACTTGAGCACGTCCTTGATGAGACGCATGTTCGCCATCCACGCCGGGAGCGAGCGGTAGATGTAGCGCACCAGATTGAGCTGCCCGTCGCGGGTGCACTTCTCCGCGATGTCACTCGCCCCGTGCCAACGCTCGTTCTCGGCAAGTACGTTCTCGCCTGACTCGCGCAAGACATCGCACGCGGGAGCCCCTGCCAGCCACACGACCTCTACATCGGGGCGAAGAAGACGCACCTCCCGTGCTATCGCCAGGTCCTTGGATGCATGTCCGAGACCGATAGCACTGCTGATGTAGAGAGCCCGGACTCCCACAGGTTCACCGACCCGCCGCAGCCTCCGTACTATCCATACCCAGGCGCTGGTCGGGCGATGACGTGCGCTGCGCCCGTTCTCTTCCCCACTGACTGGCCACGGTGGCAGCTCGAGCGGAAGTTGACGGACTGAAGTGCCGCCTGAAGAACAAGAGACTCCCGTCATCGAAGACGGGAGTCTCGGGAGTCCTGTGGTGGAGCCAAGGGGGA
>CAYGYT010000001.1:5132-225418 GCA_964354215.1 uncultured Eubacteriales bacterium | reverse complement strand
GGGTTCGGCTCGCGCGAGGTCGCGCGAGGCAAGCTCGCCAATGGAGTACGCGCCCTTACCTCAGCTGGATAGAGGGCCTGACTACGAATCAGGACGTCGCAGGTTCGAATCCTGCAGGGCGCGCCACACACGCGAGAACGACCCCGCCGCAGCGGGGTCGTTTGCGTTCTACCTCGCGACGATGTGTCCCGTGTACATGCCCATCGAGCATCTGAAGAGGTAGCTTCCCGCCTTGAGCGCCGGGAGCGACACGCTCGCGGGACCCTTTGAGCTGTCGAGCGATACATCCAGCGAAGGGATACGGAAGTATGCCGCGCAGCTGCTGCCCTGACCCAGGGTGAGCTCGATCGGCCGGCCCGCATCAACGTAGACGGTGGTCGGCACGTAGCCACTGGGACCGATGCCGATGTAGACGTTCTGCGCGGTGCTCCCGGCAGCCGAGCTCGGCACGAACCACGCTGAAGCCGACTTGGCAGCACCCCCGGACTCAGCGGTCGCCTTGACGAAGACCTTGTACGAGGTGGGCGCGGAGCCGATGTTCCGCGAGCTGTACGCGTAACCGGTGCTGTTGGTGGCCCTGACCACCGACACTCGGCCGCTCTTGAAGGACCAGGCGAACACCACCCTCGCACCCTTGATCGGGCGGCCAGCGGCGTCGAGCGCACGGGCTTTGACGGTGACAGTCGAGCCCTGCTTCGGGTGGTGGGTGCTGACCGAGGCCGAGCACCTCGTCAGCCGAGCGGCTCCCTCGGCAAGAGGCACAGCCGAAAGGGATGCTGTCGCCAGGAGTACGAGCGCAAGCAGAAGAACGGCGCACACTCTGCGTACACGTGCAGTGCTTGTGCTGGTCATGGACACCCGAGCCCTCCTCGTTTTCCGGCGTGTTCAGCACATTCCGCGCCGAAAGAAGGGCACGCGCTCACCCGAAACGGAGGAGCCCGACGTGCGCACCTCCGACACAGCTGCGCCGCCAAAGTCGTCACGGCCCGTTAGGCCAGCCGACAATCACCGTCACCGCTCGGGCAAGTCGATGGCTGTGCCGGACGTGGCCTCAGGCCCTTCGGCGCTACGGAGACACGACCACCCGCACGCGCTCTCGCCGCTCCCCGCGCTCCGTATCCCTCCCCTCGCGAACCCGCCGCGTGCCTTTGGCGTCAAAGGGAATGCATACGCATGGAGCATGTCCCGCCGAAACTCCAGCGGGGTCTCCGCCAATGGTCGACCGAAGGAGCGCGCCATGAAGTCACGCCACCGGCCACGCCGCGTCGCAATCGCGGCCATCGCCCTGTTCCTTGTCGGCGTATCGATCGCGGCCCTGTCGGGCTGCACAACCAAAGTGGTGACGGCACCAGCCGCACAGCCGCTGAACACGGTCACTGCTTCCGGAAACGGCAAGGTTTCGGCAGCCCCCGACGAGGCGGTCATGACCTTCGGCGTGACCAAGCAGTCGCCGGATGCGAAGAAGGCGCTCAAGGCGGCCTCGGCGGTGGGGAAGGAGATCACCGAAGCGCTCAAGCAGGCCGGCATCGACGCCAAGGACATCCAGACGCAGAACGTCAGCGTCTACCCGCAGCAGACCACGCAGGGCAACAAGGTGATCATCACCGGGTATGATGCGTCGCTCGTCGTGACGACGAAGGTGCGCGACATCGAGAGGCTCGGCGACGTGATCACGGCAGCGAACGAGGCCGGCGCGAATTCGATCAACGGACCCGCGTTCATCATCTCCGAGGAGTCGCCCTACCGGGCTCAGGCAATCGACAAAGCGGTGGCCGACGCGCGCAAGAGCGCCGAGGCGATGGCGAAAGCCGCGGGCAAGAGCGTCGGCGAGGTCGTGAGCATGAGCACGAGCAACGTGACTGTCCCGATTCCCATGGGCGGCGTTGCGTACTCGGCGGATGCCGCGAAGGCCTCGGTCCCCATTGAGCCCGGACAGCTCGACGTGTCGGCCGACGTCACAGTGGTCTTCGAGCTCAAGTAGTCCACCCAGCCGACGCAGCAGCCAACGCCGCCAAGCCCGTCGGGGGGCGCCACCGGGCGTGGTTCCCTGCGCTACACTGCGCGCAGGGAGGTGGTCGCCATCAAGACGGTGGTCGGAGTGATGGGCGGCGCCAGCGGGAGCGAGGCCACGCTCCGAGCCGCATACCAGCTGGGTGCGCTCATCGCGCGCGCGGGCTGGGTGCTCCTGAACGGCGGCCGTGACGCAGGTGTGATGGCCGCTTCAGCACGAGGCGCCAGCGAGGCCGGTGGGCTCGTGATCGGCATTCTCCCCAGCGACGACTGGGACGGCATCGCGCCTCACATCGACATCCCCGTCATCACGGGCATGGGCGACGCACGCAACGCAATCAACGTACTCACCAGCCGTGTGGTCGTCGCGCTGCCGGGCGGTGCCGGTACGCTCTCGGAGATCGCGCTCGCGCTCGCGGCAGGCCGCCCAGTCGTGTCGCTCGGGTTCCCGCTCGGCGAGCGATTCTCGTCCTTCTATTCGGCCGGAGCGCTCGTGGATACCGACACGCCCGAGGAAGCGGTCGCGGCTGCGACGCGCTTCCTTAGCGAGCCGCTTCCCCACGGGGGGCGGGAGTAGCGATGGGGCTCTCGGGCAAGGTCGTCGTCGTCACCGGATCCACGCGCGGCATCGGGCGGGCGATCGCGGAAGCGTGCGTCGCCGAAGGTGCGAAGGTGTGCGTCAGCTCCCGCACTCCCGAAGCCGTGAACGAGACGCTGGCTGCTCTGTCGGCTGCGGGCGCCGAGGTGGACGGCATGGCGTGCGATGTGGCGGAGGCGGGCCAGGTGCAGGCGCTTCGCGACGCTGCGCTCTCCCGATTCGGCCGGATCGACGCCTGGGTGAACAACGCCGGCATCAGTGAGGGCTATCGGCCGCTCGACGAGCTCGGCTACGACGAGCTGCGCGACGTCGTCTCGATCAACCTCCTGGGCCACCTGTACGGAGCGCGTGCGATCCTCCCGCACTTTCGCGAGGACGGCGGCGTACTCATGAACATGGCCGGCCGAGGCTACCGCGGCGAAGCCACTCCTCACACCGCCGCGTACACCGCAACGAAGGCGGCCATCGCAAGCCTCACCCGCTCGCTCGCGGCCGAGAGCGAAGACTCGAAGGCCATCGTCGTGGGCTTCGTGCCGGGCATGGTGGCGACCGACTTCTACGTCGACATCAAGACGAGCCCTCGGCTCGCGGCGACCGCTGACAACTGGCGGTATGCGCTCGATGCTTTCGGAGTCTCGCCCGAAGAGGCCGGCCGAGGGGCCGCTCGCGTGCTCGGCATGGAGCCACGTCCGAAGAACGGGCGCATCTACTCGATGCTCGGCGGCATGCGGACGGCGAAGGGCGTCGCAAAGATCGTCTACTACCGGGCGAGCGGCAAGATGGCGTCCGGCGCGTAGCGCGCAGCGTAGAGTGCCGGTTGGCGCGCCAGGCGCCGTGCCGGGCGACGCACCTAGGACTTCGCCTCGCCCCAGCCGTTGGTTCCGCGGCTCATGAACATACGCCCGGCCGTGGCGCCTGCAGTCGAGGATGACGTGCGCGGGCCGAGCCGGTTGTGGGTCTTGATCTCGGAGATCGAGCACAGTCCGCTCATCCACACGAGGCCCTGGATGAATCCGATCCAGCGCTGCGCCTTCGACCAGCGGCCCTGGCGGATCAGCTTGCGAGTCTCCTCGCACATCCAGTAGGCCTCGTTGAGCGCGTCGTACTTGGCTCCGCGGTAGACACTCCCGCCGAGGCGCGCATCCACGTTTGGATACGGCACCGCTTGGTAGCCTTGTTTCTCGAGCAGGTCGCAGTAGAAGTCGAGCATGGCGTAGGCCTGCTCCACGGTGAGTTGCTCACCTGTTCCGGTGTTGATCGTCTCGTCGATCATGGCGCGCACCCCTTACCCAGGCTGGAGATGTGGCAACCCGTAGTATACGCACCCGAGGCGCTCTCTTCTGCTTCCGCGCGGGTGTCTGAACAAGGCTGAGCGCCCCCAGGCCGTGCCCGAGACCGGCCTATCCCTGTCGCGATCGGCTTTCCGCGGCGCCGAGAAGGGCGTGCCCACCGAACTGGTTGCGCAGGGCCGTGAGCACTCGCCCCGCGTAACTCGGATCGTGCTCCGACTCGACGCGGAACCTGAGCGCCTCAGCGATGACGCGCGCCTCGACCCCCAACTCCTCGGCGACCTTCACGGTCCACTCACCCTCACCCGTGTGCCCGACGATCCCGCTCACGTCCTCGAGCGCGTCGCCATGCAGGCCGAAAGCCTCGCACAGCCACCCAACGAGCCGCGACTCGATCACGCTCCCGTGCTGGTAGACGTCGGTCACCTGCTCCAAGTCGAGATCGTACGGACCGACGTGCATGACCTGGAATCCTTCGGCGATGGCCTGCATCATGCCGTACTCGATGCCGTTGTGAACCATCTTCACGAAGTGGCCGGCCCCCACACCTTCGAAGAACCGGTACGCGCCAGGCAGGGCGACATCGGCGATCAGCGGCTCAACCTGCTCGAACAGCTCCGTATCACCGCCCACCATGAGACACGCGCCGCTGCGCGCGCCCTCGGGACCGCCAGAGGTCCCGACGTCGAGAAACCCGATGCCGCGCTCCGCGAGCCGCGAGGAGCGTTCGAGCGCGTCGCGGTAGAAGGAGTTGCCGCCATCGATGACGATGTCGCCCGGCGCGAGCAGGTCCGCAAGCGCGTGGCCGTGCTCGTCCATGCCAAAGAGCATCGCGTCGACCGGCCGGCCTGCGGGCACCATCAGCCAGACCACACGCGGGGGCTCGAGCATCTCGACCAACTCGCGAAGGGTCGTCGCCGGCAAGATGCCTTGGGCAGCCATCCCCTCGGCGACCGAGACCGTACGGTTGAACGCTACAACCTCCCATCCGTGCTCGAGCGCGTTCAGGGCAAGCCCCCGCCCCATCTTCCCGAGCCCGATGACGCCGACCTGCCCGCGCGATCGCACCTGCGAGCCGAGCTTCTCCTCGGCGGCCTTAGGCGCCTCATCGGTGTTCGGTTCGTAGCTGGCCAAAGGGATCGCGCCCTCGTGCCAGGCACGAACCACCGGATCGATGAATCCCCACATCGACCGGACTTCGTCGGTCGATACGAACAGCGTCTGGTCTCCCCGGATCGCGTCGAACAACAACTTCGCGTACTCCTCGACGTACTGTGCCTTCTCGACCTTCTCGTACAGGAAGAAGTCGAAGGTCCGCTCCTCCACATCGTTCTCGAAGCCGGGCTTCTTCGCCCAGAAGTGAATGGTGATCGTGTCGGTCGGCTCCAAGGTGAACACGACCTTGTTCTGATAGGGCTGTCCCGGGCGGCACATGCACTCGGCGGGCCGCCGCAACGTCACGACGATCTCCTTGCGCGGGGTGATGCCGGCCCGCTTGCCGCTCTCGAACGTCACCGGTACGCCCGCCCAGCGGCGCCCGTCCATCACCGTGCGCAGCTTGAAGTAGGTCTCGGTGTCGGAATCAGGCGCAACACCCTCGATCTCACAGAAGCCGCGATACTGCGAGCGGTACGAATTGGCGGCGACCTGGTCGCGCCGGAGGGGCTTGAGCGAGCGCAGGAGTCCGGCCCGAGCCGCGCGGATGTCGTCGGGTTCGAGCGAGGCGGGCTGGTCCATCGTGACGAGCGCGAGCATCTGAAGGAGGTGGTTCTGGCCCACGTCACGCAGCGCACCCACGCCATCGTAGAAGCGCCCCCGCTTCTCGGCGCCGATCGTCTCTAGCAGTGAGATGTCGATGCGCTCGATCGCGCTGCGATTCCACGACGTCTCGAACAGGTTGTTCGCGAACCGGAAGTTCAAGATGCCCTGCAGCATCTCCTTTGCGAGGTAGTGGTCGATGCGGTAGACCTGCTCCTCGCGAAACAGGCTCGCCAGCAGTTCATCGAGTTCGTGGGACGTCCGGGCGTCGTTGCCGAACGGCTTCTCCACGAGGATCCGCGTCCAACCCTCGGCGGCGCTGCAGGTCTTTGCGAGCCCGCCCGCCGCGATGTTTCGGAAGATGGTCTCGTAGTGATCGGGCGGCACGGCAAGATAGTAGAGCTTGTTGCTGCACATGCCCCACTGGGCGTCGATCGCCGAGAGTGTTGCGAGCGCCCGCTCGTACGCGCTCTCGTCCTCGAACGATCCGCGCTGGTAAGTGAACAGCTCGCAGAACGCCTCGACCGCGCTCGGATCGGCATCCGGCTGCCGCTCGAGCAAGATGCTGCTCACGTGTTCGCGCAGTTCGTCGTCGCTCCAGTCCCGCCGAGAGAACCCGACTACCCGGAACCGGTCGGGGAGCATGCCCTTGCCGAGAAGGTAGAAGAGCGCGGGCGCGATCTTGCGGGCCATGAGGTCGCCTGTGGCGCCGAAGACGACGAGAACGGTCGGAGCGAGTGGTCCGCCCATATGACGATTCCTCCCTGTGGAGCTCTAGCCGAACCGCCCGACCCCTGGAGCGCACAGCCCCGCCGGTCAGGCCGAGTCGGACGTCTCTACTCCGTGCTCGAGGACTTGTCCCCAAGCGCTTTGACCTCACCCGAGCCGCTCGATTCCTCCGTGAGCCGAGGCGAGCCCCAGTACGAAACTGAACCGCTACCGCTCACCTGGGCATCAAGTCCCTCGGTTGCCCAGAGCTCGACACTACCGGAGCCACTCACGCGAACCGTCGCCACTCTGCTCTCGAGATCCGGGGCATTGAAGGAACCTGAGCCGCTGACGTTGACCTCTTGCGCGCCGACGACCCCTGCCTTGATCTCCACCTCGCCTGAACCCGAGACCGTGCTGCTCAGACTGATGACCTTCACCTCGTCGAGCACGATCTTCCCGGAGCCCGAGTCCGTGATGGCGAACAGCCCGCCGCTGAACGGGCCGCCGGTGACCATCCCGGAGCCCGAGTTGGTAATTGCGGTGATCGAGGGAGCGGTGAGCTCGTACTCGATGGCCGGGTCGGACCCGAGTCTGAGAATCCGCCCACGAGTCTCGAGCTCGATCACGAGCTCGTTGCCTTCGACCTCGGTCTTGATGTAGGGCAGAAGCTTCTCGTCGGCGCGGACTACAAGGCTCGCTTCCTTGCCGGGAGCGATGGTGAGGGTGCCCACTCCGGTCAGAGCTACCCGGTCGAAGTCTCCCACTTCACGCGTCTCAGTCTTGACCGTGCCGGAAGGCGTGATGACACCAACGCACGCGGAGAGCACCAGCATCGCCACGAGAAGCGCGAGCGCTGCACCCGCGCGACTGGTTGAGATCGGTCCGATCGAGCCTCGCCTCGTGTCCATCGGCCTCACCTCTTGCACGAAGTGCGTACGGGCGGACTCAATGAGTATTCCCACCCAGGGTCATGTACGCGTGGCGACGGCCCGGAGGACCGCTAGGCATCGCCGACCCGGATCTCCTCGGCGCCGCCCACGTAGGGACGCAGCGCCTCCGGAATCTCGACGCTGCCATCGGCGCGCTGGTAGTTCTCCAGCAAGGCCGCGAGCGTCCGCCCCACCGCGAGCCCGCTCCCGTTGAGCGTGTGTACGAAGCGCGACCCCTTGAACTCGCCTGGCTCACGGTACTTGATCGCGGCTCGGCGGGCCTGGAAGTCGGTGCAGTTGGAGCACGACGATATCTCCTTGTAGCCGTCGTACGAGGGCAGCCACACCTCGATGTCGTAGGTCTTGGCCGCCGAGAACCCCATGTCGCCCGTGCAGAGCACGATGACCCGGTAGGCGAGGCCGAGCTTCTCGAGGATCAGACACGCATCGGCAACCATACCCTCGAGCGCGTCGAAGGACTGTTCCGGCTTTGCGAACTTCACGAGCTCGACCTTGTCGAACTGGTGAACGCGGATCATGCCGCGCGTGTCGCGGCCCGCAGAACCAGCCTCTTCGCGGAAGCACGGCGTATACGCCGTGTAGTGCAGCGGGAGGTCGGCACCCTCGAGCACTTCGTCCCGATGGATGTTGGTGAGCATGACCTCGGCGGTCGGTATCAGGTAGAGCGGAGTCGTCTCGCCCTGCGTCTTGAACAGGTCGTCCTCGAACTTGGGCAGCTGGCCGGTACCGGTGAGCGTCTCGGCGTTGGCGAGCGCCGGCGGCCACCACTCGCGATAGCCGCGCTCGTGGTGCGCGTCGAGCATGAAGCTGATGAGCGCCCGCTCCAGGCGCGCGCCCATGCCGCTGAGGAGCACGAACCGTGACTTCGCGAGCTTGACCGCGCGCTCGAAGTCGATGATGCCGAGCTCGGGGCCGAGGTCCCAGTGCGCTTGCGGCTCGAAGTCGAACGCCGGCGGCGTGCCCCAGCGCTTGAACTCGACGTTCGCAGTCTCGTCGGGCCCGATCGGCACAGAAGCATCGGGAATGTTCGGAATCGTGAGCAGCAGCTCGCGCGCCTGCGCGTCGATGTCGGCGAGCTCGGCCTCCAGGCCAGCGAGCTCGTCGTTGATGGAACGCACTTCGGCCTTGAGTGATTCCGCGGCCTCCGTGCGCGCCTCGCGCATGATCTGCCCAACCTGCTTGGAGGCCTCATTTCGGCGAGCCTGGAGCGACTCCGTCTTCGCTATGAGCGTCCGGCGCGACTCGTCGAGCGAGAGGAAGCCCTCGAGGTCCCACGTTGCTCCGCGGCTTTCGAGAGCGGCGCGCACAGTGTCGGGGTTCTCGCGGACGAACTTCGCTTCGAGCATCTGTCCTCCATACGACATTCGCGCCGTTCACGGCGCTCGAGCAGGCGATTCTCGCTGCCGCCGAGTATAGCGGTTTGGGAGGATGCCCTAGCTAGGGGGCGAGACCCCACCTAGAGGCGCTCAGGTGATAGGGGCTACCCGACCTTCTCGAGTCGCTCGGCGATCCAGACCTTGATGATCGACTGGCGCGTGACGCCGAGCCGGCGCGCCTCGCGATCGAGAGACTGGACCATCCAGAGGGGGAAATCGACGTTGACCCGCTTCTGCTCCCGGTTCGGCCGACATGAGGTGGACTCGTCGAGGTCGTCGATAATGTCCTCGACGCCCTCGTCGAACTTCTTGTCGAACTCATTCGCCTTCATACGCCCGTACCTCCTTGACGCGCGAACTTCGAACAGAAATCAGCCGGATCGCCTCCCCGCGATACGTCGCTACGGCGGACGAGTGCTTGTCGCCAATACGTCCGATGAAGACGAATCGCGGTTCGCCGACCCCTCGAGCCGCCCTGCGCAGCAGGTCCTCGTCGAGCCAGAGCGCCTGCGCTTCCGCGAAGTCGATGCCGTGCTTCTGCCTGTTGGCGCGGCTCTTGGCTTCGTCGAACTCGAACACGTGCTCAATCGCGCTCAGGTTCTTTTTCCGCATTTAATCTATACCTTTCCAGCCCCAGTCGACAAGCGACTGACCCGCCTCGTCGACGGAGCCAGGGTATGCAGCGGACCTTGCCGCAGGCTTGCGGAAACATGACCTCTCAGTGGGGGTCAGGGCGGTCGTTGGCGCGCCCCCGGGCGACGACTCGGAGTGCCCGCGATAGCACGCGGGTAGATGCTCTGTAGCGCGAACGGCTCCAGCGTCTGCGCCGAGAGGAGGCGCCGAGAATGGGCATTCATCTGACACTCGGGGACATCACCGAGTTCGAAGCCGACGCGATCGTGAACGCGGCGAACACGCATCTGGCACCCGGCGGCGGGGCGTGCGGAGCGATCCACGCGGCTGGCGGGCCCGAGATCGCGCGCGAGGGCGCCGAGTACGTACGCGAGCACGGGACCGTGCCGACGGGCGGGGCCGCGATCACCACAGGCGGGCACCTGCCCGCGCGGTACGTGATCCACGCGGTCGGCCCGGTGTGGCACGGCGGGAGCGGCGGCGAGGCGGGCATGCTCGCGAGCGCCTACCGCCACAGCATCGAGATCGCCGACGCGCGCGGGCTCGAGACGATCGCGTTCCCGTCGATCTCGACGGGCATCTTCGGCTACCCGGTCGCGCGGGCGGCGCCGGTCGCGCTACGCGCGGTGCGCGATGCGCTCGCGTCGGCCGAGCACGTGCGCGAGGCGACGTTCGTGCTCTACGACCGGGACACGTACGCGGCGTATGACAAGGCGCTGGGGGAAGCGGACTCCGTCGACCAACCGCGATAGCGCGAAGGCGACCCTAGGTAGCGTTGACGATCACCGGGAGCTTCCCCCTCCAGGAGCCCCACGTCGCGTCGCTCGTGACCAGCTCGCACATGAAGTTGGCGACGTTGGCCATGTTCGTCTTGCCCGGCCGAAAGAGCCCGTCGACGAGGCCTTCGTGCAGCTCATACTCGCAGACCTCGCTGTCGCAGAGCGTGTCGGGCCGGACGGCCGCCCACTGCACGAACCGGTCGCTCGTGCCGACGCGTCCGCACAGGAAGTCGGCCGCCCGCTGGTTGTCCCGCGCCGGCGGCACGAGACCGCGCATCGTCCACAGGGCGGCCCGCTCCAGCCCGCCCCGACGCGAATCGAGACGCTCGGGCCGGTTGACCGAAACGCTGCTCATCAGGACGAACTTGACTGGGCGTTCCGGGCGCAGCGTTTCAATGGCGCGGCACACCCTCGCCGTTGCTTCCGCGACGAGGTCGCGGGGCTTGCCGAAGATGCCGGAGAGGTTCGTGGTGTGACCGAGGCACGAGATGACGGCGTCGCAGCCGTCGATGTAGCGCGCGAGATCCTCGTCGGCCGACTCCGACACGGAGGATTCAATCACCGTCAGCAAGGGATTCCGGGCGATCGCAGCAGGGAGCTTGTGAGGCGAGCGGACTATCGCCCGGACGCTCACGCCCCGTTCGAGGAGCTGCTGCAGCACACGACTGCCGGTGCGTCCGGTACCGCCGAGGAGCAGCACGGTCTGCTGTTGGGACGACATCTACACCACCGCTCCCCGCCGCAGAGCCGCGGACGCCGGGATGCGCTGGGTGGAAACGACAGCGGCGCCGCGCACGAGCACGACGCCCAGCCAGGCAAACCACACGATCGCGAGGAGCCCGAACGCCATGGCCGCGTCGTTCAGGACCGGCACGACCGAAACGAGGCCGAGGATGCCGATCGCGAGCCCGAGCCAGCCGAGCGCCTTCGGCAGGGCGCCGGAGCGCAGAGCCACGACACTCACGAGCAGAACCCACAGCCCGCCGAGGAGTTCGCCACTTGCGCCACCCAGACCCTGCGCTATCGGCTCGATGGCCTGCCACGCCGACATAGCCGCCACCCGATCGGTGCCGTAGAGGGTGGTGACGGTCCACATGCCGTGGTTGAAGATCATGCCACTCGCAACGAGCACGAATCCCCAGATGAGCCCGACCGCGGTCGCGACCTGCATGGTCACAGGTGCCTCGTCCCGAAGGCGCGAGTGCAGCGCAAGCGAGAGGACGACAAGGACGATGCCGAAGATCACGTACGTGATGAGGTACATGGCGTACATGCTGCCTCGATTGGCCGCGAGGAGCGCGACCTTCTGGGCGAGGTCGGTCGCGTCGGGGTAGTTGACGACTACGAGGAAGTACGGCATCGCGACGAGGAAGGCCGCCGCCAGGTAGAGGGCGGCGAACCCTCCTGCCTTCTGTTGAGTCGTAGTGTTCCGATCGAGTTCGCTCATCTGACTCTCCTCCTTCTTGGGACGGGCGGTGTTCTTGTACCGCCCGCGTCTGCGGTGTAGACTTACTAAGTAAGTATGCTACTTACAATGTAAGTCTGTCAAGCCCCCGCGGCAGACGGATGGATCCGGTCCGAGAACGGAGAAGAAGACAGATGGCCGAGCGTCGGCAGGCAGATCCCGAACGAACCCCGTTGAGCCGTGAGCGGGTGTTGCTCGCCGCTATCGGCCTCGCGGACGAAAGCGGCGTGGACTCGCTCACGATGCGCGCGCTCGCCGACCGTCTGGGCGTCCAGGCGATGTCGCTCTACAACCACGTGGGCAACAAGGACGACCTTCTCGACGGCATGCTCGACGTGGTCGTGGGCGAGATCGAGCTTCCGGACGCAGCGGACTGGCGCGAGGCCGTGCGCGGGAGGGCCTTCTCCGCGCACGGCGTCTTCTCGTGTCATCCCTGGGCGAGCGCTCTTAACGACTCGCGCGAGTCGAGCGGCCCGGCCCGGCTTCGCTACTTCGAGTGGATGGTGGGAACACTCAGGCGAGCCGGCTTCTCGCTCGAACTGACCACGAGCGCACTCTCGGCTATCGACAGCTACGTCTATGGCTTCGGACGCCAGCAGCTCAACCTCTCCGTCGGCGCGAGTCCCGAGGAGATGGCCGAAGCGTTCCGGCAGGCACTCCCCCCCGACGAGTACCCCTATCTGACCGAGATGGTCGAGCACGCATTCGCCCACGGCCTCGACGAGAAGGCCGAGTTCGACTTCGGGCTCGAGATCATCCTCGACGGGCTGGAGCGCGCGCGGGACGAGGGATGAGAGCGCGGGACGGCGTCGAGTACGTGCGAGAGCGCGTGCCCGTGCCGACGGACGGGGACGCTTCGGCAGCGCCTACCGCCACAGCATCGAGATCGCTGACGCGCACGACCTCCAGACGATTGCATTCCCCTCGATCCGCCGATTCCGCATATCACTCGTGCGCTTATGTGCCTTCAATCGTGGTACAAACATCTCACGCACTAGAGGCGACCACTCCGACACCTCAAACCAGGAGGCATCGCGATGACAGCTATCGCTTCGGCAGTCGACATCACCATCGGCGACACTCCCCTCGTGCGCCTCAATCGCCTCTCCCAGGGCCTGGGCGCGATGGTCGCGGTGAAGCTCGAGTCGCGCAATCCCGGCGGCTCAGTGAAGGACCGGATCGGGCTTTCCATGATCGACGACGCCGAGGAGCGCGGGATCATCACGCGCGGCCGCTCGGTGCTCGTGGAACCCACCAGCGGCAACACCGGCATCGCAATCGCGATGATCGGCGCGGCCCGCGGCTACCGCACCATCCTCACGATGCCCGAATCGATGTCGATCGAGCGCCGCAAGCTCTTGAAGGCGTTCGGCGCCGAGATCGTCCTCACACCGCGAGAGAACGGCATGCGCGGAACGGTCGAGGCCGCGGACGCAATCGCACTGGAGACGAAGGACGCCTTCATCCCCGGCCAGTTCGACAACCCGGCCAACCCCCGAGCGCACTATCGCACCACCGGCCCCGAAGTCTGGAACGCAGTGGGTGCACAAGCCGGCGTGATCGGAGCGTTCGTGGCCGGCGTGGGAACCGGCGGGACCATCAGCGGTGTCGGCCGCTACCTGAAGGAGCAGGACGCCGCGGTGCTGGCCATCGCGGTCGAGCCCGCCGAATCGCCGATCATCTCGCAACATCTCGGGGGGGAGCCGCTCACGCCGGGACCACACCTCATCCAAGGCATCGGCGCGAACTTCATCCCCGCCGTGCTTGACCTCGAAGTGCTGGACGGCGTCGAGCGCGTCGACGGCGAGGAGTCCATCGCAGTCGCTCGTCGGCTCGCTGCCGAGGAGGGCCTCCTCGTCGGGATCTCCAGCGGAGCCAACGTGGCGGCCGCCCTGCGGATCGCGGCACGCCCCGAGATGGCCGGGAAGACCATCGTGACGGTCGCTCCCTCGACGGGCGAGCGCTACCTCACCACCAAGCTATGGGAGGAGCTCGGCTAGATGCGCGTCTCGCAGCGACTCGACTACGCGCTTCGAGCGCTCGTGCTGCTCGCGGGTCGCGCGCCCGAGACGTATGCCTCCGGTGCCGAGATAGCCTCCCGTCTCGGGCTCCCACAGCGCGTCGTGGAGCAGCAACTGTCCGAACTCGCCCGCGCAGGAATCCTCGACAGCAAGCGGGGGGCGGGAGGCGGCCACGCGCTCGCCCGCCCCGCCGCCAGAATCACCGTTGCCGATGTCGTGCGCGCTATCGAGGGCAGCGTGCTCGACGTGCCGCACCTCTCGGGCTCCGCCACTTCGGAATTCTGGGCGAGTTCCACCGTCGCTTTCGAGATCTACCTCGCCAGCGCGAGCATCGAGCAGCTCACTGAACGCCAAGCCGAGCTCGACTCGGTCACGGCACACACGTATTACATTTAGGTTGGCGCCCCGCAGGGGGCTTCCAAGGAGCGTGAGACGCTCCTATAGTGTTGATCACGCTCAAGCCCCGCCTCGACGAAGGGTGTGCTAAGTATGCGGGTTTCAGGTGTGGCGTCGCGATTCGGTGGCCGCTTCTCGAGGGCGGCTTTCGTGGTGGCACTTGCCGCCGCGGTCCTGCTCTCCTCTGGCGTTCCAGCATTCGGTTGAGGCGGCACCGAGCCGCCCGTGACCACGGCGGCGCTGAGTCCTGCAGGCCCGGGGTTCCCTGAGGGTTCCGTCAGAGTCACTCTCAGTTCGTACAGCGCCACGTGTATCCCGACCATTTGGTACCGCATAGGCGGAGCAGCCCAGGTTCAGCTCGGAAGCAATCCCGGATCCCTCGTGATCTCCGAAGAGGGCACCACGGTGGTGGGGTACTGGGCAGCTGACTTGTCGAACAACGTGGAGACACTCAAGACGGTGGACGTGCACGTCGCCGCCGTTTCGGAGCCCGTGGTGCCGTCGGTATCGCTTGTCGCCAGTCCTCGTGCCGTCATCTACCCATCCATCGTGACGCTCACAGCAGTTGCCTCCCGCGCCGAGACCGATGTGGCCAAGTTCCAGGTGCAATACGAGAGCGACCCCAAGTGGTACGACATCGGCACGGTCAAGACCGCAACGGGCACGTTCGTGTTGCTGCACGTCCCCATCAAGAAGGCGTACTACCGCGTCTCGGTGGGGTCTGCCGAGTCGACTCCGAATGCGGTTGTGCTGGTGTCTGCCGGCTTGGGCAAGCCGAGGATCAGCCCCAGCACCAGCACGGTCAGGGTCGGACGGAAGGTCCGCCTGTCGGGCACGATCAGACCCTTCCACTCGCCGGGAACGCCCCCGGCAGACGTGAAATACCGCTTGAACGTCGAGAAGTACGACCGGCTGGCGAAGAAGTGGCGCACGTCCGTGAACACGCCTTGGCAGATCAGTAACGCGATAGACAGTGACACGTCGGAATGGGTCTACGAACGCACGTTTCGTGCGTCGGACGTGGGTTCTTGGCGCGTTCGCTTCTTCCACGAGTGCCCGCGACACAAGGCCGCGTATTCGCCCTGGATGCCGTTCATGGTCGTCAGATAGCCAGTTCAGGGGGTCGGCTCGGGCTCGTGTGAGACGACACCTCGCTCTATGACCGCGATCTCGGTGTCGGCAAGGAGGTTGGGCCATACGCGCACGACGCGCCCTTGGGTGTCGGCGGCGCGCAACGGGATCTCCTCGGCCAGGACGCCCCCGTTCTGGCGAACGAAGTCGCGGAAGTCCTCGATCGTGGTGTGGTGGATGTTCGGCGTCTCGTACCAGGAGTACGGGATAGACCGAGACACGGGCATCCGACCGCGCAGTGCGAGGTAGGAGCGCACCCTCCAGTGGCCGAAGTTCGGGAACGAGACGATGCCGCGGGCGCCCACTCGGAGCATCTCGCGCACGACGAGTGCGGGTTTGCGCACGACTTGCAGTGTCTGAGACAAGATCACGCAGTCGAATACGTCGTCGGGGAAGCCGGCCAGACCAGCATCGAGGTCGGCCTGGATGACGGGGATGTCGCGTGCAATGCACGCGGCGATGTCGTCGAGATCCAGCTCGACTCCGGTGACCGTAGCTCCCCGCGCTTCTCGGACGAGCTCGAGCAGACGGCCATCACCGCACCCGAGGTCCAGCACACGCGCACCGTGCGGGACGCGGTCGGCGATCAGTGCGAAGTCGCGTCTGAGCAGCTCTGCCGCGGTCATGATGCCACCGCCTTTGTCAGCGGCCCGCTCGGCAAGACGCCTCTCAGTTGAGCGCCGTTCGCGCGCACCGAGTTCTCGAGAAACGGCCTGACGAGTGCGGTCTGCGCGTCCACCTCGAGCAGGAACGCGTCGTGGCCGTAGGGGCTGGGGACCTCGGCGAATGTGACCGCCTTCCCGGTGACGAGCAACGCGTCAACGAGCTGCCGTGCCTGGTAGGTCGGGAAGAGCCAGTCACTCGAGAACGAGAGCACGAGGAAGCGCTCGGGCATGCCTGCGACAGCCTCGGCGAGGCTCGCATCACTCCCGCACAGATCGAAGTAGTCCATCGCCTTCGTCATGTAGAGATACGTGTTCGCGTCGAAGCGCTCGATAAAGCGCCTCCCCTGGTGGGCAAGATAGGTCTCTACCTCGAACTCGTGCACGAACTCGAACGCGTAGTCGTCGCGGTCCTTCAGCCGCCGGCCGAACTTCTCGCGCATCGACTCGTCCGAGAGGTACGTGATGTGCCCGATCATGCGTGCGATCGCGAGACCCGCGTCGGGCTGCACCGCGTTGTCGTAGTAGTCGCCGTCCGCGAAGGCCGGGTCCTCGAGTATGGCCTGGCGGCCGACCTCGTTGAAGCCGATCGCCTGGGCCGCGAGACGCGGGGTCGTCGCATCCGCGATCACGGATGCGACGCGGTGTGGATAGCGCTTGCCCCACGCGAGCGCCTGCATGCCGCCCATCGAGCCGCCGATGACCGCCGCGAGCCGCTCGATGCCAAGCTCGTCGAGCACGCGGATCTGCGCGTCCACCATGTCCTCGACGGTGACGAGCGGGAAGCTCCGGCCGTACCGCTTGCCGGTCGCGGAATCGATCGAGCCCGGACCGGTCGTGCCGCTGCACCCTCCGAGCACGTTGCTGCAGATCACGTGCAGGCGGTCGGTGTCGATGGCCCGGCCCGGTCCCACGAGCGGCTCCCACCAGCCTTCGCGCCCGCTGGCCCCACTTGTGACGTGCGAGTCGCCGGACAGCGCGTGGCAGATCAGCACGGCATTCGATTTCTTCTCGTTGAGTTCGCCGAACGTCTCGTACGCGACCTGCACGGAGGTGAGACTCTGCCCTGAGGAGAGTCTCACCTCGCCGTCCAGCGTCACGAGCCGCGCCTCGGGGGGAGGCGAGCCGACGTTCGTGCCGCTCATCGCCTACACCCGCTCGAGTGCCTGGTCCAGATCGGCCAGGATGTCGGCGACGTCCTCGATGCCCACCGCAAGGCGGACGAAGTCCGGGCCGATTCCGGCGCGAACGAGCTCCTCTTCTGAGAGCTGGGAGTGCGTGGTGGAGGCAGGGTGGATGATGAGCGACTTCGCGTCTCCCACGTTCGCAAGGTGGCTGAAGAGCTCTACGGAGTCGATGAGCTTCTTGCCGGCCTCAAGCCCGCCCTTCACGCCGAAGACCACAACGCCGCCGTAGCCGTGCGTGAGGTAGCGGTCGGCGTTCGCCTTCGTGGGATGCGACGTCAGGCCGGGGTAGATGACCCAGTCGACCTTCGGGTGCGATTCGAGATACTTCGCGACCGCCAGAGCGTTCTGAGAGTGGCGCTCGAGGCGAAGCGACAACGTCTCCACTCCAAGGATGAACTGCTGCGCGTTGAACGGTGAGAGCGCCGCGCCGAAGTCACGCTGCAGCTGCACGCGCGCGCGTATGCCGAAGGCGACGTTGCCCAGACCCGGGAAGTCGCCGAAGACGTCCCAGTACTTCAGTCCGTGGTAGCTCGGGTCGCCCTCGGTGAAGTGCGGGAAGCGACCGTTGCCCCAGTCGAAGTTGCCACCGTCGACGATCGCGCCACCTATCGAGGTGCCGTGTCCGCCGAGCCACTTCGTGAGCGACTCGATGACGACCGCAGCGCCGTGCTCGATCGGACGAGTGAGGTACGGCGTCGCGAACGTGTTGTCCACGACCAGCGGCACGCCAAGCTCGCGGCCGGCGGCAGCGAGGGGCGCGAGATCGGGGACGTCGAGACGCGGGTTGCCGATCGTCTCGATGAACCATGCCTTCGTTGTGTCGTCCGTTGCGTCGACGAAACCCTGGATGTCAGTGGGCTCGACGAAGCGCACGGTGATGCCGAGGCGCTTGAACGTGTGCAGGAAGATGTTCCAGGTGCCGCCGTAGAGCGAAGTAGAGCTCACGATCGAATCGCCCGAGTCCGCGAGGTTCAGGAGCGCGAGGTTCTCGGCGGCGTGTCCTGACGAGACGGCGAGAGCGGCTGTGCCTCCGTGCAGGGCGGCGATGCGCTGCTCGAGCACGTCGTTCGTGGGGTTCATGATCCGCGAGTAGATGTTGCCGAACTCGCGTAAGCCGAAGAGGTTCGCGGCGTGCTCCGTGTCGCGGAAGTTGTACGCGACGGTCTGATAGATCGGGACGGCGCGCGATCCGGTGGTGGGATCGGGGACCTGCCCGGCGTGGATCGCAAGCGTATCGAAACGGGGGGTGGACGAGTCACTCATGGCTCGGTACCTCACTTTCGGTCGTGTCTGATGTGGACTGCAGATGAGCCCGCCTACGAGGCGAGCAGCGAAAGCCGCCCGGTTCCAGCGCATACGCGCCAAGACCCGGGCTGGGTCATCATCATGTCCATCATCGTCACGAGCGAAAGCGTGCGTGCCACGGTCCTCGAATCCACCTCCTTCACGTCGAGGATGCGGTGCATCATAGCGAGCGCCACGCCATAAGGCCAGCAAACCGGCGCATTACCCAGCCGAATGGTGCGGTATAGCCGGGGAGCGGCGGGCGAGAGCGGCAGAGCTCCCACTGCCTGCGTCTCAGGCCTGCGTTGCTACTTCGCGCGCGGGTAGCTGCCGAGCACCTTAACGGTTCGAAGCTTGAGGCGCAGGCAGTTGAGCGCGAGCTGCACGTTCTCGTCGTCGACATGCCCCTCGAGGTCGATGAAGAACATGTAGTCGCCGAGCGCCCGCTTGGTGGGACGGGACTGGAGTTTCGTGAGGTTGATGTCCCCGTAGGCGAACTCGGACAGGATCATCAGAAGCGCGCCTGGCTTGTCGGCTCTCAAGAAGAGCGCGAGCGACGTCTTGTCCTTCCCTGTGCGCTCCGCAGACTCCCTGCCGACCATGACGAAGCGCGTCTGGTTGCCCGCGAAGTCCTCGACATCCTCCACCAGCACCTCTCCGCCGTAGAGCGATGCGGCGAGTGCCGGCCCGATCGCCGCGACCCCCGGTGAAGCGACCGCGATCTGCACTGCCTCGGCATTCGAATTCGCCGCGACGATCGGCTTGCTCGGCAGGGTGCGGGCGATCCACTTGCGGCACTGCCCCGTTGCCTGCGGATGCCCAACGATCTCGGTGACGTCGGCGACTTTGAGGCCTGGCGCGCCCACGAGCGAGTGATGGATGTTGAGCACGATCTCTCGGCTGATCGACAGGTCATGATCGAACGCGAGCGCGTCGAGGGTGGCGTTGACGCTGCCTTCGACCGAGTTCTCGATCGGCACGACGCCCGCGTCTGCCTTGCCGGACTCCACGGCGAGGAACACCTCCCCGATGGTGGCGCATGCCACCGGTTCCGCGCCGGGGAGGTTCAAGCTCAGCAGGGCTTCTTCGGAGTAAGTCCCTTCGGGACCGAGGAACGCGTAGCGGGGCATGGCTGGCCCCTCCCAGTCGGTGTGGTCGTTACGCTATTGACTACCACACTGGCTGGCCGTCGTACACGCCCGGAGTGTGAACCTGGTTCTTCCCGCTGTTCTTGGCACCGTACAGAGCATCGTCTGCCGCGCGTAGCAGGGACTCCGCATCACGGCCATGCGTCGGGTACGTCGCGATCCCGATGCTCACGCTCAACTTGCGATTGTAGGGAGCCTGGAACTCGTGCTCGGCGACGGCGTCGCGAAGCTTCTCGGCGGCAGCGACCCCACCCATCATGTCGGTCTCCGGTAGGAGCACCGAGAACTCCTCGCCGCCGTATCGCGCTACCAGATCGACGTCGCGGACGTTGTCCGTGAAGACGTGGCCGAGTTCGGCGAGGACTTCGTCACCTGCCACGTGCCCGTACAGGTCGTTGAATGCCTTGAAGTCATCACAGTCGATCATGAGCAGCGTTGCGAACCCCTTGTAGCGGCCCGCCCGCGAGACCTCATCGGCAATGTGCTGCTGCAGGTAGCGGTAGTTGTAGAGACCGGTTAGTTCGTCTGTGACCGCCATACGCTTCGTGAGCTTGTAGAGCTGGGAGTTCTCGACCGCTTCCGCGACTTCGTGCCCGATTGCCTGAAGCACAAGGTGATCGTTCTCGGAGAGCCGTTCGAGATCGTGGGCGGCGGCGCAGAAGACGAGCCGCATGTGCGGCTGGTCGAACGGGCACATGCACGAGAGCGCCAGCTCGAGGTCCTCATCTTCGATTCGACGGTCGCAGCTTGGAGCTCCCGGCAGCGCAACGTCGAGGGGCACGCCGATCGAGGCGCTGAAGACTACTGCATCCGTGGACTTCTCCACGACGTACATGCAGCACGCCTCGAGGCCGAGCGTTCGCGCGACGGTCTCCAGGACGGGCTGCGCGGCAGCATCAACGTCGAGACTCGCGTGGATGTGATCGCTGATCTCGAAAAGCGCCTGGAGCTCACTCAGGCTCGACTGCAACTCCGCATTGAGCCGCTCATTCTCGGCATTGGCGCGCTGCGCCTGTTCTTCTCGCTCGCGCTGCAGCTCTTCCGAGTACGCGATGCGGCCGCTCACCGCCACGATGACGAGCGCGCGGATCGTCAACTCGGCGAATTGGGCCCAGCTCTCGAGCGGGACCGAGAGCATACCTACGAGGTAGATGATCGCGGTCAGACCACCAACCACCCACGCTTGACGCCGCCGCATCACAAGCGCGTACAGAACGGGCCAGGTTATGGCGATCGGGTAGCCCAAGTTGCCCGACTCGGCCAGCGCCGACGTGAACAAGCCGATGCACACCAAGTCGAAGGGCAGCGCGTACGGCATGGTCCGCTGGAGCGGTATTCGTCGAACGAGGAATGCCCAGACCTGAAGGGCGCCGACAAGCGCGAATCCCGTGATGGCCGCGACGTAGTACGTGCTCGCGGTCTGATCGGGCAGTTCAAGCAGGTCGGAGACGTACAAGAAGGTGAGCGTGGCAAGCACGATACCGCGCGCATACAAGTACGCGCGCTCGTCGGCGCTGGCGACTGCCCGCCCCCGGTGCGCCACGCATCTCCCTCGTCCGAGTTTCCGCTCGTGCGGCGCGGAAGCGTCGCACTATACTCTGAAGGAAGATATCGGCACGCGCTTGCACGGCCTGCAGGTATGAGTCCGTTTAATGTGCGCGGATTCGCTGCGAGTCGCTCGCTGGCATCGCTCCGCTACGCGCCACATGCCCAAGGAGTCCAGTGGATCCCGATCGCATACTCCGATTGCTCGCCGAGGTCGCCTCGGGCGAGCGCTCGGTCGAGGAAGCCGCCGACGTTCTCAGGCGGTTCCCCTTCGGCGAGCTGACGGCCGAGCAGGAGGCCGGAGCTCACCCGACAGCGAGCGCGGATCGCGTGGACGCTCGCGTCGACCACCACCGGGCGATGCGCACCGGCTTCGCCGAGGTGGTGTTCTGCCAGGGCAAGACCCCCTCTCAGCTGCGCTCGATCGCCCGCGAGATCCTCGAGCACGGCGACGTCTTGCTTGCCACGCGGGCGAGCGCAGCCCACTTCCAGGCGGTCGCGCAGCTCGCAGACGACGCACGCTTCTTCGAGGACGCCCGCGTCATCGTGGTCGACCGCCGAGCCGAGCGCCCTGCCGCCGGTCACATCGTGGTTGCCACCGGGGGCACCGCCGATGTGCCGGTTGCCGAAGAGGCCGCCATCTGCGCCGAAGTGATGGGAAACCGCGTCACTCGGCTCTACGACGTTGGCGTCGCGGGGATTCATCGGCTGCTGTCGTTTGGCGAAACGCTCGCTTCCGCGCGCGTGATCATCGCGGTGGCGGGCATGGAGGGCGCACTTCCCTCGCTCGTGGCCGGGCTCGTTGCGGTGCCGGTGGTCGGTGTGCCCACATCGGTGGGCTACGGCGCACACTTCGGCGGCGTCGCTCCGTTGCTGACGATGCTCAACTCGTGCGCCGCGGGAATCGGCGTGGTCAACATCGACAACGGTTTTGGCGCGGCCGCACTCGCGAGTCGCATCAACCAGGCAGCATCCGAGGGCGCACCGTGATCGCTCACCTCGACTGCTCGAGTGGGATCTCCGGCGACAAGTTCCTCGGCGCGCTCATCGACGCCGGCTTCGCCTCCGACCAGCTCCGCTCGGCCGTGGCGCCGCTCGGCATCGCTCCGGAATCGCTCCTCGTCGAGCGCGTCACGTCGGCCGGGATCGCCGCGGTCTCGGTACGGTTGCGCGACGCACCTGCCGCGAAGCCCGCGGCTGTCGGGCACGTGGCTGCTGGGCCCGCCGCTGCTGGGCCCGCCGCCCACGCCCCGCTCCGCTGTCTCGCGGACATCCGCGGCGTCGTTGCGAGCGCCGGGCTTTGCGAGCGAGTCGCTGCGCGGGCGCTCCAGGTGTTCGAGCTGCTCGCCGAGGCCGAAGCGCAGGTGCACGGAACGAGCGTTGACGAGGTGCACTTCCACGAGATCGGCGCCTTGGACACGATCCTCGACGTGGTCGGTGTCGCTCTCGGACTGGATGCACTCGGCATCGACGAGCTGATCGCCACGCCCCCCGCGGTGGGCGGCGGCACCGTCCAGACCGCTCATGGACGCCTGCCTGTGCCCGCACCAGCCACCGTCCAGCTCCTTCTCGGGCTGCCGGTCGTCACCGGGCCAACGGCGGCGGACGGTGCGCCGGCTGGCGAACTCACAACGCCGACCGGGGCAGCCCTCGTGCGTTCCCTCGCAACCGGCTTCGGACCCCTCCCTTCGATGGTAGCGACCACCGTCGGATACGGTGCGGGCACGCGCGATGTCGGCTTCCCGAACGTGACGCGGGTGGTTGTCGGCGAGCGAACCGCCGGCGTGCCTGCGCCGTCGAGCGGCGACGTCGGCCGGCTCGCCCTCGAGACGATCGCCGTGCTCGAGACCAACATCGACCACCTCAGTCCCGAGCAGCTCGCGTTCTGCGCGGAGGAGTTGCTCGCCGAGGGCGCGCTCGACGTGTGGCAGACGCCCATCGTGATGAAGAAGGGCCGCGCGGCGGTGGCGCTTTCGCTCATGTGCACCCCGGGCGATGCCGAACGGCTCGTCGTCCGGACGCACGAGCTGACCGGCACCCTCGGCGTCCGCCGTCGCGATGTGGAACGAACCGTCGTCGCGCGCGAAGAGCGCACTTTCGACACGCGTCATGGCGCGGTGAGGGTCAAGGTCGCTCGCGTCGATGGACAGACGCAGGCCCGAGCGGAGCACGACGACGTGGCACGCATCGCCCGCGACACCGGGCGCTCCGTGCGACACATAGCCGATGAGCTTGCCACCGATATCGCCGCGGCGCTCTGCCTTGAGTGACGAGCGTCCGCGGTGGTCCCGAAGAGGGGAAGGGACACCCGTGCGGATGTCGAAGGAACCAGTGTTGTCGGCGAATACGACGGAGGGCCCATGACGAAGCCGGCGAACCCAGGAGCCGCACCCAAGCGCGCGCCCGCGACGCGCTTCACGCCCGCTCGCGCGGATGGCCGCCTCATCGCGGTCGACAAGGAAGTCGGCGCTCCGTTCGTGAACGAGGCCGTGCTCGCGGCGAGCGGCGACGGGCTCGTGCTGTTCTCCGCGGACGATCGCGTCACCTATCTGAACCCCGCAGCCACCGAGATGCTCGGCGTGTCGCGTACCAAGCTCTTGGGCAGAGAGGTCTCCATCGACGCGCTCGTGGGTATCGAGCCGCTCACGCCCGCCGACACCCGCCGTTGTCGCGACATCCTCGACTGCGGGATGGACGACTGCCCCGCCTACGACAGCGACGACCTGCGCTGCTGGCTCATCAACGGGACGCTTTGTTGCGGCGGCAGCCCCGCGACGTTCGCTGAGAAGCGGGACAGATGCGTCAACTGCGAGGTCCACAAGGCGAACGCCGACGTGTTCGACCCGCTGCACTCCGATGAGTACCGCGAGCTCGAGTTCGACGAGCCGGCACGCGTCGTCAAGGCGCGTGTGAGCCCCGTCATCGACGCCGAGGGCGACTACATCGGCCGCGTACTCGCAATGCACGACATCACGCACGAGCGCGAGATCGACCAGATGAAGAACGAGTTCGTCTCGACGGTGTCGCACGAACTTCGCACGCCGCTCACGTCGATCAAGGGCTACGTGGACCTCATCCTCGACGGCGATGCAGGCGAGATCAACGAGATCCAGGAGGAGTTCCTCGGCATAGTGAAGGAGAACTCCGACCGGCTCGTCGATATGATCAACGATATGCTCGACATCTCACGCATTGAGTCCGGTCGCATCCGGCTCAAGATTGAACCCGTCAACATGGCCGACTCGATCGAAGGCGCCGTCGACTCGTTCCGCGCGGTCCTGAGCCAGACCGGCCGCAGGGTCAAGACGCGCATACCCGACAACCTTCCGCTTGTGGCTGTGGACCGCGACAGGGTCGGCCAGGTACTCATCAACTTCATCAGCAACGCGCTCAAGTACTCGCCCGAGGGCGGGGATGTCACCGTCAGCGCGAAGCACACAAATGGGTTCGTGCAGATCTCGGTGGCCGACAAGGGTATGGGCATCAGCCGAGAGGACCAGAAGAAGCTCTTCACCAAGTTCTACCGCGTCGACTCGGCGATGACGCGCGAGATCGGCGGCACGGGGCTCGGCCTGTCGATCGCCAAGAGCATCATCGAACTGCTCGGCGGGAAGGTCTTCGTGCGGAGCAAGCTCGGTGAGGGCTCGACGTTCTCCTTCACCGTGCCGGAGGCGGGAATCGATCTCGTTCGCCTGCCCACACTCCAGGCGCCCGACCAGGTGGGCGGGACCGTTCTTGTGGTCGACCACGACCCGGACGTCGCCGACCTGATCGCCACCTACCTCATCAAGCGCGGCTACGACGTGGTGAAGGCACACACCGCCGAGGAGGCCCTCGCACTGGCCATCCGCGTGCGGCCAAGGGTGATAACGCTCGACGTCATCCTCGAAGGCGCGGACGGCTTCGAATTGCTGCAGTGCCTGAAGGACCACGAGGAGACAGCGCACATCCCGGTCGTCGTTGTCTCGATCATCTGCGACGAAGGCCGCTCGTGTAGGCTGGGCGCCTCGCAGTACCTGGAGAAGCCTATCGACCAGCAGCGGCTCATCGAGATCATCGACCCACTCGTTGGTTCGCTCGCCTCGCCGGTCGCGCTCGTGGTCGACGACGATCACTCCATCGTCCGAGTGCTCTCCCAGAACCTTCGCCGGCGCGGCTTCACCGTAGCCGCCGCCTACGACGGCGTCGAGGCCATCGCGGCGATCGAGCAGCACAAGCCGAACATCATCATCACCGACTTGCGAATGCCGCGAATGGACGGCTACGAACTCATCCGCCGGGTGAAGACCTCACCCGAGTGGCGCGACATTCCAATCGTCATCATGACCGCGCACCGCATCGATCGCGAGCGCATCGACATCCTCGAGCTCGCGGAGGGGCGGCTCGCCAAGCCGTTCTCCCCTGAGTTGATTGCCGAACAGGTCGAGGCAATGCTCGACCGCCAGTACGTGGCGGAGCCGGCGTCGTGAAGCGAATCCTCGCCGTCGACGACGAGCCGCATATCCTTAAGCTCGTGTCCTTCTCGCTCAAGGCGCATGGCTTCGACGTGATCGAGGCGACCGACGGCCTTTCGGCGGTCGAGGTCGCCGAGCAGGAGCAGCCCGACCTCATCCTGCTCGACGTCATGATGCCGGTCTGCGATGGCTACGAGGCCTGCCGACGGATCAAGGCGAATCCCAAGACCGAGCACATCCCCGTGGTCATGCTCACCGCGAAGACGCAGGTCACCGAGCAGAAGACGGGGCTCGATGCGGGGGCGCTCGACTACATCTGCAAACCGTTCACTCCCAAGGATCTCGTCGCCCAGGTGAATGGATTCCTCGGCGAATGAGCAGGGATGTAGACGCGGCAGCGCGAACCAAGGACTGATGGAGCCGAAGGGAGCGGGTCGACTATGGCTACGATTCTCGTCGTCGACGACGAACCCTCGATCGTCAGACTGGTTACAGCGACGCTCGAGAAGCACGGATACACGATCATCCCCGCCTACGACGGCGAGGAGGCGCTCGCGAAGATCAAGAACCACCACATCGACCTGGTGTTGCTCGACATCATGATGCCGCACCTCGACGGTCGTGAGGTCCGCAAGCGGCTCCTGGCAGACCCGGCCACCCGCGACCTTCCCGTCATTCACCTCTCTGCGGTGGGCGACTTCGAGCAGCAGCTCAACGCGGTTGAAGGCGGCGCCACCGACTACATCACGAAACCCTTCGCACCCTCCGACCTTGTCGACCGCGTCAAGGGATTCCTCGACCCCACCCGTCGGGAGCAGATCTTGAAGGAGCACAAGGCGAAGGAAGCCAAGCTCCGCACGATGGTCGAGATCATGCACCGCAAGCGGGAGAACACCTGAGGAAAAGGTAGGGCCTGCGGCAGCGGGGCAGCCACCACAGGCCCCCGCGGCTGGCTGCATTTTTCAGGCGCCCGCAGCCGCAGAGGAATTCGGCGCCAAGACCCTTTTTTGCGGGTGGATGATCGCGAGGGTCTCTGCTGTGTAGTTCGGCATTCCGCGCACGGGCGATTAGTGCCGTCCGTCGCCGCGAATGCTCATCCGTCACAGACGAGCGTCGACGGGCACGGCGCGTCGTCGATGTCCCGCTTCGCAGCGCGCGTCTCGCCTAGGCAACCCGCCAGCCATCTGCGTCACGCTCGAGGAAGCCCTCGCGCTCGAGTTCCTCGAGCAGCCCCGTGGTCTCACCGAGGGACGACCCGACCTCGGCGGCAAGTTCGGCGGCCGTGCCACCCGGAGCCCCCATCACCGCGCGCAAGAGCCGAGCCCGCTTCTGCCGCCGAGAGCCCTCGAAGGGAGTCTGCCGGGTGTGGTGCGCGCTTCGCCGCGAGGGGTTCGGCTGCGAGCGCTTGAGCCACCAGCCGTAGTCGAGCAGCGCGTAGAACCACAAGCGCGGGTTCTCCTCATCGAGCGTCGCCCGCACGAGCGGCAGGATCTCGCGGTCGGGGACGGCATCGCGATCCGCGAAGAACTCATGCAGGTAGACTGCGCGAATGTTGGTCTCGAGGTACGGCGCGGGCTCGCCGTACGCGAACGCGAGCACGCCGGCAGCAGTCGCGGGGCCTACGCCCGGCAGCGCTTCGAGCGAGGCGAGGTCGCAGGGTATCACTCCCGCGTGCCGCTCGCTCACGGTCTCTGCAGCGCGCTTGAGCGCGACCGCACGACGGTTGTAGCCGAGTCCCTGCCAGAGCCGGAGCACACGCTCGAGCGGTGCCGCCGCCAAAGCGTCGACGCTGGGAAACTCGCCGAGGAACGCTTCGTACTTAGCCACCACCCGGGAGACCTGGGTCTGCTGCAGCATCACTTCCGAGACGAGGACGGCGTAGGGGTCGGTCGTCAGCCGCCAGGGCAAGTCGTGGCGGCCGTGCTCGCGGTAGTGGGCCCAGACGCGCTCGCGGAACGCGACGGCCTGGCGCGGTGTCGGCTGCATCCCGGCATGTCCCCTATCGTGTCGCACCGCCGATCGGCCCCAAGCTCGACGGCCGGTAGCCGGAGCGTACCGCTACGCCGCACGCAGTGCGCTGCCACGCAGCAGGTTGAGCCGGACGTGACACGATAGACCGCGCGCCGAGAGGGTTCAAGAGCGCGGTGCGGGTTCACGCGGAGGCAGGAGCGCAGGATTGACTCGAGTCGCCTGCGCAGTCAGGACGACTCGGGGTCCGTGACCGGGAGGTCGCACACGGAGCCCGCCTGGTCCATGACGTCTGTCAGGAGGATCTCGCGTGCATCGGAGTGCGCGAGTTCTCCTTGGATGATCTCGCGCGCCACCCCGGGGCGTCCCACGTGGAAGCCCTGGATCGTCTCCACTCCGAACTCCCGCAAGAGCTCCGCAGCCTCCCCGGTCTCGACGAACTCAGCGGTCGTCCCCATCCCGAGTCCTCGCGCCATCTCGACCATCGCACGCACCAGATGCTGGTCGTTCGGGTTTTCGTGCAGCCGCTGTACGAAGCTGCCGTCGATCTTGAGCGTGTCGACCGGCAGCTGCTTCAAGTGGAGGAAGGACGTGAAGCCCGAGCCGAAGTCATCAAGCAGCACGCGGCAACCGATCCGCTTCAGCTCACGGAGCACATCTTGCACGCTGGCGACATCCACGATGATCGCGGTTTCCGTGATCTCGATGCCCAGCCGCTCGGCGCTCACGCCCGACTCCTCGATCAGGCGGGCCACCTCGGCGACGAACCTCGAGTCGCCCAGCGTGCGCGCTGAGACGTTCACGTTGAGGCTGATGCACTGGTCGTCAAACTCGACGAGAAGACGCACGGCCTCGCGAAGCATCCACAGGTCTATGTCGACGATGAGCCCCGTGCGTTCTGCGATGCCGATGAACCGGTCCGGAGGGATGTACCCGCCATCGATATCGAGCATGCGCACGAGCAGCTCGAAGCAACCGGTTAGCCCATCACCGAGTCCAACGATCGGCTGGGCGAACGCAGCGAGGCCGTTCTCGCTCACCGCGAGCTCGATCTGCTCGGTCCAGGCCCGACGGTCCTCGATCTCGTCATGCCACTCATCGTCTCGCGTGAAGAAGACGCTTCTCGCTCGACCGAGCTGTTTCGCGCGATACATCGCCATGTCGGCGCGTGCGAGCAGTTCGCCTACGTCGAGTCCGTCGCTCGGGAACATCACGATGCCCATGCTCCCCGACGCCCGGATGACGCGGCCTTCGAAGAACACGTGGACGTTCGAGATCTCGTCGAGGAGCCGATCGGCTGCTCCCTGGGCCTCCTCTCTCGTCGCGAGTGGCAGGAGCACGGCGAACTCGTCACCGCCGAGCCGTGAGAGGAGGCTCTCGGCGCGCACTGCCGAGCGTAGGGTCCTCGCGATGTCCATCAGAAGGTCGTCGCCGGCGTGGTGCCCGAGCGTATCGTTCACGTCCTTGAAGTTGTCGAGGTCGATCCAGAGGACGGCACCCTCGGTGTCGTGACGCTGCGCCGTGGCGAGCACTCGCCCGAGTTCCTCCTCGAACCGGCGCCGGTTCGCGAGGCCGGTAAGGAAATCATGGCTCGCCATGTGGAGCAGCTCATCCTCGTAGCGACGCCGAGCCGTCACATCGCGGATGATGCCTTGGGCGCTACCGAGTTCGACGTCGAGCGGAGTGAGCACCATCTCGACATCCAGCTCCCGGCCGTCCGCGGCCACGGCATCGAGGCCCAGAACGGTGCCGTCCTTCGAGAGCCCCCGCTCGAGCTGGCGGGCGACGGTACTCGCAGACGGAAGCGTCAGCAACGCGGCGATGGACTTGCCGACGAGGTCCTCCGTGAGATAGCCGAATGCCCACTCCACGCCGGGGCTCACATATGTGATGCATCCGTCGCGATCAAGCGTGAAGACGGTGTCGGTGAGGTTGTCGATGAGAAGCCGGTAGCGCTCGTCGGAGGCCGCACGTCCGTCTTCTGCAGCGCGGCGGCCGGCAATCTGCTCCTCGAGTTCGGCAATCGCCTGGCTGAGATCGGCGGTGCGCTCTTCGACTCGCACCTCGAGCTCATCGTGCGCGCGCTGCAGCTCCCGACGAGACTCGTCGAGTGCCTGCACCATCTGGTCGACGTTCTCGCCGAGCGTGGAGAGTTCGTCGGAGCCGGGCACCATCACGTGCTCGACGCTGCCGCTCTGCCGGATGCGTTCGACCTGGGCATTGAGCATGAAGACCCTGTCGAGCAGAAGACCGCGCAGACCGTACCGAAGAATGTAGACGGTGGTGAGCTGCAGCAGTACGAGGCCACACGAGAGCAGCGTGAGCGCGAGCACGGCGCCGTTCCACGCTGAGCCATCGGCGCGCACGACCATCTCGCCGACAACGTCTCCGTTCGTGTCCGTGAGACTGGCGATGCCGTCACTCGAGGAGAACCAGCCAGGACGGACCTGCGCTTGTTCAGCGGCTGTCGTCTTGCTCGGGCCGGGCATCGAGCGGAGCCTCACCGTGTGCTGGACGTTCCTCGAGAGCCCGCGAAGCCTCTCCGAGTCGAGCAGCTTGCCCATCACGAGCGTGCCGTTCGGCGTGGACGTGGCCCCGTCGGTGGGGACGACGGGTGCTGCCGAGGCGAGCAGGAGACGTCCGTTGGGGAGACGGACCAAACCGGAGACCGAGCGCACGACGCCGGAGGCGACGTTCATACGAGGCGAAGAGAAGAGCAAGTCCTCAACACCTGGAAGGTCGATGGGCTGTCGGGATGCCGAATCGGCCGTCTTGGCTTGGACGAGCCGACCCGTCCCGTCGTAGACGGCGAACAGATTGATGTCGAGGTTTCGCATGCCGTTCGCCGAGAGATTGTCGGCGAAGTACTCGGGGTACTCGCCCGCGACGAGACGGTGCGTGTCGTCCCGCGTCGCCCAATCCTTCGCGTTTCCCGCGAGTTCGGCTCGGCTCGCCGCCAGGGTGTCGTGGACGAGTTGTACCGACCTGAGGGTCTCAGCACGGTCTGTGCGATTGGCGTTCACAAGGATTGCTCCGGCCGCAGCCGCAGCGAGCAGCAGCGATAGAATCGTCATGACGACGGCCAAGTAGCCGAGAACTCGGCGTTCCAGTTTCACCGCGCGTCCCGCCTATCCCGAGCGGATGTGGTAGCGGCAACGGCGACTGAACGGGCAGTCCTCCGGGACATCCCTGTACTTGTACGACCACGCATCGCCCTCGACAAAGCACACGCACTCGACGCGCTTGTCTGAGACGGGCAGCGAACTATCGAAGCGGTCTTCCTCCCTCGGAAACTCCCGCCACCACGTGCACTTGCCCTTGATCGGTGCGTAGATGTTCATCTATCCCCGCCCCGCGCCCGTAGCACCAAGCGCCACGCCGAGCCCGGCGAACCACTCGTGCTCTTCCTCAGCGACCTGTGAACCGCCGAGACCTCAACCAGATTCATCGGCATTGGCGGAAGAAGGCTGTAGAGTGCGAGAATCGCTTCGCACCACGGCACGCCATCGCGGGCGACCCCACCGTTTCGGGTGCGTTGACTACCTAGGAGGAATCCCATGACACCACAGGCCGGCCAGAAGGTACGCGTCCACTACCGAGGCACACTCGGCGATGGCAGCGAGTTCGACAGCAGCGAGGGACGAGAGCCACTCGAGTTCGTCGTCGGCTCGGGCGAGGTCATTCCAGGGTTCGACACCGCCGTTGCCGACCTCGACGTGGGGCAGAAGGCCACCGTCACGATACCCGCGTGCGACGCCTACGGGGAGCGCATCGACGAGGCTCGGCAGGAAGTCCCGCTCGAGGCGTTTCCCGAGCCGCCCGAGGAGGGCTGGATGGTCGAGGTCGCCTCGCCCGAGGGCCAGCGCATGGCTGCGACCGTCACCGAGGTCGGTCCCGAGATCGCCGTACTCGACTTCAACCACCCGCTGGCGGGCGAGAACCTCACGTTCGAGATCGAGCTCGTGGAGATCGTCGACGCGCAGCTCGCCGGGCCCGACGCGTAGCGCGCGAGGCGAGTTCGCCGAGTCAGGCGTGCGCCCCGCCAAGCGCTCCTCCACCAAGACAGGCAAAACGACCCCGAATGCTCGGGGTCGTTTTCGTGTGCCATGGTGCGGGTGAAAGGAGTTGAACCTTCACGGGGTTGCCCCCACATGGACCTGAACCATGCGCGTCTGCCATTCCGCCACACCCGCACGGGTGCGAGCGCTAGGGTAGCATCGCAGGTGAGAGGCGACAAGGAGCAGCAACGAGCGAGGCGCTACGGCCGCGTCAGTTCCGCAAGCAAGCCGTCGAGGTCGAGCTCCGCTTTGAACGGGTTCACGAACCGCACACCATCTGCGACGAAACCGTCGGCGAAATCCTCGGAGAACAGGAAGGGCGAATAGGGCACAGGGGCGGTGCTTGCCTGCCCTTCTCCTACAATGGGCCCATGTCCGCCGAGAAGGACGCTCTGCCGCAGCAGCTGATCCTGGACCGCTACCGCCCACTCGAGGAGCTGGGCGAGGGCGGTTTCGGGTCTGTCGTACTCGCGTGGGACACGAAGATGCAGCGCCGGGTGGCGATCAAGCGGCTCCCCCTGCCGGCGAGTGCCCGTCGCGGGCGAGCGGGATCCGCGCGTGACGCGGGTCTCGCAGAGGCGCGCACCGCGGCTCTCCTCAACCACCAGGACATCGTCACCGTCTACGAGTGGGACACCGACGCGGACGAGGCGTTCCTCATCATGGAGCACGTCGACGGGGCCTCGCTGGCCGATGTGCTCGACGACGGTGGCGCGCTCGATTCGGATGAGGCCGCGGCGGTGCTCGACGCCGTCTTCTCGGCGGTCGAGTTCGCTCACGAGAACGGCGTCCTGCACCTCGATCTCAAGCCCCAGAACGTGCTCGTCTCGCGCGATGGCCGCGTCAAGGTCGCCGATTTCGGCATCTCGACGCTCTCGACCGCATCCGGACATGCGTCATCGTTCGGAGGAACGCTTGGCTACATGCCACCCGAGCAGCTTCGCGGCGAGCGCGTGGACGACCGCACGGACGTGTGGGCGCTCGGTGCGCTCGCGTTCGAGGTGCTCACGGACGCGAACCCGTTCATCTCCGACTCCGTGGAGGGCGCGCTCTTCAAGATGGAAGTCGCCGAACCCAGCGCGCCGAGCGACTTCGACTCCTCGTTGCCGCCAGAGCTCGACGACGTCGTACTGACCGCGCTCTCACCCACACCTGACGAGCGATACCCGTCCGTGACACGGTTCGCGGCATCGCTCCTGCCGCATCTCGGCGACGAGCAGCTCGGCCGGTCGGGACTCGCCGCTCGTATCGAAACCCTGGTCGAAGAGCAGCCGACCGACGACGAGCCCGGCTCTTGGGAACGAGTGGGACTCTGGGACCGCGCACGCCCGTATGGCTCGCTACTCGCGCGTGCGACGGCCGCGGCCTCGGCGACGTGGCTCGCGTGGGCCGGGCTCGACTGGCTCGGCCTGTCGCGCATCCCGACCGTGGCGGGGGCCGCGCTCGCGGCGTTGGCGGGCGTGCTCGCGCCAGGCCTTGGCGTGGCTCTCGGACTGCTGCTCTTCTCGGCCGGCCTCGTAGCCGCACGCGCGTACGTCGTCGCTGCGGTGCTCGTCCCTCTCGCGGCCGCGTACTGGTGGATCTGGGGCCGACGCGATGCTGGAGCAGCGCTTCTGCCCCTCGCGGCCCCGGTGCTCGGCGTGGGGCACGTCGCACTCGCTACGCCCTTCCTCGCCGGTTTCGTGCTCTCGCCCGTGCCCGCCGCGGCGGCTGCGCTCGCGGGCGGGGCGCTCACTGTCCTGGCGTGGGCAGCCTCGCCCAGCACAGTCGCGTTCGGCAACGTGGACTGGCACGTCTTCGCGAATCCAGCCGCCGCATACGCGGGCGGCGCTGCAACGGAAGTGAGCGCGAACCTGCACCTCGCGTGGACATCGCCGTTCACCTACGTCGCGCTCCTCGCGTGGGCGCTCGCGGCGGTCGCCATGTCTCTCGCATGCCGCCGGGCATCCCGTCCCGCTGCCACCCTCGGCGCTGCCATCGCGGCAGCGACACTGTGGGGAGGCTACTTCCTCGCGGGAACGATCGCTCAAACCGGCGGGCCCTCGGCGGCACATCTCGGCTGGGAAACACTGCGCGAACCCTTCGCTCGGCAGATGACCGCCTCTCTTATACTGGTCGTGCTCGTCATTGCGGCCGGCCCACCGGTTCGGCCGGAAGAGGAGTGACGCGATCGCGCAGTGCGCGCGCCACTCGGCATGACCTCAAGGGGCAGCGTTCGTGAGCATTCTGTCCGACTTCGAAGACAGCGTCGCGCGCGCGGTCGAAGGCGTCTTCGCGGGCGTCTTCCGGTCGCGCGTGCAGCCGGCCGAACTCGCCAAGGCACTCGGCAAGGAGATGGACCGTCGCCGCGTGGTCGGTGTCGGCAAGGTCTACGCGCCGAACCTCTTCACCGTCGTCATCTCTCCTGCCGACGAGCAGCGGCTCGGGTCGTTCACCGAGACGCTCGCCGCCGAACTCGCGACCTACCTCATGGGGTACGCGCGCGAGAAAGGCTACTCGCTCGACGACCGGCCATTCGTGCGCTTCCGGGTGCACGACGCGCTCAAGCTTGGCCGGTTCGAAGCGATCGGCGAACTCGTGTCGGCCGCCGAGCTTGCCGAGGCCGCCGAGGAGGCTGGCTTCTATCTGCCGCCACCCGGCCCCGGGCCCGCCGGGCACGCCGGCGCCGCGCCCGCTGTGGCGCCACCCTCACCCGCAGCCGCCCCGCCCGCGGGCGTGCGCACGCCCGCCGGTCGCCCGCGACCAGGACCCGGCGTCACGTTGCCGCCTTCGGCGATACCCGCGGTTGCGGCCGCTGAGGCGCAAGAAGCAGGCAACGCAGCGGCGCCTCTCGGAGAGCCGCGCACCATCCGCGCTCTCTCGACGGTCACGGTGACCGGCGTGGACCACGATGTCGTTCTGAGCGGTGACCGCATGGTGGTGGGCCGCTCGAACTCGGCCGCCATTCGGCTGCCCGACGCGAACGTCTCGCGAGAGCACGCCGCCTTCGTGGACGAGGCCGGCAGTTGGATCATCACCGACCTCGGCTCCACGAACGGCACCTTCGTCAACGGGGAGCCGGTGCAGCGCATGCGGCTGCGCAACGGCGACGTGATCACGGTCGGCGTCTCGGAGCTCGTGTACCACGAGCCGAGAGGCTAGCGGATGTTCGAGATAGCCCTTCTCGCGGGCAAGCTCCTCCTGCTCGTGCTCCTATACCTCTTCCTCTTCGCTGCCATCAAGACCGGCGTCGGCATGGTCGCCGGCCGCTCGTCGAGCCGCGCTGGCAGCGGCGAGCTCGTGCTTGCGGTGGCCGAGGGGCCGAGGGAACTTCGCGGCACGCGGCTCCCCATCCGCGGCCCCATCGTGATCGGCCGCTCGCCCGGCGCGGACATCGTCATTGCCGACGATTTCGTCTCGGCTCGTCACGCCCGGGTCACGCCCGCGCGTGACGGCGCGATGCTCGAGGACCTCGGCTCCACTAACGGGACCTTGCTCGACGGCGTGCTCGTGCGGGGAATCGCTCCCGTCCAAGTAGGCTCGGTCATCGGACTCGGCACCGTCACGCTCAGAGTGGAGCGCACGTGAGCGGGCGCACGCCGGACCACTACGGGCTCCTGACCGACATCGGTCGCGTTCGCACACACAACGAGGACGCGCTCTTGGCCGAACCGCCGCTCTTCGCTGTCGCCGACGGCCTCGGGGGCCACCAGGCCGGCGAGATCGCCTCGTCGATCGCCATCGAGACGCTCGTGGCGAACGCGCCGCTTCACGCAGACTCCAAAGCGCTCGCCCGCGCGGTACATGCGGCCAACCGGTCCGTCATCGACGCGGCCGAGGAGCGCTCCGGCCGCTCGGGCATGGGCACCACGCTCACCGCCGCGATCGTCGAGGGCTCGCACATCGCCATCGCGCACGTGGGCGACAGTCGGGCATACCTCATGCACGAGGGCGGCCTCGAGCGGCTCACCGAAGACCATTCAATGGTCGCGGACATGATACGCCGAGGTCAGCTCACCGAAGAGGAGTCGCGTCGTCACCCCAACCGGAGCGTCATCACCCGTGCCCTGGGCACCGACCCGAACATGTGCGCGGACACCTACGACATCGAGACCGCGCCGGGCGACCGCCTGCTTCTCGCGAGCGACGGCCTCACGGGGATGCTTGAAGATGCCGAGATCGCTGCGTTGCTCGAAGCGAACCCTGACCCGCAGGATGCCGCGCGAGCGCTCGTCGCGGCGGCGAACGAGGCGGGAGGGCAAGACAACATCACCGTTGTCGTGGTCGATATCGGCGGCAGCAGCCGAGGGCGCGGGTGGCGCGCAGCCCGCGCGAGTCGCGGAAGCGGGACGGCAGACGCGGGCGAAGCGGGCGCCAGCACCCCGCGCTCGGGGGCGCTCCGAAGCTGGCTTGCCGTCGCGGCGTTTGTGCTTGTCGCGGCTCTCGTCGTCGGCGGCATCGGGTATGCGACGTGGAGCTATGCCCGTACCCAGGCCTACCTCGTCGGCGAGAACGGCTTCGTCGTCGTGTATCGAGGCGTCCCCGGATCGCTCGGCGGCGTGTCGCTGCACTGGCGTGAAGTGGAGACGACCGTGCCGATCGCCGGCCTCGACCCGCTGCTCGCGGGACGACTTGCCGAGGGCATCCGCACCGAGGGGCTTGCGCCTGCGCTCGCGCTGGTGGAGCAGTACCGCTCGGAGCTTCCCATCGCGATGCCGGGTGCTCAATCGCCGTCGGGCGTGACGAGCGCGACCCCGAGACCCTGACCCATGAAGAACCCACGCACACTCGAACTCCTCCTGCTCCTCGCGGTTGCTCCCGTCGTGTTGCTGATCTTCGCCCTCGTGCAGGCACAGGCGTCCAAGTCGATCGCGCTTGCCGACCTCATCGTGCCCGCCGGGCTGATCGCGGCATTCGGCATCGCTCACGTTGCCGTACGACTGACCGCACCCGCCGCCGACCCCGCGTTGCTGCCCATCGCGGCGCTGCTCTCGGGCGTCGGCGTCGCGTTTGTCACTCGGCTCGATCCCGAGCTCGGCAAGAGCCAGATCGTGTGGCTCTTCAGCGGAGTGGCGGTACTCGCACTCATGCTTGTGATGGTGCGCTCGCTCGAACGCCTCGCGCGCTACAAGTACACAATCATGCTCACAGGCATCGCTCTGCTGGTTCTGCCCGCGCTCGTCGGACGCGAGGTGAACGGCGCGAAGCTCTGGCTGCGCTTCGGCGGCCTCTCGTTCCAGCCCGGCGAGGTCGCGAAGATCCTCGTCGTGCTCTTCCTCGCCGCATACCTTGCCGAGAACCGTGAGCTGCTCTCGATCTCGACGCGCCGAGTACTTGGGGTGTGGATGCCCCCGCTCAAACAGCTCGGCCCGCTCCTACTCATGTGGGCGATATCGCTCTTCGTGCTCATCGCCGAAAAGGACCTGGGGTCGAGCCTGCTCTTCTTCGGCATCTTCCTCGTGATGATCTACGCGGCCACCGGACGCATCAGCTACGTAATCGTGGGGGTAGTGCTCTTCGCCGCCGGAGCCACCGCCGCGTACTTCATGTTCGCGCACGTGCAGACGCGCGTTGAGATCTGGTTGCACCCCTTCGCCGACGCGGCCGATCGGGGCTACCAGCTCGTCCAGTCGCTCTTCGCGCTTGCCGCGGGCAGTGTCACCGGCGTCGGAGTCGGCCGAGGACTACCAGGCCGTATCCCCTCAGTGGAGACCGACTTCATCTTCGCGGCCATCGGCGAGGAGCTCGGGCTCGTGGGCGGTGTGGGGCTCATCATAGCCTACGCCGTGTTCTGCCTGCGTGGCCTCGCCACGGCAGCGCGCGCCCGCTCCGACATGGCGGCGCTCACGGCGACGGGGCTCGTTGCGGCTATCGGGCTGCAAACGTTCGTCATCATCGGGGGGGTCACCCGCCTCGTGCCGCTGACCGGTGTCACGCTTCCGTTCGTGAGCTATGGCGGCTCGTCCATCATCGCCAACTTCATGCTGCTCGGCCTGCTGCTGCGCGCGGGCGACGAGGCCACCGGCGTCGAAACCGAGATGCAGACGACTGCGGGTGACATCGGCGTGCTGGGACGCGTGGCGCTCTCGCGCAGGCTCGTACGCGTGGCCGACGTGATCTCCATCCTGCTCGTCGCGCTCGTGGTGAACCTCACGTACGTGCAGGTGGTCCAGGCGGATAGGCTCCGCAACCATCCCGCGAATACACGGTTGCTCGCCGAGGAGGCACGGGGCGACCGGGGCGCCATCGTCACTGCCGACGGCGCCGTGCTCGCCGAGTCGGTGCCGGCTAGGGGTGGCACGTTCAAGCGCCGCTACCCCGCGGGAGTGCTCGCCGCTCATGTCGTCGGCTACACCTCGCCCACGTACGGTCGGGCCGGCGTCGAGCGCGCCGCCAACGAGGTCCTCTCGGGGCGCCGTGTGTTCGGGAGCTTCCAAGATGTGATCGACGCCGCTGCGGGCATCCCCGTGACCGGCAACGACGTGGTGCTCACCATCGACTCCACAGTGCAGAAGGCCGCACAGGCCGCGCTCACAGGACAGCGTGGCGCCTGTGTCGTGTTCGACCCGCGGGACAACTCCGTGCTCGCGCTCGCCTCCTCGCCGAGCTATCCACCAGCGATCATCGACGACCAGTGGAAGACGCTCTCCTCGGCGAAGGGCGCTCCGCTGGTAAGCCGAGCGACGCAGGCCCTCTACCCACCGGGATCGACCTTCAAGGTAGTCACGCTCTCCGGCGCGCTCGGCGCGGGCATCGCGACGCCCGAGACCACGTATCCCGGTCCGGGCCGAATCGAGATCGGCAACGCGCCCGTGACCAACTTCGAGGGTGGCTCGTACGGCTTGCTCGATCTGGCCACCGCGCTCGCCCGCTCGGTCAACACCGTGTTCGCACAGCTCGCGGTGGACCTGGGGCCCGATCGCCTCGTCGCGCAGGCCGACGCGTACGGCTTCGACCACACCACGCCCTTCGAGCTGCCGGTGAAGACATCGCTCATGCCCGACCCCGCCGAGATGACCGTGTGGGAGACCGCGTGGGCGGGCGTCGGACAGCCCGTCGGGGAGCACGAGAGCCCGCCCGGGCCGCAGGCCACGGCGTTCGAGATGGCGCTCGTCGCATCGGGCGTGGCAAACGCGGGCCTCATCATGGAGCCACACATCATCAACAGCGTTCGCGACGAGGCGGGGCGGGTCCTCGCGACGACACCCACTCGCGGCTGGCTCACCGCCGTTGAACCGGCGACGGCCGCGACCGTGCGCGATCTGATGGTGGAGGTCGTGGAGCACGGCTCGGGTGCCCGCGCTCGAATCCCGGGCGTGAAGGTGGCCGGGAAGACGGGGACCGCCGAGGCGGGAAAGTCAGTCGGGACACACGCATGGTTCATCGCATTCGCGCCAGCCGACAACCCAACCGTCGCGATGTCGATCGTGCTCGAGAACGCGGGTGTGGGCGGACGGGTGGCCGCACCCGCCGCCAAGCCGGTGCTCGAAGCGGCCCTCACGGCACAGGGATCGAGGTAGCCCGTGGGCTTCGGTGAAGCGTCGCAGAACCGTTAGCGCCACGACCCTGCGGGGTCGGGCTAGAATAGCAGGTGGCGCGGGACATTCCCGGGCCTGACTCAAACGGGGGTCAGCGTGGAGGATCGCGTGTTCGGCCGAAGGTACCGGGCGATCGAGACGATCGGCTCCGGCGGCATGGCCGACGTCTACAAGGCGGTCGACGAGGTCCTCGGCAGGACCGTGGCTGTCAAAGTCCTGCACCCCCGATACGCGACCGATCCCAACTTCGTGCAGCGGTTCAGGCACGAGGCCGCATCGGCGGCCAACCTCTCGCACCCCAACATCGTCAACATCTACGACTGGGGTCAAGACGGCGAGACGTACTACATCGTTATGGAGTACGTCCGAGGCACCGATCTCAAAGCACTCGTGGAGGAACGCGGCGCGATCGACCCCGTGAAGGTCGCCGAGTACGGGGCCCAGGTCGCGGCCGCGCTGTCGGTGGCCCACGGCTACGACATCATCCACCGCGACATCAAACCACAGAACATCGTGCTCACGCCGGACGGTCAGATCAAGGTCATGGACTTCGGCATTGCGCGCGCCGGCAACACGAACATGACGCAGACCGGCTCCGTGCTCGGCACCGCGCAGTACGTCAGTCCGGAGCAGGCGCAGGGTCGGCCCCTCGGCCCGACGAGCGACCTGTACTCGCTCGGCATCGTTCTGTATGAACTCTCGACCGGACGCCTCCCGTTCGACGGCGATACGCCTGTCTCGGTAGCGCTCAAGCAGGTCAACGAGCCGCCCATCGCTCCGCGCACGATCAATCCGGCGATTCCCGCCTCGCTCGAAGCCGTGATCCTCAAGGCCATGGCGAAGAACCCGCAAGACCGCTACGCGTCGGCCGAGGAGATGCGCCGCGACCTTATCCGCGTGTCGCAGGGCCAGCAGACCGAGGCGCTGGCGGGGGATGCGGCGATGGCCGCCGCGGCCGGTGCGGGCATGGCTGAGACCTCCGTGATGCCGGCGGTCGGCGAGGGTACGACGACGACCCAGTCGCGCCCGGCCTCACCTCCGCGCAAGACAAGCCCGTGGCCGTGGATCGCCGCGATCGTCGGCGTGCTGGCAGTGGGCGGGTTGATCTGGGCCTGGACCGCGGGCGTGCTCGGACCCTCCGGCATCGTGGTTCCGGACTTGAGCGGTCAGACGCTCGCACAAGCGGAAGCGCGGCTCACGGCGGAGGAGCTCGCGGTAGGAACCGTAGAGCAGACCTACAGCGACGAGGTGACGGCGGGCATTGTCATCGACCAGTCGCCCGGTGTGGGGGTCGAAGTCGAGAAGGACACCAAGATCGATCTCGTCGTGAGCAAGGGCGTCGAACTCCTCGAGGTGCCCGACCTGAAAGGCATGAACGAGTCCGACGCGACCAGGCTCGCGCGCAGTTCCGGCTTCGAGCTTGACGTCCCGCAACGAAAGCCCAATAGCAAAGTGCCGAAGGGCGACGTCGTCAGCCAGGCACCGGCCGCTGGCGCGCAAGCCGCACGAGGGTCGCTCATCGCACTCGTCATCTCCGAAGGACCGGAGCTCAGGCAGGTACCGGACGTTGTCGGGAAGTCCCAGTCCGACGCGAACAAGGCGCTTACCGCCGCGGGCTTCAAGGTCAAGGTGAGCGAGGACTACAGCGAGACCGTGAAGAAGGGTGTGGTCATCAGCCAGTCGCCCATCAGCGGGGTGTTCGTCATGGTCGGCACCCGGATCACGATCCTCGTCTCGAAGGGCCCGCAGCTCGTCACGGTGCCGGATGTGACCGGCCAAGGCGAGGCTGACGCTATTTCAACGCTGGAGAACCTCGGCCTTCAGGTGACCGTCAACTACCAGATCAGTCCCGACGTGGGATTCGTCCTGACCCAGGACCCGCTGCCTAACACCCAGCTCAATCGTGGCGCCAACGTCACGATCTGGGTCGGCAAGGCGCAGATGTAGCGCTGCCGCCCGGGTGCTTCGTCGGGATGGGCTCGGCGTACGCGCTCGGCATACGCGCCGCGTGAGTGTGCCGTCGGTCACACGTCAGTGACCGCTGGTCGCACGAGAGTAACTCGCCAGAGCTCCCAAGGGGCATACTCTTTCTTGGGTTCGCTATTCGCGTCGCGAATCGTCGCGAGCCACCCGAGGTTTGTGGAAACAGGGGTACCCGCTGAGCGCTGGCCGGTCGATACACCGTTTCCCTGACGCGCTCGAGACTCGAGCCTCGTCCGAGCCTCGTTGCGCGTCGAGCGCTCCGCCGGGGCCGAGCAGCCCCTCATCGAATCCGGCTTCACAGACTACCCACAGCGCCGACGCACCCAACCGCGTCGGCGCTTCGTTCTTCCCCGCTTGCTCGGCGGTGCCACCGTCGCATCCCGCTCCTTCGGCCGGAAGAGGGGTATCGAGATGAGCCGCGTCCGCCTCAACATCGCCGCGCTCCGCGAGACAAGGCTGCCGATGAAGGCGCCCCCCGCCGAGACGGTCGACTCGCTGGTAGCGCTCGGCCCCGACGCGCTCAAGGTCACGCGCCGTGAGGCGGTGGCGATCGCCGGCGTCGCGGCGGCGACAGTCGCGAACGCCACGGGAGCCGTGCCGGCGTTCGCAGCGTTGGGACCGGTGAGCGTCACTGCGAGCTCGAAGCGCGCACGCTTCGCTGCCGGGAGCAACGCGCTCGTTCTCGACACCGCGCGCTTTGCAGGTGCGCCGAAGCTCGCCGTGACCAAGAGCGCGACTGGCACCGTGGTCGCCCTCTCCGGCGCACGCTTCCCCGGCACCGAGCTTCCCGCGGACCTGTCGTTCGAGACTGTCGGCGCAGGCGCCGGGATGCGTCTGCGGATCCGCTCGAGGCTCGGCGGGTTCGACGCAGAGGTTCCGCTCGCCAAGTGGCTCGCCGGCGAGGCCATCGCCTCCTCGGCGGTGCGCTTCTCGGGCGAGACGTGTCCGCTCAAGGGACTCTCGGCGATCAAGCTCTCCGGAAGCGGCACCGCCACGTTCGGCCCGGACTGGACGCTCAAGATCGAGGGCTCGAGCATCGCCCGTGTGACCGGGCTCGGCTCGGGTATCGTTGGCGACACCGTCACGATCGCGCTGCCGTCCGAGAATGTGCCCTCGCTGTTCACTCGGCGAATCAAGCGTCGCACGCTCGTCACCATAGAGCGTGGCACGCGCGAGTGGACGCTCGCCGCGCCCTCCGGCAACGGTGCCGGAGGCGTCGCGCTCGCGAAGGATGCGTTCGACACCATCACGCTCGAGGCGGCCGAGACCGCCGACGGCTACCCCTACCGCGCGGTAGTGGCAACTTCTACGGGCCCCGACGCGAAGGCGTTGTTCGCCTCCAAGGCCCTTCGCAACTCCCGCGGGAGGGCCGTGGAGGTCCCGCTCGCCGCCCTGCGCTACGCGCGCGCATTCGACGCCGACGGCGAGTCGTTCGCACTTGCCGCTGACTTCCCCGAGCAGAGCTCGTGGCTGCACGGAAAGGGGTACGCACTGCTGGTCGGCTCCGGACCCGGTTCGACACCATTCGAGATGACCGGCACGGGCCGCGTCGCGGACCGCGTCGTCTGCCGACCCGCGGTAGCAGCCGTCTCAGTCCCGATGGGCGACGCGATCGTCGAGCCCATCCGCTATCCGGAAGGCAGCACGGTCGCGCTCAACCTCGGCACTCAGAAGCCGCCTGCGAGGTCGATGAGGGCTCAGGCAGCCGCAATCGATCCGGGCATCATCGACATCATCGACCCCGGTGTCATCGTGCTACCGAATGCCTCGGCGGTCACCGTCACAAGACCGGAGGACATGCTCCGGCTCCGCTTCGAGTTCAGCAACCTGTCGCTCGTTACTTCGGGGACACCCAAGCTTGTGCGACGCAGCAGGACGCTCAACACAGCCAAGTTGGTCGTCGTGTTCCCGCCGCAGCACATCTTGGAGAGCGCCTACAACGAGTTCGCAGCACTCCCCTCGGGTAGCGACGAAGGTACGGCGAAGCTGCCGATCTGGTCGACGATAGCCGGCGAGTCCCGCCTCGCGTTCGCTCTGAGCGCTTCCCAGGCGGACGCAGGCATTCCCTACACGCTCGCGGGCCTGCTCAACTGGGACGCCTACGACATGGCGGTTCCCGACGCCGCGAGGGCGAGCGCAACCGTACCGCAGACGCTCGTGGAGCCGACGGACTTCGAGACATCGATCGAGGCGCCCTGGGGCCTCTATCTCTCGCCCACGCAGTACGCGCGCTGGACCCACAAAGCGGATGCCGTGGGCCAGAACAACGTGTACGAACTCTGGCACACGAAGTACGTGGGCGACTACCGCCCAATCTTCATCGCGCTCGGCGAGGAGGCCTCAGACAGGGGGAGCGCCACCAGGAGCGCGGCGATAGGCCCCGCCATCGGTGGCGCAATCATCGGGACGCGCCCGCCCATCACCGATGCGGTCAGGTTCGGCCTGACGTCCCCCAAGGTGCGAGCCGTGTGGGCGCGCTACTACCAGCAGCGCAAGGACAACCCGTTGACCTCAATCATCCCCAGCGTCCCATCGGAGCTCAGGCGACGGAACAGCTTCACGCGATCGGCCGAGGTAGCGCAAGACCCTCTCGGCGTGCGCAACCGATGGACTGTCGCCGACCTCACGGGGCGCTACCGCAAGCCGGCCGTCGACGTGAGGCAGCTCATGCTCACGTCCCAGGGCGCGTGGATGAACGTGCTCGGCAACTGGGCGACCGACGAGTACACGAATCCCCCGGAGAGCCTGAACATCATCGCAGCGCTCCTCACCTGGGAACACCGCATGACGCAGGGTCGCGACCACTACGTCAAGCTCGTGTTCGCCGGCAGGATCTTCCCCTTCGGCCACAAGGCGGTCGAGGTGCAGGTCACTGAGCGCAAGTTCAGAACCGAGCCAGGATCCTCAAGACCAGTTGCATACCTGCTACAACGCAACTTCATCGTCATCCGCGAGCCGGTGCGGACATACGACTTCGCGGACTACCCCGGCAAGGCGTATCGCGCGCGCCAGATGCCGTTCAAGAAGGTCGAGTTCAAGACGCTGATCACGCCGCCCATCAGCACCACGGCCGCACAGCTGAGTGACGGCGTCGCAGGCATGTACTCCTACTGGGTCCGGGACGCCGTCAACACAACCAAGGACATCATGTTCCAGATCGAGGCGACCGACTGGGACGGCACGCTCATCAAGTTCGAAGCGCCGATGATCTTCGTGGACGAGAACATCGCCGTCAGGAAGCTCAGCTCGACACCCGATTCCACGAACCTGGGCCCGGTCGCGGTCGCGTACCAGGGCAAGAGCATCGACATGCGGGGGCAGGTGATCACGTACGCGGAACCACTGCCCTCCGGGGTGCCGAAGGACACGCGACAACTGCCCACGCAGTGGATGAAGTTCTCCGCCGAAACGCTGCGTCCCACCCAGGTGGGTGGCGGCGAGCGGCTGTTCCACCCGAGGCTCCACCTCTCGGGCGTCCGCCTCGACATCGCCGAGCAGATCACCAACCAGGTGGCTTCCACCCCCATCAACCTGGCCGACGTGTACCTGAACAACGGCTATTCCGGGCCGAACGCCAAGGGAATGGCCTTCGCGAACGTGAACCCGAAGTTGACGTCGCTGATCCCGTTCACGCCGGGCATCATCGTGAGCATGGACAACGACGGCCTCCCGCTGCAGTTCCCCGGCTCGCAAGCGGGTGGCCTGGCCACTCCGAGCCAGGTGCTCAAGGGACTCTCGGCGTACGCGGGACCCTTCGGAGGCGCCGTCGACGCCTTCGCCGACGGGTTCGGCGACGGGACCGACTTCAACCCCGGCGACTTCTTCGGCTCGCTTCTGGAGGCCAAGCTCATCGGCGGCGTCAAGCTCATCGACCTGCTCACGAGCGTGCTCGGCCTCGACGACATCCCCGGCTTCACCAAGCGCATCGAGGGACCCGAGGGTGACAAGAAGCTGATAGTCGCGTTCGACTGGAACGTCGACAACACATCGACGCAGAAGATCAAGAAGGCCTTGATCTTCGAGCCGACATCGAGCACGAAGGTCCACCTCAAGGCCGAGATGACGAAGAGCCTCTCGAACCTCGAGGCCGCCCCGACCTCGATCATCGAGGGATCGCTCTCCGACTTCTACATCAACCTGATCGGGGACGACGCGCTGTTCATGAACCTCGTCTTCGGCACGTTCACGATGAGCTCGATCAACGGCGAGTCGCCCAAGATCAACCCCGGTCTCGAGGACGTACTGTTCGCCGGGCCGCTCGAGTTCCTGAACGAACTCCGCCAGTTCCTCGGCGTGTTCGGCGGAGGCGGGCAGGGCGCGCAAGCGCTCGCGAAGGGCTCCAAGACCGAGGAGATGGCGCTCGGCTCGTTCAACATCGGGCCGTTCCTCGTGGAGTTCGATACCGCGGGCCTCTTCATCAGCATCTCGCTCGCGATCCCGAACATCTCCGTAGGCGCCATGTCGCTTTCCAACATGACGCTCGGCGCGAAAATAAGCCTGCTTTGGGACGGCAGCCCCATTCTCGTCGACTTCAACTTCTGCACCAAGGAATCGCAGATGACGATCTCGGTCTGCGGCTGGGGCGGCGGCGGATACGTCCTGCTCAAGCTCGCCACCGGCGACCCGTTTCTACGCATGCTGGAGATCGGCTTCTGGTTCGGCGCCTCGGCATCGATCGACATCGGCGTGGCGAGCGGTTCGGTCGAGATCAAGGGTGGCTTTACCTTCACCATCACCGACGATGGGTCGACGGAAACCCTCAAGTTCGAGGCCTACATCCGCCTCTCCGGTCGACTCGACATCCTCGGGATCATCAAGGTTTCGCTCACCTTCGAACTCGTGCTCACCTATGAGCAGTTCACCAAGGGCAGCGACAAGGGTGACAAGCTCACCGGTACGGCGACGCTGACCATCGAGATCGAGATCCTCTTCTTCTCGTTCAGCGTGAACGCCACCTGCTCGCAGGAGATCGCGGGCAAGGATCCGCGGTTTGGAGACACCTACGACGAGTCCGAATGGATCGCCTACTGCAAGGCGTTCGCACCGGCGACCCTGGGAGCGTGAGTCAGATGGCCAAGAAGCAGCGCGTCATGTGGACGGCCCTGCCCAACGGACTCGTTCCCGGGTCGGGCGGCAAGAAGCTGAGGCTCTCGGTGTTCGTGTCGCCGAGACTCGAAGACGACGTCTCACCCGGGCGGCTCGACCACTTCCCCGACTTCTCGAACGGTGCCGGCGTGAACTGGGCGTCGATGGTGAACGGGATGTCGTTCCAAGTCGAAGTGATGAACAACCTCTCACCCGACCTTGCCGACAGCCCCGCCGTCGTCGGGACGTACACCCCTGTCTCCCAAGCCTCGCCAGGGCTCTGGGACCTCATGTTCAAGCCGGACACCCTGGTTCCGTCCAAGGTGCCCAAGATCCCGGCCCTGAAGGTGAACTCCTTCAGCGTCCCCTCCGTGATCAAGCAGGTCCAGGACCAATACGTCGCGGTGGGTGCCAATCCTCTTCTCGTCTCCAAGCTACCGGCCGTCAACCTCATGGTCACTCCTGCGGGACTCAAGTCGTCTCCGTTGATGCGGCTGATACCGGCGATCCAGCGGCCGCCGTCCATTCGCGTGATCTCCATGGCGTCCGATAGCGACCCAGCGTTCAAGGAGTTCGAGGAGTTCCACAGAGGCTTCGACAGCACGCCGAAGGACGGGGTCGTCTCGGCACAAGCGGAGATCGCAAAGGCAGTTCCGAAACGCCCAAAGATGGACTTCCACACCGCGCTCTCTTCGCTGGGCGAGTTCCCGGGAATGCTGCTCGGCCTCGGGATTGTGATCAACCTCGAGATCCCCTACGACAACAGGCTCAGGCTCGCGAAGCGCTTGCGCGTCGTCCCGACCACGCCACCGACCGGCAGCGCGTCGCCCTGGACCGCCTACGACCTCACACCTGGTGCGCTCACGCGATCGGGCATCGTCTCGGCGAAGGGTTTCGCGACCCGCGCCAGGTCGAGCGAGCTCAAGGGCGGCTACATGGTGATGCGCACACCGGCCACGCCGTCGAAGAACCCGGTGACCATCGCAACGGTCGACGTGGACTTCGCCGGCCTGGCACTCAAGGCGACAGCCGTGTCGGCGGCAAAGCAAATCAAAACGGTGGCGAAGGCCAAGGCCGCCTCGGCGGCCTCTGTGAAGGCAGCCGCAACGTCGGGCGTCGGCGTCGATGTGGCGAGGCCTATCCCGGGAACCGTCTCGCCCTCGACAACGTACGAACCGATGGGCCTGCCGGGTCTCGGGCCCTCGACACTGAGCCTCTCGGTCAACAGCGCCGGCTCGAAGCTCAAGTCGATGGTTGAGACTCTCGCGAGCAAGGACGCTCTGCTCGAGGCGAACAAGGAGAAGCTCATCCTGAACTACGCCGAGGATGTCAGCCGCGGCTACCGCATCGACGTGTGGGACAGCGTCACGAAGAAGTGGCACAAGCTCTGCGCCCGCGTCGGTGAGTACGGGATCGGGGACACCACCATCCGGTTCAAGAGCGGCGTGGCCACGCTCGCCGAAGACGGCGCGGCCACGCTCGGAGACGAGGGCTGGATCCAGACCGCCGCCGTGTCGGATCCCAACAAGACCAACGAGAATGAGATCCCGGACGAGATCTGGGTCCACGAGCATATGTTCGACTGGACGGGCTGGAGTCTGGCCGTGCCACGCCCGGGAGCGGCTCTCGCGGTGCACGCCGACGGCAGTTCGTCCATGATCCGCGAGTCCGTCGGTCCGGACCAGAAGACGCACCCGATCGGCCGCTGGGTCGATCCCGACTTTCCGCTCGTGACGGACTTCGTTGTCCCGGCCGGGACCCTGCCGAGGAAGCGGTTCGGCACCACCTACCGGTTCCGCGCGCGCAGCGTCGATCTCGCCGGCAACAGCGTAGACTTCGCCCCGGGCGCGCCCTCGGCTGACCCGGGCGGGACCGGAGACGCGAACCCGACCGTCAGCGACAAGGTCGTGAACCGTCGGACAGACCCCGTGAAGGCCCCCGTGGTCGTGATCGCCGAGCGCATGAAGCCCGGCGAGTCGCCGGCGATCCTCGTCGTGCGCAGCAACTACAACACGCCGCCTGCGAGCATCCCGCCGACGTCACGCCATATCACCCCCCCCAAGTCCTCGGTCGAAATGGCCGAGGAGCTGGGCGGCCTCGACGACGCACTCAAGCCCGGCAAGCCGGTCGACCCCACGCTGCACTCGATGCTCGCGGTGCGCGACACCTTCGAGTTTGATGCTGAGACGGCATCGGAGGGTGCGGTGAAGGCCTCCGGCAAGGCGCTGGCGATCGGGCCGAGCATCCCGCCGGTCGCGTATCCGTCGCCCTTGACCCCGCTTCTTCCAGGCCAGCTCCGAACAAAGCAGCCCTACGTGCCGAAGGAGTACACGCAGCAGGCTCCGACGGACAAGGTCGAGAAGCCCGACGGTACGCTTCCCTACCTCCCGGACATGCTTTCGCGTGGCGCCACGCTCACGGGGCTGCCGGGCACGCCGGCGACTGCCTCGGGTGTCCGCATGACGGCGGCAGCCGTGAGCCCGACGCTCGGCAGCGTCGCGAAGGTCGGGGTCGTGAAGATCCCGATCGGCGTCGGCAAGACCGAGACCGTCAAGACGGTCATGGTCGACTTCGATCAGGCCGGGCAGAAGTGGTACAACAAGCGCTCCTTCAAGCTCATCATCAACGGCATCGAGGGGACCGACTCACGACTGGCCGCCCATGCCACACCAGCAGCGCCCAAGTGGAACTCGACCGCTCGCACGCTCACCGTGGAATTGCCGAAGGCCGAGAAGGTGGCCGTCGAGCTCAGCTCGTTCACCAACCCCGCCGACCTCAACCTCATGGAGGTCTACGAGTGGGGCACCCGCCCCTTTGTCCGCAAGACCACCGTTGCGCGCCTCGTCGGCCTGAAGCAGATGGCGCTCCCCACGGCGGCTCCACTGCCAACGCTGATCAAGTCGACCATGACCGCGGACCTCAAGGCGCTTGTGGGCGTGAGCATCCTCGGCAGGAACTGGACGATCACCCCCAACGACAGACTCACGTTGGTCCATGCGGTCCAGCAGCCGATGATCGCTCCCAACTTCACGAGCTACGCACGCGTGACTCGGAAGAAAGGTGAGCCCTTCGGCGTTCTCGTCGACTGGATGCCCATCCACGGGAAGAGCACGGCGAAGCTCGACGTCGAGGCGGACTGGCACGAGAACGTCGACGACTCGTCCGCCGGCGCGCCCAAATGGAAGGATCCCAACGGCGAGGACACCTCGGTGGCCCGCAGGGAGAAGGTCTTCAACGTCACCGTGGGTCCCGCCGACACGACCGTGCTCGACCTGGGGCTGAAGCTCGCGAAGCCCACGTACGCTCCCATCAAGGCCCTCGCCGACGATCCGAAGGCCAACGCACAGAGGCACTTCTTCGGCGACACGAAACACCGCCTCATCAACTACGCGGCGACAGCGACGTCACGCTTCCCGGAGTTCTTCGCCGATGACCCCAATGCCGTCTTCACGCGGACATCGCCGAAGATGGCCATCCACGTTCCGAGCTCTGCCAAACCAGCGGCGCCGAGCATCGGCTACATCATCCCGACCTACGGGTGGACCAAGAACGCAACGTCGAGCAAGCGCTCCGGAGGCGGTCTCAGAGTCTACCTCGAGCGTCCGTGGTTCTCGTCGGGCGACAACGAGCAGCTCGCCATCGTGTGCACGCCGGGTCGCGGCACGCCCACCCGCTGGCACACGCAGTGGGGTGAGGACCCCATCTGGAAGTCAAGCGGCACCCTGCCGTTCACGAACGCCAACGTCGTCTCGTTCAAGCAGAAGGCCGGTTCGGTTGGCGGCCTCACGCTCACGGAGGATGGCTCGACTGTCTCGCTTGCGACCTACAACGTAGATTTCGACGCCGACCGCGACATGTGGTTCGCGGACATCCAGGTCGACGCGGGGGGCACCTACTATCCGTTCGTGAAGCTGGCGCTCGCCCGCTACCAGAAGTACTCGCTGTCCGGCCTCGAGCTGTCGCCGGTCGTCATAGGCGACTTCGCCCAGCTGGCGGCGGAGCGCTCGGCCTCGATCCAGTGGGCGACGTCGCCGTTCGGCTGGCAGGTGAGGCTGACCGTCTCTGGCCAGAGCTACAGCGAGTCGCACGTGAGCAAGCACCACGCAGGCAAGAAGGCGACGGTCACCGCCCAGTTCGAGAAGCTGCTCACGACTCAGACGGCAGACGAGAACCACCCAACCGGCTGGCTGCCCGTAGGCACGGAGACAGAGCTCTCCAGGAAGGCCGTTCCGCTGATCCTCATCATCGCCGGGGCCACGTACACGACCTGGGAGAAGTCACTCGCGTTCCCAAGCACGGCCGGGGGAGAGACCTACCGGCTCGTCATCAGGGAATACGAGTGGTTCCATACCGCCGACACCGCTCCGGGCGTTGTTGCCATGGTCCCGCAGGCAGCGCGCCTCGTCTACGCGGACACGCTCCCCCTCACTCCTCCGGCGGGGAGCGGAGTCACTCTTCCGGTGATCGTTGGCAGATAGGAGCTCGCCAGGCACACCTGTCGTTTCGCCGAAGCCCCGGCATCCGCCGGGGCTTCGCTCTTTGCGCCCGGGCCCGAGATGCACGCGGGTTCGGCGCCCGGGTAAGGCTTCGGCAAGGCCTGGCTATGGCCCGTGCGCAACACTCCTCCTCGGCGCGCCAGCCATCGAGCCTGACGACGCGAACGTTCGGCTCACGAAGCTCTACTGCAGCTCTACTGAGGAGGGGAACTGTGAGAACACATCCGATTCGAACACTCGTCGTTGCCGGCTGCCTTGCGGCTGCGGTCGCGTGCGCCTGCGCTCCCGCCGCCGTCGCGGCCGGGACCGGCGACAACCCCACGCCCACCCAAGACGTCCTGACCCCGCGGGAGGCCGCAACCAAGGCTCGCCTCGAGCGCGAGACCGCGGCACTCGACGCGGACTCGCGGGGTGGGGGAAAGACCGGCGGTATCGTCCCGATGATCGTAGACGCGCCGTACGGCTCTCTCTGGACACCCAGCCATCGGCAAGAGCGTGGCTACTGGTGCGGCCCCGCCACCTGCCAGGTGATCGATCACTACTTCGGCAGCTACGTGTCGCAGAGCACCTACGCTAGCGCCATGGGCACGAACAGCAACGGCACGGACTTCTCGCTCGTCGACGACTGCCTTCGCTACTTCGCTCGAATGCCGTACTACTACTACGGCCCGCTGACCGAATCGCAGTTCAACGTGCGGGTGTCGGACAGCATCATGAACCACGGCATGCCGCTCGCCACGGACCTCAAGATCATCGCGAGCATCTGGCCCAACTACACCCGCGACTACGCTGGTCACATCGTCCCCATCGAGGCCTTCGACTGGCGATACGGGACGATCCGCCTCAACGACGTCTTCGACGAGGCCGGCTACTACGGCGGGGGCAACACCTTCGGCCACTCCACGTACGACCGCGCGATCGTCTGGAACGGCGTCTACAACCACTTCCGCCGAGCGGTCGTGTCCGCGCCCTGAGCCTCCCCCTGCGGGGCCCGGAATGCCGAGCCGGGCCCCGCATTCCCCGACTGTGTCATCCTTCAGCCAACCGGAGGACCGCCCATGTCCAACGTCAATCCACGCGTCGCGTGGCTCACCGTCCTCGCAGCTCTGCTGCTGGTGCCGGCCTGCACGCCGGGCTCCAGCGACTCGCGTACGCAGCCTCGGCCGTCGGCGCCACGAGCGCGCTCGACCGAGACGTCCTCGGCGATTCGCTACCCGCCCACGATCTCGCTGGCAGACACGGCCACGCCGCGGCTCGCGTTCCGGCAGTTCGAGCTGCCCGCGGGCTCGCAAGTCACCGACTACACCGAACATATCGCCGCGTACTCCGAGACAAGCCAGAATGCCGGCCACGTGGTCTTCGGGCTGCTCGATCTGGCCTCCGGCGCGCATCGCATCGTGCTGGAACAGGCCGTGAACGCAGCTGGCGGCTACTCCGTCCACACGCCCAAGCTCTCCGACTCGTGGCTCGTCTGGGAGGAAGTCAGCCCGGACGAGGAAGCCGACCCGAGGAACACCACCTGGCGACTCTACGCAGCGCGGATCGATGCGAACGACTTCGTCCTCGGCAAGCCGAGACTCGTTGACGAAGGCCGCACTGACTACAAGCTGAGACCTCACTACGCGGTGCTCGACTCGAAGGTGTTCTGGAGCGTCAACAAGGTGCCGAGCCCCCGCCAGGAGTACGTCCCGCGGTCGGGCGCGGTCGAGTCGCTGGACCTGGTGACCGTTGAGCGGCGGACAGTGCTACGAACCAACCACGCGTTTCCCACGTTCTGTGCGACCAACGGGCTGCTCAGCATGACCGAGACACTGGACGATACGCGGCCTTTCCACGTGCGCGCTCGACTCTTCGATCCGGAGACCGCACGGATCCTGGTCACCCGCGACTTGGACAACGAGCACCCCGTCTCGCACTTCGTGCGCGCGTCCGATGAGTGGCTTTCGTGGGCCGTCTTCCCCGGGGAGGGCGCCGCTTGGCCGAGCCTGTACTTCGCGCCGCTCGCGCCGCGGAGCTCGGCCGCGAGCCGCATGGGAAGCTCCAGCGACGGCCCGAGTCGCAGCGGTGTTCTGCTCGCGGGCATCGACTCGATCGATCCCGCCTTCTTCGGCCGCTACGCCGCATTCGAGAGCCTCGAGGCCAGCATGGTCGGCACACCGGGCGGCATCACGAGACGGGTCCGCCGCATCTGGCTCGCCGACCCCGAGCGCCGGACGCGCGCGCCGCTTCTCGAGACGCGTGAGGACGAGGGTTGGTGGCAGACCTGCGCCAGCGCCCGCCCAACCAACACGCTGCTGCTGTGGAACGACCTCGGCCCCTGGATCGAGGACCAAGCCGCCGCCCGGACTCTGGTACGCATCTATCGAGCGCTCGAGTGAGGTGCTCCCTCTCAGCGTAGGGTAGTCTCTGACGAGACGGCGATACCAGGTGTCGGCACCCCGACTCGCGGAGGGAACGTGTTCGCAGACGCGATCGAGATCGCAGGTGGCTTCACGCGCCCGCTCGTCATCTCCACACGGTCCGCCGATGGGACCGTCCGCTGCAGCATCGGTGCGTACATCGTCTTGAATGCCGAAGGCTGGGCGCTCACAGCCGGCCACATGATGGAAGCGCTTCGCGCCGCGGACCCGTCGGCCTGGGGCGCGAACACAGGCCCAGCCCCGGCCGTCACAGACGACGCCGGCAGGCTCACGAACGTCTCGTACTGGTGGGGCGTCGACTCGATCGGCATGACCGACGTGCACGTCGATTTCGACCGCGACCTCGCGCTCACCCGTCTCAAAGGCTTCAACCCCGCGTCGATTGGCGCCTACCCGGTCTTCGGGCAGCCGGCGAGCGCGATCCGGCCCGGAGACCAGCTGTGTCGCCTGGGCTACCCGCTGCACCAGGCGTCGGCGACCTTCGACGAGAAGACGAAGGCCTTTAGCCTCGCTCCAGGGGTCACGCCGATTCCTCGGTTCCCGGTCGACGGCATCTACACGCGTGATGCGATAAGGGAGAACTCGGCGACCGGCCGCAAGGTGCGCTTCCTCGAAACGTCCTCGCCCGGGCTCCGCGGACAGAGCGGAGGTCCCATCTTCGACCTCTCCGGCCGCGTCTGGGCGATCCAGAGCTCGACGATCCACCTCCCGCTCGGCTTCAGTCCCGAAGTCACGACCGCGGAAGGTGAGAAGATCATCGAGCACCAGTTCATCAACCTCGGGCTTGGCTGCCATGTCGACGAGGTACTCGCGTTCGTGAAGGAGAAGAACGTGTCCGTGATGACGTCTGACCAGCCGCCCGCAGCCTGAACCTGACCCGACACGCTGACATCGTCGAGAGGACCCTGCCCCATGCCTGACGCCCCCAGCACCGATCCGTTCTTCCCAGAACAGCCGCCCATCCCGCCAGCACCGGAGCACGCCGCCGAGAAGCGACCCGAGCGCGCCGAGGCGTGGGCCGTCGTCGACCGCGTGAGCGGCGAAGGCGCGAGGAGTCGGCTCGAGTCCGAGCGCCGGCATCTTGAGCAGGACGGCATATCGGCGCGCATCGAACACGACGACGACAAGCGCCTCGTGCTCGAAGTTCCTGCCGAGCGCGCCGACGACGCCGTGAAGCTGATCGGCGAGAAGAATGCGCAAGGTGCCGGCGAGAAGCCGCACCGCTCGGCCGAAGAGAAGATCGAAGCTGAGGAGAAGGCCGCTCGCACGGGCGTGTTCAGCCTGGTGACGGTCGGCTGGGTCCTCATTATCGTCGCGATCGCGCTCGCCGTCTGGTACTTCGGGGTCTTCAAGTAGCCGAGAGGAAGCGCGCGGCATGATGGTTCGAGGGCACCTGCGAACAGCGATTCTCCTGGTGGGCGTCCTCGTGCTCGGCGCCAGCAGCGCCACTCCGGCGTTCGCGTGGAGCAACGGCCCGAACTACGGCAGGGGTTTCGGCACGCACGACTGGGTGCTTGCTGAGGCGCAGCGGCTCGCGGGCAGCCCATCCTGGCTCGAGACCTCGACCGCACTTGCCGCCACTGACGACCCGGACATGCTCTTCCAGGACTGGTACTACCACGCCTACGATGTCTGGGGCAGACGCTACGGCAACGCGCCGGCACGTATCGGCGAGTGCTACACCCTCGCGGTGAAGGCCTACCGCGCGAAGGACTACGACGGGGCCAGCACGTATGTTGGGCTGCTCTCGCACTACTACGCCGATATCTGTCAGCCGCTCCACACCGACAAAGTCGCGGCCGAGCAGTCGATGCACGGCAAGTACGAGGAAGCCGTCGATCTGCTCACGAGCTACGCCGGCGAGCGCCGCGGCTGGATACAAAGCGATGGCTACCAGCGCGTCACGAATGTGCAGGGCAAGGCGCGCGGTGCCGCATCGTTCTCCCACCGGTGGTACTGGTCGCTCGTCTCGAACTACACGAAGGCCGGCGTGAATCCGTCGGTCGGGGCCATCACGCGAGTGTGCCTGAACCGATCCGCGAACGACCTATCCGACGTCATCAGATCGATCCCGGCGGCGAGGTGACGCACACCGCTTCAACAGCATGATTGTTATGATGCAACGCGCGCCCTCGTAGCTCAGGGGATAGAGCACAGGTTTCCTAAACCTGGTGTCGCAGGTTCGAATCCTGCCGGGGGCACCATCTGCACATCATGTGGCCCGCGGTCTTGGCTCCGCGGGCCATTCTCATGTCACACACTCGATCAGACCGAGGGCGGTAGCGAGGATCGTCTTCCCTCACGCCTCGGCAGCCACCTCGTCCGCATCCGAGTGGTGTGCGGCACTCTCGTCGCGCTCGAGGTCACGCCCACCCGGCAGCCAGATCGACGCCACGAGGCCGAACAGAGCGATCACGGCACCCCAGAGCAGCGCTTCGTCGTTCGCGTCGGTGATCGCCTGGTGGCTCACCTTGGTGATCTCGTCTTTGATGGCCTGCGGCACCTGCCCCGGCAGCCGCGCGCCGCTCCCGAACTCGACCGCGGAGGACTGCTCCTCGACCATGCTCGAGATCTGCCCCTTGAACTGATCCGGGATGACCGGGCTCGCCTTGAGCCCGTCGACGAGGCCGGTGCTGATGGAGCCCAAGATGAGCGCGCCGATGATCGCGGTGCCGAGGGTGGCGCCCAGCTGCCGGAAGGTGTTGCTCACCCCTGACGCCTCGCCTGCCTGCTGGACCGAGACCGCCGAGAGCGTCACGTTGCTGATCTGCGCCAGCACGACGCCAAGGCCTATGCCCTGCACAACGAGACCCGGGATCAGATCCACCCCGGTGGCATCTACGGTGAGCGCCTGACGGAGCATCAGATACGAGATCATGTTGAGTACCAGTCCGAACTGGATGATCCGCTTCGGCGGAATGCGCTGTGAGAGCACGGCACCCGTGGGTGCCGCGACGAATGCCGCGATCGAGGACGGCAGCAGCACAAGGCCGGTCTCGAACGCGGTCGCGCCTCGAACGGCCTGCATGAAGATCGGGATCGAGAAGATGAGTCCCGCCTGGCCCATCGAGACCACCGCGGTCGTGGATGCCCCTGACGTGAACTGGCGGTTCAAGAAGAGCTCGAGCGACACGAGAGGCGTGCGGCCAGCGCGCTCGACGTGGCGCTCCCACAGCATGAACAGCGTGAGCAAGATGACGCCTGCCGCGATCGCGAAGAGGCTGATCGAGTAGCCGGCGAGTTCGTACGTGTTCCCGAACGCTTCCCACGGCTTCTTGGCGTAGACCCAGCCATAGGTGCTCGATTCGATGATGCCGAACACGAGCGCGAACAGCCCGGAGGACGACAGGAAGACACCGATCCAGTCGAGATCGCGCTTCTCCTCGGTGTCGAAGCACTCGTCGATGAGCACCGAGCCGATGAGCAGCACGGCGACGACGAACAGGTTGATGCGGAAGCCCCAGCGCCAGCTGTAGTTGGTGGTGAGCCAGCCGCCGAGCAGCGGACCGATCGCCGTGGAAGCGCCGGCAACGCCGCCCCAGACGCCGAACGCGATGGCGCGATCGCGCCCGCGGAACTTCGAGACGAGCAGCGATGCGGTCGCCGGCATCATGAGCGCGGCTCCCACGCCCTCGATGATCGACTCGCCGATGATGAGCTGCGGCACGCTTTGCGAGATCGAAGCGATGAACGATCCGATCCCGAACAGCACCGCGCCGAACATGAACATGCGCTTGCGGCCATAGAGGTCGCCGAGGCGTCCGCCCGTGATGGTGAGAGCCGCCAGTGTGAGCGAGTACGCTGTGATGACCCACTGGACCGACTGGATGTCGGTGTCCAGGTCCTCGATGATCGCCTTGAGCGACACGTTGAGCAGCGTGACGTCGATCAGGATGATCGCGAGTGCGAGGCTCAGTACGAGCAGGCTCCCCCACTTCTGGAAGAAGGTCTCGTCTTCTCGGCAAACGGGGGCGGGGCGAGTGCGCCGGGCCATGGGGCTCCTTCGGGTGTGAATCGTCCCTGTATCATCGCCTAAGCTGCGCATGCTAGCACGCCAACGTCCGGACCAAGGAGCGCGATGCCGTACTTCTACCGAGGAGTACTCATCGGTTTCGCGATCGCTGCGCCCGTGGGGGCGATCGGCGTGCTCTGCATCCGTCGGACGCTCGCGCACGGGCGCGTGATCGGGCTCGCAACCGGGCTTGGCGCCGCCTCGGCTGACGCAGTCTACGGTGCGACAGCGGCCTTCGGGCTGACGGCGGTGACAGCCGTTCTGGTCGAGCAGGCAGCATGGCTGCGAATCGTGGGCGGTGTCATTCTGCTGTACCTGGGCTGGCGCACGTTCCTCGCCGAGCCCACCGAGTGCACCGCCGAAGACACGGCCCGCATCTGGCCCGCCTACGCGTCCACCTTTGCGCTCACCCTCACGAACCCATCGACGATTATCGCGTTCGCCGCGGTGTTCGCCGGCCTCGGGCTCGCGGGCACGGGAGGAGGCACTGTCGAGGCCGCGTGGCTCGTGCTCGGCGTCTTCTGCGGCTCGGCCGCGTGGTGGCTGCTGCTGTCCGGCGTCGTGGGCATGATGCGCGAACGCGTGGGCGTGCGCGCCATGCGTACGATCAACCGCGTCTCGGGCGCCATCATCGCGGCGATGGGCGTCGTTGCGCTCATGGCAGGCGCGAACCTGCTCCGCTAGCCGCCGGCTTCGCTCGCCGCGTTGGCCGCGCCGCTCTTGCCGACGGCGGCCGGTGCTCCTATGTTCGCGCCTCCGCGAGCAACCGTACGACCTCAGAGTCATCGGTCTGATCGAAGTGCTTGTAGAACTGCCCGACCGCCCAGAACAGCGACGGTGTGTCGAGAGCGATCACCTCATCGGCAATCTGCCGGAGCATGTGAGCCGACTCCGGAGGCATGACCGGCGTGGCCACGACGATGTGCCCCGCTCCTCGGCGGCGCAGATACTCTAATGCGGCGCGTGCGGTAAGACCGGTCGCAATGCCGTCGTCGACGACGATGGCGGTCTTCCCTGAGACGTCGAGCTCGCCTCGGCCACCGCGAAACGCGTCGAGCCGGTGCGCGATCTTGGCATGCACCGGTTGCGCGAGAGGCTGCAGGTCGTCGGCGGTGTAGCCGCTCCGCTCATTGGGCGTGACGATGCCGTCCGGGGCGACCGCGCCCACGGCATACTCGGGGTTGCCGGGCGCTCCGACCTTCGACGCCACGACGACGTCAAGCGGCAGACGGAGTGCATTCGCGACTTCGGCGGCAACTACCACGCCACCGCGGGGCACCCCGAGCACGACCGCATCGGGCGCGTCGGCAAATCGCCCGAGCGCTCGGGCAAGCTGTCGGCCGGCATCGACCCGATCGGCGAACATCTCTCCACCTCCTCGGAACGCGCCGCGCGAAGCGGTTCCTCGGAGAGTATGCCCACGCGCGGCCTCTTTGCGGCTAGTTGTCCTCCGCCTCTGCGTCAATCTGGGCGAGCAGTGTGCTGAGAGGGGGCAGAACACCTGGAACCGCCTCGCGAACGACAAGGAGGAGCGCCGTGTCGCTCAGCCCGAAGTAGTAGTGCACGATCCTGTCGCGCAGACTCCACATCGCTCTCAGGGAGCTGCTCTCCGCGAGCAAAGGAGCCGAAGACGTCGACTGAGGTCACCGTGAAGTGGTCGTGGAGTTCCTGACCGTCACCGTCGGTAGGAAAGCGGACATGCCGGGTTAGGATCCGGATGGCACCGTCAGTTCAGAGGAGGTGACAAGGGACGGTGCTATACTCGCCCACACCCACGGGAGATGGATGAAGCCATGCTCCAGCGCGTCAAGATCCTCGTAGAGCAGCATGAGGACGGCTTCGTTGCCTACCCTCTCGGAGTGAACGGTGCGGTCGTCGGCGAGGGGGACACCCCGGAGGAGGCAATCGCCGACGCGCGTTCCGCACTTCTCTTCCACATCGAGACATTCGGCAGCGATGCCTTCGACGAGTCGCCTGTGCTCGATGCGTTCGTGGCAGAGGATACCGTCAGCCTTGGTTGAGTCCCTGGCCCCGCGACGCACCGCTCTCGAGGGTGCTCGCAACGCTTCGGTCTCTCGGTTTTGGCGTTGTCCGCACCGGCGAGCACATCTCACTGCGAGGCTTCGCATCCGACGGCACGCCCACGACGATGACGCTGCCGAACCATCGCACTATCAAAGGGTCGACGCTTCGCACTGCGTGCCGACTCGCTGGAATAGACCGCGATGCGTTTCTGGACGCGTACCGCCGCAGCTGAGGGCTGCGCCTTCTACCGCTCCACCCGCGTCCATCGGCACATGCGAGCTTCGAGCGCTTCGAGCCCCTCGTACAACAGCACGCCGAGAAGCGCCATGCCGAGAATCCCCGCGAACATCGCCTCGTAGTCGATGCGGCCCCACGCGTCGACGATGTACCAGCCCAGGCCGTCCGAACCCGCCCAGGCCTCGGCAAGGAAGAGCACCGCGACGGCCGTTCCGCTCCCGATCCGGAGCGCCGTGAAGATGTCCGGGAGTGCGGCAGGGTAGACAACGTGCCGGAACACTTGCAGCGTGTCGGCTCCGAGCGAGCGCACCGACAGCACGGACGCCGGCGGGATCGCCCGGGCGGCATCGCGGGCCGTGACGAGGATCTGGAAGAAGACGATGAGCGTGATGAGCACAATCTTGGACAGGCTCCCAAGACCGAGCAAGATGATCACCACCGGCAGGAAGACCACTTTGGGAACGGGATAGCTGAGGAAGACGATCGGGGCGGCGACGGCATCTGCGCGCGGCGAGCGCCCGAGCGCGAGGCCGAGCGGTACCGCAAGCACGCTGCCGAGCGCGAGGGCCGCCACGACGCGCCAGGCGCTGATCGCGATCTGGGGGAGGATATCCGCGAACAGCGCCACGAACGCCGGGAGGGCTGCGGTGGGTGGCGGGAGCGCGGGCGAGTCCACCGCTAGTGAAAGCAGCTCCCAACCCGCAAGCAGCACGACGACCGCGCCCACGTAGCCGAGCGCTTTCCGTGCGAAGGGACTCATGAGCGCGGACCTGGTTCGCGGTCCGGAGAGCCCCCGGGACCGGATCTCGGGCCGACGCCCGCGTGCACGGCACCCTCCTCGGCAAGCAGCCGTCTGAGCTCGACGGCCCGCTCGTAGAACTCGCGGCTTTCGCGATACCCGGACTCGCCCATCATGGGGTTGTCCACGATCGCGGCGATGCGCCCGGGGCGTGGAGTGAGCACGACCACTCGGCGGCCGAGGTACACCGCCTCCTCGATCGAATGCGTCACGAGAACGCACGTATGCCCTCGCTTCTGCCAGAGCGCCAGCAGTACGTCCTGCAGGTCCTCGCGTGTGAGCGCGTCGAGCGCCGAGAGCGGCTCGTCCATGAGCAGCAGGTCGGCTTCGAGTGCGAGCGCGCGGGCAAGAGCGAGCCGTTGTCGCATGCCGCCGGAAAGCTCGCCCGGGTACGCTCGCTCAAACTCGGCGAGCCCCACCTGGTCGAGCGCCGCCATGACGCGCTCGCGCAGCTCAGAGCGCCCGTGCCCTCGAATCTCGAGTCCGAGCCCAGCATTGTGAAACACGTTCTTCCAAGGGAACAGACCGAAGTCCTGGAGGATGAGCGCGGTCGTGCGCCGCACACCCGAGAGCGGTGCTCCCCCGACAAGGACTCGGCCGGCCGTGGGCGCGAGCAATCCCGCGGCGGCGAGCAGCAAGGTGGTCTTCCCGCAGCCCGACGGACCGATGACGGCGACCGGCTCGCCCTGGGCGAGCGACAGCGTGACATCCGAGAGCGCTTCGACCTCGCGATCCGTACCCGCGTACGTGACTCCGAGCGACTCGAGGGTGAGTGAAGCCATGGGCAGCCGGCGCAAATCCGCCTACTTCGCGGGCATGACGACCGTGAGGTCCGTGTAGGTGACGTCCTGCTTCAGGTAGCCGCGCTGCTTCATCCAGTCCGTCACCGCCTGCACCTGCGCCTCCGTGGGCAGTTGCGCCGTCGGGTAGGTGTTGACCTGGTAGGAATCCTTGAGCGGCTCGGGAAGCCGCGCCTTCTCGACGAGCAGCGCGCGGTACGCGTTCGGGTCCTTGTTGATGAGCGCGACCGCCTCATCCCACGCTTCCTTGATCGCTACTTCGGACTCGACGCCGCCCGTCTTGGAGAGGAACGTATCCGAGAACAGCAGGATCGTTTGCGACAGGTTCTCGTTCCCGAATCCGGCGGGCGTAGCGGTAGTGTCGTCGGCGAGGAGCTTGGCGCCCTGGAGTACGGCGAGCGAGAGGAACGGCTCGGGGAGTGCCGCCGCCTTGAGCTTGCCCTGCATGAGGAGCTCGAAGCGGACGGGCACCTTCTTGACCTCTTCTACCTTGACCTGGTCACTCGACACACCGGCTTGACGCATGAGGCCATCGAGCACGTACTCCTGGATGGTCGCCGAAGAGGTGCCGACCGGCACGTTCGCGAGCCGCGCGAGCGCATCGGCGCCGGTACCGTCGGTCCAGCTCTTGGGAGCGACGATCCCGAACCGGCCCTGCGCCTGAGTCGCACCGAGCATGATCGTCGCGATCGTCACGGGCGTTCCACCGGCCTCGAGATTGGCCGCAGCGATGATGTCGCCCATGAAGCCGTCGATCGCGCGCGCCGCGAGCGCTGCGTCGCGCTCCTGCGCCGACTGGAACACCACGATCTCGACGCTCGGCAGGCCGGCAGCCGTGAAGAGACCTTCCTGCTCGGCGACCCACAACGGGAGCGAGTCCTCCGTAGGAAGTGTGCCGATCTTGACCGGGATGGGGTCTGCGGCAGGCGCGAGCTTGTCCGGCTCAGGCGTTGCTGCCTGCTCGGCACAGCCGACGGCCGAGAGCGCGGCACCAAGTGCCACTACGAGCAGCAGACGGGCGATGCCGTTGGTCTGGCGACGCATGAAGCCTCCTTGAGACGTGTCGGCGTGTGTGCCGCGCGATCGTGCGGTCAGCTCTCCTTCGCACAGACGGCCCGCCGAAGGCGGATCTCGTCTCGCACGGGGATGCCCGAGAACCCGGCGACCACCGAGCCGAGCTGGTCGGCGACCGCCCCCACGGCTATCTCGTCGATAGCGAAGCCGTGGCGCTGATAGAAGTAGAGCTGCGGGATGTCGTCGTTGCTCGCGGCCGCGCGAAGGAATGGGAGCCGCCTCGCGGCAGCAAGCGTGTCGGCCGCATCCAGGAGCGCATTCCCCACGCCTTGGCCCTGGAAGTCCGGGTAGACCGAGAGGAGCACGATTGCGAGGCTGCCGCCCTCGACGGCGCACGCGAGCAGGCCGGCAAACGCACCGTCGGCCTGCGCTACGAGGTTCAGACCGGAGAGCACATCGAACGTCTTGCCGAAGACGTCGACGTCGGTCTCTCCGAGTGCTCGGTCGCAGATCTCCTCGATGTCGTGCTTGTCGGCCGGCTTGGCCTCGCGGACTGAGAACGCGATCGGCTCGTTCCTCTGGTGCTCGGCACACGTCACCATCATGCGCGCCTCGTTCAGCGGCAGGTCTTTGCCGCACGTCGGGCAGCGGTACTGAGGGAAGGGCATTTCGAACGGGTCGCGCATCGTCACTCCAGCTCGAGTTGTGAGGGTCGCGGGGCAGGCCGGTACCTTGCCAGGCTTGAGGCACCGTCGCCGATTCTATCCTTATACCGTGTCGCGCAGTGCGGCGCACGAATCTGAGTGCGTTGTCCGGCGCACCCGCCCTCCGCGCTATCATCGGTTCCATGAACAGTGATAGCCCAGGCCCCAGCGCGCCGCGCCTTCTCGCCGAATCGCCGGAGGCGCTCGAAGCCCTCGCGGGCATAGAGATCCTCTACACCGACCTCGACGGGACGCTGCTTGGCCGGGGCGCCAGCGTGCTCACGGACGACCGCGGCGAACCCACGCTCGAGACGGTCGAGGCCGTGGTTGCGGTGAACCGGGCGGCCCTGACCGTGGTCATGGTCTCGGGACGCAACGCCATTCAGCTCGCCGAGAACACGCGGCTTCTGGGCTGGACCGATTTCATCGGCGAGGTCGGCTGCATCCGATCCGTCGGCCGCGAGCGCACCATGACCTACAGCACCGGTGACTGGCCGCCCGACCTCGTACCCGAGCACCTCACGCCGTACGAGGCGATCGAGCAGGCGGGCGCCCTCGACGCCCTGCAGACCGCGTTCCCCGGTCGTATCGAGCGTCATTTCCCGTGGGACCGCGACCGGCTCGCAACGCACATCCTGCGCGGCGAGGTTGACGTGGACGCGGCGCAAGCCGTGCTCGACTCGCTCGCGCTGCCGATCGGGTTCGTCGACAACGGGATCATCCACCCGCCTCGGCACGGCCTGACAGGCGTCGAGCAGATCCACGCGTACCACTTGGTGCCCAAGGGTGCGTCAAAGGCGCGCGCACTTGCCGAGGACCTCGCGGCGCGGGGCCTGCGACCCGGGCAGGCTGCGGCGATCGGCGACTCTGCGAGCGACTTGGAGATGGCCGATTCGGTGGGCCTGTTCGCCCTCGTGGCGAACGGGCTCGACTCACCGGCACTCGCTGTGGGCGTGGCAGCCACGCCCAACGCGTACGTCACCCGCGCGCGCCAGGGGCACGGGTGGGCGGAATTCGCCCGCTTGTGGCTGGAAGCGCGCGGGTTGTAGCAGAGCACGCGCGGACGGCTTGTGTACACTGCGCACGTGCTCGGCGGCGCGTCCGAGCAGCGCATTTGGTTGCGCCGTCCACAAACGCGGGTGTACGATTCCTGTGCTCGCCGCGTCTGGCGAGCGTTGACACCACAGAAGCGCTCCGTCCGTTACGGTGCGGCTCCTGTTCGAACACAGGCCACTGCCCGGAAATGTCGAGAGACGCCAATGGGTAGAACAGCCCTCGCCGGCTTAAGGCGAAGGCTAAGGTGGCTGGATCATGGGGTGGGCAATCCCACTGCGTCGCGCGAACCCGCGCGCGCGTCCTACGTCGGACAGTGCCAAATCCTTGCGACGAGGGAGGGAGCGGTCCGGGCGCGCCAAGCACCACCGGCGCGGTCGGGCTTCACGTGGCCGAGCCGAGGAACGCCCCGGCGCGCGACCGCATGCCGACCCCTCGTCCACACCCGGACGCAGGGGTCGTTTCGTGTTGTCGGACCTGTTGCCGAGCGAGAAGGACCTGCGTGAGACCTCCAAGTCCGTAGGTCCCGCTTCCTCCCGAGTCACGGGCAGGGGGCGGGACCCCTGCCAGACCCGACGGAACCCCAGCGCGGGCCGGCCGAGCGCGACGTCGCGACCCACGCGGCGGCGAGAGACCGACCCGGCGCCACCGGAGGGAGGGAGCACCTATGATCTACCTGTCCCGCATGCTCGGGAAGCCGGTGGTCGATGCCGCAGGCGCCGAGATCGGCACGATCAACGACGTCGCCATCGCGACGGGCGAGATCTTTCCGCGCGTCACGTCGCTGGCGTTCGTCGGACCGGACAAGACGCCGTTCATGCTGTCATGGCGCAAGTACGTCATGGAGTTCGACGACGAACAGGTGCGACTGAACGCCGAGCAGTCGCAGCTTCGCTTCTCCTACCTGCAGCCCGACGAAGTCCTGCTCGCGCGCGACCTGATGAGCAAGCAGATCGTGGACACGCAAGGTATGAAGGTCGTTCGCGTGAACGACCTCAAGCTCTCCGAGTCTCGCAACCAGCTGCGCCTGTTGGGCGCCGACGTGGGCTTCCGCGGCATCCTGCGCGGCATCTCCCCCGCAATCGAGCGCCTCGGCGTTCGGATCACGCGCCTCTTCGGCGGGAAGCTTCCCGAGAACATCATCGCGTGGAACTACATGGACCTGCTCGACCGAGACCTCTCACACGTCCAGCTCTCGGTCACGCACAAGCGCCTCCACGAGCTCCATCCGGCCGACGTCGCCGACATCCTCGAGCAGCTGTCGCCGAGCCAGCGCGCGAGGGTGTTCGAGCACCTCGACAACGAACAGGCCGCCGAAGCGATCACCGAACTCGAGGACGAGTACCAGGCGGACGTCATCGACGACCTCTCGGAGCGCCGGGCATCCCTTCTTCTTGCGGAGATGGACCCTGACGACGCAGCCGACATCGTGGGCGATCTCCCCTACGACAAGGCGGAGCGCCTGCTGCGACTCATGGGCGTGAAGGAGTCTCGGCAGATCCGGTCGCTCCTCGGCTACAAGGAGAAGACGGCCGGCGGCATCATGACGCCCGAGGTCACGACCGTGACCGAGGACATGACGGTCGAGCAGGTCATCAACCATCTGCGCGCCGAATCCGCCGAGCACGAGTCGATCTACTACATCTACGTCATCGAGGACGACTGTCACCTCACGGGCGTCGTCTCGCTTCGCGACCTCATCATGTCTGCGCCGGACATTACGGTCGCCGAGATCGCCGAGACCGACCTGTTCACAGCCGATGTCGACGAGGACCAGGAAGACGTCGCCGAGACCATGAGCAAGTACGACCTGCTCGCACTCCCCGTCGTCGACGAGACCGGCAAGCTCCTCGGCATCGTCACCGTCGACGACGCGCTCGACGTGTTGGAGGAGGAGGCCGACGAGGACCTCGCCATCGCGACGGGATCGCCGCGCGAGTACGGCCGCGTCGCGAACCTTGGCTGGTGGATCGTGCGGCGCAGCGGGTGGGCGATCATCTGGGTCGCGGCGCTGCTGGCGTTCGCCTTGTCAACGCAGCAGCTCGAGGAACGGTTCGCTCAGGCCGTCCCCCCCGCGTGGCTGCCCGACGCGCTGGTCTTCGTGTCGATGGCAGTCATCCTGCTTCCGCTGCTGCTGCGCACGGGCGAGGAGGCATCTTCGCGCGCGGTCGCCGAACTCATCGACCCGACCAGTGAGGGCGAGCGGCCCTCCTTTGGCCGACGACTGCTCGCCGAGAGCGCCCTGGGAACGGCGATCGCGCTCGCGATCGGGCTTGTCGCCTTCGCGTTCGTCGAAATCACCTCTGGGGGCGCCGAGAAGACAGCCGCTGTCTTCGGGGTCGTGACGGGCCTGTCCGTGCTCGCCACCGTACTGGTGGGCGCGCTCCTCGGTGAACTCGCGGGCCGTCGGAGCGAGGGCGAACGGCCGGTCTCGGCAACGTGGCTCTCGCTCGGGGCGATGCTCTTCGCCACGGTGTGCTACCTGGGATTGTCCTTCGTCGGCGGGGTACTCCTCGTCGCGTGGAGCTAGCCGCTTGCCCGCGGTCGCCGATAGCAAGCGCGGCACTCGCCGGGCAGGCGTTCTGGCGGTGCTGGCGGCCATGGGCCCCGGTATCATCGCTGCCTCGGCGGGAAACGACGCCGGTGGCATCTCCACGTACTCCGTCGCCGGCACGAGCTACGGCTACGCGATGCTCTGGATGATCTTCGTGATGACGTTCTCGCTCGTCATCGTCCAAGAGACCGCCGCGCGCATGGGAGCGGTCACCGGCAAGGGATTCTCGGCGCTCATCCGCGAGCGCTACGGCATACGGCCGACGCTCTTCGCGATGCTCGCGCTGCTCACGAGCAATGCGGCCACCTCCGTCGCCGAATTCGCCGGCATCGCAGCCGCGCTCGAGCTCTTTGGAGTGTCCAAGTACCTTTCGGTGCCGGTCGCTGCCGTCGCGGTGTGGCTGCTCGTGGTGCGGGGCTCGTACCGCAACATCGAGAAGCTCCTGCTCGCTCTCTCGAGCGTGTTCCTGGCGTACGTGGTGGCGGCGTTCATGGCAAAGCCGGACTGGAGCGTGGTTCTGCGCGCCACCGTCGTACCGACCTTCATCCCGAGCGCGAGCTTCGTGCTCATCGTGATCGCAACCGTAGGCACCACCATTGCCCCGTGGATGCAGTTCTTCGTGCAGAGCAACATCGTCGACAAGGGCGTGACCGCCAAGGACCTCGTCTACCAGCGCGTCGATGTGATCTCGGGGGCGATCTCAGCGAACGTGATCGCCTGGTTCATCATCGTGACGACGGGCACCGTGCTGTTCCCTCGCGGAGTTGAGATCAGCGGGGTTGGCGGCCCCGCACAGGCGGCACAGGCACTGGCGCCGGTCGCCGGTCGCTACGCGAGCGCGCTCTTCGCGATCGGGCTGTTCGGCGCCTCGCTGCTCGCCGCATTCGTGCTGCCGCTTACCGCGGCCTACGCGATCACCGAGGCGTTCGGCTGGGAGCGCGGCATCGATCGTTCGTGGTCGGAGGCCCCGATCTTCAACAGCATCTACACCTTCGTCATCTTCGTCGGCGCGGCGCTCGTCCTCATCCCCAAGGCGCCGCTTATCCAGATCATGGTGCTCTCGCAGGCCGTGAACGGCGTTCTCCTGCCCTTCCTGCTCATCTTCATGATGGGAATCGTGAACGACCGCCGAATAATGGGCAGGTACGTCAACGGCCGGGCGTACAACCTCGTATCCTGGACGACGATACTGGTAGTGATCGGACTGACCGTCGCGCTGCTCGTTATGACGGTGCTGGGCCTGGGCTAGCGAACAGAACGTACGGCGAACTCGGAGACAGCTCGTGGCGAACAGTGGGGGCATGGGGACACTCGCGGCACGGAAGGCCGGGCTCCGGGAGGCGACGCGGGCGCGTCGTCGAGCAATTGCACAGGACACGCGCGAGGCGGCGGCCGTCGCCATAGCCAACGCGCTGTCGGGCCTTCCCGAGCTCGCCGATGCGCGCCTCGTGCTCGGCTACGGCGCCAATCGAGAGGAGCTCGACCCCGCGCGAGCGGTGGCTCGGCTCCGCGAGCGAGGCGTGAGGATCGCCTACCCCCGCGTCACATCGGACAACGTGCTCGATCTGCACGAGGTCGGCAGCCCCGACGAACTCGTCCTCGGCTCCTACTCGATTCGCGAACCGCGGCCGGAATCGCCGCGCGTTGATGCGAACGAGATCGACGTCGTGCTCGTTCCGGGGGTGGCATTCGACCGCCGAGGATACCGACTCGGCTACGGCGGGGGCTTCTACGACCGCTTCCTCGCGCGGCTGCCTGAAGGGCCGCTGCGCATCGGGTTGGCCTTCGACGAACAGCTCCTCGACGAGGTGCCCACCGAGCCACACGACCAGCCCGTCGACCTGGTTGTGACGCCGTCGACTGTGGTCCACGTGGTGGGCGCGCAGGTGCCCGAACCTGGGGCGGAAACGAGCCGCTAGCGAACCGGCATCTCGTCCAGCGTCACGAAGCGGTAGCCGCGCGACTGCAGGGAGCGGATGATGACCGGCAGCGCTTGGATCGTCTGGGCCCGGTTCCCGCCACCGTCGTGCAGCAGCACGATCGAGCCCGGACGCGTATTGATGGCGACCCGGTGAGCGATCTGCTTCGCGCCCGGCTTTCTCCAGTCCTGGGGATCCACGCTCCAGAGCGCGACCTTGAGACGCGCCTTGCGCACGCGTGCCCACACAGCCGGCGAGATATCGCCCCCGGGCGGCCGGAACCAGGCCGGCGTCTCGCCGGTGCTCCGAGCGAGTATCCGTTCTCCCCGCTCAATCTGGTCATCGACGGAAGCGGCGCTCAATCGCGTGAGCATCCGATGACCCGCGGTGTGGTTGCCCACGAGATGCCCCTCGGCGGCGACCTTGTGCGCGAGCGAGTGGTTCTTCTTCGCGAGGTAGCCGACCATGAAGAAGGTGCCCCTGACCTTGTACTGCCGAAGAATGTGCAGGATCTTGTCGGTCTGGCCAGGCCACGGACCGTCATCGAAGGTGAGCGCGACGACCTTCTCGTGAGTCTGCCGACCGTAGCGCTTCACGATCATCGGCGAAGGTTTCACCAGTACCGTGCTCGTTACGACGTCGCCGGAAACGGCGCCCACGCTCAGTTGGCGGACCCCTACCGCGCCGGGAGCTGCAAGCGTGACGAGCGGGCCTGACCCTACGACCTGAGTGCTCACGGGAATCGGCACGCGCTTCTCCACGACCATCTCGGTCACGCTCGTGCCGTCGGCACTCGTGACCGTATCGCCGTCGTACACGATTCGGTCGCTTGTGACCGGGCGCCCATTACGCCACACGCGGATCGACGCGCCGCCGCTTGCCACGACACGGTGCGTCGTGGCCGACAGCATGTTTCCGGGCCTCCCGGCGACGTAGCCGGCCTGAACGATGTCGGCGATCGTCGTACCGGACTCCAACCGGTGGGTCTTCCCGTCGACCGTGACACGCACCGATGAACCGGCGCCGAGAGAGGCAGCCAGACCAGCCGCGAAGAGCGTTGCCACGAGCGCCACGTACAAGCGCGGGATGCGCCGGGGAGCGGGTGGTTGTACGGGCAGTGAACTCATGCGGCCCCTAATGCGAGATGCGTGCCACGCGCCCGCGCGTCAGCTCGAGGAGCTGCCGACGGGACATCCTGACCATGGACGACGGGGTTCCTCCCGCCGGATAGACGATCTCGAAGCGCTCGAGCGAGTCGTCAAAGAGCACGAGCAGGTCGTGGGGCAGGTCGAACGGAGACACCCCGCCGATCGCGTAGCCGGTCGCCGAGCGAACCGTGTCCGCATCCGCGAATCGGGCATCCGAGCCGCCCACCAGCGCGGCGATGGCACTGGTGTCGCCTCGGCGGTCGCCGGCCACCAAGGCGAGGACGACCCGGTCGTCGACGACGAACACGAGCGACTTCACGATCTGACCGAGCTCGCATCCCATGGCGTCGGCCGCCATCTGCGCGGTCTTCGTCGACTGCTCGAACTCGACGAGGCCCTCCGTAAGGCCATGCGCATCGAGGAAACTGCGGACCCGCTCGCGAGAGCCGGCCTTCTTCGGCACCTCAGCCATCGCTACCTCGCCCGCGTCGTCGGATCGGGAACGCGGGAGGGCGCGCGCAGTGGGGCGCGAAGCGACTCGAGCACCGCTTCGAGATTCTCGGCGAGCATCGCAAGCGAGCGCAGGTCCAGCTGCATGAGTGGGAAGGCGGGATCCGGGCGCACCACGGAGAAGCCTTGGTTGAGCAGGTACTTCATACCGATCATGGGCATCACCGCAGGATCGAACGGCCCAGCGCTCGCAAACGACTGCACCGAGCGATCACCGCGGCTCTTCAGGTCCTTCAGCGCGGCGTGGACCAGCAGGCGGCCCAGGCCCTGACCGCGCGCGTCGTCTCGGATGTGCAGACAGGCGATCAGTACCGTGTCCCCGGAGAGGGGACGGGCAGGGAACGTGGCAGCTTGCGGGAAGTACCCGCTGGGCGCGTACTTGATGAAGCCCATGACTTCACCGTCGTCGTCAAGCGCCACCCTGCCGCAGTCGCCCCACTCGTCCGTGACGCGCTCGTACCACGAGCGCAGGACCGTCAGGTCGCAGGACGTACCGCACCGCCGCTCGTGCATCTCGGCGGTCTCCCAGAAGACACAGCCTCCACACAGTGTGGGGAGGCGGTCGAGGTCCTCGAACAGAAGTGGGCGCAGTCTACGAGTCACGATGCCGTCCGCCGATTCGGGGGAAAACGCTCACAGTATACTCGCCCGGCCGAAGAAACGCAGGTGGGAAGGGATGGCGCCTACTTCTTGTCATCGTCGGTCATGCCCTCACGGAACGCCTTGCCCGTCTCGCGTAGCACGGCCCAGGCGCTCTTGGCGGGTTTGGACTCGGCGGCCGCCTTCATCGCCTTCCCGCCGACCGCGGCGGCCGTCTTCGCCGTCTCGGACACCACGACTTTGGCGACCCCCACGTTCGCGCCCGCCTTTGCGGCGGCCCCACCGCTATACTCGGCAGTCGCCACCTCGTCCTTGCTGCGAACGGCGGACCCGTCGAATCCGATGAGGAGCGACCCGTCGAACTGTCGCGTCCCGACTGCCACATCTGACGTGAGCCCCTGAGAGATGAGCACCTCGCCCAGCTGGCCGTCAGGCAGCGTGAACGACGCGTCCCTCACGTATCCGAGCTTCTTGCCCGCCTCGCTCACGAGCGGCATTCCCATCCAGATGACGGTCTGCTCCCACTCGAAACCGAGCTCTTTCTCGGCCCGCCCCCCGCTCCATGCCTTCAGATCCACCTCATCGAGCCCGTCTTCCCCGAGCTCAAGGCCCTGCAGCGCGATGTAGCGCGGCCCGCGGGACACGACGTACGCGACGTTGGGGGGTTGCACTTCCACGCCGACGACCACAGGGTCGCTCGGATGACACAGAACGCGGCTCACCCTGCCGACCGCCTTGCCTTTGCGGTCGTACACGACGAGGCCCTCGAGCGAGCGGAGGCTCGGCATTCGCGTCCTTCCAGCGAACAGGAGCCGGCCCCGCCAGGACCGGCTCCTTCACGTGCGTCTCTCCAAGGCGAGGTGAGTCGCGCTCTAGGCCTCTGCGGGCGCCTCGCCTGCGGGCTCGGTCACCTTGGCAGCAACGGAATCGAGAGCGCCCTGCGTCTTGGCAGCCGCAGTGTCGATACCGGCCTTTGCGCCCTCGGCCGCTTTGGAGGTTGCTTCCTTGGCCTGCGGGATCGTGTCGGCGATCTTGCTCTTCGTCGCCGATGAGGTCTTCTCGACCTGCTCCTTGAGCCGTCCGCGAGCGTCGTCGATCTTCGCCCTGAGCTCGTCGCTCTTCTCAGAGACGGTTTGGCTACCGCTCTGATAGAGATCCGTGACCTTCGCGCGACCGCTCTCGTACATCTCTACGCCCTCGCCCCAGTAATCCTGTGCCCTCTCCGAGATCATCTCGCGCGTCTCCCTGCCCGAGCGCGGAGCGAACAGCAGGCCGAGGACTGCGCCGATTACACCGCCCAGCAGAAAGGCCCCGAGCAGGCTTCCTCCACGACGTCCCCAATCGTCATACATGCGAACGCACCTCCGTTGTCCGGTCTGACCGTACTCGCACTACCACGGCGCGCGAAAGGCACCGCAGGAACTACCATGCAGAACTCTATGTACCCGATTCGGCGCTCGATGGGGCGCCCGGCTGGGCACCAGGTTGGACGCGTTTGAGAGCCGCGCCGGTGAGCGCCGTGACGACGTCCTCGAACGAACGGCCTGCTGCTTCGGCTGCCATAGGCAGAAGAGAGGTCTCGGTCATGCCCGGCGATGTGTTGCACTCGAGCACGAACGGCATACCGGACTCGTCGACCACCATGTCGACGCGGCACACATCGCGGCAGCCGAGCAGGACGTGCACCCGCGAAGCGAGTTGTATGACGAGCTCCTCGACGTCGGCGGCAAGGCGCGCCGGCACGAAGTAGTCGGTCTCGCCGCGCGTGTACATAGCCGAGAAGTCGAACAGGCCCGACTTCGCGACGATCTCCACCGGCGGCAGCACGAACGGCGTCCCGTCCGCACCGTCGAGCACGGACACCGCGAGCTCACACCCGTCGATCCAGCGCTCGACAAGCGCGGCATCCGCAAACGACAGCGCGGTGAGCAATGCTTCGGCGAGCTGGTCGGGCCGCTCGACCTTCGTGAGACCGAGGGCAGAGCCCTGCGTCGACGGCTTGACCACGAGCGGGAAGCCCCCCACCTGCCCGGGGATGAGGTCGAGCGCGGTCGCCGCACCCATCTCCTTGAAGGCGTCGGCCGTGAGCGTGATCCACGCGGGAGTGGGGATGTCATTCGCGGCGAAGAGGTGTTTCGCGACGGACTTGTCCCACGAAAGGTACGAAGAGACCACCCCCGGCCCCGTGTACGGGATGCCGAGGAACTCGAGCAGTTCCTGGATGGTACCGTCCTCGCCGTACTTGCCATGCAACGCGATGTAGACGGCGTCCGGGCGCTCTCGCCTCAGCGTTTCTACCAGGTCAGGCGTCACGTCAAGCGCGAGCACCCTGAATCCCGCCGACTCGAGGGCAGCACTCACGCGACGGCCACTCGCGAGCGAGACCTCGCGCTCGAGGGAACGCCCGCCCATGAGAACGGCGATCTTCTCTTTCACCACGATCCCCCTGTCGGTTCCGTCTCTCGCATCACGCGGCTCCCTCGATGCGCTCGGGCAGCGCGCCCGCGGCGATGAAGGCGCGATAGAGCTCGAGACGGTCCTCGATGACTTCGGCCAGCCGCCGGATCCCCTCGGCGATGGCCTCCGGCTCAGCGTAGCAGAATGCCAGTCTCATACAGTTTCGCCCGCGCCCGTCCGGGAAGAATGCGTCGCCGGGCACGTACGTCACACCGTGCTCGACAGCTTCGGCAAGCATGGTGGCGGTATCGACGAACTGCGGAAACTCGACCCAGACGAAGAAGCCCCCTTCTGGCACGGTCCAACGCGCCTCGGGTGGGAAGTGCTCTTCGAGTGCGGCGAGCATCGCATCGCGCCGCTCGGCGTACGCTTTCACCAGCCCCTGCAGAACCTTGCGCCAGCGCGTCCCGGCGAAGTAGCGCTCCGCCGTCACTTGCGCGAACGCCGAGCCACAGAGGTCGGCCGCCTGCTTCACCAGCAGTACCTTCGCAAGAATCGGCCGTGGCGCTGCGATCCAGCCGAGCCGCAGCCCAGGAGCGAAGATCTTGCTGAAGGTGCCGAGGTAGATCACCTCGTCATCGAGCGCGCGCAGCGGCTTCGCGTGGCCGCCCCCGAAGCGCAGCCGACCGTACGGGTCGTCCTCGATCACCGGGATGTCGTATTCGCGCGCGAGCTCGAGCAGCCGGCGGCGACGCTCAGGGGCGAGTGTCACGCCAGCGGGGTTCTGGAAGTTGGGCACCGTGTAGATGAACTTCGCGCCGCGGTATCCGAGCTTCACGAGTTCCTGCTCGAGAAGGTCGACGCGCATTCCCTGGTCGTCCATCGGCACGCAGACGATATGGGGCTGGTACGCCGAGAACGCCTGCAGCGCGCCCACGTAGGTCGGCCCCTCGGCGATCACGACGTCTCCAGGGTCGAGGAAGGTCTTCGCCAGCAGATCGAGCGCCTGCTGCGCGCCCGAGGTCACGATGAGGTCTTCGCGCGTGAGTCTCACGCCTATCTCGGCCATGAGCTCGACGATCACGTCGCGGAGTTGGGCCCGCCCGTCGCTGGAGCCGTACTGGAGCGCTTGCGCGCCTTCGTGCATGACCGCGTCGTGCGCGGCATCGGCGGCGGCCGAGGCAGGGACGCGAGCTACGTCGGGCATACCGCCCGACAGGCTGATCACGTCCGGGCGCGACGCTGCGGCGAACAGGTCGCGGACCGCGCTCGAGCGCACGTCCCGGATTCTCTCGGCGTAGCGTCCGTCCCACCTGTCGAACACGACCCTGGCTGTGCCCACAGCTCCCACCTCGCTTCACGTCCCGCGGCCGCGAGTGCCCCGGAAAACACAAGACCCCTCCGCCGATAGGGCGAGGGGTCGTCGCGGTACCACCTATCTTCGCCGCCGACGCTCTGTGCATCGTCCGCAGCCTCATTCCCGGGGTAACGGTCCGGGCCGACCCGCTTCCGGAGGCATCGTCGCTCTTCCGCCCTGGCGGGAGACATCCGGAGGGGTGGCTGGGCGAATGGTGCCCTCTTCCCTCACGTCCACGTCTCGCTGTGTGTGCGGCGGAGAACCGCCGCAGGTTGGGGGCCACTCTAGCACCGCGAACTCCCGCGGGTCAACGCGGCGACGGGACACTGCGTGGGCTGGCGTGCGCCCGCAAGACGGCGGCCGGGTCGCACCCTGCGCTATCGCTCGCGCAAGGCCCGCAGTTCGGCGGCGTCACACTCAGGGTCCGGAGCGGGGGCTCCGACAAGCAGCGCGTTGACCAAGCGCACTCCTCGATCGAGCGCACCGAGTGCGACGAGGTCGTCGTCGTACCCCACGCGCACGCGGAAGACGCCGCGCCCGTCTGCGGCGAAGTCCCACACCGTCTCGCCACCGAGTTCGCGTGGCGAGCCCGCAAGCGCCATGAGCTCGAGCGCGACGTGCTCGAGAGCGTGCGGGGTCTCTGTGTCGGCAAGTTCGCGCTCGAGCCCGTGCGCGGTGCCACAGTCGCAGCGATGGCGTGCCAAACCAGGCAAGATGCGGAGCGCCGACTCCACGAAGCCGGGGACCTCGGAGGTGCGCATCCACCGAGGCTCAGTCACTCGGACGGCTGCCTCGACGGCGGATTCGCCGACTTCGACGCGCTCGAGAACGAGCGGCAGCACGGACGGCGAACCGGAACGGTGCCCCGACACGCCTACTCGGGCGGGAAGCAGTGGTAGGGCGGGAGGGCGGGTGACACCTTGCTCGCACCCCTGCGCGTGCCCAGGTAGAACGCAATCGAAGCGAGGGTAGCCACCGCCACAACTCCGACGATCACGACCTGAGTCGCGCGTTCGTGCATGAGCTCGTTCGCCGAGCGTTTCGCCTCGGACTTCGCCAGATCCTTCACTGCTTCGGCTCGACGCTTCACGTCGTCGATAGTGATCTTCGGCTCCACGAGTTCGATGTCTGCGCTCTTGTCCGCGCTCATTTCTGCATGCTCCTCATCTTGATGACGGCGAAGATGACCGCGCCGAGAACGAGCACGCCGCCAGTGAGAAGCAGCGCGCCGGGATAGGTGAGCCACTCACCGAGCAGCATGAATATGCCAACCGCGATGAAGCCGATGCCGAGGGCCGCAAGAAACGCTGCGGCGAACGCGGAGGCGAGCGTCAGTCCCAGCTTCTGCAGCGGGAGCACGACCTTCTCCCGCACCGCCGCCTCGGCTTCCTGCCGAAGCCAGTCGACGACGAACTGCAGCAGATCCGCGACCGCATCGATCACGCTCTGGCGCGGCGGCGCCTCCTTCTCGCCCGAGACCGGCTCTGGTTCCGGCGGGGGCGGCAGCGCTCCTGCACCCACGTCCGAATCGGGAGCGGCGTCGGCGTCGTACAGCGAGCTCATCGGCGGAGAATCAGGAACCGAGCCGGGCACCTGCGACATCGGGTCCCTCCTTCATGTGGGACACCCTCCGGACTTCACTGGATGAAGATACCCCAAAGACGTATGGCGCCGGACACGTGGCGCCATACGAGATCTCATGTGGGTGTTCGTTTCGAATCGTCGAGCGAACGCTAGCTCCTGCTCCTGCCGAGGATCCGGTAGCGGACGGTGCCCACGCCGGCAAAGCCGAGCGCTTTCGCAGTGCCCGGTCCGAGGTCGAACGAGCGGCCGCTGATGAACGGTCCGCGGTCGCGTACGACCGCCGTCACGGTACGGCCACGGTGCCAGAACTGGATCCGCGTGCCGAACGGCAGCCTGCGGTGCGCAACCACCATGCTGTTGCGCTTGAGCTTGCCGCCGCCAGCCATCGTGTGACCGTAGAATCCGGGGCCATACCAAGAACACCTGGCGCGCTGCCAGCCGCGGGTGATGGCGCCACCGATGCTCATCGCGGCGACGTTCTTGGCCGCTCGCGCCGGCGCGACCTTCTTCGTCGCCCGCGTGTATTCGGCGCTCGTCGAAACCACCTTGATGGCAGGTGCCACAAGGGCGGCCGCAGCGGTTGCCGATACAGACGGCTCGGCGCCGACCTTGTCCGTCGCAGTGACGGTTGCGGTCAGCGGAGCGACTGTGCGCTCGCCGACGCCGAGCGTACCCGTTTCGGATACTGGCGCCTCAGCGAACGCTCTCTTCGGCCCGATGGCGGAAGTGCCGAGGAAGCAGGCCGATCCGATCGAACCGATGGCGAGAACGACCAGGACGAGGATCGAGGTCCTGACGATTCTCCTACGCGTACTCACATAAACCTCCGAGTGCCGGGAACAGGGCAGACGACGGCACGGAGGCGTGAAGGGCGGACTACTGCCCGGGACAGCGGAGTGGGATCAAGCGGCAAGCATGCTGCCTCGCATCCGGCACAGAGAGCGGCACAGCCGTCGTCTCATTTGCCGAAGAAGCACGTATGCTTTTTTGGCGGTGGACCTATCGCTGGTCTCGTTCGGTTCGTTCGCCTGCGCCCCCGCGCCTTTGGCGAATCGGTGGCCGATCCGATCGGATTGTGTCCCAACACCCGTCGCGCAGGTCCCTCGGCCGTTCCAATCGTCTGACGGCCGAACGCTGACGGGCGTCCTTGCAGAACCCGTGTAGGGTAGCAGAATCGGGGCCGCTTGTCCGTTTCGTAGCCTCTGAGCAGGCCTTTTGCGCGCTGCTCGAACCGCCCTGCGGAATGCGCCCGATCCTACTTCGTGGCTGTCGTTTCGACCGTGGTGAGCCGCTCCAGAACCCTGCCGAGCTCGTCTATCGCGCGTCCGTAAGCCGCCCAGTCGCCCTTGCGCTGCGCGGCGATCGCGTCCTCGAAGAGCTTGCGTGCCCGTGCCGCGCTGGCCGCAGGGGTGGGCGTGCCAGTCGTCGGCGTGGAGGGCGCCTCCGCGCCGAAGACCCTGAGCAGCGCAGCCTCGAGCGTGGCCTCCATCTCGACCTTGTCGGAGTACACGACGATGACTCGTGTCAGCTCAGGGATGGCGTTGTTCTCCGCCTGCAGGTAGAGCGGCTGCACATAGACGATCGAGTTCTTGATGGGGATCACGAGCATGTCGCCGAAGATCGCTTGGCTTCCGCGCTGGTTCCATAGCGAGAGCTGCGGGGATATCTTCGCGTCCTGGTTGATGCGAGCGCTGATCTGCTGCGGTCCCAGCACGAGCCGCTGTTTCGGGAACTGGTAGACGGTGCGCTCGCCGTAGTCGGCGGGGTCGGACTTCGCCGACATCCAGCCGATCATGTTCGACTTCCCACGCGCGGTGAACGGCAAGATCATCTGGAAGCCTGCGGCGGGCTGTCCGGGAAGGCGCATGAGCACATAGAAGGGCTCCATCTCGGCGCCCGTGCTGCCCACCGTGGGGATGTCCCAGGAGTCTTCCTTGTTGTAGAAGACGCGTGGGTCTGTCATGTGGTAGTTGCGAAAGACCTCGGCCTGCGTCCGGAAGAGGCCCTGCGGGTAGCGGAAGTGCTCCCGCACGCCATCGGGGATCCGCCGGGCGTTGGTGATGAGCGTCGGGAACACAGTCTTCCACGCCTTGAGGATCGGGTCCTGCGTATCGAACCCGTACATGGTTACCGTGCCGTTGTAGGCGTCCACCGTGATCTTCACGGAGTTGCGCAAGTAGTTGAAGCCGGCAGGCAGGCGCTCGGAGTACGGGAAGTAGTCGGTCGACGTGTAGGCATCCACGATCCACACGACGCGCCCGTCGACGAGCGTGGGGTAGGGGTCGTCTTCGAGTGTGAGCCAGGGGGCGAGCCGACTGATCCGAGTCGTCAGATCACGCGCGAAGATGACGCGACTCTCGGGCTTCACGTAGTTGCTGAAGAGGATCTGCGCCGTACCGAGCCTGAACGCCCACGCGATGCGGCGGGCAAGGCTGCCCACCTTGACCCCGGCGGAGCCCGTGTAGACAGTCTCGGCGTTGCCGTTGCCTCGCGGGAAGTCGAACTCCCGGATGCCCGTGTCGACGATGACGTAGCCGAGCGTGTCCTCCCCAAAGTAGATGCGCGGCTGCTTGACCTCGAGAGCCGGGTCGAGGCTCTTCGGCGGGATGTTCTGGATCACGAAACTCGGCAACCCTTGTGTCGTGGCTTCGTTCACGGGACTCATCACGATGCCGAACCCATGCGTGTAGACGAGGTGCTCGTTCACCCAGGTCTTGGCCTGCTCCGCGAGCTTCTCGATGTTGAGTTCGCGCGCTGCGACGAGGACCTGGCGGCGCTTGCCGTTGATGGTGTAGCGGTCGATGTCCGCATCCGGGAAGTCGTAGTAGGGCCGCAGCGACTGAAGCTGGCTAAAGCCCTGCTTCACGATCTCGGGGTTCCACAAGCGCACGTTTTGGAGCGTCGCCCTGTCGGCGACGACGTCTTTCGCGGTGAGATCCTCGGTTGCCGCGAACGGGCGCCCGATGACGTCACCGAGCCCGAATCCCATGCGTGTGTACCGGATGTTCCGCTTGATGTAGGGAGCTTCGAGCGAGACCTCGTTCGGCCTCACGACGAACTGCTGCACGAGTGCGGGGTAGACGACTCCGACGACCACGCCCGCCGCCACCCACACGCCAAGCGCGATGAGCGGCAGCCGCCAGCCCTGGTAGCTGATGTTCACGAGCAAGGCAATGCCTACGCCGATGGCGACCGCGATGAGGATCTGCAGGGCTGGCAGCTGGGCATGAACGTCGGTATACGACGCCCCGGTGACCTGCCCCCTCGGCGAGAAGTTGAGCGACCAGATGTCGAGCCAGTAGGCGAAGGCTTTCGAAAGCACGATCAGACCGAGCAGAACGGAAAGGTGCGCCTTCACGTGCGGAGCGAATCCACGGAGCCTCTCCCAAGGTTGGATCGCGCCGTCGAGCACGTGGACTATGAGCGTCACGATGGTCGTCGTGATGAGAATACTGGTCAGCCAGTCCGAGATGATGCGCAGGGCCGGCAGCGTGAACACGAAGAAGCCCACGTCCCTTCCGAACTGCGGGTCTTTGATGCCGAAAGGCACGGCAGCGAGGGCCAGCCTCAGCGGCACCCAGTACGCCGACATCCGCATGCCGACGAGCAGCGCCAGAAGGAGCGAGCCCCACAGGATCACCTTGTCGAGAACGGGGCCGATGCGCGCGCGGATCTGCAGGATCACTTCTTCGAGCTGCGGCGGTATGTTCCCAATCGAAAGCAACATCGCCCGCGGAGCCATACGCCTCGCTATGCGCGCATTCACGAACACGAGGGCGAAGGCTACGGCTCCGAACGCAAATCCGAACAGGAGGCTGCTCACGAGGCGTACGACGAAGACCGACTGCTGGCCGAGGTCCACATACCACAGGAAGTCCGTGTAGACCGTTGCGAGCCACGTGAGGAACGGCAGCCCGAACAGGACTACGACCGTTGCTATGACGACTCCGATACGGACCCCGCCGTTCGAACGCTGTCCCATGTCGCTCCTTCAGCCGGCTGGGGCTGAAGGCGCTCCGCCTCACATGCCCCTACAGGTAGTCTTCCACCTCGACGTTCAACGTACGCGGATCGAGACACGCGACCACACGAACGCCATCCGCCTCGGCCAGATCGACGTCTTTCGGTTCGATGATAGCGCCTGAGGCCGATGCGATGATGCGAACTTGTGGGAGGACCGGGTCGGCTGTGCCCGGCGAGAGCACGACCGCGACTTCACCGTTGGTCAGCCGAACGACCGAGCGAGGCGGATACACGCCTATGAGGCGGATGAAGAGCCGTACGAGCGTGGGGTCGAGCGAGCTTCCCGACACCTTCGCAATGAGCGCGACCGCTTCGTCTTGTACGCGCGCCGCGCTGTAGGCCCGTCGTGAGGTCATGGCGTCGTACGAATCGGCGACGGCCACGATGCGCGAAGTAAGGTGCTGGGGGCGCGGCGGCAGGCGTCTCGGATAGCCGGCCAGATCGTATCGCATGTGATGCTCGGCGATGGCCGCGATCGCGGAGCGGTCAATGCCCGGTATGAGCGCGGCCATCTCGGCACCGCGAACAGGGTGCCGGCGTACGAGCGCCCACTCCGTGGGCGAGAGCGCCCCTGGCTTGTTCAGTATCTTCGGGTCGAGGGCGAGCTTACCAATGTCGTGAAGGAGCGATCCGATGCCCAGCGTCGTCAGGAACCGGTAGTCGTTGGTTATGCGCGAGCCGAGGGCGATGGAAAGTATCGCCACGTTCACGGAGTGGTAGTAGGTGTACTCGTCGAACTTCTTCATTCCGCTGAGGCGAAGGCTGGCGCCCTCGTTGGAGAGCACGCCGTCCACCAGGCTCCGCACCACGCCCTTGACCTTCGAGGCCGACACGGCTCGATTCGCCCGAAACAGCCGGTCGATCTCCTGGACCAAGGACACTGCGCCGCTGTACGCCCCGGCGATCTCATCGCCGTACCCCAGGGTCTCGGTCTTGTCGTTGACGACGTGAACCTCGCCGGTGAAGACATGCGGGGCATCGCAGGACAGGCGCAGCTGCTCGAGGCTGCCCGCACGCTGAACGTCGACGGAGTCGGCCGCCAAGAGCGGCAGCGCCTGGCGAAGCTCCTCTGCGGTCAACCCGACTCGGAAGATGAGCGTGCCGATGCCGGCCGAATCCATCTCGCGGACCAGTTGGTCAAAGGCGATACTCTCCCCGGTGAGCACCTGCTCGCCGAAGATGATCTCCCCTTCGTGAAAGGACAGTTGAACGTCGGCGCCCTCGGAGTGGTAGATCGCGATCGTCGCGAACAGATCGGTCACTGCTTCATCGACTGAGGGGTGCTCGCCGGGGTAGAAGCGTGAGAGTCGGCGCGCAGCCGACAATCGTGCGAGCAGGTCGCGGACGCGGCCGAGCTGCTTGGACGAGTACGCAGTGACGCCATCGAACTCGACCGTATCGCCGCTCTCCTCGATCACGCCAACGGGCGAGAGAGAAGCACCGGCGGAGGCATGCTGCTCGAGGTCAGTCTCGAAAGAGCGCTCGTCGCTCACGATGCACAACCAGCCGTCGCGGCCTGAGCCATCGCGGATTCCGCCGCCGCTCGCACCTCGCGAGGCGGACCCTTTAGGACTCGTTTCGCCGCGAGTTCGGAAACGACGGCGAGTGCTTCCGGCGAGCCCATGCGACCGAGCGCCTCCACTGCCTCCACGCGCGGTGCGATGTCCCGACTGCCCTTGCCTTCCCCGCGCGCGACCTGCATCAGAGCAGGAACCGCTCCCTGCACGCGGGCAAGACCCAGGTAGCGCGCCGCGAGTTGGACGTTCTGAGCATCCTCATCCGTGAGCGCCGACACGAGCAGATTCGAGGCGGCGCGGTCGGTGATCCCGACGAGAGCGCGAATGCTCTCTCGGCGCACCCGGGGATCGGCGTGGCGAAGGGTGCGTGAGAGGTAGTGCACCGTCGAGGGGTCCTTTGTCGCCCTCAGCACGGTCACGACGTTGCGGACGACGTACCACCTGGTATCCGAGAGATGCGCAGCCACCTTCTCGACGTGGTCGACGGCGAACTCGCTCAGCAGCTCGACGAGCGACTTCCGCGCGGCCATCTCCGGTTCGTCCGCCAGGAGCTCGAACAGCGGGTCGATGGCGCCCTCGTCCAGGAGTCTGAGCAGGCGCCGCGCCGCCAGGTGCGTGTCGGAGTCGGGCTCAAACACCCGAAGAGCCTTCGTGAGCTCACGCACGTCATCGGGCCGGGTGAGCAGCCCGATCGCGTCCTTCATCCGGTTCTGTTGGACGGGGGTGAACGCTTCGCTGGCCGACGCAATCCTGAACGCCTGCGCGGCGTCCGACGCGATGTCGAACTCGCCCCTCGCCACCAGGAGCTCCAGGCTGTCCTCGAGCATCGACATGACGGCCGCCCACCGATCGGCGTCAGGGGCGGTCGTGACGAGTGCGACGAGCGTCGCCACGATGTCGCCGTCGGTCACGCCCTGACGTGCCTCGCGCTCGAGTGCCTGCAACGCCGGGTCGCCTTCGCTTTCCCACTGCTTCAAGGGAGCGAGATCCATGAGTCCAAAGATGGCCTCCGCGTCCTTCTCCTCGCGTGGCGCAGCGGCTCCTGCCGAGATCGTGAGCCTGGTCGGAGAAGCGGCCTCGAGCACGTCGCCCACGTCCGCGTCGCTCATACCCGCCCCGCGCATCGCAGCGCCCGCGGCGTTCAACACGTCGGAGCGGTCGGCTGCACTGATCAGCGCGAGCGTGCGTACCGCACGAACGAATCCATCTCGAGATTCGGAACTCACGCCGAGCCCCTCGACGAGCAGCCTGCAGACCTCGTCCACGTCCACTCGCTGGACTATTGTGGCCAGCGCATCGTCGGTTCGCGCCTCGGGAAGTGCGTAGTCGATCAGCAGAGCACGCCTCGCTGAGGGTTCGAGCGAGTCGATGGCCTCGGCTATCGCCGCGAACAGTGCGGAGCGCTCTGAGGTGGGCTGCTCAGCGGCGATATGAGCGAGTTCCTTGAGCCGGACGGCATCCAGACTCTCGCCGCCTCCGACACCAGCCAGTTGTTCGGTCAGGTAGGACCCGACCGCCGCGGAGTCGCTCACAACCCGAACGAGAACCCGCCGCTCGATTGGCCTTCCGGCGAGATGGTCGTCGAGCACGCGCTCGACCTCGCCAGCTCTTACCTGGTCCTCAAGGGGTTCACGAGCTATCTCGTCGCGCACCTGCAAGCGGGCGTCCGTCACAGTGATCGTGTCCACGATCTGGTCCCAGAGGCGGGTCTCGAACCCGCCTCCGGAGGCGATCTCAGCGGGTGACACCCTGAGCAGCGAAAGGAACGCGACGAAGTCCTGTCCGCTCGCGCCCGCGTGGAATCGCATGTCGGCGACGCCGCGGTTGTAGAACTCCTGGGCGAGCGCGGAGAACGCCGGCTGCCCTGGGAAGACCACCGCGTCCTCGAAGAGCAGCTGGTCCTTGGCGACGACGAGCGTCACCTCTGGACGCGTCGCGACGATCTGCTTCAGCTGCTCCGCGACCATGTCGCCGTTCTCGCGCGGGATGTTGCTCGACGGCGGGTAGAGCATGACAGCCTTGTACGTCACGAGGAGCTGCTTCAAGAGCGCCTCGACCTCGGCTGGCACGCGCACTTTGCGTTCTGTCCCGACCGGCACGGATCCTCCACCCGCCGAGCTGACTCGCCAACGGTTCGCACGCTGATTCCGCGCGTGCGGCGCGTTCGTCAGCCCGCAGACATACGTACCTCCGGTGCTATCATCGGCGTATGCTGGCCGCTCCTGAATGCACCCTCGTGCTCGCGTCCGTATCCCCCCGCCGCCGACGGCTCGTCTCGTGGCTCGGTGTGCCCGTAGAGCTCATGGCGGTTGACACTCCCGAGGAACTCGATTCGCCCCTCGCCTACCGCCCTGAGCTACTCGCTTCCCATCTCGCCGCCGAGAAGGCGCGAGCCGCCGTGAGCGAACGTGGCGACCGCGCATCGGACGTGTTCATCGCCTTCGACACGATCGTTGTGCTGGACGGGTGCGCGCTCGGCAAGCCCCGTGACCGCGCCGATGCGTGGCGGATGCTGCGCGCGTTGTCGGGACGAACTCACGACGTGGTGACAGGCGGTGCGGTCATGAGGGCCTTCGACGCCGATCCCCACGAGTTCGCGGTAACGACCGAGGTGCGCATGAAGTCACTCAGCGACTGTCAGATCGAGGCGTGGACGGCGACGGACGAGTTCATGGGGTGCGCGGGCGCCTACAACATCGAAGGTCAGGTGGCCGACGTTGCTGTCGGCGAGTGCTACCAGAATGTCGCCGGGCTGCCGCTCTGCCACTTGCGCATCGTGCTCGCGTCCCTCGGGCTTGCCTGCGATCTCAGCGCGATGGCGTCGCCGATCGCGACGTGCGACCGCGCGCTCGGGCGTCGCTGCGAGCTGGGCCCGCTCGTTGAAACGAGCGAGGGCAAACGCGCCCGAACGTAGCCACGCTCAGTCTCCCGCTCTGCGTCTCGCGGTGAGGATCACGCTCTCGTCGGTCTCTGCGACGAACGCTCGCCCGTCGTGCGAGCCGAACTCCTGCACGTCTCCGAAGCCAGCAGCTGCGAGCTCGCGCTCGAGCACGTCGACCGGCAGCGCAGTATGCGGCGAACGCCGATGCGCCACGCTCCACTCGCCGGCTTCGTCTCGCACGAGCGTAAGGAAGTCGAAGTCGAGGTACTCGTCTCCTTCGGGATAGTCGATGACCCGCAAGAAGACCTTCTCGCCCCCCGGGGTCTGCCGAAACACCGGCGCAATAGCTCGCGGGCGCGCCACAAGCAGACGCGCGTGGTTGAGCAGGTGGAGCACGAGTGCGCCACCCGGCCTGACAACGGCCGCGAAATCGGCGAGCGTCGAGCGCAGGCCGAGAACACCGTCGACGTGCGGGAGTGCGTTTCCGGTACACGTGATGGCGTCGCAGGGACCGAGCCCGAGAGAGGCAAGCTCGCCGAACCCCCCGCGGACCATCTCGATCGAGCCGCCCGCCCGGGCGATGTCGGCGGTGCGGCCGGCAACGTTCGTCTCGGCCTGGGCCAGCATTGACTCGTCTGGATCGACGGCCACGACCTCAAGACCCCAGGTCGCGAACATGATCGCGTGCCTCGCGCTTCCCGCCCCGACGTCGATGACCCTGTGCGCTTCGGCGTTGTCGAATACGCGCCGGAACAGGGGCGCCTCTCGAGCGAGACGCCGGTCCCAGTCAACGAACTCGTCGTAGTCGGCTGCGGGCGCCGGGCGCGTCTGGTCGCTCATTGTCGACTCCTCAGCAGCAGGCTCTCAGTCATCGAGGCCGAAGATCCGCACCGCGTTCCCGCGCATGATCAGATCCTGGTCGCCGTCCGACAGACCCAGCTCCTCGATCGTGCGCTGCTGCATGGTGCGAATCCAGGTCCGGTACGGCGCGGTCGTGCCCGAATCCGTGCCGAAGAGCACGCGTTCGGGACCGAGCGCGTTGATGCAGCGCTCGAACACGTCGGCGAGCGTGAGCTTGGGCACGTAGTAGTCCATCCAGTTGTTGGTGCCCGACGTGTCGACGCACACGTTCTTGCACTGGTAGCCGAGCCGGAGCACGGCATCGAGCCACCCCGCGCCGAAGTGGGCGATCACGAACGTGAGGTCCGAGAAGTCGCGAGCCACCGGAGAGAGGTCGAGCGGGTCGGCGTAGCGGAGGTCACCCGTGGGATCGACGGTGACGCCGTAGTGGATGATGAGGTTGGCCTTGAGCTCGTTCGCAGCCTCGAAGAAGGGGCGGCACGCAGGGTCCGAGAGGTAGTAGCAGCGGTTGACCGGCAGGAGCTTTACGCCTTTGAAGCCAGCCGCCATCTCACGCTCGAGCAGCTCCGGCGCGCCGGCATCTCGCGGGTCGACATTGCAGAGCGCGTGGACATGCCCCCTCGCAGCCCTCAGGAAGTCGCGTGTCCACTGGTTGTCGGGCATGACCGACACGACAAGCGCCTTTGCCACATCGGCAGCGTGAAGGCGTTCCACGTACCAGCGGGCGGTCTGTTCGGGCGTCATGTCGGGAAGCGTGTCGCCCCGACGGCCGAACTTCCGCTCCTTTAGCGCCTCCCTGAACCGCTTCATGGCATCGGGCGGCTGCTTGGAGAGCATTTCTTCGAGCAGCCCGACAGTGAACAGGTGCGTGTGGGCGTCGATGACATCACCGGGCCGGGTTGCCGGCGCGGGCTGCAGCCGAGGGTTCACCCGCTCACTCCGATTCGGCCGATGGCGGTGCCGGCGGCGCCGGCTCGGCTGGCGCCGCCGGTGGGGGCTCAGCTGGCGGCGTCGGAGCCGCGGCCGGTGCGAGCGCGGGTTCCGCAGACTGCGCCGCCGGGGGATGCGCTACCGGGGGCTGGGAGGGTGGAGCAGCCGGAGACGGTGCGGGAATCGGCGGGGCCGGCGGTGTCGACACCCAGGGCTCGCCCTGCGGCGTCACCGGGGCCTCGGGCACGATGATGACCGCTGCGATGTAGGCAACGAGCGCGGGCCACACGCCGAACATGAGCGAGAGGCCCGCGTAGGCGAGCCTCACGAGGGTCGCATCCATACCGAGGTACTCGGCAAGCCCGCCAAGCACTCCACCAAGCATCCTGTTCGCGCGCGACCGGTACAGACGCGAGCCCTTTGCAGGCGCCTTGAAACCGGGCCGTTGCGTCCAGATGATCGAGATGATGCCGATGATGACAAGGCCGAGGCCCCAGCCAGCGCCTCGGATGATGCTCCAAATGCGCGTCAGGGGGAGGTACGGCCAGAAGAACTGCCGCCCGAGCAGGCTGAGCCCCAAGAGTACAAGACCGATGCCGACCACGATGACGATGACGCGGCCGGCGTCGTCCTTCCTCGGCGGTTGAACGGGCGTCTGATCGCTCACGGTCCTGCCCTCCTAGTAGCGCCTGATGGCGACGGATCCGATACCCGTCTGGACGCGTATCACGTACCGGTTGCTCGCGCTTTCGAATCCCGCAGACTCGTACGTGCGTCCGTCGCCTTCCAGCCGGACAAAGTCCGACGGGACGTCGAGCGTCGAAAGGCCGGTCTGTGCTTCGACCCGCGCCTCCGCGGCCTCGGGAATCCTCAAGGTCACCGCTGCAACTCCGGATTCGATTCGAATCGGCGCATCTCCCGTGCCCGACGGCACGCTGCCGAGGGTCACGTCGGAATCGGACGCGCCCGTCTTGAGGAGGAGCGCCCTCGTGGGCACGTAGCGCAAATTCGCCTTCAACGTCGACGCACCGGTCTGGAGTTGCACGTCCCACAGCACCGCGGGAGAGAGCGTGACGTTCATCCGCGACGTGCCTGTAAGCGGCCATACCGACGCCCCCGAGCCGAGGGAGGCGAGTACATCAGCGGTGCTTCCTGCACGGTCCACGCTCAATACTGGATTGTCGAAGGGCGATTCGCCGCTCATCCGAACGAGGGTGCCTCGTGATCCCGCTCCGAGCGTAATCTCGCCTGCCCCGGCCTTGAGCACCACGGTCGCATCGTCCACCCACCCCACCCGCTCAGAGAAGGAGAACGGCGTGGAATCGCCGGTGTCGATGCCGACGATGCCGAAGAAGTGCGGCCGAGCATCGCTCGCCGGGAGCACGAGCCCCCCGTAGAGAACCGCCACAAGAACGATCGCGCTCGAGAGAAGCCGCAGCCACGGCGCGTTCAGCCCCCGGCCGATGATGTCGAGACCCGCGGTCACCAGTAAGACCGGCCAAAGCGAGATGAGCGACAGGAAGGTCGTGCTCACCGACCATGGCAGGTACTCGAGCGTGCTGCCGAGCAGTATCAAGCCGATGGCGACGAGCGTCAGGCCCTCGAGGAATCGATTGAGCGTTCGCACTAGTCGTCACTCCCTCGGAACATGGTGCGAATCCCGATGGCGACGATGATGAGCGGCCACAGGCGCCAGAACTCGAGTCCGGGCACGAACTGGCCTACCAGCAAGGCGAGCCCGACGAGAACCAACACGACGCCGAACGTAATACCGCCCCGCGTGGGACGGCGGGGAGGTGTGGGTGGTGGGCCGGTCATCGGCGGGTATCCGGGGGGCGGAGGCGCTGCCGGCGGCGGGGCTCCTTGGGCGAACGACTGCGTACCCGAGGGCGGAACCGGTGGTGGAACCACGGCAGGTCCTCTCCCTTCACCGCTCCCGAGAGGCTCTTCGGGAACGACAATCGTCATCACCAGGTAGGCAATCGCAGCCGTGCCCACACTCACGAGGGTCACGACGACCGCGACCAGTCGTACGAGCGTTGGATCGACATCGAAGTACTCGGCGATGCCCCCGCACACGCCCGAGATCATGCGCTCCCGGCGGCTGCGGTACAGCTTACGTTCCATCCGGCTCCTCCCGGGCAGTAGACGTAGCGGCGGGAGGGAGACGCGTGGCCCCGACTCGAGCGATACGTCGACGGCGCATCGCTTGGACACGGAATCGGTACCCGCTCACCTCGAAGCTCTCGCCCGGAGAAGGTATATGCCCAAGCTGCGAGAGAACCCATCCTGCAAGCGTCTCGTACTCATCGGATTCCTCGACGGGCAGGCCCATGCCGAGAGCATCCTCGATGGGCAAGCGCCCCTCAATGACCCACTCGCCCTCGGCTATCTGAGTGATGAGGAGACGGTCGCGATCGAACTCATCGGCAATCTCGCCGATGATCTCCTCGACGATGTCCTCGATGGTCACGAGGCCCGCGGTCCCCCCGTGCTCGTCTGCCACCATGACGAGATGGCTCCGGAGCGCCTGCATCTCGGAGAGCAGCGGCAAGATGGGCTTCGTTTCAGGCACGAACACCGGCGGGCGCATGTGGTCGCGGACCGGGGCGGATCCCATGCCGGCGGTGATCGGACCCACGACGTCTTTGAGCAGTAGCACGCCGACGATCTCGTCGTGATCCTCGTGAAACACCGGCATGCGAGAGTAGCCGCTGTCGCGAAGTTTGGTGAACGCCTCGTGCAGCGCGTCTGTGTCCTCGGCGAGCACCATGTCGACGCGTGGCACCATGATCTCGCGTGCGACTGTGTCGCCGAGTTCGAAGATCTCGTGGATCATGCGCTTCTCTTCGTCGAGCAGCGTGCCTTGCTCGGTGACGAGCAGCTTGATCTCCTCCTCGGTCACGCCCGGCCGGCCCTGTCCTGGCTTCACACCGAGCAGCATGCCGACGAGATCGGCCGACTTCGCAAGGAGCCAGACAAGCGGAGCCGTCGCGGTGGCGAGAAGCGCTACCGGACGCGCGACCGCCTTGGCGACGCTCTCGGCGCGCTGCAAGCCCAGGCGTTTGGGCGCGAGTTCGCCTATGACGAGTGTCACATATGAGATCGCGAGCGTGACGATCAGCAACGCGAGACCGGACGCGAAACGAGAGATCCAGCCGATACCCAAGCCGCGGAGCCACGCCTCGAGGGGTTGTGCGAGCGTCACGGCGGCCGTGGCGGACGCCATGAATCCCACCAGCGTGATGCCGATCTGCACGGCGGCTAGCAGGCGCGATGGGTCCTCGGTGAGTCGGAGCGCGGCCTTCGCGCCCTTGGAGCCCGCTTCAGCGGCCTGCTTGAGCGATGCGCGCCGTGCCGAGATGAGTGCGATCTCGGAGGCGGCGAAGTAGCCGTTGAGCAGCACGAGGCCGAAGATGAACAGTACCTCTGTGAGCTGACCACCCATGCCTCAAGGGTACCAGCACGGCGTCTCGGCCGCGCCCGGGACCCCGCGCCTCTCGGTGAGCTACCGAGAGCCGTCCACGTGAGGGTTGAGGTTGTGCAGCACGAGGGCGATGAGGGCGAGCCGACGACCCTTGTCCTGACACGAATCCACGAACGACGTGACCATCCGCTGCATCTCGGGCGAGGGTCTGTAGCGAATCAGGCCGCCGGAGCAGTCGAGGATATGCTCCTGGCAGAGTGGATCGATCTCAGGCTGGATCTCCTCGGGACGTCGGCCGAGCCGGGAGGCGAGGCCCTGCACGTCGATAACGGCGCCGCGGTTTCGCTCGAAGAAGACGAGGATGTCCCACGTCAGCAGGGAGCGCACGTGACGCTCGACGAACTGCGTGACGTCGGGGCCAAGGACCCCGTCCAGCTCGTACACTCGCAGACCATTCCTCACGTCGAAGTACGCGTCCAGGAAACCAGGAACACCCCTGCGGAGCGACACATCAGCGGCCGCTGACCCTCGGCCGTTGAAGCTCGGCCGTTGGCCGCTGAACCGTCACGAAGATTCTAGCGCACGCAAGTGATGTGCCACAGCGGCATGCCGTCTGCGGGGGGAATCGAGCGGGCCTCTCGCGCGGTCGAACGGTCCGCCGATACGACGAGTGGTGGTGCGAACTGCCGCTAGGGTGCCGCGCCGAAGCGCTCGACGAGCCGCCTGTCAGACTCCACGCCAAGCTCGTCCAGCACGCGCTCCATGGCCTCCACCATGACCGGGGGACCCGATACACAGAAGACCCTGCCGTCATGGGGGTCCACGTTCTCTCGCACAATGTCGGCGGTCACGAATCCGCGGTACCCGGTCCAGGATTCATCGGCGCGCTCGACCACGTTCACCACCCTCACCTCGGAAGAAGCCATCTCGGCGAGTTCATCGGCGTACGGCATGCACGACGGGTCGCGATTGCCGTAGAACACGACGGCGTCGCTCCAGACGAAGCCTCGCTGCCACGCATCGCGCAACATGCTGCGGGCGGGAGTGATCCCCACTCCGCCGACAAGAAAGGCGATCCGCTCGGCGCCTGCCGGCAGCCGGAGGCGACCGGCCGGTCCTGCCACGTGCACACGCTCCCCGGACTCGAGCGCACCGAGCGCGTTCTTGAAGGCCGAGCCGGACAGACGGGTTGTGATCTCCAAGTAGGGGTCGCGGGGCGCCTCGGAGTGCGTGAACGGCTTGGTCTGCTCCCCTTCGGCAGTGGCGAGCGTAAGCGTGAGGTACTGGCCCGGCGTGAACGTGTAGCCGTCCGGCTTGCCGAAGCGGAACCAGGCTACGTCGGTCCCGCAGCCGCCCTGCGTGACGAACTCGACTTCGTAGCGCGTGCTCATACTCGGTCCTCTCGTACATGCCGTCGCTGGGGAACATACCCCGAGACGTGCCGGCCGTCTCCGCGAAGCGGAGTGCGCCACATGGAATCGATGCGAAACGTCCATGCGCCCGACTTCCCGCCCGGCCTCGACTGGGTCAACACAGCCGCCCCGCTCGACATGCGTGCCCTCGGCGGACGCGTGACCCTGCTCGACTTCTGGACGTACGGTTGAATCAACTGCATGCACGTGCTCCCGCGTGTCCGGGAGCTGCACGAACGGTTCTCAGACGTGCTCAGCGTTGTTGGAGTGCACGCCGGGAAGTTCTCGACCGAACGCCGAACCGAGCGGATCGCCTCGGCGGCCGACCGGCTGGGCGTCACCCACGCGATCGTGAACGACCGGCAGTTCCGGATCTGGAAGAGCTACGCCGTCGAGGCGTGGCCGACGATCGCGCTGATCGACCCGGAAGGCTATCTCATCGGGATCCAGTCGGGCGAGTTCGACACCGAGGCCGTGGCGGAGATTATCGAGCGCGTCACTGCCGAAGCCGAGAGGCGCGGCACGCTCGTGAGGGGAGACGAGCCGTTCCTTCGCGTCGAGAAGCCCGAGGGCGGGCTTCTGAGGTATCCCTCGCGTGTCATCGAATCCGAGGGGCGGCTGTACGTCGCGGACGCCGGTCACGGGCGACTCGTCGAGATCGAGCTCGGTGAGAGCGGGCTGTCCGGTCGGGTGCGGCGCGAGTGGACGGGATTCCTGGAGCCGCAGGGCGTTGCGGTCGACTCGACGGGAGGCGCCGTCTGGGTCGCGGACCGCGCGGGTCACGCGGTATGGCGTCTCGACACGGCTTCCGGCGCGCGAGAGCGTGTCGCGGGGACCGGAGCCATTGCGCACGACTCCATCCGTCCGGGCTCACTCGCTGCGGCCACGCCGATCCGATCCCCGTGGGGCCTGCTGCTCGACGGGACGCGGCTCCTGCTCTCTATGGCCGGCTCCCACCAGCTCTTCTCGATCTCGCTTGACACGGGCGTTCTGGAACTCGTGGCCGGTTCCGGTGGCGAAGCGGTCCTCGACGGGCCCGCCCGCGGAGCCGCGCTCGCGCAGCCGACCGGCCTGTGCGCGTCGGCGGGAGGCGTCGTCTTCACGGACTGCGAGTCCTCAGCGGTTCGCCGCGTCGACGCGGACGACGCGTTGCGCACCATCGTCGGCACCGGGCTCTTCGACTTCGGCGATCGCGATGGCGTTGCCGACCAGGTCCTGCTCCAGCACTGCCAGGACGTTGCCTGGCACGACGGTTTCCTCGCCGTCGCCGACACGTACAACGACCGCATCAAGCGCATCGACCCGGCCACGCGCACGTGCGAGCCGTGGCCTGGGGCGGCGGGGCGCGACGGCGAGCTTCGCGAGCCGGGAGGAGTGTCGGCTTCGACATCAGGCGGTCTGGTCATCGCCGATACGGGGAACCATCGCATCGTGCGAGTGGGCGTCGACGGCTCGCTGGCACCAATCGAGATCGAGGAGCGCTGATGCCAACGATGCCGCAGCCCCAGTTTGAGCGTGACGAGGCCGCGCAGCACTCCGTGGTCGACCGGACTCGGACGGCTCTCCGGCTGCTGTGCGCGATCGCGCTCGCGGTCGGGCTGGCAGCACTCGCGGCCTGCTCCGCAGTAGACGACACCGGCACGGGGCCGAGAGACCAAACCCCGTCGAAGCGACTCTATCCGAGTGAGGTCCGGCAGTATCAGGGCGCCAAGCTTTCGTCGATAGAGGACTTCTCCGAGAACTCGATCAAGGGGCCGCAGTCAGTGGACCCGAAGGCCTACCGGCTCGAGGTCAGCGGGCGCGTGCAGACGCCGCTGAAACTCACCTACGACCAAGTGCTGGCCCGCCAGAACTACGACAAGGTCGTGCGATTGAACTGCGTCGAGGGCTGGAGCGTCGACATCTGGTGGCAAGGCGTGCGCGTGGTCGACCTGCTCGAACAGGCGGGCGCAGCCGCGGACGCGAAGGTCGTCATCTTCCGCGCGGTAGACGGGTACTCGACGTCCCTCCCTCTGGCGTACGTGCGCGCACAGGACATCCTCCTCGCGTCGAAGATGAACGGCGTCGTTCTGCCTCCCGAGCGCGGCTACCCCTTCCAGCTCGTCGCCGAAGACCGCTGGGGCTACAAGTGGATCAAGTGGGTCAAGGAGATCGAGGTGTCGAACGACACGTCGTTCAAGGGGTACTGGGAGCAACGCGGCTACAGCAACAGCGGCGAACTCGACAAGCCGTCCACCGACTAGCCCAGTACCCGTTCTACTCCTCGACGATCTTCGCGTTCGCGCTGACGAAGTGACACGCCCAACACGCGCTTTCGAAATGACCCTCGGGCGTCTGCTGCTCCGGATTGATTCCCCGTATGAACACGTGCAGACCCCCCCAGACGAGTGCCACCACCACGACGACGAGCACCACGGCCGTGAACACGCTTCTCATCGGTGGTCCTCCCAAGGGCCTAGACGGGCAGCATGACGAACAACACGACCGCGAGGAAGTGGCACACGCTTCCTGCGAGTACGAACAGGTGCCACACCGCATGCATGTACGGCACCGTCTTGAGCACGTAGAAGATCGTGCCGAGCGTGTACGCCAGACCACCTGCGACGAGCAGCCACAGACCCGCCGCCGGAAGCGCGGCGGTGAGCGGCTTGATTGCGAGCACGACGAGCCAGCCCATGGCGAGGTAGGTGAGCGCGGACACCCAGCGCGGTCGATACACCCAGAACGACTCGACCGAGATGCCGACGACGGCGATCAGCCACACGAGCACGAAGAGCTTCCAGCCACCCTGATCACGCAGTGTGACGAGGGTGAACGGCGTGTAGGTGCCGGCGATCAGCAGGTAGATGCCGCAGTGGTCGAAGATCTTGAAGACGTGTTTCGCCTTCTCCCACGGCAGGCTGTGGTAGAGCGTCGACGCGGTGTACTCGAGCACGAGCGAAACGCCGTAGACGATACCACTCGCGAGTTTCCAGCCATCATGCGACATGGAGCCGAAGACAACCAGGATCGTGAGCCCAACTATGCTGAGCAGCACGCCGATGCCGTGGATGATGCTGTTCGCGACTTCCTCGCCGACCGAGTACTCGTGCACGACGCGCTTCGGCTTCATCGCTCTGCGGTTGGCGGTCGTCTCCATGGCCTCTCCCGTGTGCGGTGTGCCGCCGCCCGCTGCCTTCCCACTGGACGGCGCCGGACGGTATCGTAGCACGTCAGACCTACCGTGATGCTCGGGATAGCCGCGTCCTCAGACTGCCGGATGCTAGACTCGGACGGGGGCAAGGACCAGGGCTGCTGCCGTGGAGGTGGGATGCGCGATATCGTCCGCAAACGAGTGGTCGTCGACGGCGTGGTGCAGGGGGTCTTCTACCGAGCGAGCACGCAGCGCGAAGCGGCCGCCCTTGGACTGGCCGGCTGGGTGCGGAACCTGCCGGACGGCCGCGTCGAGGCGGTGTTCGAAGGGCCTGAGAGCGCGGTCGATGCCGCAGTTGCATGGACTCGCCGAGGGCCCGATCGGGCGATCGTCACATCGGTTGAGGTGACCGACGAGGAACCTGAGGGCCTCCCGGGATTCGGCGCGCGGTCCTGATCCCCCGCGCGAGACTAAACGCCGAGTGGCCGGCGCATATAGAGCATCTCGGCGCCTTCCTCCACGTGGCTGTGGTCTATGAACGGGTCAGTCTCGGCGAAGCCCAAGCGACGGTAGAGGGCGAGAGCTGGCGCCATCGTCCCCGGCAAGGTCGTCAGGAGCGCTTGGGCGTATCCGAGTTCGGCGGCCGAGGCTATCGCTGCCTCGGCGAGGCGCCGGCCAAGACCGCTGCCCCGGAATCCGGGCCGCACGTACAGCCGCTTGATCTCGCACTGAGTCCCGTCGAACGGGCGGACTCCCACGACACCTGCGGGTTCCTCGGCAGGCGTGATCGCGAGGAGCAGGCGGCCTTCCGGCGGCGAGTACGGACCAGGAAGCGACTCGATCTCCTCGGCGAGGCGCACGGAACACACGACCTCGCCGAGCCACGTGTGGTACTCGCGGAAGAGCTCCCGAACTGCCTCGATCAAGTCGGGAGTCTCGTCGGTGACGTGCTGAATTCGCCATTCACTCACGCACGGACCCCTTTCTGTTGACGATAGCGACGCCCGTGAGCGACACGGCGCCGCCGACAAACGTGAGCAGCGTGGGTATCTCGCCAAGCCACAGCCACGCGATCACGGCAGCGTTCACCGGCTGGAAGTAGAGGAACGTCGATAGCACGGTCGCAGGCATCTTCGAGAGCGCGTACGACCACAGGACGTACGAGATGGCCCCGGGGAAGATGCCGAGGAAGAGCACCGCGATCGTCGACGAAGGCAGCGCCTCGGGTATCTGCTCCACCAGCCCCGGCAGAAAGACGAGCAGAGGGATCGTGCCCGCCCAGATCGCGTATGTCGTGAATTCGAGGGCCGTGTACCTCCTCAGCGGCGGCTTCGAGACGATGAAGTAAAGCGACGTCGCGACAGCCGCGACCAGTATCAGCAGCGCATCGGCATTGAACGAGACGCCGACGCCCTGCGCGAACGCGATGACAACCGCCCCGGCGAAGGCGACGAGAATGCCGGCCCAGCCCCACGTCGTGAGCCGCTCCCCCAGGAATCGAGTAGAGAACATGGCCGTGAAGACCGGGCTCGTGGAGATGAGCAGCGCGGCCGCTCCGGCCTGAACAGTCTGCTCGCCGTAGTTGAGCGCCACGTGGTACACGGTGATGCCGAGGAACCCCGCGAGAGCCACTACCGCCAAGTCCCTGCGATCGGGAGGGCGCATGCGTGTAAGGAGCGCGTAGATGGCGAGCGCGACGGATGCGGTACCGAAGCGCAGCAGCGCAACCTGACCTGGACCGTAGCTCTTGAGGCCAGCGCGGATTCCGGCAAAAGCCGCCGCCCAGAGGAGCAGGGCGACGGCTATTGAGAACCAAACGCGTGGCTGCCTGCGCCAGTCCATCCTTTCCTATGCAGTGGGCTCTGAAGGCGGCGCAGGTGGCTCCAGCGGAGGTTCGGCCGGGGGCTCCGAAACCGGGGGTGCGGACTCGGCGGCGGACGCCGGCTCGGCTGCCACGGGCGGCGGCTCGGCTGCCACGGACGGAGCGGCGGGCGCCGGCTCGGCTGCCGCAGGCGCAGGTTCGGCTGCCACGGGCGGCGGCGCCATTGGTGGCGCGGCGGCGGGGGCGGGCGCCTGAGCCATCGGCGGCGGGGGCGGGGCATATCCCGGAGGAGTGTAGCCGGGGCCCGGCGGTGGAGGCGACGCCGGATAGGCCGGCGGCGGAATGTAGACTGCACCGCGAGCGGGCGCCCGGAGCGCAGGCCAGTCGGAGAAGGCCAGGAAGAGCAGGATGGCGAGGCTGGCGATGCCGTTGATACCCGGGACCAGCACGAGAAGAGCCCAGGCTCCGTTGTAGCCTGCCTTCTGAAGGATCTTCCAGTAGGCCACCACCATGAGCGCGAAGATGACGACCGCGAAGATGAGCACGCACGCGAAGTAGGTGCCCAGCGCGGCCCAGATGGTACTCGGGTCGTAGTTGTCGTTGTAGTACACCCGGCCTCCTCCCATAGCGCGCCGCTCGATCGGCGGCGCTTCCAGCATCCTACACCGACGCATGCTGTCTGCAGCACGCGGCGGACGACCCCGCTGCTCTATCGCGTGAGCGACGCTCGCAACCGCCACGCTCCAAGCGCGAACACGACCGCAGCAAACGCCGCGAGGATGGCGAGCTCCAGCGTGATGTCGGCAATCGTCCCGTTTCGTAGGATGAGCTCCTCGAAGGCCTCGATCCCCCAGGCGTGCGGAGTGATGTGGGCCACCTGCCACAGCGTGGGCGAGAAGATCTTCATGATGGCCAGCGGAATCATGCATCCGCCGAGCGCGCCCAGCCCGATGCCGAGCATCACGCCAAGACCGCCTGCCTGCTGGTCGTTCGCAAAGACGGCGCCCATCAGCATGCCGACCCCCGCGGCGCCAAGCGAGAATAGAAGGAAGGTAGCGGAAGCCCCGAGCGGGTCGCCCCAGTCCACTCCGAAGAAGATAGCGGTCCCCACGATGATGAGCAGGCCCTGCACCAGGGCCACGCCGAGCCGGCCGAGTGCCTCTCCGAGGAGAATCGTCCGCACCGGAGTCGGAGTCGAAAGCATCCGCCTGGATACGCCCAGCTGGCGCGATTGGATCAACGCGGTCGAGCCGGTCATGGACGTAAGGAACACGAACAGCAGCAACTGCGAGTACGCACCGAGCTCGAAGCGGCCCAACTGACTGAACGCGAACGGCTCGCCCACCGTCGACTGCTCGATCTTGAGACCGACGACCGTCTTGGTGTTCTTCTCGGCGTTGGCCAGGGCGCCCGAGAAGTCGACAGCACCCTGTGTCGTCGCGAACGCCGCCGCCCTGAGGACGGCTCCCTGCTCGGTCACGGCGGACTGCACCGTGTTCTTGAGCGCTTGAGCCGACGCGTCGGGCGACGCCACGAACTTCACTGTCACGCCTTCGCCGCCGCGCAGCGACGTGTCGTAGCCGTCGGGGAGGATGACGGCCGCTTCAAGCTGCCCACGCTCCACGGCGAGGATGACGGCATCGGGGTCGTCGAAGTCCCGTACGGCGACGCCCTCGGCGGCCGCGATGCGCCCCCTCAGGTCCTTCGCCAGCTCTCCGCCGCCGACCGCTACGAAACCAATACGCGAATCGCCACTACCGCCGAAAGCTGCCCCCAAGATGAGTATCAAGAGCAGCGGCATCAGGAAGACGAAGAAGATGTTGCTGCGGTCGCGCAGCAGTCGACGGATGCTCGTTCCCGCTATGACCAGGATCTTCATCGCTGGACCGCCCTTCGAAGGAACGGCCACGCTATCGCACCAGTGACGAACCCGAACGCGAGCAGCACGAGCACCGCGGGCAGCACCGAACTCACATCGCCCCCCTGCAGGTCGCCGAGTCCGCGTAGGAACCACGCGTGGGGCGTGAACAGACTCAGGCTTGCGATGAAGCCTCCTGCCTGCGAGATCGAGAAGAAGGTGCCGCCCAGGAAGGCCAGTACGAGCGAGATGATCGCTTGGAAGCTCCCCGCCTGGTCCTGTGTCTTCGCCGCGGCGCCTACCACAGCCAGGATGCCCATCGCAGAGATGACGGCCGCCACGATCAGCATCCCCACGCCCACGGGATTGCCCCAATCCGCGCCCATCAGCAGGGTCGAAGCTACGACTAGCACGGTCATGCTGACGATGCCGAGCACGAACGAGGTGAGCATCTTGCCGACGATAATCGCGGTCGGCCCTATCGGCGCGGCGAGCAGCCTGTCCATGGTCCCGATGCGCCGCTCCTCCAGCAAGCCGCTCACGCCGAACGAGACCGTGAAGAATAGGAAGAAGATGGCCATGCCCGCGGCCATGTAGGTCGTCTGATCGAGCTGCTTGGTCGCGGCGCTGACGTCCTTGACCACGATGGGATTCTTGGTCTGCGCGGCGGCTGCGGAAAGCTTGCCTATCGCCGCGGGGTCGGGCGGACCGCCAGCGGGCATCGCCGTTCTCACGGCGACCTCGACCGCTCCGAGTTCGGCCGCGAAGCCCTGTGCTACCGAGTAGGCGACCTGGGCCGCGAGGTCGGAACCGGCCGCTCCGATCACCGTGATCTCGCCACCCCGACCAGACTGCACGCTTTCTGACAACCCCGCAGGGATCACGAACGCGGCGTCGGCCTTGGGGCCTTCGGCACCGCTCGCGAACGCGTCTGAGCCCGCCTCGACTTGCTTCCTGGCCTCGGCGACGGTGCTCACCGTCCGGACTTTCGCGATGTCCTCCTTCTCCAGGCCCTTCAGCACCCCGCCGAAGGCCTGCGCTATCTGCCCGCCGTCCTGGTCGACGACGACGTACTCCGCGCTGAAGGTCGAGCTCTGGATGGGGTTCAGGATGAAGCTGAAGACGAACGCGAGCCCAAGTGGAGCGACGATGCCGTAGATGAACGCCGACTTGTCGCGCAGCCGCATGCGCAGGTCTTTACCCAAGATGAGGAGTGCGGCTCTCACGTCAGTCTCGCAAGGCCCGGCCGGTCAGATGCAGGAACACGGCCTCAAGGTTGGGTTCTTCGACATCGACGCTGCTCACCGCCGCGCCCGCACCCGCGACCTTGGCGAGTATCCCGGTGAGCGCGTCGGCCGCGCAATCGGCGATCACGTCCAGGCCGTCATCTAGCACGCCCACCTCGAGCACGCCGTCCGCACCCCTCGTGGCTTCGGCGGCCGCCTCGAGATGGCCGCTCGCCTTGAGGTTGATGCGGTCGTGCTGACCTACCAGCTCGACGAGCTCGCGGCGGGTGCCTTCGGCGACGATCTTGCCGTGATCGATGATGCCCACGCGATCGCAGAGCCGCTCGGCTTCCTCCATGTAGTGAGTGGTGTAGAGGACGCCCATCCCCTGATTCGAGAGCATCTCGACGCTTTCCAGGATCGCGTTTCTGCTCTGCGGGTCCACGCCCACGGTCGGCTCGTCCAGTACGAGGAGGTGCGGCTTGTGTAGCAGCCCTATGCCGATGTTCAAGCGGCGCTTCATGCCGCCTGAGAAGTTGTCCGATTTCTCCTTGGCCCTGTCCGCCAGGCCGATGGTCTCGAGCACCTCGTCTACGCGGCCCTTGATCTCGCTACCGGGCAGCCCGTAGAGACGCCCGAAGAACATGAGGTTCTCGCGTGCAGTGAGATCCGGGTAGATCGCGATGTCCTGCGGTACGTACCCGACGGCGCGCTTCACTCCCACGCTCCTGGTCGTGAGCGGTTCCCCGTCGATGATGACCTCGCCGGCGTCGCGCTCAAGAAGACCGCAGATCATCGAGATCGACGTGGTCTTGCCGGCACCGTTGGGCCCCAGAAGTCCGTACGTCTCGCCCTCGGCGATGGAGAACCCCACGCCGTCCACGGCAACGAGGTCGCCGAAGGTCTTGCGCAGGTCCCGGCAGTCGAGCACGAGTCCATTACCTGTGTCGCTCACCGTGTTCCCCCCAACGCGAGGCGAGAGTACGTGACTCTGTGTGCATACCCCGATGTTGCAGGTTTGTCGATGCAGAGGGGATCGTCATCCACAAGAAGGGCACCCTGGCGTCCCGCTCCCCGACGCGTTCTACGGGCACGTCCCTGGCCCTACGTGTTCCATCGCGTCAAGCATGAGCCACAGGAGCTGCCGGCTCTCAGCGAAGCGCGCCAGGTCGCCGAGAAGCTGCTCGGCTCGCTGGACGTATCGTCCTCCTGCCAGTTCGTCGCCGCAACGTTCGACGAGTGCGCGCACGGCCGGCTCGTCCCACTCCAGGTGGAACTGCAGGCCCCAGACTCGATCCGAGTACTCGAACGCCTGATTCGCGCATGCCTCGCTCCACATCGCCGTGCTCAACCCCTCCGGCAACAGGAACGTGTCCGAATGCCAGTGGCAGGCCACGAACTCGGGCGGGAGAACGCTGAAGACAGGCGACATGCAGCCTGCCGCGCCAACCTGCACGGGCCACCAGCCGATCTCCTTCTCGGGATTGCGACGAACAACGCCGCCGATGACCTCGGCGACGATCTGCGCGCCGAGACACACGCCCAGCACCATGCGGCCGGCCTCGATGGCAGATGCCACGAACGCCTTCTCGCCTGGCAGCCAGGGATTGCCGGTCTCATCATCGGCGGCCATCGGACCGCCGATGATAACGAGCCAATCGAACGTGTCCACAACAGGGAACTGCTCCGTGCGCGCCAGCGTGGTCGCGACCTCGTGACCGCGCTCCCGCGCCCAGTCGGCGATGAGCGCCATATCCTCGAACGGGACGTGCTGGATTCCGTGGATGCGCATGGGCGACTCCCTCTACCACGGTTGTTCCTACCCACACAGGCGCGCGTGCCGTACACGCCTGCTCCCAGCCACCGCGGCGTGAACCCGCTTGACACCCCGTGTCGACGACATGGCGTTGGGCATCGTGAAGAGGCGGGTATAGTGATTGACGCATCCACAGGTGAGGCCGACGACGCAGTCGGGGGCGCCGTCGCACGTTGCAGGGAGAAGCCGGATGAGCGAGCTGCATGTCGTGATCGGAGGGTACGGACGCGTTGGTCGCTACCTCGCGCACGTCCTTGAAGCCGAGGGCCACACGGTCTCCGTCGTAGACCGTGACGAGACCGTGCTCGAGGAGATCGAGGACGACATCCGCGGGTTGAAGTTCACAGGCGAGGTGTTCGACAGGGAAGTCCTCGAGCTCGCCGGCATCGAGACGGCGCACGTGTTTGCCGCTGTCACGAGCGGAGACAACAGCAACGTGGTGAGTGCCCGCATCGCACGCGACCACTACCACGTGCCGAACGTGGTGGCGCGCATCTACGACCCCACCCGCGCGATCATCTACCGGGGACTCGGCATACGCACGATATCGAGCGTGGACTGGACCTGCGAGCAGATCCTCGGCATGATCACTCACCCCGAGGCGCGCAGTGAGTACCGGTTCGGCGACGGGAGCGTACGGATGATGGAGATCGACGCACCCGCGGCGTTCGTCGGCCGGAGGCTCAGCGAGATCGAGGTGCCGAACGACCTGCGCATCGCTGCCATCGTGCAGGACGGGAAAGCCCTACTCCCGCCACCGGGCTACGAAGTAGGGCTGGGAGACCGGCTGTTCGTGAACGTGAGCGAGGCCGGGCAGACTCGCCTCGACGAACTCATCTGTACGACGTAGGGAGCCGCACTATGCTGATCACCATCGTGGGAGCGGGCAAGTCGGGGGCGTTCCTCGCCGACAAGCTGTGGCGGTCGCATGAGGTGACCGTGATCGACCAGCGCCCCGAGAGGGCCGAGCGTGTGAGGACTCGCCTCCCGTCCGTGCGCGTGATTCGCGGGGATGCCGCCGAGCCCACCGTGCTCAGCATGGCCGTCTCGGACCAGACCGACCTCGTCGTCGCGGTCACGGGCGACGACGAGGACAACCTTGTCGTGGCCACTCTCTCGAAGCATTTCGGCGCCAAGTCGGTCTTCGCGCGCGTGAACCACCCCGAGAACGAGTGGCTCTTCACCAAGGAGTGGGGTGTCGACATCGCGGTGTCCTCGGCGTCCATCCTCCACAACCTGGTGGAGAAGGAGGTCGGTATCGGCGATCTCATAACGCTCATGAGCCTGCAGGCCGAGGGCGTTACCATCGAGGAGGTCACCCTGCCGAGCGGCGCGCAATCGATCGGTCAGCGCCTCGCCGACATCCGCATGCCCGAAGAGACCCAGATAGCCGCGATCATCTCGCCGGGCGTGGGCGTCGTCATCCCGCACGGGGATACTGTGCTCGGAGAGGGCGATGAGCTCGTACTGCTTTCGACGTGCGAACAGCGCAGCGGGGTGCTCCGCGCGCTCGGCATCGGCGGAGCCTAGCTCGGGGCCTGGGGCTCAGGGCCCTTCGGCCGAGTGGACCCTCCTTCATCGCGTGCCAAGTGGTACGGGACGTCGGTGACGATGACGCCCGGCTCGAAGAAGAGCACGCGCTTGATCCAGAACGACGTCTGGTCGTGAAGGATGTTGTCCACGAGGTCCTCGGGGACGAACTCGGGCAGGATGACCGTGACCACGTGGTCTTCCGTGGGTCGCGGGAGATCGTGAATGTACTTGCGGATCGGCTCGATGATCTCGCGATACGGCGAATCGATCACCGTGAGACGAACGCCGAAATCGCACTCGTCCCACATTCGACGCATTTCCTCGGCCTTGTCGCTCGTCACGTCGACGAAGATCGCTTCTATCGAGTCGGCCTTGAGCGACCGCGCGTACTGAAGCGCTCGCACGATACGCCGGTCGATCGAGGCGACGAGCACAACCACGTGGTTGTGCAGGCGTTTCGCCGACTGCCAGTTGAGCTTGAGTTGAGCGTCGCGAGGCATGCGAAGCCGATCGGCCACACCGTCGTACTGACGCTTGATCCACAAGAAGTTCAGAACAAGGATCGGGATCACGACGAGGACGATCCAGGCGCCGAGGGTGAACTTGGCGGCGGCAATCACCACGGTGACCACACCGGTCGTGACGGCGCCAGCGCCATTGACCGCGATGCTCCAGTGCCAGCCCTCTTCCCTGCACCGCAGCCAGTGCACGACCATGCCCGCCTGCGACAACGTGAATGACGTGAAGACACCCACGGCGTAGAGCGGGATGAGGCGCGTCGTGCTGCCCTGGAAGACAACGATGAGTAGTATCGCAACGCCCGTGAGCAGGAGGATGCCGTTCGTGTGCACGAGCCGGGAGCCACGGTCCCGCAACTGCTTGGGCAGGAATCCGTCACCGGCCATGAACGAGCCGAGCCTCGGGAAGTCGGCGTACGAGGTGTTGGCGGCGATGACGAGGATGGCGGCCGTGGCCGCTTGCAGGAGGTAGTAGAGGATGCCGGTGCCGAAGACGCCGCGCGCGAGCTGGCTTACCACGGTCTCGCTCTCCGACGGCACGACGTGGCTGAGCTGCGCGAGGGCGGTCGTGCCGAGGAACAGAACGAGGAGAATGCCGCCCATCCAGACGAGCGTCTCGCGTGCGTTCTTGGCGGCGGGTTCCTTGAACGCCTGAACGCCGTTGGCGATCGCCTCGACGCCCGTCATGGCCGTGCACCCGGACGCGAACGCCTTCAGGATGATGAAGAGCGTCAGATCGCTCACGCCGGGGACAACCTCGCTCGAGACCTCGATGGTGCCCCCAGTCGCGTACTTGAACAGCCCGACCACGATGAGCAGACCGAGCATCGCCACGAAGAAGTACGTCGGCCCCGCGAACACCGCACCCGACTCTCGAACGCCGCGGAGGTTCGCCGCCGCGAGCAGCATCACGAGCACGACCGCGATGTAGACGCGGAACGGCGCGAGCGCGGTGATCGCCGAGGTAATGGCTGCCGTGCCAGCCGAGACGGACACGGCGACAGTAAGGATGTAGTCCACGAGCAGGGATGCTCCCGCTACGAGTCCCGGCACGGTGCCCAGGTTCTCCTTGGCGACGATGTAGGCACCGCCACCCGAGGGGTAGGCCTTGATGGTCTGCCGGTACGAGATGACGACCACCACGAGCAGGATGGCGATAGCGATGGCGATGGGCATGGCCAGCCGAAGAGCGAGGGAGCCCGCGAGCAAGAGCATGATGAGGATCTCTTCGGTGGCGTACGCGACGGAGGACAGTGCGTCGCTCGAGAAGACGGCGAGGGCGATGGGGTTGGTCAGGCGCTGGTGTGCCGCCTCACGCGTGTCGAGCGGATTGCCGAGCAGCACCTGCTTGAGTGGGCGAGTCATGGCATCCTTCGTCCATCGATGCGTCCAGGCGAGGCCGTAGACGGCGCGTCCCCCCGTCCATCGTTGCAGATTATTCGCCCGAGCGCGCGCCCGCAATCCGTTCGAGCCAGTGACTCGAGCGGCGTACGAGGCCGCCCGCCCGTGTGCGAGCGCGAACGCTACAATTGCGTCACGCTCGGCTCAGACTGGAGGGCGCGTGAGCGTCGGAGTCCTTGCACCACTCAGAGTTGCCGACTACCGCAAGCTGTGGATCGGCCAGATGGTGTCGGTCGTGGGCGACAAGCTCAACCAGATCGCCATGGGCATCATGGTCTACAAGATCACCGGGTCGATGCTCCAGATGGGCGTCATGCTCGGGGTCACCGTACTGCCTTCTGCGCTGTTCGGCCTCCTAGCCGGCGCGTACGTGGACCGCTGGGATCGTCGGCGCACGATGATCGGCGCCGACGTGCTCCGGGCAGGCCTGGTGCTGCTCATCCCTTGGGCGATGGCGAATGGCGGCGTGGTCTCGGCGTACCTGCTCGCGTTCTCGGTCGCGACGATCGCGCTGTTCTTCGAGCCCGCGAAGCTCTCACTTATCCCCCAGCTCGTGCCCGACGACGAACTGCTCGCGGCGAACTCGCTGGACAATGCGTCATCGGCAATCTCAGAACTCGCGGGGCTTGCCTTCGCGGGCGTGGTCGTCGGCGTGCTCGGCTACGCGCGCGCGTTCACCCTCGACGCGGTCTCGTACCTGTTCTCGGCGGGCATGATCGCGCTCATCGCCCACCGCGCCGCGCCCCGTGCGAGTGCGGGGGCGATTCGTGCCGAACTCGAGGGCGCGGATCTCCCGCTGCTGGAGACGTCGTCGTTCACCCGCGACGACGCGATGCCTGCCGCACTTCTCTCGGCAGCCGAGGTCGAACTCGATCCGCCTGCCGAGACGGACCCTTCCGCCGGCATCTTCGCCGACGTGGCCGAGGGTGCGCGATACATCTGGAGCACCCGACTCCTGCGTGACCTGCTGGCACTGTGGGCCTTCGCCGCTGTCGGGCTGGGCGCATCGCTCACACTCGGATACGGCCTCGCTCTCGAGCGCTACCACGCGGGGGCCTTTGGCCTTGCCCTGCTCGACGGGGCGATCACGGTGGGGCTTCTCATCGGGACGATCACGGTGGGCCGCAGCGGCACCGACTCCCCCGGCTTGAAGGTGCTCGGCGGGCTGACGGCGTTCGGCCTCATCTTCGCAGCCGTGGCCGCCGCGAACTCCATCTGGCTCGCCGCCCCGCTCCTGCTGGCGAGCGGGATCGCCAACATGTGGTTCCTCATCCCGAGCATCACGTTGGTCCAGCAGGTGAGCCGAGAGGAGCTCCGGGGCCGCGTGCTTGCCGCACGCCAGACGATCACCCGGCTCGCGAGCGCCGCGAGCCTCGTGCTCGCCGGCGTCGCGGTGAACAGCGTGAGCATGCCGGTCGTGATCCTCGCCGTCGGGGCTATGGTGGTGGCCGCTGCCGCATGGGGCTGGACTCGGCCAAGCCTCCGCGCCGCGTGACCGCTCAGCCGCTGCGCCCGCGGAGTCGTCGTCGTACTGCCCAAGCCACCCAGGTCAACAGGGCTGCCACAACAAGAAGCGCGAGCAGGGGGGCGGCGATGGCAAGGACGGTCAGGCCGGCTGCGCCGACGTCTTCCGTTGTCGAAGCGATCGGCGCTCCAACCCCGCCCGTAGTCGCGTTGATCACCGGCCGTGCGGCCGCCTTCGCCGAGTGGACGCCACCCGCGAGCAGCACACCGACCACGACGAGCGCCACCGTGCTCATCGTTCCCGCCCCCGACGCCGACACAGCCAAGAGACCACCAGCCGCCGGGCGCACGATCGTCTGTACGGCATCGTTCGCGTGGTCAACCGCAGGGATCTTGTCGGCGACGATCTCGATCGCCAGCAGCGCGGCGATGAGCGCGATCATCCACCACTCGCCGAGGATGTCGAAGGGCTCGCGCAAGACGAGCCACCCGAATCGCTCAGCGAGCGCAACACCGAGCAGAGGGATGTAGGCGTTCAGTCCCGCGGGCGCCGCGAGCGCTATGCCACTGAGGACGTCCATGGGCCAAGCATAGCGCGACGCGGGCGCATGCCTGCCTCGCGTGTGTGTTCTGGTGGAGACGAAGGGGCTCGAACCCTCGACCTCAGGCTTGCAAAGCCCGCGCTCTCCCAACTGAGCTACGTCCCCGTGCGCGGGAGAGTATAGCATCCGTCGTGCCGTTCTCGGCGAGTCCGCGAGCGAGGTGACGACCTGCCCGCGGACGCAGTCTCCCGGGCGCCACAACCGCCTGCCTGCGGGGAAAGAACCAGGCAAACGCCCTGTTGGCGCGACCACCCAGGCAGGAGCCACCATGCCGAATCGCCTCGCACGTGCATCCTCTCCGTATCTCCGCCAGCACGCGGACGATCCGGTCGATTGGTATCCGTGGGGCGAAGAGGCCTTCGCGCACGCGCGCGAGACCGAGCGCCCGATCTTCCTCTCCGTCGGCTACGCGTCGTGCCACTGGTGCCATGTCATGCAGCGCGAGTCGTTCCGCGATCCGGCGACCGCGGGCCTTCTCAACGACCGCTACGTTTCGGTGAAGGTCGACCGCGAGGTGCGGCCCGACGTCGACGAGCTCTACCTGGCGTACGTAGTCGCGGCCACCGGACACGGAGGCTGGCCGATGAGCGTCATTCTTACCCCCGAGCTTCGACCGGTCTTCGGCGGCACGTACTTCCCGCCCGAATCGCACCCTGGAGTGCCGTCGTTTCAAAGCATCCTCGAGCGCATCAGCACCTCGTTCTCGCTCCAGCCCGACGTGGTCGCGCGTTCTGCCGAAGACGCCATGGACTACCTCCGAGTGATGTTCGCCCCACCGAAACCCGGGGCCGCCACACGTGGAGTTGTGGATCTGGCCTTCTCGGCGGTGCTGGACGAGGCAGACCCGGTCAACGGCGGCTTCGGCAGTGCGCCCAAGTTCCCGCAACCGACGGTCGCCCAGTTCCTGCTCGCGTACCACCGAATCACCGGCGACGAACGGGCTCTCGCGCTGGTCGAGGCGGAGGCAGTCGGCATCGTCGGCGGTGGCATCTACGACCAGGCGGGCGGCGGCATCGCGCGCTACTCCGTCGACGACCGGTGGCTCGTGCCGCACTTCGAGAAGATGCTCTACGACAACGCGCAGCTGCTCTCGACCCTCGCAGGGCTGCACATCCGACGACCGCGTGATGCGTGGCGACGCGCCATGGGCGACACCGCGGCATTCCTCGAGCGCGATCTGCTCATGCCATCCGGCGGCTACGCCTCGTCGCTCTCGGCCGACACGCAAGGGGAAGAGGGCGCGACCTACGTCTGGGGCTGGGAGGAGCTCGAGTCGCTGCTCGATGCCGAGGAACTCGCCCTCGCTCGCGAGCATCTCGGCGTATCGCGCGAAGGCAACTGGGAGGGGAGCGTCATCCTGACGCGAGAGAATCTGGACGACGACCCACGCGTGAACGCGCTGTTGTCCCGGCTCTTCTCACGGCGGCAGCGGCGGCCCCAGCCCGACCGCGACGGCAAGGTGATCGTGTCCTGGAACGCGCTTGCCGCCATCGGCCTGATGGACGCCGGCGCCGCCGTCGGCGATGACGCAATCACAAAGCGGGGCGTAGAGCTCGTGCGGTTCCTTCTGGCTGAGGCGGCGGGCGCCGACGGCCAGGTGCGGCGGATCGTGGGCGACACGCATCAACCGGCCCCGCAGGTTCTCGACGACGCGGCTGCCTTGGCCCTCGCGGCAGTCCGCGCGTTCGAGACAGCTGACGAGCGAGAGTTCCTCGGTGCAGCAGAGCGCATCCTGGCCGCCGCAGAGGCGACCTTCGCCTCTGACGGGGTGTGGTTCATGACACCAGCATCCACCGAGCTTCCTCTCAGGCCGCGGGAGCGGCACGACGGCCCAACCCCCAGCGGCCCGCATCTTGCCGCCCTCGCTGCGTTGAGTCTCGCGGCGCACGGTGTGAGAGCGTCCGGCATGTCGGCAACGGCCGAACAGGTCCTCGAGCGCTCAGCGTCGTTTGCCGAGTGGGCCCCGCTCGGCATGGGCAGCGCTCTTCACGCCATGTGCGAACTGCTCGAGCAGCGAGGCTGAGGCACCGCTCCAGTCGGGGTGCCCCGACGGGACTGCAACGCAGGTTTCACGAGAGCGTTCGAGCGCCGAAACCACTTCGCAACATAGACCCCCGACCCTTTGAGCAGGCTGAACCTCACAAGCCCGCCCCGGGCGAGCGCACCCCGGAGCCCCGCCGTCCAAAGACGTACGGCACCTCATGTCCCTGAAACGGTCCGTTCACTCGGACCACTATCCGACAAGGAGGTGGAGGCGAATGCTTACTCGATTCGTCAAAGGTTTCGCCGACTTCGACATCGCCGCAGCGCGCGGGCAGATGCCGAGCATTCTCAGAAGGGCGGCGGTACGCACCGGCGTGCTGGCGCTCGCCGCGCTCGTGATCATGACCGTCATGGTCGCGTTCGCAGGCGCTGATCCGGTGGGCTCCAACTACGGTGGCGCCGCGGCGGTGACTTCAGCCAATGCGGGCGCTCCGACCCTCGCGGAGGCCGCTGCCGACCTAGGCAACACCAAAGTGGCTCTCAACATCTTCTTCATCACCGTCGGCATGGCGCTCATCTTCTTCATGCAGGCGGGCTTCATGCTCGTGGAGACGGGCTTCTGCCGGGCGAAGAACGCCGCGCACGTCGCAATGACTAACTTCGTCATCTTCGCAGTGGGCGCGCTCGCCTACTGGGCGTTCGGCTTCGGACTGCAATTCGGTTCGCTGGGCGCGTTCTACTGGGCACCCGGCGCCGAAGGCATCCTCACGGCTCCGGCCATCAAGGTGGCCGGCCAGGCGCTCGCCGGTACGAAGGGCTTCTTTGTGGGCTCGCTGGCTGACGGCACGTACGACCCCGGCGTGTTCGCGTTCTTCCTGTTCCAGCTCGTGTTCATGGACACGGCGGCGACGATCGTGACCGGCGCGATGGCCGAGCGCTGGAAGTTCAGCGCGTTCATCCCGTTCGGTGTGTTCATGGGCGCGATCGTCTACCCGATCTACGGCATGTGGGTCTGGGGCGGCGGCTGGCTGGCTACGCTCGGCGCCAACTTCGGGCTCGGCCACGGCGCTGTCGACTTCGCGGGCTCTTCGGTCGTACACGCAGTCGGAGGATTCGCGGCACTCGCCGGCGCAGTCGTCTTAGGGCCACGCATTGGGAAGTTCAAGGCGGATGGCACGCCGGTCGCCATCCCGGGCCACAACATCCCGATGGCGATCCTCGGCACGATCATCCTTGTCTTCGGCTGGTTCGGCTTCAACGGCATGTCGACACTCTCGGCGACGGACCTCCGGTTCTCGATGATCATCGGCAACACGCTGCTTGCGGCGTCCGCCGGCTGTATGGCGGCCATGTTCCTGGTCTGGCGTCTGTGGGGTCACCCCGACCCCTCCATGGCCGTGAACGGCATGCTCGCGGGCCTTGTGGCCGTCACCGCCCCCTGCGCCTTCGTCACGCCGTGGGCGGCGGTCCTGATCGGCTCCATCGCCGGCTTCCTGGTCGTAGGATCCGTCGTCTTCATCGAGCGTGTGCTCAAGGTCGATGACCCCGTCGGTGCGTCGTCGGTACACGGCGTGAACGGGGCGTGGGGCATGATCGCGCTCGGCCTGTTCGCCGACGGCAGCTACGGCGCCGGCTGGAACGGCGTCGAGGGTGGCGTGCGCGGCCTCTTCTACGGCGATGCGAGCCAGCTCATCGCGCAGGGCGTCGCGGTCGTCGTCGTCTTCGCGTGGGCGTTCGGCATGCACTACGCGTTCTTCCGAGTGCAGAGCGCCGTCATGGGTCTGCGTTCCTCAGCCGAGGACGAGATCGCCGGCCTCGACGCCGGCGAGATGGGCGTGCTCGCGTACCCCGACATGGCCGGCTCGGGCCCGCTCGGCGAGGGTTCGCTTGACGAGGTCCCCATGGGACCTTCACATCGGCATCCGAAGCCTGCGGGGAGTGAGACCTAGATGAAGCGAATCGAATCGATTGTCCGCCCCGAGCGCCTCGAGTCGGTCAAGGACGCGCTCGTCGGGCTTGGTCACCACGGCCTTACTGTCTGCGAGGTCAAAGGACATGGCATCCAGAAGGGCATCACGCAGCAATGGCGCGGCGAGGAGTACGTCATCGATCTGCTGCCGAAGATCTCGATCACCGCAGTCGTACATGACCACCAGGTCAAAGACGTAATCGACGCCGTAGTGGCCGCCGCCAGAACCAATCGCATCGGCGACGGCAAGATCTTCGTCACACCCGTCGAGGAAGTGGTTCGAATTCGAACGGGAGAGACTGGCCCGGACGCGTTGTAGCCGCTGCCGCGTCGATCCAAGAGAAGCAAGAAGGGCGGGCCCTCTCGGGTCCGCCCTTCCGTTGCTGCCCGTGCGACTCGACATTCTCACGCTGCTGGTTATCGCAGCATCTGAGAGAAGAACACCGGGATGGCCTTCGCACCGCCCGAGGCACCCCTCCAAAAGGCTATCCTTGGGGACTCTTGTCCGGCGAGCTTCCCGCTCCCGTCCGCATCCCCAGTGCTCCAAGGGCTTATGCCCAGCTCTTCGGCGGCTCTACGATCCTTGCCGTTGCAGGTGCCCCTTCAGGCACCTCGTCCGAACTTCTCGAACCGACGAACCAGTGACGTACGAACCGTTTTCCGTTACCCGTACCGCCTGCCGAAGGCCTTCATCTGCCATCCCGGTCGAGTCTGGGTTATGTCGGTGTCTCTCACCTGTACCCATCCACTCCTTTGCGGCCGATGGACTTCTCGCCCAACGTTCGGGCGACCTATCACAGGTATACCCCATCCGAGGGCGAAACGCGCCAACAATCTTTGCAAAACGACAACCTCGGCTTACCTGCTGCAGACACCTACTTGAGTCTGTCGAGCGCTGCCACGAGCTGATCCTTCTTGAGCGCTCCCACCTTTAGGTCAGCCGTCGACCCGTCGGCGTTGATGAACACGAACGTCGGCACGTACTGCGCATTGAACTGCTGCATCAGTGCGGCGCCCTGCTTGTCGGTGTCGACGTTGATCCGCCGGAACTCCACCTTGCCCTCGTACGCCTTCTCTAGCCTGTCGACCACAGGCTTCATCTCCTTGCAGCTTGGTCACCAGTCGGTGAAGAACTCATACATCACCGGCTTGCTGTTGGTCTTGACGGCGGGTGCCTGCGCGACCGGCCCCTCATCACCCGTATCGAGCGCACCCTGCCAGGCGACGAGGCCCTGCGAGAAGTGGTAGATGGTCTTGAACCCCATGCTCTGCAACTGTTGAACCGCCGTCGCCGACCGTGCACCAGTGGCGCAGTAGACGACGAGCGGCTGAGACCGGTCCCACGACTGCGCAATGGACTCGACCTGGTCGACGGGTACGTTCTCGGCGTCCTTGAGGTGCCCCGCCTGGAACTCCCCGGGAGTACGGACGTCAACGATCCTCGGCGAGGGGGACGCCGCGAGCAGCTCTTCGAGCTTGCCGCTGTCGACGTCCACGACGCCCTGGGCTACCGAGGCGGGTTTCAGCGCGAGATACGCGACGCCCACGAGAACGGCCGCCACGGCCACCCACACGATCCATTTGCTCTTCATCAAACACTCCTCACGGGGCCAAAGCGATCTCGGTCCGAGGTACTCGATGTACGCCGCATGCGTGCGACAACGCGTGTGCACCTACGCGATGATACCCCCATGGGTATTTCTCGTGCAAACTCGCTCTCCTGCCGACGCACGCTCGGGGGATACTATAGATGCGCTACCGGTGCCTGTCCTTGGAAGTAGCAAGGCGCCAACCAACGCGCACGACGCAGCCGCGAGAGCACGCGCCGGAGACATGCCCGGTGCGCGACTGGAGGAACGGGTGGGGGAAACCGAGCAGCGCAGACCGCGAGCGACCGTCGAGCCGCCCCAGGTCATGACAGATGACGCTCCCTTCCGCGGCGACCTGCTCAACGCAGACCGGCTGGCGGACGAGGCGCGCGCGCTCGCCTCGCTCCAAGAACCGGTCACGCAGCCACCTATCCGCACCACACCGCTCATCGCACTCGCTGACGCTGCCGCTGCGGGTCTTGCACACGACAACATCGTTCTCTCGGCGGCTACACGCGCGCAGCTCTCGCTCTCACCGGCAAGCGAGTGGCTGCTCGACAACTACTACCTGATCGAGGAGCAGCTCCTCGCCGTGCGCGAAGATCTGCCGGCGCGCTACGGAATCGAGTTGCCCCGGCTGACAAGCGGCCCCTACGCAGGGTACCCACGGGTGTTCGAGGCTGCGGTTGAGCTGCTTGTCCACACCGACGCGCGCGTCGACGAGCCCTACCTCCTGCGCTTCGTCGAGGCGTACCAGGATGTCTCTCCTCTCTCCATCGGCGAGTTATGGGCCGTCCCGATCATGCTCAGGATCGCGGTCGTCGAGAACCTGCGGCGGCTGTCGCGCCGCGTAGTCCTGTCGCACGAGGCCGAGCTTTCCGCGGACGAGTGGGCAGAGCGCGTCCTACTTACCGTTCAGAACGCTCCGGAGGAGCTGCCAGGCCTGATACAGGAGCTCGAGACGGCGTCCGTCGATCAGACCCCACCGTTCTTCGGACGCCTGTCCCAGCGCCTCGGAGGCATGGAAGCCGGCGGCGAGCCCGTAAATGCCTGGCTGCAAGGCAGGGTATCCTCGCTCGGCATCGTGCTCGAGGAACACGTACACGCTCAGCAACAGGAACAAGCCGCCAACCAGGTGTCAATCGCCAACTCGATCACGACCATCCGGTTCTTCGACGCCTTCGAGTGGAAGGCGTTCTTCGAGACGGTGAGCGTGGTCGAGCAGGCGCTTTGCGAGGATCCCGCCGGCGTGTACCCGCGGATGGACTTCGCGAGCCGGGACCGATGCCGGCACGCGATCGAGCAGATGGCGAGGCGCTGCTCATTCACTGAGACCGAACTCGTCGAGGCGGTCCTCGGATTCGCGAGCGATGCACTCGCACGTGACCCGAGCGATCTCGTCCGAGGACACGTTGCGTACTACCTGGTGAGCGCGGGTCGCTACGAGCTCGAGCCTACCGTCGGTTATCGCCGCACCCGGCGCGAATGGGCATACCGCGGGCCTCTGCGCCACCGCGGCCTGATCTACGGGACGCTGCTCGGCGGCCTGACGGCACTCCTCGTCGGACTCGCTACCTGGTGGGTCGCGCTCACGGGAGGCCCCGCTCTCGGTACGACGATCGTCGCACTTCTGGCGATCTTCCCGCTTTCCGAGGTAGCGCTCACGGTCACGAACCGTACGCTCGCCGGCATCTACCCGCCCCGTTCGCTCCTCAAGCTGGACTTCACACACCCGGTCGCGGAGTCGAACCGCACGCTTGTGGTCGTTCCGGCGCTGCTGTCCTCGGTGCCCTCGACGCAGGCGGTCGTCGACAACCTTGAGATCTCATACCTCGCCAACCGCGATCCCAACATCGCGTACGCGCTCCTCGGCGACTTGCGGGGGGCGCCGGAGCCAGAGCGTCCCGACGACGGCGAAATCGTCGAGGCGGCCGTGCGCGCTGTGAGCCAGCTCAACGACCGCTACGAGGTCGAGCACGGCGTACGGCCGTTCCACCTGTTCATCCGGGGTCGCACCTACAACGAGTCCGAGGGCCTCTGGATGGGCTGGGAACGCAAACGAGGCGCGCTCCTCGAGCTTGCGCGAGCACTTCACGGCGAGGACGGCTCCGCGTTCACGCACAAGATGGGCGAGATCGGTTTTCGGCGAGACGTCACGTTCGTGGTCACGCTGGATGCAGACACGCAGTTGCCGAGAGATGCCGCTCGCAAGCTCGTCTCGACGATCGCACACCCCATGAACCGGGCTCAGTGGCGTCACGGGGAGCTGCGCGTGGAGGGCGGCTACGGGCTCGTCCAGCCGCGCGTGAGCATGACGCTGCCCGGCTCGCGCAAGAGCCGCTTCGCCTGGATGTACTCGGGAGCCACTGGCTTGGACCCGTACGTCGGCGCTGCTTCTGATACCTACCAGGACGTGTTCGGGGAGGGCAGTTTCACGGGGAAGGGCATCTTCGAACTCGCCGTCTTCCTCGGCGTGCTCGAAGAGCGATTCCCTGAAGACTCGATGCTCTCCCACGACTTGATCGAGGGCTCGTTTCTGAGGACTGCGCTCGCAACGGACGTGGAGGTGCTCGACGACTACCCGGCGAGCTTCGCGGCCGATCTCTCGCGCGTGCACCGCTGGATACGCGGTGACTGGCAGACCGTCCCGTGGCTGTTCCTGAGCGCACGCGACGCGCAGGGGCGGCTCACGGCGAACCCGCTTACGTCTCTGCACCGCTGGAAGATCATCGACAATCTACGCCGGAGCCTCGTCGCGCCGACAAGCGTGCTGCTGGCAACCCTCGGCTGGCTCGCGCTCGGGTCGCCCGCGCTCGTGTGGCCACTCTTCGCCACGCTCTTCGTGCTCTTCCCAGTCGTGTTCGGCTTCGTGGACGCGATCCTCATGCGCCCGCGCTCGGTCCACCTCGGCTCGTCGGTACGCGCGATAGCGCGCGATACCGGCCGAGACCTCTCACGTTCGCTGTTCGAGCTGAGTGTGCTGCCCTACCGCTCGTGGGTAGCGGCGGACGCGATCGCACGCGCAATGTGGCGCACGTTCGTCTCGCGCAAACACCTGCTCGAGTGGGAAACCGCCGATGATGCGGCGCGGCGACTGGGTTCGACACGCGCCGGTTTCGTGCATCGGATGTGGCCTTCGTCGCTCGCGTCTGTCGCCCTACTCGCCGTCGCGACAATCCCAATTCCCGTTCGTGCGTTGATCGCCGCTCCTCTCGCACTCGCGTGGGCGCTGGCGCCGCTCATCGCCTGGCGAATCTCCCAGCCCATAAAGGTGCGCGAGCCCGTGCCACTCACGGGGCCGCAACACCAGCTCCTTCGGCGGATCGCCCGCAAGACGTGGCGCTACTTCGACACATTCGTCACCGACGAAGGCCACTACCTGGTCCCCGACAACTTCCAGGAGGACCCCCAGGGCGAGGTCGCGTGGAGAACATCGCCCACGAACGTCGGACTGCAGTTGCTCGCCTACCTGAACGCCTACGATCTGGGCTACGTGACCATCGACGGGCTCGTCGAGCGGGTCTCGTCGACGCTGAGCTCGATGGCCGGCCTCGAGCGCTTCCATGGCCACTTCTACAACTGGTACGACATCCAGAGCCTCGAGCCGCTGCGCCCCAACTACATATCGACTGTGGACAGCGGCAACCTCGCGGGACACCTTCTCGTGCTGCGCGTGGGCCTGCTCGAGGCCTCGGAGGCCCCGCTCCTCGACCGGCAGCTCGTGGCGGGTCTCCGTGATGCCGTCAGACTCGCGCTTGAGGACGTCGTGGTGGAGCGCGCCTCACTCAACTCGCTTCCGCAACAGCCGCTGATGGACGTCTTGGACGATCTCGAGCGGGAGCTCGAGCTTCAGGAGCCTCCGCAGACCCTCGGTGAGTGGAACGGCCTGCTCCTTCGGCTTTCGGGCATGGCGGACCGCCTTGCGCATGCCGTCGAGCCCGTGGAACTCGGGTTCTCGGCTACCTCTGCCGAGAGGCCGTTCCACCAGTCGGTCTACGCGCCGGATGACACTGTCGATCTCGACCTCCCCTCCACCGCTCGAGCACGGGTGGTCTCCTCAGTCAGGACCGTCATCGACGATGTGGGTTCGATCCGCGGGGTGATAGATGCCCTCACACCGTGGGCGGGCCTGCTTTCCGAGATGCCGCCCGCACTGTCCGCTCACCCGCGACTGGCAGCGCTCGAACCGCTCACGCGCTTCGTGCCGAGCCTCGTAGGTATCGCCGAGGGCCTCGGAGAGGTGCTGGAGGCGCTCGAGCTCATAGCGCACGAGTCGTGGAGCGCCGAGGATGCGGACACGCAAGCCGCGCGGGAATGGGCCGACGCCGTCGCGGCAGGGATTCGCTCAGCGAGGCCGCAGTGCGTCGAGCTGCTCTCGCGGCTGAGGATCGACACCGACATCGCGCGCCAGATGTGGGAGCACACCGACTTCACCGTGCTCTTCGACGAGCACCGCTCGCTCTTCAGCATCGGATTCAACACCGCCGAGGGTCACCTCGACGGCTCGTACTACGACATGCTCGCGAGCGAGTGCCGGCTTGCGAGTTTCCTCGCGATCGCGAAGGGCGACGCCCCGCAGGAACACTGGTTCCGGCTTGGGCGCCTGATCACGCAGACGGGAACCGGCCGCGCGCTCGTGTCGTGGAGCGCGTCGATGTTCGAGTACCTTATGCCTCTCTTGGTGATGCGCTCGTGGGACGGGACCCTGCTCGACGAGACGTACGGCACCGTGGTTCGCCGGCAGATCCAGTACGGCAAGGACCGCGGTGTTCCCTGGGGAGTCTCCGAGTCGGCCTTCAACGCGAAAGACGCAGACCTCACCTACCAGTACCAAGCCTTCGGCGTTCCAGGGCTTGGCCTCAAGCGAGGGCTCTCCGAAGACGTGGTAGTTGCCCCGTACGCGTCGCTCCTCGCCCTTCCCGTCGACGCGCAGTCCGTGCTCGACAACCTGGGGGCCATCACGCGTCAGGGCGGCGAGGGCCGGTGGGGTTTCTACGAGGCCATCGACTACACGCCGGGCCGAATCCCGGCCGGAGAGACGCGTGCCGTCGTGAAGGCGTACTTTGCCCACCACCAGGGCATGAGCTTCGTGGCACTCGGAAACGAGCTCACCGGCGAGAAGATGCGACACCGCTTCCGGGCTGACCCGCTCGTGGTCTCAGCGGAGCTCCTGCTCCAGGAGCGCGTCCCCCGGCACGTGCAGCTCACGAGCCCGCACGTCGAGGAGGTTCGCTTCGTACGCTCGCTCCGCGAGCTGCCGCCCCCGGTCGCCCGCTCGTACCCGACCGCGGACACACCGGTGCCTTCGACGCACTTCCTCTCAAACGGCCGCTACTCGGTCATGGTCACCAACGGTGGCGGCGGATACAGCCGCTTCGAGAACGTGGCGATCACTCGCTACCGCGAGGACGTCACGCGCGACTGCTGGGGCACGTTCTTCTACATCCGAGACACCGAGAGCGGCCACGTGTTCTCGGCAACGCACCAGCCCTGCCCCACGCCTGCGGACAACTACTTCGTCACGTTCGCGCCGGACAAGGCCGAGTACCGGCGCACCGATGGCAATCTCGAGACGCGCGTGGAGGTCGCGGTCTCTCCCGAAGACGACGTCGAGGTGCGCCGCCTGACCATCACGAACCACGGCCGTGAGGGCCGTACCCTCGAGGTCACGTCCTACCTCGAGATCGCGTTCACCTCGCAGGCATCCGATCAGGCGCACAAGTCGTTCTCCAACCTGTTCGTCGAAACCGAGGTCCTCGACGACTTGAACGCGCTCTTGTTCACTCGCCGCCCACGCTCGTCATCCGAGGCGCGGCTGTGGGGCCTCCACGCACTCGCCTGCGAGAACGAGCTCTGCGAGTGGTCGTTCGAGACCGACCGTGCGTCGTTCCTCGGACGGCTTCGTGGCGTGGCCGATCCGCTTGCGGTCAGCCGTGGAGGTGAGCTGGGGCGTGGCGTAGGTGCTGTCCTCGATCCGTCGTGCAGCTTGCGGCGTACCGTGAAGGTGGGCCCGGGCGAGAGCGCTCGACTCGTGTTCACGACCGGCGCCGCCGAGGACCGCGAGACGGCGACGCAGCTCGTCGAGAAGTACCGCGATGCGCGCAGCGCGCAGCGGGCGATCGACCTCGCGTGGACGGCAACCCAGCTCGAGCTCAGGGACCTCGGCATCACGCCCGACGAAGCCGTGACGCTCGAGCGCCTCGCGTCCCGCCTTCTGCTGACCGACCCCAACTCACGACTCAAGGTGAAGACACCTGTGGAAAACGGGCTGCAGATGTCCGGACTGTGGTCCATCGGGATCTCAGGCGACAATCCGATCCTGCTCGTGCGCGTCGAGGAGCTCGAACACGCGCCACTTGTGCGGCAGGCGATCCTCGCTCACCAGTACTGGCGCCACAAGGGGCTCGTCTCCGACCTCGTCATCCTCAACACGCGTCCCACCGGGTACGCCGACGAGCTCGACGACCGCCTGCGCCTCCTCGTGCGCACCGGCCACGCGCTGCAACTGGTGGACAAGCCGGGCGGCATCTACCTCAGGCGCGCGGATCAGATGCATCCCGACGTGCTGAACCTGCTTCTCTCGGTCGCCCGGGCAACGCTCGACGGCGACGGCGGGAGCATCGAGCTGCAGCTCAGCCGTCGGGCGGCGCGTCCCGCGGTTCCCGGAGAGCTCGTTCCGACGAGATCGGCGGAACCGTGGCCGACCAGTCCGTTCCAGCGCCCGGCGCTCACCCTCGACAACGGATTCGGCGGGTTCGACACCGCAACCGGCGACTACGTCATCGTCCTCGAGGGTGACGAAACCACACCCGCTCCCTGGGTCAATGTGATGGCGACAGCGGAGTTCGGGTGCCTCGTCTCCGAGGCCGGAGTCGGCTGCACCTGGGCGCTCAACAGCCACGAGAACCGCATCACCACGTGGAACAACGACGCCGTGAGCGACGGCAGCGGCGAAGCGCTCTACATCCGCGACGAGGAGACCGGCGAGTTCTGGAGCCCCACGCCGCTGCCCGTCAGAGACGAAGAGCCGTACGTCATCCGACACGGCAAGGGTGTCACGCGCTTCGAACATGCGAGCCACGGGCTTTCGCAGGAGATCGACTGGTTCGTCGCCGTAGATGCACCGGTGCGCATCGTCCGACTCCGCCTCACCAACACCGGTGCCAGGGAGCGTCATCTCTCGGTCACGCAGTTCGTCGAGTGGGTGCTCGGGGATTCGCGAAGCCGCGCCCAGCAGCTCGTCGTCACCTGGTTCGACGCCGAAAGCACCATCCTGACCGCGCACAACCACTTCAACCTGGACTTCCCCGGTCGAAGCGCGTTTCTCGCGTGCGATGCCGAGCTGCACTCCTATACCGCGAGCCGCACCGAGTTCGTTGGCCGCAACGGCCGCCCCGGCGATCCCGCTGCTATGTACCGGAAAGGCCTGGGTGCCCAGAGCGGTCGCTTCCTCGACAACTGCGGCGCGCTCATGACCAAGGTCGATATCGCGCCCGGCGAGTCCGCCGAAGTGTCGTTCCTCCTCGGCCAGACAGCGACGCTCGAGGAATCCCGTGACGCGGTGGCGCGCCTCCGACAACACGGTGCGATCGACAAGGCACTAGCCGACGCGCGGGCCTTCTGGACCGACCTTCTCGGCAGCGTGCAGGTGCAATCGCCGGACGCCGCACTCGACATCATGGTGAACGGCAACGCACTCTACCAGGCGCTCGCGTGCCGTATCTGGGGCCGCACGGGGACGTACCAGTCGAGCGGAGCGTTCGGCTTTCGAGACCAGCTTCAAGACGTGCTCGCGCTACTGCTCGTGCGGCCCGACCTCGTGCGCGAGCAGATCGTGGAGGCGTCGCGACACCAGTTCGAAGCGGGCGACGTGCTGCACTGGTGGCAGCCGCACTCGGGGCGTGGCGTGCGCACGCACATCTCCGACGACCGCCACTGGCTGCCACTCGTAGTGGCCGAATACGTGACGGCCACCGGGGACACCAGTGTCTTGGACGAGCGGACCGCCTACATCGAAGGGCCGGAGCTACCGCCCGAACAGGAGGACCTCTACCTGCAGCCTGCGGTGAGCGAGCAGGCCGCCACCGTGTTCGAGCACTGCATGGTAGCGCTCGGCCGCTTCGGCATTGGATCGCACGGGCTCCCGCTCATGGAGGGCGGTGACTGGAACGACGGCATGAACCGCGTCGGCCACGAGGGTCGCGGCGAGAGTGTCTGGCTCGGCTGGTTCCTCGCCTACGTGGCTTCGCGATTCGCATCGGTGTGCGACCTCATCGGCGAGACGGCTCGTGCCCAGCACTACCGGGCTTGGTCTGCCGGACTCGCCCAGGCAGTCGAGCTGGAGGGCTGGGACGGCGGATGGTATCGCCGCGCCTACTTCGACGACGGCACGCCGCTCGGCTCGCACACGAGCGAAGAGTGCCGCATCGACGCCATCGCGCAGAGCTGGGCGGTCATCTCGGGCTTCGGCAACCCAGAGCGGACCCGCGCGGCGATAGATGCCGTTGAAGAGAAGCTCGTCCGCCGAGAGGCTGGCCTGGTCGCGCTGCTCACGCCCCCGTTCGACCGCATGTCGCACGACCCCGGCTACATCAAGGGCTACGTCCCGGGCGTTCGCGAGAACGGCGGCCAGTACACGCACGCCGCCGTGTGGCTGATCCTCGCGTACCTGCTCAAGGGTGACGGAGACGAAGCGGTCTCGCTGTTCGACCTCGTGAACCCCATCTCGCACGCGCTCACCGCCGAAGCAGCTGCCCGCTACGTCGTCGAGCCCTACGTGATCGCGGCGGACGTCTATGCTGCCGAGCCTCACGTCGGCCGAGGTGGCTGGACCTGGTACACCGGCTCGGCCGCGTGGTTCTACCGCGTCGCCCTGAACCACCTGTACGGCCTGAGGATCGAGGCTCGGGACGGAACGCGGTTCCTCGTCATGGACCCATGCATCCCGAAGGACTGGCCCGCCTACGAGATCACGTACCGCTCGGGCGCGACTCGCTATCACATACGTGTCGAGAACCCGCGCGGGGTGAACCGCGGCGTCGCCCGGGTCGAACTCGACGGGGTGGTGCTGGCCGAACCCGTAGTACCGCTCTCCGAGGAACCCGGCGCGCACCAGGTTATCGTGACTCTGCTCGGCGGGTAGGGAGCTGGAGCTGGCGACCGGGCGCGGTTTGACGGCGCGAGAACCGCCCTAGTCGCTGCCCATCCAGCGCTTGTGGAAGAAGCGCATCATGAAGCGATCGCCGAGAAGCCTCCGCGCCCCGAGCAGCGTCTTCGCGTACGCCGCGACCGGGTAGCGCAACCGGTCCGAGCCGTCGGCGATGGCTGCGAAGATCTCCTCGGCAGTGGCGTCGGGAGACGTGCGCTTCGTGATCGACCGCTCGAAGCCCGCCATCGACGCCATGAAGCCCGTGTACGGCGCCGGCCCTTCGAGCACCGCGCCGGAACCGTCACGCATCGTCTTGCCCCATATCGCCGTCTCGACGAAGCCTGGCTCGATCACCTTGACTCGTATGCCGAACGGCTTGAGTTCGTGCCAGAGCCCCTCGGAGAAGCCCTCGAGGGCGTGTTTGCTCGAGTTGTAGATGGCGAAGAAGGGGAAGACCATGCGCCCGCCGAGCGAGGTCACGTTCACGATCACGCCACTCCCGCGATCGCGCATCGCAGGCACGAAGCCGCGAACGAGCTCGACCTGGCTGAACACGTTCACGCGGAACAGCGCCTCGACCTCGTCGGCCGACGCCATCTCGATGGGGCCCCATTGGAGCGTGCCGGCGTTGTTCACGATGACGTCGGGGCAGCCGTAGCGCTCGAGCACGCGAGCAGCGAGCGCCGCCGCCGCACCCGGCTGCGCGAGGTCGAGTGACTCCATGCGCAGCGTGCCCGCACCGGGGGGCGATGTCGACGACGCCCGGGCGGTGTCTCGCACCGTCCCGATGACGGTCCACCCCTCTGCCACGTAGCGACGCACGAGTGCTTCTCCTATGCCTGAGGATGTGCCGGTCACGAGTATGGTCGGCATGAGAGACTCCGATGGTCGAGGGTCGCTCGCTGTGCGACCCGGCTGCCGCACTACCGTCTCAGGACAGAATGGATGCTCAAGGGAATGATTCCCTAGAATCGGAAACACACCGACGAGGACCGGCTACGAGGAGAACCGCGTGCGAATCGCAATCATCGGGGCTGGCGTCGCCGGAATCGGCGCCGGATGGCTCCTCTCGCCCGAGAACGCCGTTGACGTCTACGAGGGCGAGGACTATCTCGGTGGTCACGCTCGTACGGTCGACGTGACCGTCGGCGGCCGCACCTTCCCAGTCGACGCAGGGTTCATGGTCTTCAACCGACGCACATATCCGAATCTGATCAGGTTCTTCGACCGCCTGGGGGTGCGCTGGCAGGAGACCGACATGTCCTTCTCGGTCCAGATCGCCTCAGAGGGCATCGAGTGGGCCGGCTCGAACCTCAACACCGTGTTCGCCCAGCGTGGCAACGTCGCGAATCCGCGCTTCTTGAAGATGCTCGCCGACATCGTTCGGTTCTCGCGGGACGCGGATCGGCTACTCGCTGACGAATCGCTCGAGTCGCTCACGCTTGGCGAGATGCTCGCGCGCGAAGGCTACTCCGGGAGCTTCACAGACTGGTATCTGATCCCGATGGGGGGTGCTATCTGGTCGACCCCGCCGGGCGAGCTCCTCGGCTACCCCGCCGCGACGTTCCTCAGGTTCTGCGACAACCACGGACTCCTCCACATCAGCGGCAAGCCGAAATGGCGCAGCGTAGTGGGTGGAAGCCGCACCTACGTGGCCGCGGCCAGCCGTTCGCTCTCGGGCGAGGCACATCTCGCCGAGCCGGCCGAGCTCGTCGAGCGAACGGGAACTGGGGTGCGCGTCCACACTCCGCGTCGCGTGGAGACGTATGACGCGGTCGTCCTCGCCACTCATCCGCCGCAGACGAGCGAGATCCTCGGCGACGGCGCGACGCATGACGAGCGCGAGGTGCTGGAAGCCTTCCACTTCTGGCCGAACGAGGTACTGCTCTCGACGGACACCTCGTACTTGCCCAAGAGCGAGCGCGCGTGGGCAGCGTGGAACTGGTACTCCGAGAGCGGCGAGATGACGAAGGACCGTCTGTCGCTCACCTACTTCATCAACCGGCTCCAACAGCTCCCGCCGGAGGCGCCTCCGGTGCTTGAAACGCTGAACGAGCACCATCCGCCAGCACCCGCGAGCGTGCTTGCGCGCATGGTGTTCGATCACCCGATGTACTCCGCCGACGCGATCGCGGCGCAGAAGCGGCTGCCATCGCTCCAGGGGGCCGGTGGCGTGTGGTACGCCGGCGCGTGGACGCGATACGGCTTTCACGAGGACGGTATGCTCTCGGCGGTACGCGTCGCCGAGAGACTCGGGGCCGATTTGCCGTGGGGTGAGGAGCTCGACGAGTCACGCACCCGCGAACGCCCCCCGGAAGCGGCCTCCGAGCCCAAGGCATGAACAGCCGCCTCTACACCGGCGTGGTCTCTCACGAGCGGCGCATACCTCGGCGCAACGCGTTCCGCTACGGTCTCTACTTCCTCTACGCCGACCTGGCGGAACTCGACGAGCTCGACACCCAGCTCAAGCTGTTCGGCCACAACCACGCCGCGCTCGTATCGCTGCAGGATCGCGACCACGGGCCTCGCGATGGCTCGCCGCTACGGCCATGGATCGACGCTCGGCTGGCGGAAGCGGGCATCGACATCCCGGATGGGTCCGTGCGCCTGCTCTGCTTCCCCCGCGTGCTCGGTTTCAAGTTCTACCCGGCGTCGTTCTGGTACTGCTTCAGTTCAGATGGTCTCCCGCGCGCGATTCTCGCCGAGGTGCAGAACACCTTCGGCGAGCACCACAACTACCTGCTTCACAACGGCGGCGAGCCGTTCGACTTCGGTTGCAAGACGGAGAAGGTCAAGGTCTTCCACGTCTCACCCTTCATCGAGATGGATGCGCGCTACGAATTCCGCTTCTCCGAGCCTGCCGAGAAGCTCTCCGTGGGTATCTACGACTATGTGAAGGGGCCGCTTCTGCTCGTCGCGGCGGTGGCGCTCGAAGCGCGAGAGCTCACGGATGGGACGCTCGCCCGTGCCGTCGTGCGGTACGGTCCCATGTCGGCACGAGCTTGGCTGCTCATACATTTCCAAGCGTTGCGCATTGTGGCAAAGCGGATCCGGTACGTGCCTCACCCGAAACCGCCCGACAAGGAGACGACCTGACGTGAGCACCGCACGCGCAAAGACTCCCATAGGATTCTCTCCGAGCGAAACACTCGCGTTGCGCGTGCTCGCTCGGATGCGGGTCGGGGAACTCGAGCTCACCGACTCTCGTGGCTCTCGGCACGTCTTCGCGACCGGCGAGCCGGGACCGAGCGCGCAGGTCGAGGTCCACGATCCACGCGCCGCTCGACGCATTCTCGCGCAGGGAAGCCTCGGCTTCGCTGAGGGGTACATGAACGGCGATTGGGATACGCGCGACCTCGACGCAGTCCTCGATCTGGGCCTCGCAAACGCACTGCGCAAGCCGATCCTCGACGCACCCCTCCAGCCCCTCCAGCGGGCCTGGCACCGGCTCAGAGACAACACGCCCACCGGTTCCAGGCGCAACGTCGCCTATCACTACGACCTCGGCAATGACTTCTACGAGCTGTGGCTCGACGATTCCATGACGTACTCGTGCGCTGCGTTCGATGCGCCTGATGAACCCCTGGAGTGCGCGCAGCAGCGCAAGTGGGACCGTCTCCTCGAACTCATCCAACCCTCGCCCGGCGATCACGTGCTCGAGATCGGCTGCGGGTGGGGAGGGTTCGCGATCCATGCCGCCAAGGCCGCGGGCTGCCGGGTCACCGGAATCACGCTGTCGGAGGAGCAGGCGGCGCGCGCACGCGAGCGTGTCGCCGAGGAAGGACTCGAGGGAAAGGTCGACATCCGGATCCAGGACTACCGTGAGATCTCAGGGACGTTCTCGGCGGTCGCCTCGATCGAGATGTTCGAGGCGGTGGGCGAGCGCTGGTGGCCCGTGTTCTTCGGCAAGCTGCGCGACCTGCTCGAACGGGGTGGGGCAGCCGCGCTCCAGACAATCACGATCGCGAACGACCGCTTCGAGACCTACCGAGCCAGACCGGACTTCATCCAGCGCTACATCTTCCCCGGCGGCATGCTGCCGAGTCCGGAGCGGTTCGCGGCAGAGGCCGCAGCCTCCGGTCTCGTCCTCGGCGAACCGCGCTTCCTCGGCACCGACTACGCACAGACGCTGAAGGACTGGGCGGAGCGGTTCGAGACAGTGCTCCCGCAGGTCCGCGCGCTGGGATTCGACGAGCGCTTCATCCGGATGTGGCGCTACTACCTCGCGTACTGTCGGGCGGGCTTCTCGGCGGGCGCGATCGACGTCATGCAGGTCCGGCTCGAGACGTGACGGCGTGACTGCTGCGGCTGCCCGTCACACCTCGATTCGCGTTTTCGCACGTCAGCAGGTATAGTGAGGTTCTGACAACGCGCCGCTACCGGCGCTTCTCCCCAAGACTCGGTTCTCCCTCGCTCCCCTCGTGACCGTCGGATGACTGCGTCTGCCACGCAGTGCGACCGATATGGCGCACGAGGAAGGAGCTCTTTCTTGAGTTTCAACAACCTAGGTCTAGAACCACGCCTGCTTCAGGCCGTGGGCGCAATGGGCTACACCGTGCCCACCCCCATCCAGCTTGACGCGATCCCGTTCGCTCTTGCTGGACGCGACGTCGTCGGCTGTGCTCAGACCGGCACCGGCAAGACCGTCGCCTTCATGCTGCCGGTGATGCAGCGCATCGTCCCGAGCCCCGGCGCGGCGCGAGCGCTCGTCGTCACGCCCACCCGCGAGCTCGCGCTGCAGATCGAAGCAGTCGCGAACCAGACTTCTAAGTTCACGCGCCACCGCGTGGCCGTGGTCTACGGTGGGGTCGGCTACGAGCCGCAGCTCAAGGCCCTTCGCCGCGGCGTCGACGTGGTCGTCGGGACACCCGGCCGCCTGCTCGACTTGCAGGAAAAGGGCGAGCTCGACCTCTCCGCAATCGAGATCCTCGTCCTCGACGAGGCGGACCGCATGCTTGACATGGGCTTCTGGCCGCAGGTGCGGCGCATCGTGAGCTTCCTGCCTGCGAAGCGTCAGAACCTGCTCTTTTCGGCGACGATGTCCCCCGACGTGCTTCGCGTCATCGGCTCGACGCTCGACAACCCGGAGCAGGTCAACGTCGCCCATGCCGGCACCCCGGTCGAAGAAGTCGACCAGCGTGTGTACCCCGTGGGCGGACAGCAGAAGCTCGATCTGCTCGTGCAGCTCATCAAGGAGCACAAACTCGAGCGGGTGCTCGTCTTCACGCGCACGAAGCACCGCGCCGACCGTGTGGCGCGCCAGCTCGAGAAGAGCGGAATCCGCGGCGCCGCTATCCACGGCAACCGCACCCAGGCCCAGCGCCAGAAGGCGCTCGACGGCTTCAAGCAGGGGCAGTACAAGGTGCTCGTCGCCACCGATGTCGTCTCGCGCGGCATCGATATCGACGGCATCAGCCATGTCGTGAACTTCGACATGCCGAACAGCCCCGAAGACTACGTCCACCGTATCGGCCGCACCGCGCGTGCCGGCCGGACCGGGATCGCGGTCTCCCTGCTCGCACCCGAGGAGCACGAGACGCTCCGCGATATCGAGACGAAGATCGGCTCGGTGCTCGCCTGCACCGACCTCGCCGGCTTCGACTACGCGCACGACCGTCTCGTTCCCAATCCGGAGCGCGAGGCCAAGCGAGCCGTGCGCACCGTCTACAGCGGCGGCGTCATGAGCCGCCGAGGCGGCGGGCGCGGGCGCGCAGGCCGGAGGCGGTAGGACCAGAACCACGCGCCAGCGGGGCGCACCACGCTGTCGACCCACGAGCGAACAGAAGAGCGGCCGGTCAATGACCGGCCGCTCTTGTTCTTGTCGCGGTGCCTGCCTTCCGGCGGGACACGCTAGTGGCTAGCGAACGATCACTCGCTTCGCCGCGGTCGCCGTCGTGGCGTGCGCCCCATCATCCGGTGCGACTGCACGCACGTACCACGTGCCCTTCCTCAGGGTGAGGGGCGCGAGGTACGAGGAATAGCTGCCCCTGGGCGTAACCGTCGCCCACACGTACCCCGAACGCCTGCCCCCGGGCCTCGTGGACCACTCGATGTAGACGCGTCTGCCCCGCGAGTGCACCGGCTTGATCACGCCACTGGCGTAGAAGCGACGCAGGGGCTTGGCCTTACTCGCAACTTTCAGGGAGAGCGCGACCTTTGGCTTGTATGCGATCGTGCCGCTCGAGGCGGCTTTGTAGTCAGTATCGCCAGCGAAGCGCACTCGATAGAACGTGCGGGAAGACAGGCTCACGTTGAAGCTGAAGGAGCCGTCGGCGGCGGTCGTTCCCGCCACGGAGCGCATGCCGACGAAGGTGCTGTACGACGAGTAGTCGAGCACGACCCGCTTGCCGGCAACGCCAGCACCGGCGTCGGTGAGCTTGCCCTTCACCGTGGTCCGGGCGGGGATCGTGGTGTTCCTCAGCGTGGAGGTCTTCGACGTCAGCTGGACCGCGGTTTGCCGCGTGACCTGGAACGTCACCAGTGCGGTCGTGGTGCGGTTGCCGGCCGCGTCGGTCGCGTAGTAGTTGACCGTGTGGCTCCCAGCTCCCGTCGTGATCACCTGGGCGCTGCCCGGGGTCGCTGCAAACGCGCCCCCGTCGAGGCTGGTGTAGACCATCACGCCGCCTGAGAGCGCATCCGCACCCGTGATTGTGACGACGCCGCTCTGCTCGTAGGTCGTTGACGCCACAACCGAGACCGTCGGGTTAGTCCTGTCGATTCGTACGGAAGCGCTGCGCGTCGTCTCGCGGTTGCCCGCGTAGTCGACGGCGAAGTACTCGATGTCTGTCGTGCCCTCGGCGGAGATGACGACCGGGGCTGTGTACGTCGCCAGAGCGCTGGCACCCAGCCGATAGCGGATGCCAGCCACCATCGAGTAGTTGGGCGTATCGGTGGCCGACAGGGTGAATGTGGCGTTCGAAGACCTCCAGGCGATGTCAGCACCGCTGATAGAGGACGTCGGCGCCCCTTTGTCGATGCGAATGATCGCCTGTTTGGTGGCTTCCTGGTTGGCAGTGGGCGTCGCCCTGTCGATCGACGCGAACTCGACGACTGTCGTGCCCTCGGCACTGACGGCGACTGCCCCCGTGTACGGAACGAAGCTCCCGGTCTGGTTCAGCCGATAGATCGTCGACGCCACGCCGGTACCACCGGGGTTGTCCACTGCGCCGAGCGTGAAGGTGACGTTTGTCGACGACCAGCCAGCGGGCACGCCGCTGATCGAGGTCGTGGGCGCGACTCCGTCGGTGATGGTGAACGGACCGACCGTCGAGGTTGAGGACTGATTGCCCACCGCGTCCTTGGCCGAGACTCCGACAGTGTGAGCGCCTGCTCCGCCGAGTATGATCGTCGGCTTGGCCGTGGTGGTCGTGACAGCGGCCGCACCATCAATCGAGTAGCTCACGGACGCGACTCCCGACATCGTGTCGGTCGTCGATACCGAGATCGTGGCAGTACCGTTCAGAGACGCCCCGAGCGATGTGCCGAGCTCCGGCGCGGTCCGATCGATACGCACGGTGCGTGTCTGCGTCGGCTCTTGCGTCGCTGAGGCGGTGTTCGAAGAGTAGAACTCCACGACCGTCGTTCCCTCGGCGGAGACAGCAGGGGTGACAGTAGCGGGTGACGGCCCGGTGGTCATGCTACCAGGCGCGTCGCCGGCCTTGTACGTCCGGTAGGACACCTGCTGGTCCGTGGGTAGAGTCGGTGGGGCCACGTCCGTCGTGGTGAGCGTGATTGCGACGTTCGCCGCGTTCACCCAGCCTGAGAACGCGCCGGTCGGCGTGACCGTCACCTCTGTCGTGATCGTGGCGACTGCCGCGGCACTCACGCGCCCCGTGGCCGAGTACGTTGTGTCTCCCCCGGATACCGCTGGCGCCGCAAGAGAGACCGTCGGAGTTACGAGCGACGCCACGAGGGCGACGATTGTGAGCCACGCGACCCGCCTGCGGCCCGGATGTAGCCTAAGTCCTGATTCGGTGCGCATCGGCGACCGACCTCCTTTGAGCTGACGACTGCACGAACGAGTCTACGCGCAACTCCAAACGTCCACCAACCAGAATCAATCGATTCAACGCAAACCCAATGGCAGCTTCAGTTCCGGCCGGTAGCTCGCGATCTTCCGCCAACCCTCATACACCAAAACCGCTCGCACGTGCCATACCGCTGAGCAAACCACACGTGTTCTACACCCACCAAGACCGACGCCCCGGCTGAAGGCCGAGGCGAGAGTCGCGCAGATTCATGGTGGGCCCGGATGGATTCGAACCATCGACCTCACGGTTATCAGCCGTGCGCTCTAACCAACTGAGCTACGGGCCCGCCTAACGAACAGCCGCAATACCGTAGCGAAGGCGCGCAGGGGGGTCAAGGGAGACGCGCCCCCCTGCACGCGGTCCCTCTGCGACCCACTGTCTGCTAGCGTCGCAGAGTGAAGTAGAGATACGCGCTCGTCGTCTTCGCGTGCTCGCTGTCCGCGGGGGACACCGCGCGTATCGAGTATGAACCCGCAGGGAGCTTGAACGACTTCTTGTAGTAGACCCAGCGGCGTCCGGGGTAGTTCCGGGTCGGCTTGACGATGGTGACGCGCGTCGAGCCCGTCTTTCTCAACTCCCAGTAGACACGATCGCGCATCGAGTGGTGCACCGGCCGAGACGATGCGCTCACCTCGAACGAGCGTCCCGCACGGGGGTACTTCGTCAGCAGGACGGGTTTCGTCAGGACCACCTTGGCGCCCCGCGGCGTGAACCGGTCGATCCGGTCGTCGTTCGTGTTGGCCACGTAGACGTTGCCCGCACGATCCACGGCGACGCTGGCGACGTTGGTGTCGTCGTAGCCCGCGGGGCTTGTCTGTGGTCCGAACTCGGACCAGACCCCCTGAATGGTAAGCCGCTGCACCCTTCGGTTCCCGCTATCGGCCACGAACATGCTGCCGTCCAGACCCACAGCGACGTCCACCGGGCCGTTGAATTCGCCCAGCGCGGTGCCCTTCTTGCCGATCACCCTCACGAGTTCTCCGCCGGGCGCGAAGACCTGGACGCGGTGGTTGAAGTAGTCGGCCACGTACACGTTGCCGGCAGAGTCCGTTCCAAGCCCGCTCGGCCCGTCGAGCTGACCCGGCGCGCTTCCGGTCCCGCCGATGGGAAACCCGTACGCGCCGCTCGCCGAGTAAACCTGGATGCGATCGTTGCTCCAGTCCGAGACGTACACCGCGCCGAGAAGCCCGATGGCAACACCCTGAGGCCCCAAGAGCTCTCCGAGACCGCGGCCGGTCGCGCCGAATACGAGAATGGGCTTCCCTGTGGGGCTGTACTTCTGTACGCGGTCGTTGGCGGTATCGGCGACGTAGACGTTCCCCTCGCCATCGACCGCAACGTCGCGCGGGTACAGGAGTTGCCCGAGCGCCGAACCGCGCTGCCCCCAGCTGAGCTCACGGCTTCCATCGACGCCGTACCGCACGATCCGGTTGTTCCCTACGCTGGAGCCGTAGACTCTGCCCGCACTATCGACAGCGACGCCCTTGGGGGTGTGGAGGTAGTTGATGTAGCGGTCGCCGAACCACGCTTCGTCCCAGACATAGGGTGAGAGCGCAGCAGACACCTGCCTCGAGCCAGACTGAGCGTGCGCCGGAAGCGAGACCCACGCGACTCCCGTGAGCAGACAGAGCACGAGAATGGCAACGGTAGCCCTTCGCCACGAGACGACTCGGACCTCGATCTTCATGACAGCTCCCCTCCCCCTTGTGTCCCGCAGGTGCCAGCACTTGCGGCGTGCAGAACAATCACAGGAATGTATACCCAGTTCGGGTGCTCCATGCAGGGCCCTGCTCAGCACGTTCCGACCAGCCGCTCTGTACGGGCGGCGGTATCAGTCGCGCTCTGGGAGTACTCTGACCTCGAGCTTCCGACTCCTCGGCCCGTCGAACTCGCAGAAGAAGATGCCTTGCCAGGTTCCCAGCTGCATTCGCCCGCTGCTCACGGGTACCGTCACGCTGGATCCGACGAGCGTCGCTTTCACGTGACCGTCCGAGTTCCCCTCACAGTGACGCCAGTCGCCGCCACGCGGACACGTCCTGCCGAGCCACCCCAAGATGTCCTCGGCCACATCGGGATCCGCGTGCTCGTTGATCGTCACGCCGGCCGTTGTATGCGGGCAGAACACGACCACGACCCCATCCTTCTTGCCGCTCTCTTCGACCGCTCGGGCAACCTCGCGGGTCACGTCGACGAACTCCTGGCGCTCGCGCGTGTGAACGTCGAGTCGCATGACGCCTCCCTGGCCTAGAATGTGCGAACACGGGTACAGAGATACTCGTACCCTTCGCAGGCTCCCATCGTGCACGAAATGGCAGCCGAGCAGCGTAGGGGCACATGACAGGGAGCTGGTCAGGATGATCGAAGTGAGGATTGCGAGCCTGGGTGTCGACTCTCGTTCGAACTCCCCGGTCATCATCCTGCGCCCGCTTGCCGAGGAGGCCGGTCACAACCGCGTGCTGCCCATCTGGATCGGCACACCCGAGGCGACGTCTATCCTGCTCGCGCTGCAGGGCGCCGAGCCGCCCCGCCCGATGACGCACGACCTCATGCAGGATATGGTCGAGACCCTCGGCTACCTCGTGCAGCGTGTGGAGATCACGCGACTGGAAGAGGGGACCTTCTACGCTGCCCTCATCCTCCAGGGCGAGGAGCGCACGTACGCCCTCGATGCGCGTCCGTCCGATTCGATCGCACTCGCGATTAGAGCAGGCGCGCCACTGTTCGTCGCCGAGGCTGTTCTCGAGGAGGCGGCGGTCGAGTCAGAGCCCGATTTCGATGAGGAGGCCGAGGTCGAAGCGTTCCGCGACTTCCTCGACAACATCGAGCCGAGCGACTTCAGCTCGTAGCGCTTCGCCCCGTCCTGCGCCGCACACCCTCGGCAAGCTCCGCCGTCCGTCCGGCGTCCCTACTCGTACCGCAGCGCCTCGATCGGATCGAGCCGCGACGCACGGTACGCGGGATACACGCCGAAGAAGACGCCCACCGCCGCCGAGAAGAAGAAAGCGAGAACCACGGCCCACGGCGTCACGACAGCCGGAATCCACGTTTGCAGGGCGAATGCGCCGCCGCTGCCCATGAGGATACCGAGCGCTCCTCCCACCACGGAGAGCACCACCGCCTCGATGACGAACTGGGACAGGATGTCGTAGGTGCGAGCACCGACAGCCTTTCTGATGCCGATCTCGCGCGTCCTCTCGCTCACGCTCACGAGCATGATGTTCATGATGCCGATACCGCCGACCAGGAGCGAGATGCTCGCAAGGCCGGCAAGCATAGCGGTGAGCGTCCCGAGCAGCTGGGATAGAATGCCGAGCGTCTGCTCCTGCGTGAACACGGTGAAATCCTCACCGAAGCGCGGGCGAAGCACGCGTTCGACTTGCGCCTTGATGAGATCGACGTCCTCGGGGTCGTTGGCCTTGATGGTGATCTGGCTCAGGTCGTCGACGCCAATGAGGCGCTGCGCCGTGGTATTGGGCATGTAGATCTGGTTGTCCTGGTCCCCGCCGAACCCGCCACCCTGGGCCTTGTAGTGGCCGATCACCGCGAAGCGCTGTCCGTTGATGTTCAGCTGCTTCCCGATCGGGTTCTCAGATGGGAAGAGCTTGTTGCGCACCGAACTGCCGATGGCGACTACGCGCGCTGCAGAGGCCCACTCGCTACGGGTGTAGTGGCGTCCGGCATCCAGTTCGGCGGTGAAGACCTCGTCGCCCTCGGCCGTGCCCGCGGCGATGGTCGTACGCATCGTCCGGTTCCCGACCCGGAGCTGCCCCGGGGCCTGCACAACCGGTACGACAATGGCCGCGCTCCCGAGACGGCGGCTGAGCAGGTCGGCGTCGGCGTTCGTGAACTGCTTCGTCGATGACATGCCTCCCGGACCACCCCCGCCGCCCTCCTGGGCCGCCTCCATGTTGTACGGGAACACGAACAGCAAGTTCGAACCGAGGCCCTCGATCGACCCGGTAACCTGGTCCTGGACGCCGGTCCCAATCGACACGAGCAGGATGACCGCGGCCACGCCGATGATGACGCCGAGCATCGTGAGCGCGCTTCGAACCTTGTTGGCATTGAGCGCCCTGAGTGCGATGCGGAAGCTCTCGAAGAGGTTCACGTCGCGGACTCCTGTGCGGTCGGCCTTTCAGGAACAGGGCCGGCCGCCGCTGCGTCGGCCCCGCCGTTCAGCTCGGCGAGCTCCTCGATCGCGTTCACGCGGTCGTCGACAGCTTCCTCTCGCACGATCAGGCCGTCCCGGGTGTGCACGACGCGCTTCGCATGTCGCGCCACGTTGGCGTCGTGGGTGACGATCACGACGGTGATCCCCAGATTGTTGAGCTCCTGCAGGATCGCCATGACCTCGACGCCTGAGCGCGAGTCCAAGTTTCCGGTGGGCTCATCGGCGAGCACGATGCTCGGCTCGGTGACCAATGCGCGCGCGATTGCGACTCGCTGCTGTTGGCCGCCCGAGAGCTGATTGGGGAAGTGGCCGAGACGGTCGCCCAGACCTACCCGCTCGAGCGCTGCCCGCGCGAGCTGGGTACGCTTTGCGCCCGGAAAGCCAGAGTAGATGAGCGGGAGCTCGACGTTCGCCGTGGCCGACGTTCGCGGGAGCAGATTGAACGACTGGAACACGAACCCGATCCGCTTGTTCCTCACCGCGGCAAGCTGGTTCGGTTCCATGTCGGAGACGTCCTCGCCCTCGACCGTGACGGTACCTTCGGTCGGATGATCGAGCAGGCCGATGATGTGCATCAGCGTCGACTTGCCGGATCCCGATGGTCCCATGATGGCGAGCATCTCCCCGGCGCAAATCTGAAGATCCACGCCGCGCAGCGCCTCAACGTCGATGCCCTCGAGGTGGTAGCACTTTGTCACGTCGCGCGCCTCGATCACGACGCGATCCTCTTCGTCGCAGCCGTGGACCTCGCGCCCGCCGAGGAACTCGTCGCCGTCCATGTTTCGCCCGTCAGCCATCGATACCACGGGAGAGCGAAGATGCTGCCATCGGCCGGACTACTTGGTGCGAACGGTCATGCCGTCCGTGTACTCGACGGAACCCGAGAGGGCGACGACCTGCCCGGGTTCGAGGCCGCTCAGCACCTGCACGTTCGTGTCGGTCACCGCACCCGCGGTGATGTCGACTCTCGCCAGGCGGCCGTCCTTCACGACGTACACGTAGCTCTTGCCGTTCTGATCGAAGAGCGCCTCGACCGGGATCACCACGGCGTTGCCGATGGACGACACCGAGATGCTCGAATCGCCCTTCATGCCGATGAGCACGTTCCTGCCGGTGTCTTCGAGCGACATGTCTACGGGAAAGACAGTGCCGCCGGTGGCCGTCTGCTGCGCCGCCGTTCGGACTTCGATGACGCGGCTCTTGAACGTGTCGGCTGGGAAGGCATCGAGCCTGATCTCGCCCTCCATGCCGGTCTTGACGCGGTCGATGTCGGCTTCGTCCACCTCGGCCGTGAAGCGGACGCCGGCAAGGTCGACGACCGTGAACGGCGGGGATTGCGGCCCGACGGCTGCACCTGCCGATGCCTTCGGAATCTGCCCGTCGGCGCCGGGAGTGCCGAGCGGGTTGAACAGCACGACGCCGTCGATGGGCGCCACGAAGGTCGCCCTCTTGAGATTGGATTGGGCCACCGAAAGCGCCTCCCGCGCCTGAGCGAGGCCGGCCTCCGCCGCCGCTTTCGAGCCGCTGCCGCTCGAGCGCTCGAGCTTGTCGAGCTGCGCCTGGGCGCCTTGGTACGCCGCGTACGCCTGATCGACGCCCGCGGTAGCCTGCGCGGTCGCCGCGTCAAGACTGGTGGAGGTCAGTTGGTCCTCGGTCGCCTTCGCACTCAGGTACCCCGCGTACGCCTGGTCGCGCTGCGCCGCCGCGACCGCGACGGTAGCGTCCGTGGATGGATTGGGAGAGGCCGCGACGGCAGCGTCATACGCACGTGAGGCGTTGTCATACGAGGTCTTCGCGGCCTTCGTACCCGCCTGCGCCGCCTGGATCTGCGCTGAGGTCGGCGCCTGGCTGTCTACGCTGGCGAGTGCGGCACGCGCCGCATCGTACGCTTGTCGAGTCGCCGTGACGTTGGCTCTCGCCGCGTTGAGTTCAGCGCTCGAGGGTTCCTGGATGTCGGCAGCATCGACCTGGGCCTGGGCCTGCTTCACTCCTGCCTCGGCCTGTGTCACTTGCAGCTCGAGTGGAGCGGTGTCCATAGCCGCGATCTCCTGGCCAGCCGTCACGCTCTGGCCGTCCGCAACGGACACCGACTCGAGCGTGCCTGCCGTGGGCGGGAAGAGATCGGCCTTCACGCCCGTCTCGACCTTTCCGGAGGCTTGCACGAGAACGGAGAGCTCCCGGTCTTCGACGGTCGCGGTTTCGACCTCGGGACCCGCTCCCTGCGAGCGAAGCACGAAGAACCCCGCGATGCCCGCCACTACGAGTACGACAACGACCGCTGCGATGATCTTGCCACGACGTGACACAGACGAACCTCCTCACGGTCCGGAAGCGCGAGGGCGCACCGGTCAGGCAGTCCCGCAGGTGACGTGTCCACTCTAACGCACGCTCGGGGGCGCGGCACGGCTTGAGCGCAAGTCGGCAGGTGACAACATAGCGACAAGCCAGCCAGCAGCGCCCCACGGGGAAGGCACTGTCGCTGAATCCGAGCGGGCAGGCCTACCGCACGTACAGGACCCGATACTGGCTCGCGCTCGCCGAGTGACTCGCGTCGGTCGGCGCCACCACTCGCAGCTTCCACGTGCCGGGAGTGAACGTCATGCGCGCGCTCCACTTCCCGGCCGCATTCGTCTTAAGGCTCACACGCTTCGTGCTCCATTTGGTGCGGGAGATCTGCCTCCGCAGCTCGACGGTGACTGCGGCGCGGTGTGCCGGCCTGATGCTTCCCGACAGCGTCGTCGTCCGAGTCAGGGACGCGGCCACGTTCACGGCAGTGAGGTCAACTTGCGGCAAGACGGTGACTACAGCGCTCGACGCCTGGTTGAAGTCGTCAGCGGCGAATCTCACGCGCACGTAGGTCCTGCCGCCGCCGATCGTCGCCAGTCCGATCGAGTAGCTTCCCGCTTTGCCGCGCACGGGCGTCATGGTCGCCGAGGCACTCCACGCAATCCTGTTTCGGCTCACTTCGACCTTGATGGCTTTGTGTGGCAGCGCCGTTCCCGACGCGTCGACGAGTCGCGCGACGACGACCGCTGCGCGCCCGTAGCCAGGCGCCAGCTTCGAGGGTGTGACTACCCGAGTCGTGGTGTTCACTCCCGGCCGCTCGGCGAGGGCGACCGGCGAGAGCGACGCTACGGAGGCCGTGATCGTATGCCGAACGAGGTCGACGGTGATCGGCACGTCCTCCCAACCGTTGTTCTTCCAGTGCTTGAGCTTGAGGTTGCGGGCACGGGCATCCGACATCGCCGCATCGTAGGGAAGCGTGACGGTCACGGCACCGACGAACGTACCGTCGAAGGAGATGTCGAAGTACTGGTTCACGAACTCGAAGTCCGGGTCAGCGGGGTGAGGCGGGGTGAGCGCTCTCGTGATCCTCAGCTTGCCTGCCTTCGTGACGCTGGAGAACGCCGCCTTCACGGGGAGGGTGCCACCGGCTGCCACGGGGACGTTCACGCTCGCGGCCACGTTCGCGCCGGGAGCCACGTTCACCGAGCCCTCGCCCACCGGGACGGTGACCGCGAGGACATCGCTCTTCGGCGACTGGTTGCCCGCCTTGTCGACCGCGACGACTGCGTAGCTGTGGGCAGAACTAGCCGCCAAACCCCCCGCCGAGAACGACGTGCCGGTAGTGGAGCCGACCTTGGTCGACCCGTCGTAGACGTCGTAGCGCAGCATGCCCGAAAGCGCGTCCTCGACGCCCAGCCACGCGAGCCCGACCGAGTCGGCGGTGAGGAACACGTACGAGGGCTTGACCGGCGCGGGAGGCGACGTGCGATCGATTTGCACGACCGCGCTCCCTTCGGCCTTGAGGCCCGTCGCGTCGCTCGCCGAGAAGCGGACCGTGGTCACGCCCTCGGCAGTCACGTTGACGACGGCGGTCTGCGGTGAGGCGCCCGTCTGAGGTTGAGCGGCACCCGTGTACGTGACTGTCACATTGCCTGAGTCGTCGGACGCGGTGACTGTCACCTTCACGGCCGCGGCGTTCGTCCATCCCGAGAGCGAGACAGCTGCGCTAACGGTCGGCGGCGTCGTGTCCGGAGGCTCGCCGCCTCCGCCGCCACTTCCACCGCCTCCGCCGCCGCCTCCGCCGCCACCACTCGAGCCGACGGTGAACGCGACAGTACCAGTGGTCTCGTTGCCGGCCACGTCTCGCACCGAGTAGAACAGCGTGTAGGACCCTGCGCTCGTGATCGCGGGGGTGGTCGTCGTCTCGCCCACGACCGTCTGTGTCGTGATGAAGGTGGTACTGCCTCTGTCGACGCGGTATTCGATCCTATCCACGCCCGAACCCCCGACGCCGTCGGACGCGACGAGGCTCGCGCGGGCGCTCGTCGTGTTGTTGCCGAGGATCGTAGCTACCACCGAAGGTTTCGTCTCGTCGGTGATGGTGAAGAACACCACGCCCTGCGTCACGTGTCCGATCGAGTCCTCTGCCTCATACGTGACAGAGTGGACGCCGAGCGGGCCGGTGACCGTCCTGACCGCCTGCCCACCAGGAGCGGTGATCGTAGCGGGGTCGGAGTCGGCGCGATACCGGAGTTCCTTCAGGCCCGAGTAGGGGTCGGTCGCAGTGATCGTGACCGTCACACTCGGCGCGTCGGGACCCTTGTCGACGAGGACGTCGGGTCCCGAGCGGTCGATCTTGACGGTAGTGGTCTGGGTCGCTTCCTCCTGCAGGGCGCTGTCCACGGCTCGGAACTGCAACGTGGTCGTACCCTCCGTCGAGAACGCGATCGAGGCCGGATTCGTTGTCGTCGACTCGAACGCCGGCGAACCGCCCTCAGGCGTGATCCAGTACTCGATCCTGTTCACGCCCGAGCCGTCGGGACCATCAACCGCCAGGAGCGAGACGCCGTGCGTCGCCGTGAGCCACACGTCGTCCCAGCCAGCCTTGGGGGGCGAGGCGGTCGTGACAGGCGCGGTCACGTCGGTGACGAAGAAGCCGACTGAGCCGCTCTTCTCCCTGCCCGCGACGTCTTTCGCGTAGTAGTGGAGCGTGTGGTCGCCGTACTTCGTGACGGCGGGTGTGGTGGTCGCCACTCCCGAGACGGTCTGGGTCGTGCCCTCGTCGATACGGTACTCGAACACGGCCGGCCCCGAGATGGCGTCGGCCACCGAGAGGTCGAACGACACGTTCGGCGTGTTGTCGCCGATCGGCGTAGCGGTCACTTCAGGGTCTGTGAGGTCGATCTTGACGGTAGTGGTCTGGGTCGCTTCCTCCTGCAGGGCGCTGTCCACGGCTCGGAACTGGAAGGTCGTGGTGCCCTCCGTCGAGACCGTGATCGAGGCCGGATTCGTTGTCGTCGACTCGAACGACGGCGAACCGCCCTCAGGCGTGATCCAGTACTCGATGCGATCGATGCCGGGACCAGCGCCGCCCGCCCCGTCCGTCGCCTCGAGCGAAACGCCGACCGAAGCGGTGAGCCACACGTCGTTCCACGGGTTCTGGTCCGCCGTAGCCGTGGTGAGCGGGAAGGCCTCGCCAAGCGCGGAGCCGCTGAGCGCGAGTGCAATGGCAGCTGCGGTCAGCACCAGGAGAACCCTGGCACTCGAGGCCGTGAGCGAATGTGTCGAATCTCCGAGTCTCATGGGAGCCCCTTCCCTGAGGTCCTCAGCGCCTGACCTCAGCAGTTCTCCATCTCAGACGCCACCCAAGGCGCAGTCGACTATGAATACTACATCGCTGGTCGCAGGTTGCACCTGCCGTGCCAGCAAGTACATGCACCCGACCCGCCTCACGCGTCGAACGCCTCCCGCACCTCTACCATGCTATCGAGCATCAGCTCCGCGCCCGCCGCAACCAGCGCCTCGCGCGTGCCGATGCCCCACGTCGCCGCGATCGCCACGCATCCGGCCGCGCGCGCCGCGGCCATGTCGTGCGGGCTGTCGCCTACGTACGCGCATCGTTCGATCGGCACGCCGAGCGTCTCGGCAGCGACCAGCAACGGATGCGGGTCGGGCTTGTGGTGCGTGACGTCGTCCGCGCCCACCACGACGTCGAAGAAGCGCGCGAGGTCGAATGCGGCGAGTCCTCGGCGGGCCATCGCTTGGTGTTTCGACGTCACCACGCCGAGCCTGAGTCCGCGTGCGGCAAGCCAGACGAGCGTCTCGGCCGTCTCGGGATACGCGCGAACGAGCTCGTCGTGCCAGCGGGCGTTGTGCTCGCGGTAGACGCGCAGGAGCTCCTCGGCGTGCTCAGCCGAGAAGTCGCGCATCTGGCGGGCCAGCGGTAGTCCTACATCACGCATCATCACGTCGTCGGGCAGCGCTTCGCCAAGAACGGTTTCGGTCGCGTACCTGAACGACGCCAAGATGAGTCCGACGCTGTCGATGAGCGTTCCGTCCAGGTCAAAGAGGACGGCCTCAAGCGCGGCGAGGCGTGATGCGGGCGTCTGCATGCGCGTGCTAACGGACACGTGCGTAGCGAGCGGTCGAGTAGGTGCTGGCGTGCAGCGTATCGGCGGCGTGGTACACACGCACGCGCCATCGGCCCTGCGGCAGCCTGAGCGCAACTCGCCAGGTCGAGCCATCGCGCCCATCGGCATGCAATGCAAGGCGGATGCGGCGGCTCTTCACCCACGTGCTGCCGGAGGGCCGCTCGACGGGCCGCTCGATCATGAGGTAGACCGAGGCCGAGTGTTGCGGCACAACGCGTCCACTCAGTTGGAGCAGCGCCCCTTTGCGTACCGATGCGGGCAGCCCGGAAACAGGCGTGAGCGACACCTTCGGCGCGAGCGTGACGCGATTGCTGGGCGCCGCCGCCCTGAGCACATCATCGCCACTGAACACAGCGCGGTACTCCAGGCGCCGTCGCGGCAGGACTCTCGCCGAAAACGCGCCGCCTGCGGTCCTGGTCGTGGCAACGCGCGCCCACGTGGTGGTTCCGGGCACGCGCGCTTGGATCGTCACCGTCGCCGGACTCGCCGGCGCCGGTGAAACTGCGCCCGCAAGCGTGCAGGCTGTTCCCCACGCAGGAGTCGCTACGGCGGGCTTGGCAAGCGAGATTGCCGAGGCGCCCGTCACGAGCACGTGCGCGGTCGCCTGTGCCTCGTTACCCGCCAGGTCAAAGGCCCTGAACACGACAGCGTAGCGCCCCGGTCGATCGAGCACGGCGGTCGACCCCGACTCCCACCCAACGCCGTCGAGCGACCATCCCAGGGACTGGGGTGTGATGCCCGAAACGGTGTCCGACGCGGTGGCGGTCACGATTGCGACGTCCTCGTAGGAGGGCAGGGCGTCGAGTGCGACGCTGGGCGGAGAGGTGTCGACGCGTACGTAGCCGAGTTTGTGCAGTTCGGCGACCCCCTCGGCAGAAGACCAGAACTCGAGCGTGGTCGTCCCCTCGCGGCTAATCATGAACGGGCTCGAATACGCGATCGCGGGACCCTCGTCGAGTGAGTAGTAGGTGCCCGCGCCGGACAGCCCGCTGCCCGAGGACACGAGCGTGATGGTGGCGGGCGTGTTCACCCACGCACCTGGTACGCCGAGTGCCGCGGTCGTGAGGGGAAGCACGTCGTCGGCCGAGTTCACGACCCCGAAGGCGATGGCACGCGTGGGCTCCGCGTTGCCCGCGCCGTCGGTGGACGTGAAGGTGAGCGTGTGGAACCCACGTACCGTGGTCGTGACAACCGTGCCGGACCCCTGGGCGCCGTCGAGATTCCAACGAGTCGCCGCGACACCGGACAGCCGATCGACCGGCGAGAACCTGATTGTGGCGCTTCTTACGTAGCGCGCCACCGCATCACTCGTGGTCGTGGGCGGCGTCTTGTCGATGCGCGCCGTGGCGGTCTTCTGGTCCTCGTGGTTGCCCGCCCGATCCACCGACCAGAACGCGATCCTGGTGCTACCCTCGGCGGTCACCGCGAAAGGAGCTGTGTACGCGCGCGCGTCCTCGGCTCCAACACGCACCTGGGTCGTCGCCACACCGGACAGGTCGTCCGTCGCCTTGAGCGTCACCGTCACATCTCGCGAGCTCCATCCGGACGGGATGCCGCTTGCCGCGGTGACGGGCGGGCTGTAGTCGTAGCCCGTGAGCTGGCTCAGGGCGGCAGCCGCGTCGATCAGTCCTCGTCCGTAGTCATCGTCACGGCCCACTGGCCCCAGGTCGCGTGCCGAGGACATGATCGCGCTCTCCACCTGAGCGTTCGTCGCATTTGGCATCGTCGAGAAGAGCAGCGCTGCCTCAGCCGCCACGAACGGAGTCGCCATCGACGTTCCCGACATGTAGCCATAGAGCGAGCCGGTACTTGCGGCACCGCCGGGCCACGACGTAGAGAAGACCTGTTCACCGGGTGCACTGACGTCGACATGCGCTCCCGAGTTCGAGAACATCGCCTGCCGCAGCTCGGAGTCCAGGCTCGCGACGCCGATCACCCCGGGTACACCAGCGGGGTAGAGGATCCGGTCGAGTCCAGAATTGCCCGCGGCCGCCACCAGCACGCAGCCTTTGGCGCGCGCGTACGCTACCGCTTCGCTCAACGGCGTCGAGCCAGGACCGCCCATGCTCAGATTGATGACTCGCGCACCCGAATCCGCGGCGTGTCTGATGGCGAGCGCCACGTCCTCGTCCCACCCGTCGCCGTTCTCGTCGAGGACCTTGATGGGGATCACGCGTACGCCGCCGGTCGCACCCTGCGCACCGAGCCCCGCCAAGCTAGCGACGCCCTGCCCGTTGTTGGCGATCGCGGCGACAATCCCGGTCACGTGCGTGCCATGGCCGTTGTCGTCGCTCGCATCGCTGTCCATGTTCACGAAGTCGTAGTCATGCATGCTGTCGAGGATGCCGGTCAGGTCCGGGTGCCCGAAGTAGGCGCCGCTGTCGATCACAGCCACCTTCACTGCCGAAGACGCGCGCGCCCCGTCCCAGGCGATTGGCGCGTTCACCGCCGGCAAACCCCATTGCAGCGTGTACATCGGGTCGTTCGGAACGAACTGCGCGTGGACGCGTCGATTGGGCTCGGCGTACCGCACGCCCGGCATCGCTGAGACTCTCTTGGCCACGAGAGTCGCCCGTGCGCCCGCGTCCGTGGCCACAAGAAGCGAGCGCGTGCTCGGAACAGTGTGGATGACCTCGCCACCAACCGCTCTGACCGCTGCCGCCACCTGCTCTGAGGTTGCCGAGCGCTCGAGCGCGACGACTACGCCAGCGCCGTGAGACGCGGCGTACGCCCCAGGCGCCAGCGCCAAGACCAGCGCGGCACCCAGCAGCACGACCGCGAGGGCCGCGCCCCGGTTCAACGGCGGGAGGGATCGTCTGCGAGAAGAGAGCACGTTGGGAATCCAAACTCCATGGGGCACCACGGGGCGCCAGCAGGCGCCCCAGTAAGAATCATAGGCTCGGCAGCTCTCCGCAACGTGCTACTCGGGAGCCCCTTAATCCATTCTCAAGACGTGTTGAGCAGATTCCCTGCCGCCTCTGTCGCGCAGCGTCGTTTCGCCAGACCGCTGCTCAAAGTCAGAGGCGGGGCCCTTTCGGGCCCCGCCTCCGTGATGCGTTGGAGCTATCCAGCCTGCCGCACTACCTCACGGACTTGCTGTTGGAGGCCTTCTGGGACGTCGGGTGAGCGGCGTCGTAATGGAACACGACAGCTCTCCACACACCCGCGGCATTCGCCGTAGCGGCTGCCCTGTAGGCGCCCCTCGAAGCCCGGACGTACTTCACACTCTGCGTGACCCAGCGCCCGCTGATATTGCGCTGGAAGCTCACGCGGATCAGGAACGCCGTGCTGCCGTTGATCTCAGGAGTGCCCGAGACCTTGCCCGCGACCCTGAGAGTCCGGCCGGACACGGCGAGCGACGGGGTCGTGAACTTGAGCGGGGACTGGCGGTAGACCTTGACGTTCACAACGGTCGTGTAGCCGTTGCTCCACATGGCCTTCGCCGTGATGTAGCTGAGGCCGGCTGGGATACGGCTGGCAGGAAGCGTGAACATGCCGGTCGACGAGGAGTAGGCGAGCTTGGTAGCACCAGCCCACACTTCGACCTTGTCCGCACCGAAAGCGTTCACGTTCACGGGGTACTTCATCCTTGGGTTGACGAAGTACACGCCGCTGGCCCTCTTCGCATTGCCGATGACGACCGAGGCCATGCCGAACATGTTCTTGATCGTCAGGCCGTTCTTGAAGACCAAGCCGTCAACAGTGATGTCGTAGGAACCAGGCGCCATCTGAGCGAGCTTCGCGCTGGCAGCGACCACTGGCAGCAGGCTGCCGTCGCGACCCACATAGGCCTTGCCCAGCAGGTGCGGATCCTGGCCGTGGAACGGACCCGAATCAGCCAGCTGCATGGTGTCCACGGTCGTGATGTCGCCGAGGTAGATATCGACGGCATCGACGTAGTCAGGGGCACCCTCGCCAGGTGTGAACTTGGTGCCGGTGACGCTCATGCCAGTGCTGAACTGCGTGCCCTCGGCGTTGAGCGTGGCCTCCTTGATGAAGTTCACCTCGGGACGGGCGTAGGCGGCAACGATGCTCTTCTGGTTGTAGAAGACCGTGCCGTTCCACATTCTGCCTGTCACGCTGCCTCCGACGAGCGCGTAGCGCTTGCCAGCCGACTCGAGTGTGTGCGAGTCGTCCTCCGCGTCCTTCGCCGGGATGAGGATGTCGACGGAATCGTACTTGCCGTCACCGTTCGTGTCCGTTTCGGCCTTCGAGGCCCACTTGGTGTGGTTCGTATGGAGGGCGCATGTGGCGGCCATGTCGGAGCACGGGTCAGGGAGACAAGGCCCGTGGCAACCCGATGCCTGGCACGCGAGCTGCGGACCGTACACATGAGCGCTATCGGCACTGAAGGCCCCGTCGCACTTGTCCCACATCAACTTCGCGCCCGTCTTGAAGTTCTCGTACGAGACGCGGACCTTGGCGTAGGCACGGTCGCCTGCGCGCTTGGTGGGCTCGAGCACCTGAGCGACGGCCTTCCAGTCGGTGAACGTGACTTCCTTCATCACGGCCGTCCGCTGGCGGTCGATCGCCCACAGGGTAGCCTTCGGCGTCTTCGCATCGTTGGCGGTGCTGCTCTTGATAGTGACGCTCGCCTTGCCGTCGGCACCGGTCGTCGTCTCGACGGTCTTGGTGCCCGAAGCGTCAAACGAGCCGAAGTTCGTCGTGAACTTCACGCCCCAGTTCGCGACCGGCGTGAGGAACGCAGGGTCCTTCACGCAGGCCTCGAACTTCGCGGAGTCGGTGCCGTCGGCGAGCAGGACGTCCTTGTCTTCGCACTCAGGAGTCTGCTCGAGCGAAGCGCTCATCTGGCCGCCGTGGAAGTACGTGAAGCCGTAGCCCTCCCACGCGGTAGCGGCCGAGCACGGATTCGCCCAGTCAGTCGTCGACGTGATCGCGATGCTCGCCCTGATCGGGGTGAACCACGAGCTATCGCCGAAGTCCGGGACGTACTCTGTCTTGAACGTGCCGCGGTACGCCTTCACGGTGACGGTGGCGACGCCGGAGGCGTCCGTCCTGGTGTCGTAGACGTAGCCGGTCGGCAGGATGCCGTTGGCACCCGCGAACTTGTCGAGCGTGAACGTGAGCGGGACGTTCGCGACTGTCGAACCGGTCACGGGGGTCCCGTACGCGTCGACGACCTGCGCGGTGAGCGCTACAGACTCGGTGCCGTCGCCCTTCGCGTAACCGAAGGCACTGTCGTCGAAGTCGTCACTCTTGTCGTTGTAGATGTAGTCGTTGACCGCATACTCGGCGGGCGCGGTCGCCACAGCCGAGACCCTCAGCTTGGCGGGAACGCCGACCTTGGCCGGGTCCTTGGCGCTGATGGTGATCGTGCTGGACGGAGCCGGCGCGACTATGCCGCCGTTCGCGGTCGCGAGCAGCGTCCACGTGTCAGGACCGAAGGCGGAACCGAAGCCGAAGTTGCCCGGAATGCCAGAGTACGGGCCACTCAACGTGAACGACGAGCGCGACCACAGGTGCTCGATGTGGATGTTGTTCCTCGAATGATCGACGCCCTCTACCGAGACTGACCTGAAGCTGAACAGGTCATCCTCGAAGCCGGCCGAGTCGTTCAGGAACGACGTCGGGTTGCCGTTGGCGTCGACCAGCTGGAGGTAGAACGCCGGATTCTCGGCGTTCAGCCACGTGGTCTTCGGAGTGCCCCAGTGCTTGCCGTCCGAGTCCACCGGGACAACCTTGATCGTAGCGGGCTCGCCGATGCCGGTCGTGTTGACCGTGAGCGAACCGGCCACGCTCGCGTAGGAGACGTTCGCCGTGTTGGCGCCCGCCGTCTTCGCGAGCGTCCAGATGAACTGATCCGAGGTCGGGCCGGCAGCGATCGCGGCGCCGTCGCTCGTGCCAGAGATGGTGGGCGTCGGGAAGACCGGATTCGGGATCTTGTTGTTGAACTTGTCGTAGGCGATGGCCCTCAGGAGGGTCTTGCCGCCTGCGCGGTTCCGCTCCGCTTCCATCCCGACCCTTGAGACCACGTCAGGAGCGACGCTGATGCTCATCGGGGAGTTGGGCGGGCAGAACAGCGGTACCCACGTCTCGCCATTCGTACCCACGTTGCGGATCCAGACCTTGACGGTGTTGTAGACACCGGCGGTCTGGGTCGCTACGAGAGTGGACTGGACGGTGATGGGGGGAACCACGCCCGCAGCCGTGACAAAGCCCGTGACCGTGACCATCGGGCCGTAGGCCGTGTTGCTAGTCACTACGGACTGGCTGGCCGGCGCGGGCGATGCGGTGGCGTTCCCGGTTCCCGAGAACGTGAACTCTTTCGGGTACAGGACCCGGATGCCGTTGTAGGCATCCTCGAGTCCAGCCCAGTCGGCGGGTACTGCCGGAAGCGGCGCAGTGACCGTGAACGTCTCGGTCTTGCCCGCAACCACGGTGCCGGTCTTGAACGGGCTGCCCGTGTTCGGGGCGATCGTCACGCCGTAGTTGGCGGCCGGCTTCCGCTCGCCGTTGCCCAGTCTGAACGTCAGCTTGCCTGTGCCGATGCTCGCACTGCGACTTGCGGTGGCGAGGTACGCGCTTATCGTTGGTTCGACGCTAGAACCAGTATCGATGATGCGAATACCCGTGTACTGCCCGGTCATGGTGTCGACCTGAGCCCGCCAGTTGGCCCTGCCGACAACGCCTTCCGCCCACGAACCGTACTCGATGGTCGCGGTCGCGAACCTGGAGCCGAGTAGCGGATCGAAGTACCAGCCGTTCGCCGGGAAGGGCTCCACCGTGCCATTGGCGCCGTTACCTTGGACGCGGCTACCGTCGCCGCTGTTGCCAGGGAGGGCCGGGCCGGTGTCACGCTGCTCGGTGATCGAGGCGGGGCCGAAGACGAGCAGGTCCGCGACGCCCTTCAGGAGCGGGCCCGCGGTGTAAGTGTCCCAGATCTGCAGGTAGCTCGGGTTGGGGGTCGCGCCGGCCTTCTGGAGCCTGAAGTACGGCTGATTGAAGTCACCCTTGCGTCCGGCAAAGATCTTCACATCGTCCGGCACGGACGAGGCTGCGCCGACCTGCGAGTTGACCCGAGCGAGAACCGCGTCGAATGTATCGCTGGCCTGGCACACAACGTCGGTAGTCAAGACGCTGCCGTCGACACCCTGCGCGGCAATGCGAAGCGTGAGCGCAGCGGGGTCGTTAGCGACCGTCGAGCCGCCCAAGGTCGGGTTGCCGAGCGGCTGAAGCAGGATCTCCGCCGGCACGTACGGGGTGCACGACGTTTCAACTGTGACAGTGCCGACGAGGCCCTCAGGGTACGTGGCCTCAACGACACTGGCGATGCCCGTGCTGCCAGCGACCAGCGAACCCGCGACGTAGGTCGTGGGTATCGCGGGATCGGCGCCGAACGCAGGGATCGCGACCAGCGAAAGCAGCAAAGCCAGCGACAGCGCAACGCTGGTCGCTGACCTGAAGCCGCTCTTCTTACTTAGGCTTTTCATTCTACCTCCTCATTTCTCCATCGATTTGATATCCCCATCATGTGGACGTGCTGCAGATGGTCTGCTTGTGTCCCATGCCGGCGCGGCACCCGAGTAGGGTCGACCGGCGACCTTCAGATGCGGCCTACTTCCCCTCTAGTCATCCCTCCCTCAGGGCACCCGCCGCTATTCGGTGGGGATACCTCTCCGACACCAACGCCTGCCAAAGTACCACAAGGCCCTAGGGGCAACAACCGATAAACAGCAGGTGAAACAACCAGTTGGGCAGCTGGCTGTCTCGTGTATCGGCCTGGGAACGCCCCTCCTTACGGTCATGGTACCGCAAAGTCGCTCATATCAAGCGCAAATCGCCAATCCCAATGCCTGCTTAATGCCCGTAATCTCGGCTCAACATTTCTCTTCCCCGTAGCGCTTGGCGCTACTCGTCCGCGTCCTCGAACTCTTCGGCGACAAGTTCCTCGGCTTCGGCCTCCCGATCGTCAGCCTCAAGCACTTCTTGAGGCTTCTCGCCTTCAAGCAGGCTTTCCTGCCCCTCCGGCACGGCTCGCGGCGGGCGCGCCTTCTTGCCGGCGGAGACGCGTGCGATCGCCGACACGCGGTCGGTCTCTGAGACGTTCATCACCTTGACGCCCTGGGTGGAGCGCCCGAGTCGGGATATGTCGTTCGCGCGCACGCGTATGACAACACCCTCTTCTGAGATGAGCATGAGTTCGTGCTGCGGGAGCACGATCTTCATGCCGGTGAGCTCGCCCTTCTTGGGCGTGACCTGGATCGTCTTGACGCCTTGCCCACCGCGGTGATGCTCGGGATACTCGGCGACCGTCGTGCGCTTGCCATACCCGCGCTCGGTCACCACGAACAGCTCGCTGCCCTCCGGCGCGACCTCCATGCCCAGCATGCGATCGCCGGGCTTGACGTTCATGCCCTTGACGCCCATCGTGTCGCGGCCCATCGGGCGTGCCTCGGACTCGTCCCACTTGATGGCCTTTCCCGAGCTCGAGACCATCATGATCTTCTCACCGGTCTTCACCCGCTTGACCGCGATGAGCTCGTCGCCCTCGCGCAGGTTGATCGCGATGATGCCGCTAGAAAGCACCCGCGCGTACGCTTGCATCGCCGTCTTCTTCACCATGCCGAGCCTGGTCGCGAAGAGCAGGTAGTCCTCGGCGCCGAAGTCCTTCGTCGTGATGACCGCCGCGATCTGCTCGTCGGCGGCGAACGGTAGCAGGTTCACGACCGCAGTGCCGCGGGCATGGCGCGAGCCCACCGGGAGCTCGTGCACCTTCATGCGGTAGACCTTGCCCTTCGTCGAGAAGAAGAGCACGTGGTCGTGGGTGCTCGATATGAACAGGTGCTCCACGAAGTCGTTCTCGCGCAGGTTGACGCCCTGCAGGCCCTTGCCGCCGCGCTTCTGCTGACGGTACGTGGCGACCGGGAGTCTCTTTACGTATCCCGCGCGTGTGATGGTAACGACCATGTCTTCCTCGGCGATGAGGTCCTCGACGTCGAGGTCCCTGGCCGCCGAAGTGATCTGCGTCCGGCGCTTGTCGGCGAACTTCGTGCGAATCTCGCCCATCTCGTCCTTGATGATCTGAAGCACGAGGTTGATATCGCCGAGAACACGCTGGTACCAGTCGATCCTCGTACGGAGCTCGGCGAGCTCCTCCTCGATCTTGTGACGCTCGAGGCCGACAAGGCGGCGCAGGCGCATCTCGAGGATGGCGTCGGTCTGGATCTCGGTGAGGCTGAAGCGCTTCATCAGGCGCTGTTTCGCCTCGACGTCCGTCTCGGACCCGCGGATGATCTTGATGACCTCGTCGATGTTGTCCAGTGCGATGATGTAGCCGTCGAGGATGTGTGCGCGCTCCTCGGCCTTGCGAAGCTCGTAGCGCGTGCGCCGGACGATAACGTCCTTCTGATGCTCGATGTAGGCCTTGAGCATTTCGGGAAGTGCCATCGTGCGTGGCACGCCGTCGTGCAGCGCGAGCATGATCACGCCGAACCCGGTCTGCAGCGGCGTGTGCTTGTAGAGCTTGTTCAACACCACCTGTGGGATTGATGCCTGCTTGAGCTCGATGACCACGCGCATGCCCTTGCGGTCCGACTCGTCGCGCAGGTCGGAGATCTCCGTGAGCTTCCTCTCGCGCACCAAATCGGCGATCTTCGTGACGAGCTTGGACTTGTTCACTTGGTAGGGAATCTCGGTGATGATGATGCGCGTGCGCCCGGTCGAGGTCTGCTCGATGTGCGCTCTCCCGCGCACCTTGAGCGATCCGCGCCCGGTGGTGTAGGCGTCGACGATCCCCTCGCGACCCATGATCGTGCCGCCCGTTGGGAAGTCCGGCCCGGGTAGGACGGCCATCAGTTCCTCGACCGTCGCTTCAGGGTTGTCGATGATCATCGTCGTCGCGTCGATGACCTCGCCCAGGTTGTGCGGCGGGATGTTGGTAGCCATACCCACAGCGATACCCGCCGAGCCGTTGACCAGCAGGTTCGGGAACCGGCTCGGCAGAACGAGGGGCTCGGAGAGTGACTCGTCGTAGTTCGGGCCGAAATCGACGGTCTCCTTGTCGAGATCGCGCAGCAGCTCTATGGCGAGGCGATGTAGGCGAGACTCCGTGTAGCGCATCGCCGCGGCGGAGTCGCCGTCGACAGAGCCGAAGTTGCCGTGCCCGTCGATGAGCGGGGCCCGCATCGCGAACGGTTGCGCCATGCGCACCATCGTGTCGTAGACGGCCTGGTCGCCGTGCGGATGGTACTTGCCGATGACCTCGCCGACGGTCCACGCCGACTTCTTGTATGCGCGGCCCGGGGTGAGCCCCGACTCGTTCATCGCGTAGAGAATGCGGCGGTGCACCGGCTTGAGCCCATCACGCACGTCCGGGAGGGCGCGCGCAACGATGACGCTCATCGAGTACTCGAGGAACGATTCCCTGAGCTCGTGCTGGATGTCGACCGCCAGTACAGAGCTCGAGGTGTCCATCACGTCGTCTGACACTTACAGCACTCCTCGCTGTCGCAGGTTCTTCACCACGACGTACACGCCGCCGGACGCGACCGCGCCACCGAACAGCAGCATCACCAATCCGCCGAACACCCCAACCGCGCCGGTCGTGCGTGCGCCCACCGCCGCGGCCATGCCCCATATCAGGAACACTGCACCGACCACGACCATGCCCGCACCAACGACAATGTTCGCCCTCCAGAACGCCTGCGCTGCTGGGGGCTCCTCGGCAGCGAGCGCGGCAAGCATCGCCGTCACGCGTTCGTCATCGAGCGTGCCCTCGACCGCGGGCACGGCACCCGCGTCGTCCGCGCCGGCTGCCGGCGCCGGTCCCGGCGCATCGTGCTTGCCCTCGGGTCCTTGCCCCAACCGCGATACCGCTTCGTCCAGCTCGGCGTCGGGCTCGTCGAGGCGATTCGCCCGGGCTTCTTTCTCGAGCGCCGCGCCCGCCGCCTCTTCCTCCGCACGCCGCCGCGACAGCTCCTCGAACCGGTCCTGTTCCCAGGGGGGCGGTTCGAAGCGCTTGGCGTCGCGCCGTTGTACCGGCCCGAAATCGAAACCTCGGTCAGCCACGCCCGTGTGCTCGCTCCTGCCCCCTGTGCGGCCCTCGACTAGATGTCGAGGAACCTCACGTCCTTCGCGTGCCGCTGGATGAACTCCTTGCGCGGCTCCACCTGGTCGCCCATCAGGTCCGTGAACGCCTTCTCGGCGGTGAGTGCATCATCGATGTTCACCTGGAGGAGCGTGCGCTTCGAGGGGTCCATCGTGGTCTCCCACAGCTGCTCGGGGTTCATCTCGCCGAGTCCCTTGTAGCGCTGAATGCCGTACTTCGTGTTCTCGGGCAGACGGGCGAGCGCCATCTGCAGCTGCTTGTCGTTGTAGGCATATTCGTGCTTCTTGCCCACCGAGATCTTGTAGAGCGGTGGCTGCGCGATGTAGATGTAGCCAGCCTCGATCATCTCAGGCATGAACCGGTAGAAGAACGTGAGGATGAGACAGCGGATGTGCGCCCCGTCCACGTCGGCGTCGGTCATGATGATCGCCTTGTGGTAGCGCGCCTGCTCCAAGTCGAACTCCTCGCCGATGTTCGTGCCGAAGGCCGTGATCATCGCCTGAATCTCCTCCGAGGACAGCGCCTTGTTAAGCCCCGCGCGCTCGACGTTCAGGATCTTGCCCCTCAGCGGCAGGATCGCCTGGAACGAGCGATCGCGCGCTTGTTTCGCGGAGCCGCCCGCCGAATCACCCTCGACGAGGTAGATCTCGGTGAGCGCGGCGTCACGTATAGAACAATCCGCAAGCTTGCCCGGCAGTGTGGAGCTCTCGAGCAGACCCTTGCGCCGCGTAAGCTCGCGGGCCTTGCGGGCCGCCGCCCGCGCCTTCGAGGCCTGGCACGACTTGCTTACGATCGCGCGCGCCGGCTTCGGGTGCTCCTCCAGATACTCGGCGAGCCCTTGGGTCACGACCTGCTGTACGAAACCGCGCATCTCCGTGTTGCCGAGTTTGGTCTTGGTCTGGCCTTCAAACTGAGGCTCGCGGAGCTTGACGGAGATGACGGCCGCCATGCCCTCGCGGATGTCCTCGCCGGAGAGGTTCTCTTCCTTCTCTTTCAGGATGGCCTGGCGGCGCGCGTAGTCGTTGATGGTGCGCGTGAGTGCGTTCTTGAAGCCATCGAGGTGCGTGCCGCCCTCGTGCGTGTTGATGTTGTTCGCGAAGGCAAGCGTCGACTCCGAGTAGCTTGTGTTCCACTGCAACGCGACTTCGACATGGCCTTCTTCGCCTTCGGACTCGAAGTAGATCGGCGTGGAGTTGACCGTGTCCTTGTTCTCGTTCAGGTACTTCACGAAATCGATGATGCCGCCGGCGTAGCGGAACTCCTCGCGCCTGGGTTCGAGCTCGCGCTCGTCTACCAGCGTGATCTTCAGGTTCTTGTTGAGAAACGCGGTCTCGCGCATGTGCGTGGCGAGCACGTCGTAGTCGAAGTCCGTCGTCTCGAATATCTGGTCGTCTGGCCAGAAGGTGACGGTCGTTCCGGCAGCTTTCGACGTGCCGGTTGCCTTGAGCGGCGCCGTGGGCTTCCCATACTCGTAGCTTTGGGTCCAGATCTTGCCATCCCGCTTCACTTCGACGTCGAGGTGTTTCGAGAGGGCGTTCACCACCGAGACCCCGACGCCGTGCAATCCGCCGGACACCTTGTATCCCGCTCCGCCGAACTTGCCTCCGGCGTGCAGCACCGTGAGCACCACTTCCACGGCTGGCTTGCGGTACTTCGGGACGTTGTCGACCGGAATGCCGCGGCCGTTGTCGATGACGGTCACCGAGCAATCGGGGTGGATTGTCACGTTGACGTTCGTGCAGAAGCCCGCCAGCGCCTCGTCGACCGAGTTGTCTACAACCTCGTAGACCAGATGGTGTAGACCCTTTGGCCCCGTCGAGCCGATGTACATGCTCGGCCGCTTGCGTACCGCCTCCAGGCCCTCGAGGACCTGGATGTCCTTGCCTGTATACGAGCTTTTCGCGGACACGCGGGCTCCTTGTCCCTGAAAGCGCTGGAGGAGGGCGCTTGGCCCGGGGCAACCACGACATCTTGTGGTTGCCCCTCACATTCTAACACAACAGATGGGGGTGTGTGGTCTCCTTCGGCCCCTTGTTCCCCCAGCTCAGGACCCTTGTTCGACACCAGTCGCGCCATCGGCTGACGGCGGGACCGGGCTGCGCGGGCCGGGGGAGTCGCGGCGCTCGATTCCTCGCTTCCATTCGAGGTCCTTCACAGTGGCGCGGATCACGGTCTCGCGCAGGTCCCGGTTACGTATGGCGGCGGCACTCTGCCGGACCTGTTCGAGCTCCGCTTCGCCGAGCGGCACTGGCTCCACCTTGTCCTGTGTGTAGAACAGATCGTCCTCGTCCGACTGCGCCTCTCGCGCCCGCTGTTCCACTACCTTCCTGGACACAGTGAAGCGCATGGCTCCAACCAGGTCCTCACCCAGACACTCGTTAAGACGTTGCGCGAGCTGGGCCGAGAGTGCCGAGAGCTCCGTGGCCCAGACCGGAGAGTCGACGTACACGACGATCTCATCTCGGCGGATGTGCACGCCCGCGGTGTGTCGGGCTATGTCGGGGCCAGCGGCTTTTGGCCAAGCTTCGACGACTCTCGCTTGCGTGAGGTTTCCGCCGCGGTCCAACCGCCGAATACACCCGCTGAGAGCGTCCCCGAGGGTGGTCTGCGTGTTCCGCTTCCTCATGCCAGCTCCACAACCTTTGCCTCGGCGATGAGAGCCTCGTCGAAGTACCCAAGGTTCGTTGTGGTCATGACCGTCTGTGTTCGTTGGCTGACCCGAGCCGAAAGCGCGTGGCGCCTCGACTCGTCCAGCTCCGACATGACGTCGTCCAGCAACAAGACGGGCGTTGTTCCTGTCAGTTCCTCGATCACTTCGAGCTCAGCGAGCTTCCACGCCAAGGCGATGCTCCGCTGCTGGCCCTGTGATGCGAACGTGCGTGCGTCCTTCGCTTCGACCTCGAATCGTAGGTCGTCCCGATGCGGTCCCACGAGGCTCGTTCGTCGCGCTCGCTCCTCGCCACGCCGGGCCACCAGCACCTCGGCCATCGCCGCGGCTTCCTCGGCTTCCTGGTCATCTGCGTTCGCCGCGCCATGTGCGTCGTATGCGTCCAGCCCGCGCGTCTGCGGGCGCCACGTGCTCACGTAGGAGACGCGGAGGTCCTCTCCACCCGAGAGCGCCTCGTACTCCTTCGTGAGATGCCCAGCCATCGTGTCGGTCAGCCGCCGTCGTCGAGTCGCGAGGGCGGCTCCCGCCCGCACGAGCTGTTCCGTCCACGGCGCGATCTCCCCGTCGTCTACCTCGCCCTCTCTGAGGAGCGCGTTCCGCTGCCTGAGCACTCGGTCGTATTCGGTCTTGAGCTGCGCGTACGCTCGAGACACCTGGGTTCCTACTGAATCCACTGCGCCTCGCCGTCTGTCTGAGGCCTCTTTGATGATGCGGAGGTCGTCTGGCGTGAACACGACCGCGGGCACCTGTCCCGCCGCATCGATGACCGATCGTTTCGCGGTGCCGTTCACGCGATACGCCCGGCGTCCATTCTCCACAGCGAGCACGATGTCCGTCCTGCTCCCGGCTTCCGACTCCGCGCGCATCGAAACGACTGCCCGGTCGGCGCCGGCTCGCACCAGATCCGACCACGCCGGATTCCTGAATGAGGACGTCTCGGTCACAAGCTCTATCGCTTCGATGACATTCGTCTTCCCGACCGCGTTCGGCCCCAACAGGACGGTGAGGCCTTCAGCGGGCTCGAGGACGAACGACTCATAGTTCCGGAAGTCAGTGAGCTCCAGCCGCTTGATCCAGACGTGCACCCTCTGGTCTCTGTCAGCTCAACCGTACGGGCATGAGCAGGTAGAGGTAGTCCTCTCCATCCGCGGGCTTGACTACGCCCGGCTTGAGAGGGCTCACGATTTCGACCAGCGTGTCTTCGGAGGCTATCGACGAGAGACCATCCAGTAGGAAGGCGTGATTGAAGGCGATCTCGACGTCTGGGCCTTCGACCTTTGCCATTAGGTCCTCGGAGGCATCGCCGACGTCCTGCGTTGCGGCGCTGAGGCTGAGCGTCTGGTCCTCGCTGTGGACCGACAGCCGGAGTGGCGTGTTGTGTTGGGCCATGATGGACACGCGTTTCACCGCTGCGGCAAACTCCTCGGAGGGAACGCGTACCACCGTCTCGCGCTCCTTCGGAATCAGTTGTTTGTAGTTCGGGAATGTTCCTTCGATTCGTCGCGTCACGAAGATCGTCTCCCCGAACTGGAACACAATCTGGTTCTCGGCGACCCCCATCTCCACCGCATCCGCTCCGGAAAGAAGCTTCGTCACTTCCTCAAGCGCCTTGCCCGGTACCACGACCTCAAGGTGTTCCGCCGGGGTCTCGAGCTCCTCTTCCCTCACGGCCAAGCGATAGGAATCGGTGGCGACCATGCGAATTGACGGCCCGTCTACCGACAGCAGAACCCCCGTCAATATGGCGCGGGTCTCGTCTCTGCTCACCGCCTTGGCCACCTGCCGCACGAGAGATGTCATGATCGCCGAGGGAAGAGAGACTCGTTTGCCGACAGAAACGACCGGGAACTTGGGGAAATCGTCGGCCGGGAGCGTCTTGAGGGTGAACGACGCTGTTGCGCCGGAGATCACCGCGGTGTCTTTCTCGACGCTCACCGATATCGCGGCCTCGGGCATATTCCGGACGATATCCGAGAACAGCCTTCCAGGAAGGACGCTTCGCCCTTCTTCTTCTACGAGCGCGTTGACCTGAGTCTGGACCGAGATTTCCAGATCCGTTGTCTGGAAGGTGACGGAACCCTTCTCACACGAGACGAGGATCCCTGAAAGGATCGGGAGCGTGGAGCGGGCCGAGAGTCCCCTCCCCGCCACGGCGAGGGCCTCAGAGAGCTCGGTCCGAGCGACACTGAACTTCATCTAGTGTTCCTTTCATATCTATGACTATCCGTCTCAGTACTAGGTCCTGTGCGCATGTGGAAGGTCACCAAGAACGCAGGTGGCAGCGGGCGTGTCCGTTCGAGCTGCGTGTGGAGAAGGACACGAGAGTATCCCCAGGACCCACAGCGCGGAGGCGTTTCCCACAAAGTGGCCGAACAGGCCCACAGGTGAACCACCTGTTGCCAACACCCTTGTCAACAGGCAGTGACATCAGGTTTGTTGCCGGATCGTGTTGGTGAGGGATTGTATCTGGTTGTAGACCTCCCGCTGGGCATTCATGAGCTTCTGGATTTTCGCGGTCGCGTGCATGACGGTGGTGTGGTCCCTTCCACCGAATTCATCCCCGATCTTTGGTAGCGACATGTCAGTGAGTTCCCTGGCTAGGTACATGGCGATCTGCCGAGGATAGACGATGTTTTGGGAGCGCTTGCTCCCGACGAGTTCCGAGTGGCTGATCGAATAGTACTTGCAGACCTCTCGTTGAATGGTGGACACGGCGATCGGCCGGGTCGAGCGCTCAGGGAACGCGTCCTGAAGCACCGTCTTGGCGAGCTCCAGATCGACCGGATGCCGGGACAGTGATCCATACGCGGCTATTCGAGTAAGGGCCCCCTCGAGCTCTCTGACGTTCGAAGACACACGCCCGGCGGTGTACTCGAGCACGTCGTCCGGGACTACCAGGCGTTCGGTATCAACCTTACGCCGAAGAATAGCGATGCGCGTCTCGAGGTCGGGCGGCTGGATGTCGGTAATGAGGCCCATCGAGAAGCGACTCCGAAGCCGGTCCTCGAGGGTCGCGATGTCTTTGGGAGGCCGGTCGGACGACAGCACGACCGCCTTCCCGTGCTGCTGCAGGGCGTTGAAGGTATGGAAGAACTCCTCTTGGATACCCTCCTTGCCCTTCAGGAACTGAACGTCGTCGACGAGGAGGACGTCGGAGTTCCGGTAGCGCTGCCTGAAGCCGTCGATGCGATTCGAGTCTCGGTCGCGTATGGAGTTGATGAAGTCGTTCGTGAACTGCTCCGTAGACACGTACACGACCTTCTTGTGTGAGTAGTTCTTGCGAACGTAGTGCCCGATCGCCTGAAGCAAGTGTGTCTTCCCCAGCCCCGCCCCCCCGTAGATGAAGAGCGGGTTGTAGGAAAGCCCCGGTGCCTCAGCGACGGCGAGGGCGGCGGTACACGCGAAGCGGTTCGATTCCCCGGTGACGAACGTGTCGAACGTGTACTTCGGGCCGAAGTCGCCGGCTGACGCCTCTTGCAGGCGCTTCTCCTCATTCGCTTCGAGATCGCGGGCAATGGACTCCACCTCGACGTCGGATGTCGACACGGATGACACGGCGGATTCCGCCGCCTCTCGGTCGATGACGACGCGAATATCCATACCCTCGCCGGTGACCTGGCTGACCGCCGATCGGATGAGGCTCGAGTACCTCGACTCGAACCACTCGCGCGCGAACTCGTTCTGCACACCGATGACGAACACGCCATCGGTGTCGAGAGAGACGGGGCGGGCGTGCTCGAACCACGTCTTGAAGACGGGCGTGGTCAGCTCGCCGCGCACGACATCCAAGACGCCGTCCCAGATCACGTTCACGTCGGACATGTCAATCCCCTCAGCAGAGTCAGTGCGCACGCGAGCCTATCTCCCTGGATGGAGAAGGCTCTCCAAGAACTGAGACCCTTCCGGAGTAAGTGCCCGCTTGCCAGATTCATCGGACGAGATCAGACCGAGCGTCTCCAAGTGAGCCAGGTCTCGATAGGCGGTTGACAGCCCGATCGCGAGTTCCCGAGCTACGAGAGACGGTCCCGCGTAGCCGGCTTCCATCACCAGGGCAAGGACCCGTTTCTGTCTGTTCGTGAGCCGAGACGCCCCATCCGGACCCGGATAGGAGGCTGGCTGAAGACGGAAGGCGGTGTCTTGCTCTGGCGCGGGCGGCGAAGACGCCTGCGTCGGCAGAGATGCCGCGCGGGACTCTGTCGACTCACCGGAGCCCTTCGCGGGCAACGACGAGGCGTGGGGCGCTGCCGCGTCCGCGGCGCTCCCTGCGCTGACGGTAACAACTGCGCCCGAGCCGAGGTTGTCCTCTATCTGTACGGTCCCGCCCGTGAAGGAGAGGCACTCGCGCACGAGCGGGAGGCCGGAGCCAACGCCCCGGATGTAGCGCTTCATGTTTGCCGAGGCGGTCGTGTAGCCCGGCTCGACCGCCCTGATCTTGTCGTGTATGCCGGGACCTTGGTCGGAGAAGCGGATAGTGTTGCCGGAGTCGAGGATGGTGACGACCGGCGATCGGAAGTCCGCGTGGATGTAGTTCTCCGCGACCTCGTTGATGACCGAGAACGGCACTCGGCCGCCCATGGCGCGGGCCATTTCGTACGTGCGGGTAGCCAGAAGCGAGATGTACTCCCCCGTCTCGACGGGAGCGACCTCCTCGACACGCGGGGCGCTGCCGACGGCGTCGTAGACCGCGATGCGGGCCGACTCCGTTGGTGAGAGGATGTTGCGCACCAAAGCCGGCCCGGCGGTCGACGCGCAAGGCAGGACGCCGGGCCCGGCACGACCGGAGCCGGATCCCGCTCGCTCCGCGAGCCGTGTCCGTGGCACACGCTCTTCAGAGAAGAAAGGTTTCAAAACCCCCACTATTCTTCGTAGGCCCTCACACGCTTCGGCGATATCGTCGTGACGAGGCCCCGCTCTGGCGGGCGCCTTCTCGCTCCGCGGAAGGGGCAGCAGAAGGCGCGAATCCCTGCCTCACCTCGGGTTTCCGCTGTTGTCCACAGTGCTTTCCACATCTGTGGACAGGCGGTGTGCCCAAGGGCAATCAACAGAGCGAACGCCGCAGCACAGGCACGTTCAGCCACCGGAGACAGCGCGAGAATCGGTGGAAAACACCCCTCCGGAAGCGAGACCCTGTGGAAAGCGCTTGCAGAGGGTGGCGCCGCGCGAACGCGCGACAACTCAGGCCTGTGGACAATCCCATCCGTCGTGGCGGCGGCTGGGAGATGAGCGGAACCTTATTGGCGACGAGCGGCGTTTCTCAAGGTGATGCGAGCAGTCCGAGCAGCTAGGAGAACAGGGCTGAGTCTAGCAAAGCGCGGAAGCGAAGGACAATTCCTCGAAGCGGGTTATCCACAGGCCGCGGGAGCGTCAAGACCTGCTTTTTCCACACTGTCCACAGATTGCGAGCCGAAATCGTGTCTGTCGCGAGCAAGCCCCTGAGCTGTGAGAAGAGTGGGCCGCTCGAAGACCAGCTCGTGGCGAGATACGCCGACCACTCGTTGACACTGCGGAAAAGGCGTCTGTATAATCGTCGGGCTTTGCTCCCGGAGCCCCCGGAGAGCCGATCGGAGGAACCGTGAGTAAGAGGACGTACCAGCCTAACACCCGGAAGCGCGCCAAGACGCATGGCTTCCGTGCACGCATGTCTACTCGAGGCGGCCGCGCGATTCTGGCCGCTCGCCGTCGCAAGGGGCGTGCACGCCTCAGCGCGTAGTGGCCCGCCCTGCCCGTGCGGAGGCGGCAGTGCAGACAATCCGATCGTCGCGCGAGATCGACGCGATGTTCCGGAGCGGCAAGAAGGTTTCTCACCCGCTCATGATGCTGCTGGTCGCCCCTGCTCCCCCGAGTTCCGCCGACGGACGGGTGTGCTTCGTCGCCGGCAGGCGGATGGGCGGAGCGGTCGCGCGCAACCGGGCGAGACGAGTGCTCCGGGAGGCCGCTCGTCGCGCGAATGGGCCGTGGCGGACCTTCGACGTCGCGCTCGTCGCTCGCGTGGGCGTCGTCACGGCCAGACCGAGCGAGATCGACGCGGCGCTGCAGTCGGTCTTGCGAAGGGCACAGGTCCTGTGAACGCGACGAGTCTCGCAAGGGTTCCCCGGCGGGCACTCATACTCGCGATACGCGGGTATCAGAAGTTCATCTCGCCGGCATTCCCGCCTACGTGCCGGTTCACACCGACGTGCTCCACGTATGCTGTAACATCAGTCGAACGCTATGGCGTGCTGCGGGGCGGCTGGCTTGCCGTCAGGCGCATCGCGCGCTGTCACCCCTGGAATCCCGGTGGGCACGACCCCGTGCCCTGAAGTGCGCTAGTACTGCGCAACCGCGAGGAGGTCGTGTCCTGTGTCCGTCTGGGTCGCTATCAAGGATTTCATCCTTCAGTCACTCAACTATCTCTATAGCGTCGTTGGCGACTATGGCCTCGCGATTATCCTGCTGACTATAGTCATGCGGATCATTCTGATGCCGCTCACCATCAAGCAAACCAAGTCCATGTACGAGATGCAGCGCATCCAGCCCAAGATCAAGGAGCTGCAGAAGAAGCACAAGGATGACAAGCAGAAGCTTCAGGAAGAAACGCTCAAGTTCTATCAGGAGAACAAGGTCAACCCATTCGGTGGGTGCCTGCCCTTGATACTGCAGATGCCCGTGTTCATCGCGCTCTTCCAGGTGCTTGCGGGCAAGAAGCCACCCAGCCTGCCTCTCTACCTTGCGGCGCATCCTGAGGCATCGAAGGACTTCTTGTTCATCCTCCCAGATATTACCAAGTCCCCGCAGTGGATGTTCAGCAAGGAGGGGCTTCTCGTGGCTCTTCCCTACGTGGTCCTGGCCCTTCTATTCGCGCTCAGCGTGTGGCTGCCGCAGCAGCTCATGCCGGGAGACAAACAGCAGAAGATGATTGGTCTGTACATGGCGATCATGATGCTCTGGTTCGGCTGGATAAGCCCCGCCGGGGTTCTTCTCTACTGGGTGACCTCAAGCGCGTGGCAGGTCGCCCAGCAGCAGATCCTCATCAAGTCGTATTCGCGCGAACAGGCGCAGGGAGAGTGAAAGATGGAACGAGAAACGACGACCGAGGGACCGACCGTCGCCGAGGCGATCGACGTCGCGCTTGACGAGCTCGGCGTCCAACAGGACGCAGTCTCGTATGAGGTGCTCGAAGAGCCCGGCCGCAAGCTGTTCGGCATGGGTGGCGAGCGATCCGCAAAGGTGCGCGTCTGGATCAAGGACGAGTACCTCCGCGAGATCGAAGGCGCGCGGCAGGTGGCCCGCGACCTGCTCGAGGTCGCCGATGACGAGCCTGAAGGTGGCGTCGAGCGACTCGACGACAGAGGGGAAACGCCGGACCTTTCCGACGAGGAGCTCGATCGTGTGGCCGACCAAGCGGTCACGGTCATCCAGGAGATCCTGCCGGCGTTCGGTATCACCGCGACAATCGAAGAGTACGAGGGGGACGAAGGCGAGATCATCCTCGATATCGTGGGCGGCGACTGTGCTGCGCTTATCGGCAGGCACGGTAGGACGCTGGATGCGCTCCAAGCCCTCGTCTCAGCGATCACCAATCGGCGTCTTGGATTCCGCTACCCCGTCGTTGTCGATGTTGAGGGCTATAGACACCGGCGGCGAGAGAAGCTCGAGGATGTGGCGCGCAGAACCGCCGACCGCGTCGCGCGGCAAGGAGTGCCGGTGAAGCTCCGCCCGATGACCGCCTACGAGCGACGCCTGGTACATGTGGCTCTGAGAGACGATCGGCGCGTCACGACCTACAGCGAAGGCGAAGAGCCGTACCGGCAGGTAGTCGTTGGGCCGAAGTAACGGCCTATGTGCCGCAGACAGTGGCCCCCGGCGAACCCAGGCTAGACGTTCGAATGACCGCGCAGCCTGGGGCGAGCGCGCCCGCAAACCCGGAACCACTGCCTGAGGCTTGTGGGCCACGAGATTCCGGCGCGAACGCCGGAAGCGGGGTGAGTCGGCAAGGGCTCCGACCCGGCCATGGAGAGATCCGGCCAGGCCAGGGCGCCATCCGACAGCTGCCCCCGACCCCAGGGCGCATCCCCAGATGTTTCACGTGAAACCTTGGTAGAATGACTGCGGGAGGTTTCACGTGAAACATGAGGGTTCCGCTGCGCTGCTTCTGCAGACCTCTCTACAGAACGCCGGCGTCCAGGTATCGCAGCAGGGGCAAGAGGCACTTGTGCTGCACCTCGAAGCGGTGCTGGAGGCGAATGAAGCGTTCAACCTGACCGCCGTGAGGAACCTGGCCGACGCCGTGGAGCTCCACGTAGTCGATTCACTCATGGCAGTGCCGGAGGTGCTTGCGGCTCCGGGAGGCGAGCTCGCGGACCTTGGAAGTGGTGCCGGATACCCGGGGATTCCGCTGGCTCTCGTGGTCGGGAGGACGACGACGCTGGTGGAATCGGTCGGCAAGAAGGCGGAGTTCCTTCGTGGCGTCGTCGATCTGCTACAAGGCTACGCGCCGCTGCTGGTTGCCCACCTCAGGACGGAATCGCTTGCTGCCGAGAGGCCGCGCGCGTTCGCCGTTGTGACGGCCCGGGCTCTGACCTCGCTGCCTTCGCTTGTCGAATTGGCGGCACCCCTTCTTGAGAGCGGCGGTGTGCTGGTTGCCATGAAGGGCCGCCTCTCTGGAGAGGAAGTGCAGCGAGGAACCTCCGCTGGGCGACTGGTAGGGATGGAGCTGACCGAGCGTCGGGATTTCGAGCTGCCGAGCGGGCAGCGCCGGTCCATCATCGAGTATCGTCGCACGGGCGAGTCCCGGGTGGTTCTTCCGCGACAGCCGGGTAAGGCGCAGCGTGCACCTTTGGCGTGAGGGTTTGTGCGTTCGGGTAGCTCGCGTATAATGCGACCTCGCCGTCCTAGAATGTGGAGGGGTACTGGATGAGCATCCATTCGGAGACAGAGCACGGCCCGCCCCTGGTTATGGCGGTCGTGAATCAGAAGGGCGGGGTTGGCAAGAGCACCACTGCCGTTAACCTCGCAGCCGGCCTTGGCGAGCTCGAACAGCGCGTGCTGCTTGTCGATCTTGACCCGCAGGGCAACGCCACATCCGGATTCGGATTGAACAAGAACCAGCGCGAGCTCTGCGTCTACAACGCGCTGCTTGGCGAGATCGGTCTGGAAACGATCATCGAGCCAGTGCAGATCGAAGGGGTCTTCGTGGTTCCGGCCACGATTCAGCTCGCCGGCGCCGAAATCGAGCTAGTCTCAGCTTTCAGTCGCGAAAGCCGACTCAAGTCCATCCTCGAACCAGTCGTCGGGGAGTTCGACATCGTCATCATCGACTGCCCTCCCTCTCTTGGCCTGCTGACCGTGAATGCTCTCACCGCGGCGGATAGTCTCTTGATTCCAATCCAGTGCGAGTACTATGCCCTGGAGGGACTGTCGAAGCTTCTCGATAGCGTCAGGTTGGTCAAGACCCACCTGAATCCGGATCTCGAAGTCTTCGGCGTCGTCATGACGATGTACGATTCTCGCACTCGCTTGGCTCAGCAAGTAGTCGAAGAGGTGCGGGACTTCTTTGGGGAGAAGGTCTTCAAGACGCTGATTCCCCGGACAGTCCGTCTCTCGGAGGCGCCGAGCTTCGGCCAACCGGTAACACTCTACGACCCGTCAGGCAAGGGAGCGGACGCCTACAAGCGGCTCTCGAAGGAAGTGATCGATCGTGTCTAAGCGAGGCCTCGGGCGCGGGCTTTCGGCGCTCATCCCGAACGCAGCACAGGAATCGCAGACCGGCGAACCCATGGAACTGGCGCTTGACATGATGTCCCCGAATCCATTGCAGCCGCGAACCGACATGCACGAAGAGGCGATCGCCGAGCTCGCCGACTCGATTCGCAAGGTGGGTGTGCTGCAGCCGATTATCGTTCGACCGCTAGGCGACGGCTATCAGATCATCGCCGGCGAGCGCCGATGGAGAGCCGCTCGGGTCGCAGCCCTCGACAAGGTTCCAGTTCGCGTCCTCACGACGACCGAGGTCGAAGCGCTGGAACTGGCGCTCATCGAGAATCTGCAACGCGAGGACCTGAATGCGATAGAAGAGGCTCGCGGGTACAGGCGGCTCCTTGCAGAGCACCAGATGACCCAAGCTGAGCTCGCAGACAAGGTCTCCAAGTCCCGGTCCGCCATAACGAACGCTCTCCGCCTGCTCGACCTCCCGGAAGAAGTCCAGGATCTTGTGTATCAAGGGAAGATGAGCGCCGGCCACGCCCGAGCGGTACTGTCGGTTCCGGACGAGAACGCCCGACTCCGACTTGCCCAGCGTGTTGTGGACGACGGGTTGTCGGTCCGCGAGACCGAGAACCTTTCGCGACTCATTGCCGCTGGGCAGGTGGAGCGCGCTCCACGACCAGTCGCACCGAAGTCCTTCAAGCTCGTGGCTCGGAGGCTGCGGCGGATGCTGGGAACGAACGTGCGAGTGCGTCTGGCGCAGAACAAGGGCAAGATTGAGATCGAGTTTCATGGTGAAGAGGACTTGGAGCGAATCTACCGCCTCATCACGGAGGACGACGAACCGCGGGGAGCGCAGGAGGTAGAGTCATGAGGAAAAATCTGGCACTCTTCGTGATCGGACTTATCACGGGCGCCGTCTTGGGCATCGTGATCGGGCTGCTGTTCGCGCCTGCTTCGGGGGCAAAGACGAGGCGGCGCATCGTCGACGAAGCGCAACGTGCGGCCGACCTAGCCCGAGGCCTCGCGGACCGAGCTGAGCAGGCTGCCGAGGCGCTCGGCGGGAAGGTCGATCACTATCTCGGTCGCGACGAGGAAGTCGCGTGGCGCAAGGTGCGGGAGCTGCGCGAAGGGGTCCAGCGCTACACCGAGGCACACCCCTCCTGAACCTGGCTCCTGATGTCAGAGCGCGGACGCATGCTTCTCTCGTGACCAGGGAGACCGCATGTCGCTCACGCTAGTCGTCGGACCGCCGAATGCCGGCAAGACCGGGGTGCTCCACAAGGTCGTGCGGGAGGCGGTGTCCGCCGGCACGAGCGCGGTCGTGCTCCTGCCCTCGAGACCGGACGTCGAGAGCGTAGCTGCCGAGTTCGCACGCCGAGGACCTCTCCTGGGCGTGGCAACGACGGTATTCGACTCGTACGTGGACACGCTCTGGGCGCTACACGGCGACGCACGATCCATCGTGGGGTCGGCGGAGCGCTCGATTCTCCTGGGGCGCGCACTCGCTTCGAGCAGGCTCGAGACGCTCCGGCCGTCGTCCGAGGGACAGGGGCTCCTGCAGCTCCTCCTGCCGCTCGCCTCGGACCTCTTCGAGCCACCGACTGCCGATCTGACTGAATCCGGAGTCGCAGGAGAGATCGCTCGGGTGCTCGCAGCCTATTCGGACCTGCTCCTCACAGAGGAGCGCATCGAGCGCGCGGCTGCCGTACGCCACCTGGAGAGGTCCAAGGATCACAACTGGTTCGCGGGCCCGATCGTCGTCAACCGCTTCGCCGACCTGACCGCGACCCAGGAACGCTTCCTCTCCACAGCGTCGGCCCACGCGGACCTCTGGTTGTCGCTTCCATGGCAGGAGGACTTCCCCGCGACCCGCTCGCTCGACCCGCTCGTCAAGCGGCTGACACGCGGCGGCGCACGATTGATGCACGTCGGTGCCTGCGACTACACGCCTTCCGAGGAGCTGCGCTACGTGGAGTCTCGGCTCTTTCTGGCCCCGGACCGCGCCTTGGGCGCGCCGCGCACAGGCGACGTCCGTCTTTCCAGCGCATGCGGGGAAGAAGCAGAGGCGAGCCGCGTCGCGGCGGAGATACAGTCGGCGCTCGATGACGGCGTGCCGCCCGACCAGATCGCTGTCGTCTACAGGAACGTTGCGCTGCACGCTGGAGCGCTCAGACACGCTCTGACTGAGACCGGTATCCCAGCACAATTCGACGTTGTCGGACCGGCACGAGACACAGGCTGGGGTCGGGCACTCGTTCACCTGACACGCTTCGCTCTGCACGACGCGCGCAACGAACTGCTCGCCTTTATCCGATCGCCCTATTCGGGGGTGCCGCGGGACGCGGCCGAACGCGTGGAAGCGCGCTGGCGACGCCACGGAGTCGACAGACGCGCCGCGCTCGTGGCCTCGATGCGAAGAGATGCTCCTGCCGCGTCGAAGCTCGCCGTCGCGGCGACGAGCCTTATGAGGGGGCAGGTAACAGAATCGACGGCGGCAGAATGGCAAGATATGGCAGATTGTCTGCTGAGCAGCGGGCATCGGGCGCATGGCGTCACCGGTGAACTGAGCGCCGAGGGCCGTGCGGATGTGGCGGCACACAGGGCGCTCCTAGGGCTCGTGGAAGAGGCCGCGGGCCTCAGCCGGGTGCGAACGAGCGGCCCCGAACTCATGGATGCGTTCCTGCAGGCCAAAGCCACGATCACGCCCGCAGCGGGTCGTTCGGCCGTCCGCGTCTTGTCCGCCGAGCGAGCGCGCTCCCATCGCTTCCAGGTGGTCATCATCGGCGGCCTTTCCTTCGGCGACTTCCCGCCCCGCGCAAGCGAGAATCCACTTCGAGCGCCGTCACTCGTCTCGGCACTTGGATCCATGGGACTCGCGCTCCCCAGCCGCGACGAAGAGGACGCCGAGCGCCTCACGTTCTACCTCGTTGCTTCGAGGGCGACGAAACGGCTCGTCCTGAGCCGTCAGGTGGCCGCGTCCGATGGCTCAGAGCTGAGACCGTCGTGGCTCCTCGAGGAGTTCCTTGATCTGTACCGCGTACCTGGTGCGGAAGACATAGCCGAGGAGCAGCTGCCGCCGGTGTTCTCGCTCGGCTTCGAGCAGACCGACGCTGGCGCGGCGCCGCGCTCGTTGCGCCGATCGCTGCGCGCCGCAGCTCGCGACGGCGCCACACTCTCGTCCGAGTCAGCCATGTCGCGGGTCGCGCGCGCCTCTCGCCGAGCGGCAGCGCGCGAGCCGGTTCTGCGCGACGAACGGGTGCTTCAGGAGCTGCGAGGACGGACCGTGTACTCGGCAACGGAGATCGAGGCGTACCTGAGGTGTCCCTACGCGTGGTTCCACGAGCGCGTGGTTCGCGCGCGGCCGCTCGAGGAGGACCATGATGCGCTCGAAGTCGGACGGCTCTCACACGAGGCGCTGCGCCGTCTGTTCCAGGAACTGCCAGCGGCGGTTGGCGATGTGAGAGTTACCGAACATAACGTCACGCGGGCAGTAGCGCTCGCCGCTGAGGTAGTCGACGCGCTCGTCGCCGGGCAGGGCGACGCCACGAGCCTCGCCGAGCGGTCCGTCCAGGCGTCGGTTCACAGGAAGGTCGTCGGCTTCGTACGCGCCGACGCCGGGTTTCTCCCTGACTTCACACCCGTCGCGCACGAAATGCAGTTCGCGCCGGAGGAGAAGCTGTTCGAGGGGTTCCAGCTTGCCGGCAGAATGGACCGCGTTGACCAGGGGCCGAACGGCGAGCTGCTCGTGGCGGACTACAAGACCGGCACGGTTGACGCTCGCTACTCCGCCAGCAAGTCCGCCGAAAGGGGACTGCTGCAACTGGCGCTCTACGCGCGGATTGCTCAGAAGTGCTTCGGCGCCCCTATCGCGGGCGGCCTGTATCGCCGGCTCTCCTCACAGAACGTGACGTCGGCCGAGAACCGCGGCTTCTACTCGACCAGCTCGGTGCGAGGCCGCGGACTCGTATCGACGGATGGGATGGAGTCCGAGAGGATCGATGTCGTGATCCGTGATGCCGAAGCCCGAGCGCGGCAGGCCGTGGAGGGCATGCGGGAAGGCCTCATACCGCCAACACCCCTCGACGTGAGCTCCTGCGACCGGTGCCGGCTTCGAGGGTTTTGCCCGGGGGGCCAACGTTGAGCCTGAGCGAGCGACAGGCAGCCGCGGTGACCGCTCCGCCTGGCGGCCTGTTCGTGTCGGCCGCAGCCGGCTCTGGCAAGACACGCGTGCTCACTGCGCGCTTCGTTCGACACGCAGCGATGGCGCGAGCGTCCGGTGCGACAGGGGTGCTCGAGCGCCTCGTTGCAATCACGTTCACGGAGAAGGCAGCTGGAGAACTCTCCCAGCGAGTCCGCGGAGCGCTCGCGCGCGATGTGGGCGTGGATGTCGCCCGCGAGGCGGAGCGCGCGTGGATTTCCACGATCCACGGCATGTGCAGGCGGCTTCTCACTAGGCATGCGTTCGAGGCCGGGCTCGACCCGATGTTCTCGGTCATGGATGAGGTCCAGTCCGCCCTCGTGCGACAGCAGGCCTTCGAACGGGCGGTGAGCGCGCTGTCGGGTTCAGACGAGGTGCAGCGGCTGATCGCCGACTACGATGTGCTCGAGATCGAAGGCGGTATCCGCACCGTGGACGAGCACCTGCGATCGCTCGGGCGCGGAGCCGATGCGCTGCAAGGCTCTGCAACCGATGTGGCGCCGGCGTTGGCCGATGCTCGAAGCGAACTGCGCTCGGTCCTCGACGAGATGCTCGGCCTCACGGGTCGGGGCGTCACGGAGGAGCGCAACATCGAGCACCTCGCGAACGCATTGCAGTCGCTGGAGACCGTGGATACCGGGGAATCCGAGTGCGGTGCCTCGATCCTCGGGGCACTGGTTGGCTTCAAGCAGAGCAAAGGCTGCCGCACGTGTGCGAAGCCGCTTGCGATTCGAGCGGAGGAGCAGGCGGCACGCCTCAGAGAAGTCGCGGCAGAGCAGGTGTCTGACGGCTACGCTGCGGGGTTCGTCGAACTCCTGAGGCGGGCATCCGCAGAGTACGCCTCCGCCAAGGAGAAGCTCGGTGCGCTCGACTTCGAGGACCTCCAGCTCAAGACGCGCGATCTCCTGCGCGCGCATCCGGAACTGGTCCGACGCTACCGGCGCCTGCTTACCGAAGTGATGGTCGACGAGTTCCAGGACACGAACGAACTGCAGCTCTCCGTCGTGGCGGAGCTCGCAGGCGGGGCGCTCGCGACGGTGGGCGACGAGAAGCAGTCGATCTACGGTTGGCGCAACGCCGACGTCGGTGTCTTCCGTCGACGGCTGCGCGCGCTTCCCGGGGAGCGGGTCTTCACGCTGCCGGAGAACTTCCGATCGCACCCGGAACTCGTACGGTTCTTCAACGGACTCTTCTCCTCGGCGCCCTTCTGGCCAGAGGGTTTTGTGCAGCTGGAGGTGGGCGAACGCGACGCCGGGAACGACCCCGAACGCGATTCCTGGCCCGATGACTTCCCGCGGATCGAACTCACTGTGCTTGACGCCGACGCGTGCAGCGAACTCGGTCGAACGGTCGCTGAAGCAGAGGCCGTCGCGGAGCACTTCGCGCGACTCCGGCGGGAAGGAGTCCAGCAGAGTGACCTGGTGCTGCTCCTGAGGGCCATGACGCGCTCCGAGGCATTCGAATCTGCATTGAGCGCGCGCGGGTTCGACGTGTTCGTGGCGTCAGGAGGCACCTACTTCGATACTCCCGAGACCGAGGAGCTCGAGGCGCTGCTGCGCGTCGTCGGTAACTCCGCAGACGACGAGGCGTTCGCGAGGATGCTCGTCGGCCGCATGGCCAACGTGTCAGACGACGCCTTGTACGTACTGCGTACGTCGGCGGACGGGCGGAGTCTGTGGGAGACCGCGAGCGACGAGAACCGCCCGACCCTCGTCGAGGAGGACGAAACGGCGCTCCGTACCTTGCTCGCGGCGGTAGGGGATGTACGCCGAGAACAGGGCCGCACGTCGCTCTACGACCTCATCCATCGCGCGTGCGAGCAGCTGGACTACGACGTGACGCTGTTCGCGGCGGGCGAGGAACGCGCGTGGGCGAACGTACTCAAGTTCGCGCGTCTTGCCGGGGAGTTCGAACAGCTGGAGCCCGGCGACCCGAGCGCCTTCCTGGCCCACCTCGAGCTGCGCCGACGCCACAGGCGCTACGAGCAGCAGGCGGCTATGGCTGCCGAGGACGTCGACGCCGTGCGCATCATGAGCGTCCACTCAGCAAAGGGACTCGAGTTCCCGGTAGTGGCTCTCGCCGAGCTCGGCAACCAACCTCCAAGAAGGTCGCTCACCTTCGACTGCGGCAGCCCGGCCGGTCAGGTCACGCTCGGGCTGCGCTTGCCGGTCGACGAACCGTTCGCGTCGTGTCGGGACACGCGGAGTTCGGCTGCGGTGCGCGAGTGGCGCACGGAGCGGGAGACCGCAGAGTCCAAGCGCGTGCTCTACGTCGCGTGCACGCGCGCGACCCAGGCGCTCGCGCTCTTCGGGGTCGCGGACCTCACGAAGGAGCTGCTGCCGGACAGGCCCATCGGCTGGATCTGCGAGGCGATCGGCGTCGACGCAGCCGTGCCGGCGAGCGAGCGCGAGCCGATCGACGGGCGATGTGGGGAAGCACGGCTCCGCCTCAACTGTGCGAGACCGGCAGGTGAGTGTACGACCGACGAGAAGGGGGTCGCGGCCAGAAAGGCGGAGGGGGCGACACGGCCGGCCGGGATGCCTCCCGCGGCGCCGGACGAGTCCTCCGCACCCGGCGGGCCGACGCGCGTCTCCTACACGGGCCTGCAGACCTATCTCGATTGTCCGTTCCGCTACTACGCAACGTACGTTGCACGAGTGGGCCGCCTTTCGTACCGGGGTATCCCCGGGGACGCTCGCGCGATCGGTACCGTTGTGCACCAGGCACTGTCGGTCCTGGACGACCAAGGCAGGCCCCCGGCCGGGACTCTCGAGGCGATGGCACGTCGAGAGGGGCTCTGCGACGAGGATCTCGACCGCGTCCGGCGGGCGGTGACCGCTTTTGCCGCGAGCCCGCTCGCTCGGGCGGTGAGTTCCGCGGGGACGGTCCTTCGCGAGGTCCCGTTTGGGGTGGCAGTCTCCGAGACGGTGGTCGACGGCGCTATCGACCTCCTCGCGCTCGATGGACGAGAAGCGCTCGTGGTCGACTACAAGACCGGGGTCTCTGCGCCGGATTCATTCTCGTTCGAACGATGGCGGCTTCAGTCGGCGTGCTACGCGCTCGCCGTGTTCAGCGCGCAGCCCAACATCGAGCATCTGGAGGCGGTGTTCTTCAAGCTGGAAGCGGGAGGCGAGGAGACGCGCTTCAGCTACCGACGCGAGGACCTGCGCGAGATCGAGACCGAGATCAGCGGCATCGTCTCCGATATCGGCAGGGGAGTCTTTCCACCGTTGGGGCACTACCAACCACGGACCTGCGACGAGTGTCCCGCGTTCCACAGCCTCTGTCCTGTCGAGCCGGGCAGGGCGCCGGGTCAGGTGTCTTCACCGTAGAAGCCACGCGCGGGAGCCTCGGCACGCCCTCTAAGCTGCCCACACGCGGCGTCGATGTCCGCTCCTCGCTCGGTGCGGACCGATGCCTCGATGCCCGCGCGCGCGAGCCGTTCCTCGAACAGCCGAGCCCGATGAGCCGAGGAGCGCTCGAACGCCAACCCCGCGACGGGATTGGCGGGTATCAGGTTGACGTGCACGAGCATCCCGCGAGCGAACTGCACGAGGGCGGACAGCTCGGCGTCCGTGTCGTTCACGCCATCAATCAGCGCGTATTCCAGGCTTGGCCTGCGTCCTGTCCTCGACGCGTAGTCGAGAAGGGTGCTCCGCAGCATCATGAGCGGCATACCGCGGACTCCGGGCATGAGACGGTCCCGGGTCGACTGCACGGCGGAGTGTAGCGACACCGCCAGCGTGAACTGCTCGGGCTCCTCGGCAAGGCGTCTGATACCGCCTACCACGCCGCATGTCGAAACAGTGAGGTGGCGGGCACCGATTCCGAGCGCATCGGCGTCGTTCAAGAACCGCAGCCCCGCCAAGACCGCATCGTAGTTCGCGAACGGCTCCCCTTGCCCCATGGCGACCGCGTTCGACACACGGCGGCCGTAGTCCTCGGCCACGATTCGCACCTGGTCAACCATCTCACCGGGTGCGAGGTCGCGCACGTAGCCGGAGACACCGGTCGCGCAGAACGCGCACGCCATCGCGCAGCCCACCTGCGTCGAGAAGCAGACGGTCAGCCGGTCCGCGGTAGGAAGGCCCACGACCTCCACCAGTTCGCCATCGCCGAGGCGAAGCAGGTACTTGCGCGTGTCATCGATCTCGGACGCCTGACGCGTGACGATGGTAGGCACTGGAAGAGCAAGCAGGTCCGCGAGCGACGCCCGCAGACCTGCTGGAAGATCTGTCATCTCGTCGTACGAACGGGCTCCCCGCGCGTAGAGCCACCGCACGACCTGCGACGTACGATAGCGCGGCGCGCCGAGCGCTCGTAGACGTTCGTCGAGGAGGGGACGACTGAGGCCCTTGATGCCGACCGGTTCCTCTGGCCAACCCACCTACGACTCAAGCTCCCCCAGTGCGCCGACGTACTCCTTGCGATGCTCGTTCTCGAAACGTCCGACGGCCCGGAAGTAGTAGGCGATCTCGGGATGCCCCTCGGCCTCGGCGGTCTCGGCGAAGGACGGATACATGTCGACCGTCTCGTACTCCTCACCGGCTGCCGCGGCGCGGAGATTGTCGGCCGTCGTGCCGACCGCTCCCATGTAGGCGAGGTGGCCAAGCGCATGCGCTGTCTCCTCGCTGCCTGCCCGTTCGAACGCGGAGATCGCCGAGGCTGGCGCGCGCTCGAGCTCCGCCACGCGCTTGAACATCGTGTAGCGGCGATTTGCCTGCGACTCGCCCGCGAACGCGGCCTTGAGGTTCTCGAGCGTCTTCGTGCCCGTCAGGTCGCCGGGTCCCGCGTATTCGACGAACATGCCCTTCGACGCGCCGCACACGGGACACGTGTCCGGGGCCGGTCCGACATGGAAGTACCCACACCCCTTGCAGCGATACATCTCAACCATGCGTGCACCATCCTCTCAGTGGCCGTGGTTTCCTATCGAGACGTTTCTACCCCATCCCCGCCAACGGCGCGACCCGCACGCGTGCACGGAGCCCGCAGTTAGAGGGTGGGAAGAGCGTCCGAGGGTGTGGTATCGTCGGCCACGAACGGTCGCACCAGGATAGCGGCCCCAGCGGCGCCGGAGGTCATTCATGAAGCGCGTACTGCTCACACTCGCGTGCCTGCTCGTGCTCCTGACCTTCACGCTGCCTGCAGCAGGGTTTGCCGCTACGGCCACGCCCACGACGACCGCGGCCACCACGGCTGCGAAGAAAGTCGTGGTCGTGGCCCCGCTCATCGTGTTGCCCGAGGCTCCGCCCGACGCGACTGCGGCCGAGGCGAAGGCCACGACGCCGTGGAGCAAGGAGGGCGACCTGCTGAACCTGTTTTGGGCAGTCTCGTCGCTCGTCGCGATCGTCGCGATCGTCGTCTGGGGTGTTCTGGCCAGCCGAAAGACCGGAGCCCCTGCCTGACGTCTCTCAGCCCGAGTCGAGAATCCGAAGACCCCGGCGGTACCGCTGGGGTCTTCGTGCAGTAGGACGACGGGGTGGACTTCAGGTAGCCTGTTTGTGGGGCAAACGGGCGACCGGCGCTTGGAGGCGACGGATGGCACGAACCACCAGCACACCTCCCCGCCCCACTCTGCGAGCGATTCGAGCCGGCGCGGTCGTCTCCGCGTGTGCGATCGCCTCGGTACTCCTCTGCATGCTGCCGCAGCAGGCCGAGGCGCTGCCAGACATCCCTGCGAAACGCTTCCAGCCCGCCACCTCCTGCACGTGCCATGGGCAGCAGCGTGACGAATGGGCTCTGTCGATGCACGCGAAGGCTCTCTACGACCCCGTGTACGTGGTCAAGAAGCAAGAGGCCAACAAAGCCACGGGCGGGAGCCTCGGTACGTTCTGCGACACCTGCCACACGCCTATCGGAACTATGGCGGGGCAGACGAAAGGCGAGTCGAAGCTCTCTCCTCAGAGCAAGGAGGGAGTGACCTGCGACTTCTGCCACCAGGTCACCGGCACGAAGAAGCCGATACGAAACGCCTCTCAGAAGCTGCGGGCCAACGGCACGAAGCGAGCCCAGTACCCCGATTCGTCGGCGCCGACTCACAAGAACGCCTTCTCCAAGTTCCACACGAGCGCGGAGTTCTGTGGCGCGTGCCATACACTCAAGCACCCCACCACGGGGGTCATGCTCGACACGACCTACCCCGAGTGGAAAGCGGGGCCCTACGCGGCCCTCGGCATTGTGTGTCAGGACTGCCACATGAGCGCTCGGCCAGGCGGAGGGCCGACCGTTGGCCGGGCCGCCCCCATGGGACCGATCCGGAACTTCGTCTACCTCATGAACTTCGTCGGCGCGAACGTGCCCCTGGGCAACGCCCCCCGGGCGCGCATGAACCTCAAAGCTGCCGCACGGGTCTCGCTCGAGGCGTCCGACGTGGTCGAGCCCGGAACGACCGGATCGGTGAAGGTCACCGTCGCGAACGTCGGGGCCGGACACTACATCCCGGCGGGAGTCGCGGAGATCCGCCAGATGTGGCTCGAGGTGAACGCGGTCTCTCCCGATGGGGCGAAGCGACTGCTGGGCCGTCGTCAGTTCGGGACGGTGTACCGAGACGCCGAGGGACGCTACCCCGTCCAGCTCTGGGACGCGGTGGCTGTTCAGTCAGACGACCGAATCCCGCCCAAGAACGCCGTGCACTCCACGTATGCGTTCCCGATGACAACCGAGGGCGGCGTAGCGGTAGAAGCAGTCCTGAACTACAAGTCGTTCCCGGAGGAGATGGCAAAGAAGGCGCGAGTCGAGAACCCCGTGACCGAGATGGCACGCGCTCAGAAGGTGGTCTACGGGTCGAAACAGGCGAAACGTCGGGCCGAGCGCGGAGCGAGCGTGAGCACCTCGCAGCTGCTTGCAGGAGCCGCGGCGCTGCTCGGCGCGTTGATTGTTGCGGGAGTCGTCTTCGCCCTTGTCCGGCGTCGACGCCGCAGGAAGGTGCGGACGGTCCCCGAGTACTTCGGCGGTGACCGCACGAGGTAGTGTCCCGCTGTCATCCAGGGTGCGGGGGCGCCTAGCTCTTCTGCCCCCGGCGTCGCTCCCGCGGTGTCAGGGGCTCCCGGTGTCGAGCGGATGAGCGCGACGAGGAGCAGGCGGCTGTACCCTAGGAACATGAAGCGTCCGATCCGCTCGGCCATCATCGTGACCGCCGTTGCCGCGCTCGTGATCGTGCTCGTGGCGGGGGCATACGGGTGGGCAGCCGGTCTCGCGAGCGTGGCGAAGAAGGGGAAGGCCGAGGCCGCGGCCGCTGCCACACGTCTCGCGTCTCTCGATGCGACCGGAGCGGTGTCGCAATTCGGCGCCGCCAAGCGGAGCTTCTCTCGCGCACAAGGGATGCTCGGGCCCGACTGGCTCGGCGAAGCGGTGGGCGCGGTCCCTCTGGTTGGGCGTCAGTATTCCACGGCGCAGGCGCTCGTGGTGCTCGGGCTGCGCGCCTCGACCGCCGGCGCCGAGTTGGCGGCGGCACTTCAGCAGGTGCCCGCCAATAGAGCGGGAGCAAGCCCGACGAGCGGCCTCAGCTCGTTGCTCGAGAACAGACGCCGGCGCGTCGAAACCGCACTCGCCGCGCTCGTCGACGTGGCCGACCGGGTCGCGGCCCTGGACGAGCGCGGTCTGGTGCCGCCACTGACCAAGCAGGTCCGTTCGGCCAAGGCTGCACTCCGACGCGCCGCCCCGTCCCTGGACCGATTCCGCGCTCTGTTGCCGCTGGAGAGGTACCTGCTGTCGTCCACGCACCGAATCCTGGTCGTCTCCCAGAACGGCGCGGAACTGAGACCCACGGGGGGGTTCTCCGGCAGCTACGGCATCATCGAGGTGGGTCCGACGGGTGTCAGACTCGACAAGTGGCGAGACATCTACACGCTGCCGGACCCGCCCTATCGGGACGTCTTCCTGATGCCCTACGTGCCTGATGGTTTCACGCGACCTCCCAAAGCAGCCCTGACCAGCGAGTTCGGACTCCGAGAAGCGAACTGGTGGATCGACTTCCCCACGAGTGCGCGCGCTATGCTCGGGTTCTGGCGGGACTACGATCAACCTCCGATCGACGGCGTCGTCGTCGTGGACACGGTCGCGATGCAGTACCTCTTGGAGGCTCTCGGCCCGATAGGGGTGCAGAGCTTCTCCGAGACGTTCACGCCCGAGAACCTGCTCACTCGTCTGCTGTACTACACGATGGTGAAGGGGGGCGAGGGCAGGAAGGACGTACTCGTTGCACTCGCTGGGGAACTCGAGCGGCGGGTGCTCGGCGCTAGCCCGGGGGAACTGGCCAAGGCAGCGCAGGCCCTGGCGAAGGCCGCCGACGCCAAGCACGTGCAGCTCTACTTCACGGATCCCGGAGCGGAGGAGGCGGTCGTCGCTCTGGGGTGGTCGGGGCGGATCGCTCCGTCTGGCGGCGCAACGGATCTCCTCGTCATCTCCAACGCGATGAACCTCGGCAGCAAGATCAACATGGCCATGAAGAAGACCATCGACTACGAGGTCGCTCTCATGCCCGACCGCTCGGCGGAGTCGACGCTTGTCCTCGGGTACTCGAACAGGGGGCCCTATGCGCTGGCCGGGCGCAACTCCTTCGACGACTGGCTGCGCGTCTCCCGGGCACCGGGCACGGTGTTCGCGTCGGACGGCGGAGGCCACGGCACCGTTGAGTCCGGGCTCCCGACCGAGGGCCGCTCGTTCTCGGTCCTTCGAGGACGGACCCACACGGAGACGGTGGTCAGCCACGTCCCCGTCGCGTGGAGAACCGGCGGTGCCACCGGCGATCCTTCGTCGTCCGTCCCGAACGGAGAGGGCTCGCCACGGGCGCCGAGCGCCGCCCCGTCCTACCGGCTCTTCGTCGCGAGACAAGCGGACCTCGAGGACATCCCCATGACGGTCACGGTCGCGCCTCCACCTGGTTGGAGGATATCGCGCGTGAATGCGCGACTGACCGCCTCGGACGCGGCCCTCCCCGCGACGAACGAGGACGGACGTGCGCGATTGGCTCTTCCACTCTCCGGCGACCTGGCCTTCGACGTCTGGTTGGCACCCCCCTAGCCGTCAGCGGATGACGTGGTCGGGGCGGGCGTGAACCCGGAGTTTGCGGCGAGGCAAGCGCCCTTCCTGCGGATTTGCGCACCGTGTACCATGAGTGACATCGGGTCCGCGTTCGGAAAGGACGGACGGTGACAGTCATACCCTTCGCGCGCTGGTGCCGTGCGCGCACTACGACGGCGTCTGAGAAGATCGGAATCACCGAGCGTGCCTCGTCTGGCACAGACATGAGGCCGATTCGGTTTCAGCTGTGCATAGCGAGTGCGGTTGTTCTGATCGGTTGTCTGAGCGCGGTCCAGGGGGCTGGCGCACTACCAAACGCGCCGTCCAGGGCCTTCAAGCCCGCTGAGGCCTGCGGCTGTCACGCGGGACTGTTGAGCCAGTGGAGTGTCACGATGCACGCCAAGGCACTCGCCGACCCGGCGTACCAGGCCAAGAAGGCCGAGGCGAACAAGGCCACCGACGGGAAGCTGGGCGCATTCTGCGACACCTGCCACGGTCCCGTGGCCGTGATGTCGGGAGAGGCCGCGACCGGCAAGCTCTCTCCTCAATCGGCGCAGGGCGTCTTCTGCGACTTCTGTCATCAAGTGGTAGGTACTACTATGCCGCCGTCCAACACCTCGCAGATCCTGAAACTCGATGGAACCAAGAGGGCCCAGCTCAAAGACGCCGTCTCTCCGGTCCACGCGACCGCCTACTCGGCGTTCCACGAGTCGGCTGAGTTCTGCGGCGCGTGCCACAACGTCGACCATCCCGTGAACGGCATGCACCTCGAGTCCTCGTACTCAGAATGGAAGAACGGCCCGTACGCGAAGGCTGGAGTCGTCTGCCAGGACTGCCACATGACCCCGGGCCCCGGCGTGACGAAGCCCAATCCCGGCAAGGCCGCAGCAGGCGGCCCTCAGCGCGAGCACATCTACACGATGACCTTCGTGGGGGGCAACGTGGGCCAGGGTGACGCGGAGCGCGCGACCGCAAACCTCAAGGCTGCAGCCGAGATGCGCCTCGATGCCCCGGAGATCCTTGCCCCGGGCGCCTCGGCGTTGGTGACCGTGACGATCACCAACGTGGGCGCGGGACACTACTTGCCCACCGGGCTTACCGAGGTGCGCCAGATGTGGCTGGACGTGACCGCAGCAGGGCCGGACGGCAAGGAGACGGCGCTCGGTACCCGCCAGTTCGGAACCGTGCTGAAGGACGACAAGGGGCGGCACCCGGTGGAGCTCTGGGAGGCCACCGGCGTCCACTCCGATGACAGGATCCCGCCCCAGGCGTCCGTTACCCAGACCTACACCATCACGATGCCCGACCAGCCCTCGGCCACGATCGTTGCGACCCTCAACTACCGCTCGCTGCCTGAGGAACTTGCCGAGAAGGCCGAGGTCGAGAACCCAACCACCCAGATGGCCACAGCCGAGCAGGTCGTGCGGTCTTCAGCGGCGCCCGTTGAAGGCGAAAAGACGTCCGATTCTGCGACCGAGAAGTGGAACAGCGCGCTGCCGGCCGTCTTGGCCGTTGCAGTTCTCGGCGCTCTCGTGATCGGGCTCGTCGCCTTCTTGCGCTCGCGCCGCAAGAAGGCATAGCGCCCCCGCGGCACCGCTGCGTGTCTGGATTCCTGCGGGGCTACGGCGTGCTGGTTGTCGGCTGGCTCGTGTCTAGGTTCGCCGGCTTGGACCCGACCGTCATGTCTACAGTCATCTTCTCGCCGTCTCGCACGAGCCCGACGGAGACCGTATCGCCGACGTCGCGCCTGCGCACCTGAAGGATGAGATCGTCCATCGAGCGGATGGGCGTCTCCTCAAGCGAGACGATCACGTCGCCCTTCTTGATGCCGGCCTTCACGGCGTTCGTGCCGGGTGTCAGATCGACAACGAAGGCGCCCTCGCTCACGTTGAGCTTCTCTTCCTTGGCGAGCTGATCGTCTACTGTCTGGCCCACCACACCGAGGAACGGGTGCTGGACCTTGCCGCCGCGGATGAGCTCTTCGGCCACGCGCTGCGCCGTGTCTACCGGAATGGCGAAACCGACTCCGCCGCTGGCGCCGCTCTCGGAATAGATGGCGGTATTGATGCCCACAAGACGCCCAGTGCGATCGACCAAGGCTCCACCGGAATTGCCCGGGTTGATGGCTGCGTCGGTCTGGATTACGTTCACAAGCGGATACACCCCGTTTGAGCTGCCAGTGAAGTCCGGCAGCGATCGCCCGAGCGCGGAGACCACGCCGGACGTGACCGAGTGCTCGAGCCCGAACGGGGAGCCGATGGCGACGACTAGCTGGCCGACCTGAACACCATTCGAGTCACCGAGCTGGATTCCCGGCACCTTGCCCGACACCCGTACGACGGCGATATCGGTCTCCGGGTCACGGCCGACGAGCTTCGCGTCGTGTCGAGCCCCGGCAGCGTCGCGGACCACGATGCTCGTGGCGTTCTCGACCACGTGGTTGTTCGTGATGATGTAGGTGCCGCCATCAGGTGCCGCCTTGTAGGCCACTCCGGAGCCGTTCCCTCTCAACGGAACGTTCGGGTGGTCCCTAGGCAGGTTCCTGTCGTTCTGCGACTGGGACTCAGCCGATCCGCTCACGTCGATGTTCACGACGCTCGGAACAGCCGCCGCAGCCGCCGCAACGACCGGCTCGGAGGTCTTCGAAGGGACGACCGTCACTTTGGCAGGCCGAAGGAGCGCATTGCCACGAGCGAGCTGGGCGCCTGCGAATCCGGCGGCGGCACCCGCCATCGCGCCGACGAACAGCGCGACCACTATGGCCACGGCTATCGCCGCTCCCACCCCCGAGCGTGGAGCCGCTGCAGGAACAGGCGCGGCCGCCCCCGTTTGGACGGGCGGCGAGTACATCGCGGGTTCGGCGTAGGCAGGGCTGGCCGCCTGCTCCTCGCTCTGCGCCGGCGGCACTGGTTCGGCCTGTGGTGCGCCGTAGGCGTCGGGAGCGGGCGCTGCGGGCACTGACGGCGCCTGTGAGTCCGGCGCGGAATCAAACTCGGGGTTCACGTCGTCCATGGTTCCACCTCATCGCTTTGGTTACGCACAATCGACCTTCGCGCATGCTGGAAGCAGATGCGGTACCGATGTGTGAAAATGCATCAAACCAGCACACTTGCCGAGGACTGCCATTTTGACCGAGTCGCCCGGATCCGATATCGCACAGGCGTTGGATACCCCATCGGCGTCAGCTGTGGACACTCCGCCGGCCGATCTGCTCGCGATAGTAGCGTCGTTGGACGCTGACGAGCCCGTCGACACCGAGCCCGTCGACGCCGAGCCCGTCTACGCCGAGCCCGGCTTGTCCGAGGCTACCGCGCTGACCGCCGATCCGGATGTCACCGTCCCGATCTCAGAACCCACTGATAGCGATGCGCCCCCCGCCGACGGCGTCACGACTCCCGACGCCTCCTCCGAAGGTGCAGCTGGCGGTTCCGCTTCGGCGCTGTCCCCCGCGGCAGGGCTGTCGCGCACACACACTCCGAGCTGGCCGTTCGTCGCCTACTTCGCCGTGTGGATCTCGCTTTGTGGCATCGCGGGCTGGCTCCTGATGGAGACCCCGACCGGGGATGTCGTCTACGCCTCGGGGCTGTACGCGCGCATGGTCATCGTGGGGCTAGGCTTGACAGCAGCCGGCCCCCTCCTCGTCGTGGCCGTGTGGCTTGCGGCGCTCCTGCGCTCGAGCGGCGCCTCGCATGACGGCCTGTTCACGGAGGCGCTTCTCAAGGGCGCGCTCGCGACGCTTGGCGGCGTCGCGCTATGGTGGACGATGCTCGTCGTCGTCGACACGGTTCGGTTCGGCCATCTGCGGTAGAAGGACTCGGGAGACGCATGGATCACGACCCGGAATCGGCCCGTTCGGGGGCGGCCAACGTGCGCGTCGCCGTGCTCATGGGCGGCCGTTCGGCGGAGCGCGAGGTGTCGCTCAACACGGGTCGGCAGGTTGCCAATGCCCTCGCTTCGCTCGGCGTATCGGTGGAGACCATCGACGCTGGCGAGCCGGGCTTCATCAGGCGCCTCGAGGATTCACCGGCTGACGTTTGCTTCATCGCCCTCCACGGCCGCTTCGGCGAAGACGGCACGGTGCAAGGGCTGCTCGAGCTTCTCGGGATGCCGTACGTGGGATCGGGCGTCCTCGCGAGTGCGCTAGCGATGGACAAGGTCGTGTCCAAGCACCTGTTTGCCCAGGCGGGGCTCGCCAGCCCGGAGTACGTGACGCTGCAAGCGGGTGAGGCGTGGGATGCGGCGCGTATCACCGCAGAGCTTGGCCCGAAGACGGTTGTCAAGCCCGCGAACGAGGGATCGGCGATCGGCGTCACCATCGCGCACAACCCCGACGAGCTCCCGGCGGGTATCGAAGAAGCGTTCCGGTACGACGAGAGCGTGCTCGTCGAGCGATTCGTTGCAGGGGTTGAGGTCACGGTGGGGGTCCTCGGCACGCGCGAGCCTTTCCCGCTCCCGACCCTTGAGATCGTTCCGGAACACGAGTTCTACGACTACGACAGCAAGTACGTGCCGGGAATGAGTCGCCACATCATCCCGGCGCGCGTGAGCGACGCGATTCGCGAGGAGTGCCAGCGGCTCTCTCTCGAAGCGCATCGTCTGTTTGGCTGCCGAGGCATGTCGCGATCGGACACCATCGTTGCCGAGGACGGCCGCGTCTATCTGCTGGAGTTGAACACGATTCCGGGCATGACCTCGACGAGCCTGCTGCCGGATGCGGCCCGCGCCGCGGGCATCGAGTTCCCCGAGCTCTGCATGAGGCTCGTGAGCTGGGCACTGGAAGACCGCGACGCACCGGGGAGCGCACGAGCCGGCTAGCGAAGCTCCTTCGACGCAGCAGGCAGGCGCAGCTCGATCCGAGCACCAACCTGGTGCGTGCGGTTGCCGATCTGGACCGTGCCACCCATGCCTTCGATCAGGTCGACCGTCACGCCGAGCCCGATGCCGGCGCCGGGTACGGCGTCGTCGCGCGCGAGCCGCTCGAAGCGTCCTTTGAGGCGGTCCGCATCTCTCGGGGGAATGCCGGGCCCCTCGTCCTCGACCACTACGGCGACCCGTTCGCCTTCCTCGCGGAGGGTGACGCGCACGCGAGTCCCGGCAGGCGAGAACTTGAGCGCGTTGTCGAGCACGTTGGAGATGGCACGCGTGAGACGCAATTCGTCAGCCTGCGCGCGGCAGACGAATGCGGCGTGGAGCACCACTCTCGAGCGATAGGCGGGCACGTCGGCTATGAGTGACTCGAGGAGGCAGCCGAGATTCACGGCCTGGAGAGGTCTAGGCGTTGCAGCCGCACCGTCGAAGGACTCCAGCACGTCGTCGATCAAAGCATCCATGCGCCTGACAGCTCGGTGGGCCGCACCGAGAGCGTACTCGCGTGCCTGAGGGTCTTGTGCGCGTCCCAGCAGGTCGAGGTATCCGCTCACGACCGTGAGTGGCCCGCGCAGTTCATGCGCGAGTACGGCCGCCGCGTCGCTCGTGGCCGGGTTCTCGCCGCCCGGTCTCGCGTGGGCGTTCTCGCCGCTTGCGTCTCTTTCGGCCCGGTCCGTCACGTTCGGCGCCCTGTGTCTTCCTGTGAATGCTGCGGCTGCCCCAGGCCACCAACGTGCGGCATGGCTTGGACGATGAAATGCATCATACGACGATGAGCGGGCATTTGTGCAAGATGAACGTTTCTAGCGGCTTCGCCGTGCCAGGGCGACCTTGGTCAAGTCGATGAGTGCCATCGGAATGAGGGCAGCGACCAGCACGGCAAGCCAATCCTCCGGGCCGAGCGGCTCGGTGTGGAACACGCGCTGCAGGAACGGCACGTAGACGACGAGCATCTGCAGGCACATCGACCCTACGAATGCGAGATTGAGCCACCGGTTCTTGAGGGAGTGCGCCGAGAACACGGAGCGCGTCTCGGAGCGGAAACTGAACGAGTGCAGGAGCTGTGCGAGCACTACGACCGTGAACAGCATGGTCTGGGCGTGGCGAGGGCTGTCCACGGGAACCCATCCGCCCTCGACGCCGAGGTACAGGACCAGTGCGCCCACAGTTATAAGCGCTCCTTGCCACAGCACCTGGGCCTGACGCCGCGGTGTGAGAATGGATTCCTCGGCTCCTCGGGGCGGTCTATCCATGACGTGTGGCGAACCCGGGTCAACGCCGAGCGCGAGTGCCGGCAGGCCGTCGGTCACGAGATTGATCCACAAGAGCTGCAGCGGCAGCAGTGCGGGCACCGGCGCTAGCAGCGCCGTCGTGAAGACGATGAGGACCTCGCTCATGTTGCACGACAGTAGGAATAGAATGAACTTGCGCAGGTTCTCGAACACAACACGGCCCAGCTTCACCGCCTCGACGATGGTCGCGAAGTTGTCGTCGGCGAGGACCATGTCCGCTGCCTCGCGCGACACGTCGGTGCCGATGCGCCCCATCGCCACGCCGATATCCGCCTTCTTGAGTGCGGGGGCGTCGTTCACGCCGTCGCCCGTCATCGCGACGATCTCCCCGCGGCGCTTGAGCGCGCCGACGATTCGCAGCTTGTGCTCCGGGTTGACCCGGGCGTAGATGCGGACGTCCTCGACGACGTCGTACAGCTCGTCGTCGGACATAGCCTCGAGTTCACGCCCGGTCAGTATCCGTTCGCCCTCAAGCAGGCCGATCTGCTCCCCGACCGCCTTCGCGGTGAGCGCGTGGTCGCCGGTCACCATCGCTACCTTGATACCGGCGTGGTGGCATTCCTCGATGGCGGCAGGCACTTCGATGCGCGGGGGGTCGATCAGGCCCATGATGCCGACGTACGTTAGCCCGCGCTCGATATCCTCGTCGACGGCCTCTTCCGCGGCGAGTTCACGCATGGCGAAGGCGAGCGTGCGGTGTCCGCTCGACGCAAGCTGCTCGTTCACCCCGTGCAGGCTCTCGCGGAGGTCCGCGGACATCTCGACCACTTCGCCGTGCAGCACCGCATGGCTGCAAAGTCCCAGCACGACGTCTGTGCCGCCTTTGACGTAGGCGACTCTCCGGCCGTCGACGTCATGGACGGTCGTCATTCGCTTTCGCTCGGAGTCGAAGGGAACCTCGGCGACTCGGCGGGGTCGCATCCGCTCTGTCGCGATGTTGTCCGATGCGACGATGAGGGCGGTCTCGGTAGGGTCGCCGAGAAGCGCCCCATCCGCCGAGTAGTGCGCGTCATTGCAGGCAGCGGCGATTTCGAGCAGCAGCTGAAGATCGGCATCGGCGGGACGGCGGTCATCGGGCTGAAGGGCGTGGTCCCGCAGCACATCGACGCGATCGAGACCGACGACGAGCCGACGCACCGCCATCTCGTTGCGCGTGAGCGTTCCGGTCTTGTCGGAGCAAATGAACGTGGTCGAGCCGAGCGTCTCGACCGCGTGCAACTTGCGGACTATCGCGTTGTGGCCCGCCATCGTCCGCACGCCGAGCGAGAGGGCGACCGTCACGATGGCCGGTAGCCCCTCGGGAATCGCCGCCACAGCGAGCGACACCGCGACGAGCAGTGCAAGCGTGAGGGTATCTCTGAACGCGCCGCTCGACCACGATTCGGAGAGAGTGCTCCCCGTTTCGGCGAGCGCCTTGTAGACCTCCTCTGCAAAGACGATGACTGCGATGGCCAGGACGATGAGCGCTATGCGCTTCCCGACCGTCTTCAGCTCCTCTTGCAGCGGCGTCTTCTCCTCCGTCTGCTCCGATAGGAGCTGGGCGATCTTCCCCATCTCCGTCGCGGCACCCGTAGTCGTCACCACGTACCGACCTCTGCCAACGGCTACCGATGTCCCAGCGAACACGGAATTGCCCCGGTCGCCCAGATCGGCGCCCGCTTCGCAGACCTCGGCGGCGGTCTTGTGGACGGGGGCGCTCTCACCGGTGAGGGCGGCCTCTTCGGTCCGGAGAGCTGCCGCCTCGACGATGCGCCCGTCGGCAGGGATGCGGTCGCCCGCTTCGAGCAGGACGATATCGCCGGGAACGAGATCGGACGCGTTGACCTCCTGCTCCCGCCCGTCTCTCACGACCGTGGCGGTGGGAGCGGACATCTCCTTGAGCGCCTCGAGCACCTGCTCGGCCCGGTACTCCTGTACGAACCCGAGAACGCCGTTGAGAAGCAGGATCGCCGTGATTGCAATCGCCTCGGGCACTTGCCCCTCGATCGCGGAGATCGCAACCGCGCCGAGAAGGACCCAGATCATGAAGTCGTTGAACTGCGCCAGGAACATGCGCCACGCGGGGGTACGCTCGGCGGGTCTAAGCTCATTCAGCCCATAGGCCTCGAGCCGCGTCGCCGCGGTTACCGCAGGCAGGCCGGTGGCCGCATCCGAGCCCAGTCGCAGCAGTGTTTCCTCGGCTGTGAGCGCGTGGCACGGAGGGCCCGACGTTGTCGGCAACTGGGTCATCGCATCTCCTCGAACAAGAAAGACCTCCGGCTATCCGCCGAGGGTCTTGCGGTCACGATGGCTCCGTGATGACAGGGCCGGGGCTCATCGCCCGTGGTTGTCGGCCTGCCGCCCAGCGCTGGCGCCGGGAGCTACTCCGCTTCGCAACGAGGCTAGCACGTCTGTACCCGTCTGGCACCTTGACAGGGCCCTCAGGCGACCCTAGTATGAGCGCTGGAATAGACTTAGTTGATACTAAGTCTGAGAGTTCGAGGAGACACCCGTGGGCGGAAGCAAGAGCCCGAACAAGCTCGGCACCGAGGAGCGCAGCAGGCTGCCCATCGAGTTGTCTGACTCCGAGGTGTCGCTCGAGTGTGAATCGTGCGAGCACTACTCGCTCGACCGGGCACGGACCGGCGACGAGCTGGAGATCGTTGAGGTCGACGACGAGCACGCCCGGGTCCAGTGCCTGCGTTTTGGCATGGCCGAAGGAGCGTGCGTCACCTGCGTCACCCGCATCCCTGCCGGCCCGCTCGTGCTGAAGAGCGGTCGTCAAGAGATAGCCGTCGGGCGCGGCCTTGCGAAGCGCATTCGCGTGAGGCGCGCACTCCCGGCTCGTCTAGCCGCCCGGTAGGGACCCCTCCGCATGGCAGCGTCCGCCCATCATCACCACGGGGCCACTTCCGTTGCGGCGCGCCCCGGTATCGAGACCGTGGTGCTAGCGGGCAATCCGAACGTCGGCAAGTCGGTGGTCTTCAACGCGCTCACCGGCACCTACGTCGACGTGAGCAACTTCCCCGGCACGACGGTCGAGCTCACGCGTGGTCGCGTTGGCGACCGAGATGTGGTCGATACTCCTGGCGTGTACGGCGTCTCGTCGTTCAACGACGAGGAGACCGTGGCGCGCGACATCATCCTCGGCGGCGATGTGGTCATCAACGTCGTCGATGCGGTCCACCTCGAGCGGGATCTCTTCCTCACGCTGCAGCTCGTCGACATGGGTAAGCCCCTCGTCGTGGCTCTCAACATGGCTGACGAGGCCAGCAAGCGGGGCGTCGGCGTCGATCGGGACCTGCTCGAGGATCTGCTCGGCGTACCGGTGATCGAGACCGTCGCCGTAGCCGGAACGGGTATTCCTGAGCTGGTGGCCAGCCTCGAGAGGGCGCGAACCGGACATGCTGACCCCGAACTCGAGCGAGACCTCGTTCTCATGGCGTCTCGTGTCGGCACCCGGGCCGAGGCCCTCATGGTCCTCGAAGGCGACGAGGTCGTGTCCGAGCGACACGGACTGGAGCCCGGCGGACTCCGGGACGCTATCTACCTGCGGCGTCGGCATCGGGTAAACGACATCTGCGGTCACGTCATCACCGAGACGCTCCACGGCGCCTCGTTCTCGGCGCGGCTCTCCCACGCGATGATGAACCCGCTCACGGGCATCCCAATGCTGCTCGCGCTGCTCTGGGGGATGTACGTGGTGCTCGGCCAGTGGATCGCGGGAGGGCTTGTCGGCATCACCGAGGGTACGATCATGCTCGGGTACTGGGTGCCGTTCGTCGAGCGGGTGGTCGGTTCGATCGTCGCGCCTGGCTCGTGGCTCTACACTCTCCTCGCTGGCGAGTTCGGGATCCTCACGATGACGCCCACCTATCTGCTCGGCGTGATCTTGCCGCTCGTGGCCGGATTCTACCTGCTGCTCGCGTTGCTCGAGGACTCGGGCTACCTTCCGCGGATCGCAGCGCTCGCCGACCGCTCCCTCACGTCGCTTGGCCTGAACGGGCGCGCGGTCATCCCGCTCATTCTCGGCTTCGGGTGCGTCACGATGGGGACGCTTACGACCCGCATCCTCGGGAGCCGGCGCGAGCGCTTCATCGCCACGGCGCTCATGGCCATCGCCGTGCCGTGTTCGGCGCAGATTGCCGTCATCGCGGCGCTCATGACCCGTACCGGCGCGGCCTACGCGGCCGCCTATCTCGCGGCGCTGGTCATCATCTTTGTTGCGCTCGGCACCGCGCTCAACCGCTTGCTTCCCGGCTCGTCCACCGACCTGCTCATCGACCTCCCGAGCCTGCGCGTGCCGAGACTCGACAACGTCGTGCGCAAGACGGGCGTGAAGGTCTACCAGTTCATGAAGGAAGTGGCCCTGTTCTTCCTCGCGGGTGCCGCGCTCATCTCGCTTCTGGAGATCACGGGGGCGCTTGCGTGGATCATCCAGGTGGCGCGACCGCTCACGGTCGGGTGGCTTGGGTTGCCCGCGCAGGCCTCTCAGGCATTCGTCATGGGATTCGTGCGGCGCGACTTCGGCGCCGCGGGGTTCTTCACCATGAACCTGAGCGACGCACAGCTCCTCGTCGGCATGATCACGATCACCCTCTTCGTCCCATGCATCGCGTCGGCGATGGTGGTGCTCAAGGAGCGCGGGTGGCCATACATGCTCGGGTTGTTCGCGTCGTCGGTGAGCATCGCGTTTGTGGTCGGCGGCATCATGGCCCGCCTGTTGGGGGTGGCGTAGCTGCCATCGATGACCCCGTGTCCTGCGTGCGGCCTGCCGTCCCCGTCCGCGGAGGTCCGCTGTCCGAGGTGCTACGCGCTCAAGATCAAGGGCGGCTGCAGCGGCTCGTGCTCGAGGTGCCGCTCGTCGTGCAAGACGGAGACTCAGCCTGAGACGCCCTCGCCGAAGGGCCGAACCTCCGCCTGACCCGTGCCTGCTCGTCGCTCGCTTTGGCGCATCATTCGCTTTCCAGGTGTCCGCCGTACCCGCTGTACGAACAGTGGGCTGGCCCGTATGCTATGCGGGCGTTTCGCCAGCACACCGCGTCTCGAAAGGATCAGCTCATGTCAGATACCCCTCGTAGCACGACGAACACCGTGATCATCGTGCTCGTCGTTGCGGTGGTCGTGCTCGCTGCCGGCCTTGGTTACGCAATCTGGAACAACGGCCGTGCGGTACCGGCAGTCACCGAGCTGCCGACAACCCCGGGGGCCGGCACTGGTGCGACGGGCGCCGGAGCGGCGGGAACGGGCGCCGGAGCTACGGGTTCGGGTAGCGGCGCCATGGGCGGGTCACCAGGCGCAGCCACCGGTGCCCAAGGCACCGTGCCGGCGGACTTCGATGCGAAGACCGCCACCAAGGTGGCGGCGGGGATGACTCCCGAGAAGTGGGTCGCCGCGTACTACGCCGCCGCCGACAAGGGCGACTGGGTGACCGCGTTCAACCACCTACCGGCCGCCAAGCAGCAGGGTTCGTCGCCAGACGCCTTGAAGCAGCAGGTTGAGGGCTACGGCGTTGTGGGCTTCAAGATCGCCTCTGCGGCCGAGCAGGGCGACAAGGCGACCGTCGTCGTGGACCAGCAGACCTCGCAGTACGGCACCTTCGAGAACACGTGGGTGTTCAAGAAGGACGGCAACACGTGGCTGGTGGCCTCAAAGGCCGTCACGGGCATGAAGTAGGCCCGCACCACTCATTGTCTAGCGCGACTCGCACGGCGCCCTTCGGGGCGCCGTGTTTCGTTCGACCGCGGTTGCGCCTGTGGGCTGCCTTGCTGGCGGTCCGGATGGCGGCCCGGACGGTCAGGGCCGCGTGCTAGGCTTGGCGGATGACTCCTGACCCGCTTCTGCGACTCCTTGTCCCCGGCACGGATTCGACGGTTATCGATTCCTACGCCTCGCTCGGTGAACGGGCAACGGACGCGGTCTTCGGTTTCGAAGACGAGATCGCCATCGTCGACATAGAGACGACCGGTTTCGATCCGGACCGAGACTCGATCATCGAGGTAGCCGCGCTCGTCATGCAGGGGCCTGAGGTCCTCGGCCGCTTTCACACGATGGTCCACCCGGGACACCCTGTGCCGCTCGAGACGACTAAGCTCACCGGCATAGCCGACGCCGACGTGGTCGGAGCGCCGAGTGTGGAGGCGGCGGTGAGCAGGCTCGCGGAGTTCGTAGCCGGCCGCGACGTCGTCGCGCACCACGTCGCGTTCGATCGGGCGTTCCTTACGCGGGCGGCGGGCACGATGGCATTCCCCGGCGCCTGGATCGACAGCCTCCAGCTTGCACGTATCGCGCTGCCGCGGCTCCGGTCCCATCGACTGCGCGATCTTGCCGAAGCCTTCGGCGCCACGTCGGCGACACATCGCGCGGCCGACGATGTAGAGGCTCTCGCCGTCGTGTGGCGCGTTCTCCTGTGCGGCCTCGATGCGCTGCCACCTTCCCTCGTCGCGCGCGTCGCAACTCTCGGCCCCGACGCGCCGTGGGCCCTGCGCCGGGTGCTGGCGCACCACGCGGCTGGGAAGGCAGCCCGGCCGTTCGACGTGCGGGATCTTCGGCAGGGCACCAAGGCAGGTCGCGTCGAGGCATTCGACGATGCCGACGATGTGGCGTGTACGTGCCCGCCGGTCGAGGAAGTGTGCAGGCAGCTCGGGGAATTCGGCCTGGCAGGACGCATGTACGACGAGTTCGAGCAACGCGCGGAGCAGACGCGGATGGCCACAGCTGTGCTGGAGGCCTTCTCCACGCGAACTCACCTCGCGGTCGAGGCGGGGACGGGAGTCGGCAAGTCCGTCGCCTACCTCGTGCCAGCCGCGCTGTTCGCGCTTGAGAACCGCGTGGCAGTCGGCGTGGCCACCAAGACGAACTCGCTCACCGACCAGCTTGTCTACCACGAATTGCCCAAACTCGCGGCGGCCCTCGAAGCCGAATCGCTCGGAGCGCTCGAGTACGTGTCTCTCAAGGGCTACGAACACTACCTGTGTCTGCGCAAGCTCGACCGACTCGCTGGAGAGCTCGAGGCTGCGGACGACGAACTGCTTGCGGGGGCGGCTGCCCTGCACGCGTGGGTGGCCCAGTCGGCCTGGGGTGACCTGGATGCGATCAACCTGCACTGGCGTCGCGAACTGCGCTCGGCCGTGCAGGCGACGCAAGCCGACTGCACCCGCAAGCGCTGCCGATTCTTCCCGCACCTCTGCTACGTGCACGGCGTGAGGCGGCGCGCGTCGAGCGCACACGTCGTCGTGACCAACCACGCGCTCCTGTTCCGCGACGTGGTCGCGGCCGGCGGCATTCTCCCGCCGGTGCGGTACTGGATACTCGACGAGGCCCACGCTGCAGAAGCCGAGGCACGCAAGCAACTCACGCTGGGTTCCAGCCATCAGGAACTCGCGGCCATCCTCGCCGCGCTCAAGGGCTCGCGTAGCGGGACGCTTGACTCGCTCCGCAGGGCGCTGGTGGCGCGGCCGGACGCATCGTCGCTGTTGGGACTTGTCGCGCGTATCGAAGAGGCAGCGGGACGCGCCGGGACGCTCGCGGATTCGTTCTTCGACTTCGTGAAGGACCTTGCGGCGCTCCAACCTGCGAGCGACTACGACGCGTGCGAGCTTCGGCTCACGCCGCACGTTCGGGACTCCGGCCCGTGGAGCACGGCTGCCGGTGTGGGTAGAAGCCTCGCGAAGCGGCTCGAGCAGCTCCTGACCGAGGGGCGCGAGCTCGTGACGTCGCTCGAGGCTGAGGAGGAGCAGCTGTTCGAAGTGCGCGCCGATCTCGTCGGCTTGCTCTCCCGTCTCGCCGAGCAGTACGAGGGACTCGTCGCCGTGCTCGAGGGCGACGCCGATGAGTACGTGTACTCCGTGCGGCTGGATCGCCGCAGAACGGTCGATGCAGAGAGACTCAAGGCCGCGCGTCTCGACGTGGGTGAGCTGCTCGCCGAGGAGTTCTTCGGCCGCACGCACTCCGTCATCTTCACTTCTGCCACGCTTGCCGCGGGTGATGACTTTGGTTTCTTTGCGCACGCCGTCGGTCTCGACCGGCTGCCGGCGGAGTCGTGGCGCTCGCTTCGACTTGCCTCTTCCTACGACTTCGATCGCCAGATGTCGGTGTTCGTGCCGAGCGACGTACCTCACCCGAACACCCGCGACTATCAGGGTGGCCTCGAGCGGCTGCTCGAATCGATCCACCTGGCGCTGGGCGGCTCGGTGCTCACGCTGTTTACGAACAGGCGGGAGATGGAGACGCTCTACGACGTCCTTGCTCCGCGGCTCGAGGCACGTGGCGTGAGCCTGCTGGTTCAGAGTCGCGGCACCTCGTCCAAGCGACTCAGGGACGAGTTCGTTGCCCACGAGAAGCTCTCGCTGTTCGCGACGAAGTCCTTCTGGGAGGGATTCGACGCGAAGGGCGACACCCTCAGGTGCGTCGTGGTGCCTCGGCTCCCGTTCGGGCAGATCACCGACCCCCTGTATGAGGAGCGCCGAGAGCGCGACCCGCGGGCGTGGGAGCACTACTACCTTCCGGAGGCGATTCTCGAGCTCAAACAGGCGGCCGGCCGACTCATCAGGAGTAGTACCGATACGGGCTGCCTCGTCATCGCCGATACGCGGGTGTTGGGTCCGAAGCGCTACGGACGTGAGTTTCTCGCGGCGCTTCCGGTCAACGACGTCGAGATACTCACCTCTGAGGAGATCGCTACCACCGTCGGATCGCGTTTCGTGCGCTAGGAGCTCGCCGAGTTCTCCTCGGCGAGGCACCGCACGGCTTCGCGAAGCTCGGCCGGCGCGAGCACCTCGGCGGCCCCGAGCCTCGAGAGCACCTGCCGAGAGACCCACGTGGTACCCGAGTAGGGCACGTCGATGAGGACGCCAGTCTCGTCCTGTGCCACCACGCGCATGCCGGGCCAGTCGCGCGCCGACACCTCTTCGTTCGTCGACAGGCGTATGCGTGCGACCGGAAGACCTGTCGTTACAAACGCGACGCCTGATGGGGCGAGGGCCCGCTCGGGCGCACGGTCCGGGAGCACGTCGATCGAGCGAACCCGGTCGAGCCGAAAGGTCCTGAGCGAACCGGCGTCGCGTACGAATGCCTCGAGGTACCAGTGACCTCGCTCGTTCACGAGCCCCAGGGGCTCCACGACGCGTTCGCGTGGTGTGCTCTCCCCGGCCCCCTGATAGCTCAGCCGGATGACGCGTCTGTTTGCGAGGGCGAGCGACGCGGCCTTGAGCACGTCCTGTGCTCCCTCGGCTCGTGCGCTCGACAGGACCCGTTCGAAGCGCTCGGCATCGGTGGCGTCTGCAGACGTAGCTGCGACGAGCTTTCGACACAGCGGATCGTCCGCGGGTAGCCCCGCGGCTTGGAGCGCCGCGAGGACCGCGTGAGCTTGGTTCGCGGACAGCCGCACCGCCCGCTCAAGCGCCGGGAGGTCACCCCACACGAGTGCTACGGTGTCTTCGACGAGCACTGGAACGAGTGCATCGGGCGTGTAGGGGGCCAGGCCGCAGCACGAAAGCGTCTCGAGATCGTCGGCAAGCTCGGCTGAGGGGATGCCGAGCGCGTCGGCCATGGTGTCGAGGGAGAGCTCGGTACCAGGCTGGAGCAAATGGAGGATGGCGAGCATCCGCTTCGCCCGCTCGGAGGCAGTGGCCCTAGCCATGACGCGCCGCCACCTGCGCACACCTCTCGCGGAGTTCGCGCACCAGACCCGTTGGAGAGATCAAGGTGAGGCCTGGTCCGTTCTCTACGACCCAGCGCATCAGCCGCTCCGGGTCGCGTGCCGCGATCGTCCACTCGATCGAGCCGTCATCGGCCTCATCGAGCGTTCCCGACCCCGTCGTCAGCGTCCGTGTGCGCCATGCATGGGCCGGCTCGAAGCGGACACTCGCCTCGAACGGATCTCTCCCGTACTGGAACGGGAGGGCGATGAAGGACCGCACATCGAAATCGGTCGGCCGATCGAAGTCAGGGGATTTCGGTCGTACGCGGTTCGCCTGTATCGATTGGATCCTCAGGACCGCGTACAGCCGGACCTTGTCGAGGTCGCGGTCTCTGCCGACGAGGTACCACCTGCCGTCCCGCAGGAACAACCCGAAGGGTTCCACCGAGTGCCGTTTGCGCTCTCCTGCGGCGTTCACGTAGCGGAACTCGACTCGCTTGCGCGCCAGGATCGCACGATCGAGCAGCGCTACGGAGGCGCCCTGTCGGCCGGGCTGTTCCTCGGCAAGCCGGGACACTACTGGGGCATGGTCGGCCTGCACGCTCGTCGCGACTTTGGCGAGTGCTATCCGCAGATCGTCGGAGAATGGAAACGACTCGTCGTCGAGGAATGCCGCCCCTACGGCTCGCACCGTGGCAGTCTCGGCAGCCGACAACGAAATCTCGCTCGCGAACGTTGCTGCGGCATCAAGCCGGTAGGCACCGTCCGCGTCGGACTCGATGACGAGTCCCGCTTCCCGAAGGTCCTCCTTGTCCCGCTCGAACATGCGGAGAAAGGCCGCCTGGTCCTGGTGCGCGGGGTACCCGTCGACGTGCGCGCGCACCTGTTCCCAGGTGACCGGGGCGCGCGCGGATGCGAGGTACATCGCGAGATTCACGAGTCGTTCGAGGGCTTCGGCCACGCCGCTCCTTCCGCCAAAGAAACGACAGAAGTGTACCCGAGAGAACGGTCTGGGGAATGAAACGAGGCGCGTGGGGGGCGCGCCTCGTTTTGCGTCGAGCGGGCGGGTTCCGCCCCTGAGGGGGGAGGAGAAGGCGGGTCGCCCAGCTCGCCCAAATTGCAAGCAACACGTGTGCCAGCCACGGCCTTGTCACCGTTCCGTCAACGACAGCAATTCGGGTGCACCGCGCGCCCCTTTGCACTGGCTTCGAGAGTCGCGCGGGCGGGAGTATGCTGTCACTGCGGCTTGCCCGACTGCACCCAACCCCGGAGACTGCGTGACGGACGACCCAAACGTCCAAACAGGCTTGGACGAACAACCGCTTCCCCCGCATGTGGAGCAGGCGTATCGCCGCCTGAGTCGCCGGGCCATCATCGTCACGAGCGTCCTCGTCATCGTCGTGCTGGTTGCCGCCGGCGTCATCGGCTCCTCGGCGATCTCGCGCCGCTTCAAGGGCGCACGGCAGCTCGACCGCGCGATGCTGCTGCTCGAGCAGTCCGATGCCGTCGTGCTCGATGTGGACGAGGTCGTGCGAGCCGAGGCGAGCCCCGACATCGCCACACAAGCCACGGCGCTCAGGCCAAAGATCCCGGTCGCTCGTGCTGACCTGGTCGAAGCTCGGCGGCTGATCGCGGACTCGATGGACAGCGTGACCGAGGACGAACAGAAGCGAGCTCAGCTGGTACGCGCTGCCGTGGTCGCGCGCATCGGGATGCTCGAACCAGCCGATGTGATCCTCGACGCGAACGCAAAGGCGGGGCTCGCGCTCAAGCCTGCGCAGGACGGGTGGACGCTCGTGCTCGGCGCCGAGAAGCTCGCTGACGAGTCGGTGCGCCAGTACAACAAGCTCACGAAGGACCGCGTCACGCGTTCGAGCAGGCTTGCCGAGCAAGCATCGAGGCAGTTTCGGCAGGCCCGCCCGTACTTCAGCCAGGCGGAAACGGCCTTTCCCGAGGCCGACTTCAAGCGCTACCTCGACTTCGTCGACGGCAAGGTCGCGTTGCTCGCCCTTTCCCGCCGGTCGAATACCGCCTGGCTCGCCGGCAACATCCTGGCCGCAAACGCCGCAATCCGACGCTACAACGCGCAGGAGCAACGCATCGTCGAGTTGGCGCGCGGGCTGCCCCAGACCCCGGGCAAGGCGATCGCGGATGCATACGAGGACCTTGCGGCGAGCGCGACCGAGCGCTACTACCGGGCGCGCGAAGCGGCGACGAAGGCCGACGCCCGGCTCGACGAGTTCTAGCGCCTCGCGTGTCGGAGGTTGTGCTGCGCACCACCGTTCAGCGGGCACCGATCGAGGGGAGGCGGCGTGAGCAGCGCTGAGTTCTGGTCGGGATGGTGGTGGCCCGCGGCGACGGCCATTCTCGGGTTCGTGTTCACGTACCTCGTGTTCGCGCAGTGGCTCCAGCGTCGGAAGCCCCATCAGCTCGCTTGGACGGTCGGCCTGCTGTTCTACGCGGTGGCCGCTGTCATGGAGGCGTGGTCCGAGTACTCGGGCTCGTGGAACCCGTTCGTGTATCGGATCTACATCGTGCTCGCGGCGTCGCTCGTCGGTTTTCTCGGGCTGGGCTCCCACTACCTCATTGCGCGCAAACGCTTCGGCCCCGACGTGTACCTCGGAATGAACCTCGGCTGGTTCCTGGTCTTCCTCCTCGGCACACTCACCGTCACGCTCAAGGCCGAGAAGCTCGTCCCCGGCATCACGGTGGGCGGCCAAGCGCTCGGCGAGAGCTTCTCGTACCCGCGTTTCATGTCGCTCTTCTTCAATGTTCCCGGGACCGTCTTCCTCCTCGGCGGAGCTGTCATCAGCGTCTGGCGCTTCTCGCGAAAGCGGGAGTTCGCTTACCGCATGTGGGCCAACGTGCTCATCGCAGTCGGGACGATCGTGATCGCCGGTGCGGGTTCCATGGCGCGAGCGGGGCAGTCGGTGGGACTCTACCCCGCGGAGATGGTCGCCTCCGCGATCCTGCTGGCTGGCTTCCTGATGGCCAGCACCCTCGACAAGGGTGCGAAGGCGGCTGTCGCGAAGCGGCGCGCTGCGGAGAAGCCCGGTGGTTCGGTCGGCGGGGCGACCCAGTCCGGCGACAACGCGCAGTCCGTCGAGGGTCAGGCGTCCTCGTAGCCGCTGCCGAGCGCCGCGAGCGCTCGCATGTCGAGGATCGTCACGTCACTGCCGCGAACGGCAATGATCCCGTCGCCCTTGAGGCGTGCGAACGCCCGCGAGAGCGTCTCGGGCACGGTGCCGAGCGCCTCGGCAAGCTCGTTCTTGCGCATGCCGAGATCGACGAGGAGTCCACTCGACGTAGTCTGCCCGGTCTGGAGGGCTCGCTGGAAGAGGTAGCGAGCCAGGCGAGAGGGAACGTCGAGCGTGAGCGTCTGCACGACGCTCGTGAAGTGCACGACTCGACCGGCCAGATCGGCGATGAGGTCGCGCGCAACCTGGGGTTCCCGCTCCACGAGATCGAGAAGCGCTTGCCGGGGTAGCCACGCTACAGTCGCCGGTGTTACTGCGTCGATGTTGAACGGGTAGCGGCCGCCGGATAGGGCCGCGAGCGCCGCGAGCGGCTCGCCGCGCTCGACGGTTTCGAGCGCTACGCGACGCCCGTCCGGCGCAAGCGAGAAGACCCGGGCCTTCCCCGCGACGACCACACCGAACTTCTCGGCGGAGTCACCCTCGGTCGCGAGCTGCGTCCCGCGGGAGACATCGGAGACGAGCGCGCGCCCTGCCAGAGCGCGGACGGTCTCGTCGGCCGCTGCGCGCCAGAGCCGGCAGGCGCGCAGAGCCGCGTAGACATCGTCTCGGACCGGTCCCGCCATCGTGCCCGGCTCCTCCTCATCCGATCGGCAACCCGACTCGATCGGTCAGGATTCTTCGTCGGAATTGACGCTCGTCAAGGATAGCGCTCCCGCGAGCACGTAGGGTCGGTCTGGTGGATGTGGACACGATCGCAGGCGAGGGCTGGACGGATGAATCAGAAGTTCGAGGAGCGCATGAGCGACCGAACGGTCGCGAAGGACACGCGCACCCTCGGCGACTTCGTGGAGATCTACTGCCAGGGGTTGCACCGGGGTGTGGAGCGTGCGCCGATCCACACGGACGCGGCCGTTCTCGGCGTCTACGGCCGAAGGCCGCCGGTCCTGTGCGCGGAGTGCGAGGCGCACCTCGCGTACGGGGAGAACCGCCGCGCGTTCTGTCCCAAGGACCCCAAGCCGTTCTGCGCCAACTGCGACGTCCACTGCTATCGCAGTCAAGAGCGCGAGTGGCAGCGGCAGATGATGCGCTACTCCGGGCGCCGCTCCATGTTCCGGGGACACGCGATCGACGGCATCAAGCACCTGATGGAGACGAAGCGCCACAAGCGCGCGGCCGAGAGGGCGTCGGCGCGCCAGGCGGCCGAGCCGGCCGCTGTCGGCGGTGACGGCGCGGACCGATCCACACACGACTAGGGCACCACGGCGATACCGCCGAGAAGAGGAGGAAGAACGATGTCAACGACAGTCACAAGACAGATCGTCCGTATCGACGAGGAGCTCTGCAACGGGTGCGGAGTGTGCGTGAGCCCGTGCGCCGAGGGCGCGATCCAGATCATCGACGGCAAGGCTCGCGTGGTTCGAGAGGAGCTCTGCGACGGAGCGGGCTTCTGCTTGGGCGTCTGCCCGACCGGTGCGCTCACCGTAGAGACACGCGAGGCGGTTCCGTTCGACCACAACGCCGTGGAGGAGCACGTCGCTGAGCAGCCCAAGACCTACATCCCGCAGGCGTGTTTCAACTGCGGGGCTTCAGAAGATGACCGTCCACTGCTGCCCGTCAGGACTCGGGGCACGTCCACGTGGGTGTGCACCCGCTGTCTGCCCCAGCTCATCCACGGGTAGTCGCACCGGATGTTGATTCTGGGAGCGGTGGCGTAGCCATGAGCGCGCGCGAGACAGAGACCGCCGTCGAAGAGCCGGGTCGGGTTGAAGAGCGCGAACCTCTCGCCGACGAGACCTCGACTGTGGCCGAGGAACCTCCCGCCTCCGGGCTCGGGTCGCCGGGACGGAACTGGAGACGCGTGCTCAAGCGCGTCGCGATCGGGGTCGGTATCACCGTGCTCGCGCTCGTCGGCATCGCAGCGCTCCTCTATTCGTTCGGCGGCATGGAGCGCCCTGCGACGGAGTACCGCGCCGCGTTCGACCGGATGGTCACGCAAGGGACCGCTGCGCCGATCGAGAGGCGCTTCGTGATCCCGATACCGGGCTGCCGCTGTCACAGTGGCGACCCCGTTCAACAGGTGCGGCACTCGGTCTACCGGTTGAACGAGTGCGTGAGCTGCCACGGCGGCTCCTGATACGACGGGGCGGTCGCCTTCGGGAGGCCGCCCGTTCGTTTCCCACCGCGCAGCTGCTCGGGTGGTGCCTCAGCCCAGCCCGACTCGCAGCACCGGGCGCGTGCGCCCGACCCCACGTTGTCTCGCGGTATGATGCACGAAGCGGGGCAGCTGTCTTAAGGCGCGCCGCACAGCGGCTGTCCAAGCAACGCCTCGGGACTGGGAGGGTCCATGGCAAGCGAAATGACCCACCTTCGCGTGCTTGCGGACGATATCGGGCCTCGGCCAGCCACCACCGATGCAGAAGCACACGCGGCTGACTACATCGAGGCCGTCTTCGCGTCCCGTGGGCTTGAGGTCGAACGGCAGGAGTTCGAATCGCCGAGGACCTACAGCTGGGCATACGTGATCTACCACCTGTTCACCATCGCGGCGGCGGTCGCATCCGGGTACGGTGCGCTCGTGTGGCCGGCATTCGCCCTCGCGGCCTTGACCGCGCTCGTCATGTGGTCAGATCTGGACACGCGCTGGGGCCTCACGGCACTCATGCCCAAGGGCCCGACTCAGAACATCGTCGCCCGTCACACGCCCAAGATGCGGCGCGGCGAGCGCATGCGCACGGTCGTTGTCGTTGCCCACTACGACTCGGCGAAAGCCTCCCTCGCGTTCGCGCCGGCGATGGTCAAGAACTTCGGTCTGAGCTTCGGGCTGATGAAGGCGTGCACGGTGCTCGTGCCGCTGCTCATTCTCGCTCAGGCCCTCGTCCCATCATCGGAGCCGTGGCTCTGGTACGGGACGCTGGCCGTCTCGGCGTACCTGCTTGTCCCTCTGGTCATCAACGTCCACCGGGAGTTCTTCGCGAAAGCGACGAGCGGCGCGAACGACAACGCCTCGGGCGTAGCGGCGATGCTCGGCGTGATGGAGGAGCTCGTGCCGGAGCCGGGAGATGGCTTCGTGCCCCAGCCGGTTCGTCGCCGTCGCGGGCCTGCTGCGGTCCAAGAGGCGGATGTCCTTTCCGAGGACACGCTCCTGACGTACACTCCCGCTGGTCCGCCCGAGGGCGGCGAACCAGTCCTGCCCGACGACTTCGCGTGGGCTGACCCGTCATCGGAACCGTCCTCGAAGGCGGCCCGGGGTCAGGCCATGCTCGATTTCGACACGATCGACTTCGATACGGTCGACGACTCGCTCGCCGATCGCGAGAACGCCGCCCCCGCCCCCGAGTTCGAAGCGGACGGCCCGGACAGCGCGGACCCGAGCATCCCCCCCGCTCGGCCGAAGAAACCCCGAAGGTTCTCCGCGAGCAAGGACGGAGCGGTCAGCAGCTGGCTTGGCGTCGCCGACGACTTCTCGGCGCGCAAGGAAGGTCGCAAGATCGGGTCCTGGGACAACTTCGGCGAGGAAGAGACCGACGACGACCTCGGCTACAAGGCCGGATGGGCTGGCGATGACCCCATCGGCGACCCGGACTTCGCTGCGAACGAGGCTGCCAGGATCAGGCGGCGTGTCACCGAAGCGGTCGACCGGGAGCTTCAGGACAAGGAGGTCTGGTTCGTGGCCACCGGTGCCGAGGAAGTCGGTACGGTGGGCATGAAGGCCTTCCTCGCCGCGTACGGCAAGGACTTGCGTGACGCCGTGTTCATCAACATCGACAACGTGGGGGCCGGAGCGCTCTACTGGGTAACCGCCGAGGGCATGGCCCGCCGCTACAAGAGTGATCGCCGCATCGTGAGCCTCGCACGGCGGGTCTCACGCGAGCGGGGCATGCTCGTGCGGCCGCGGGTGTACCGCGGGCTTTCAACGGATGCGACGCCGGCGCTGGCTCGCAAGTATCACGCGATGAGCGTGATGGGCTTCGACATCAACGGCCAGCTGCCAAACTGGCACTGGTACACGGATACGAGCGAGAACGTGTCACCCGAGCTCGTCGAGCTCGCCTCCTCCTTCGTCGCTGCGATGGTCCGCGACCTCTAGCACATCGTCCGCGAGATCCTCGGTGTCCTCGCCCGTCGGTCCGGGCTCCTCCGCAACCGCCGCGAACGGCTGCGGCCGCGTAGGGCCGTAGGCGACGCGCCCCGCCCAAAACGAGAGCGCCGTACCGGCAAGTATGGCGAGTGCCGCGAGCGCGAACGCGGGGAGCATGAACCGCGAGCGCTGCAGCTCTGCGACCACGAAGCAGAACATGATGAAGCCGAGGTGAAGCAGCCCGGAGCCGACCTTGGTGAGGCGTCCTTCGGTGAGATAGGAGGGCGAGCGTGCGCCGGCCACCGTAAGCGCCACCACCGCCACTTGAATGAGGGCGGCGAGCGAGAGGTAGGCGCCGAGCGCTGCTGCCACGCTGTCGAACACCGCCCACACTGCCACACCGGCGCACAGCATCGCCAGGGACACTCCGGCCAGTACGCGGCGCTCGAACAGGCGCTTCGGTACGCAGAGCCCCATCACGACGATGAGCGCCACGAGCTGGGGAGCTGCGAGGGCGTTCATCGTCTGTACGAAGCCGGCGTACCCCGTCTGTTCCCATCCGGGAATCGTCCGCTGGGCCCACCATGAGTAGAGCGTTCCGATGAACGACTGCACGCCGAGCGACCCGAGCAGCAGGACGGTTATCACCGTGAGCGCGAAATCCCACGTCCTCTGTCTGATCTCGGTCATCATGTCGCGTCACGCATAGCTGTGCGCCCCCGGGACCACGTACGTGGCGAGGTACGTCAACACGAGGATCGCGAACGAGAGCAATGACAGTGCGAGCACCCAGCGCCACATGCCGCGCCGACGCAGGTACAGACGTCCGTGCAGGTAGGCCGTGTAGAGCAGCCACATCATGATCGACATGTTGACCTTGCCCGACCACCACCACGACTGCCCGCTCCAGGCGAGGATCGCCCACGGAAAGCCGAGGAGCATGCCCGCGGTGAGCGGTAGATAGCCCAAGCGCGCCCAGTGGTACGCGAGCCGTTCGTAGGAGGAGTGTCTACGGACGACGGCGAGAAGGGTCGCAACGAACGAGACGGCGAACGCGCCGTAGCTGAAGAAGAGCAACGGCGGATGGACCCACATGTACCACGTGTTGTAGTAGTACTGCCGCGAACCCTGGATCCCCTCGAACGCCGACTGCGCAGCCTGGGGCACTCCCGACGCCATCGCCTGTACGTAGCCCGCGTACTGGCCGAAGAACGACGGCAGCGGGTGAGTGAACGGACGACCCCACAGGACGGCGCCGAGCACGAGTGCCGCCACGATCGCGCCGATTCCTGGGAGGAGCTCGTCGCGAGCCTCACGTGCCGCGAGACCCATCAGCGCCACGATGAGCGCCCACACGTAGAGCTTCTCGGACTCCACCCACAGCGGGACGGCGATGCGCCCGACGGTCTGCCCCGACGCCGGATCGACGACGATCGCGAGGCTCCAGACCCGCCAGTGGAACCATACGAGCAGCAGCTCGCCGGCCAGAAGCACTGCGGCCGCGATACCGAGCACCACGCGTCGTCGCGAAGCGAGCGAGCCGACGAGCGAGACGATCAGGAGTGCGGCCGCCACGAGCACGAGCGCTATCTCGAGCACGCCGCCGAGGCGAGCGAGCGTCCGTATCGCCGAGTCGAGCGACGCGGCGAGGGCCTGGACGTTCATCGCGGGCTCCTCGGCATGCGGCAAGTATACGGGTGCTAGACCCCAAACGGGGCCACGCCCTGTCGGCACACCCCTCGCATCGTGGCAGTCCAGAGGCGTGGGCCGGTGCTACACTGTCGGGCACGCCCTGGGAATCCCACTGCGCATGCCGGTATCAAGCGGAGGTCGAGTGAGCCCGAGTCGGCTTCGTAAGAGGATCACGCGCGCGCTCAAGGTGACGTGGCGGGAGCAGCCGACCCGCTACGATATCGAAGCGCTTCAGGCGAATACCCGCCGAGTGGGCCTCGTCATCAAGGTTCGCTGGGCACTCGTCGTTGCGCTTGCCGTGTACTCCGTTCTGGGCGCCTGGATCTACGCGCAGGCCCTGCCGGTTGGCGAACTGACGCAGCTCATGGTGGTACCGGCTGTCGCGCTCGTGTTCGTGATGCTCTACAACACCTTCTACCTGCTCACCTATCGCCGGCTTGGCAACGTCGCATTCCTCAACCACCTGCAGCTTCTGTTCGACGCGCTCGTCGTGAGCGTGCTTGTCTACTACAGCGGCGGTGTGAGCTCGTGGTTCTGGTCGATCTATGCGCTCTTCGTGTTCGAGGGCGCCTTCATCTTGCCGAGGGCACGGAGTACCTGGTTCCTGGCTTCTGCGTGCGCGGTGCTTCTCGGCTGCGTGCTGTGGGGGCCATACTTCGGCGTGCTCCCGCCCGTCAACGTCCCGTTCGCGAACCCGACGCTCTACCAGAACGTGACGTTCGTGAGCGTGCGATACCTCTGGCAGGTCACGGTCATCGCGGGCGCGGCGGCGATCTCGACGCTTATGGTCGCATCGCTCGGCGCGCGGGAGCGCGAGCTCGAGAGCGCTTCGATCGTGGACGACGCGACCGGGCTGTACAACCGGCCGTACTTCCATCGCGCGCTGCAAACCGAGCTCAGCCGCGCCCGCAGAGACGATCGGCCCGTCTGCCTGATCCTCGTGGACCTCTATCACTTCGGCGAGTTCAACAGCAAGTTTGGACTGAACCGCGGCGATCGCCTGCTCGTTGAGATCGCCACGCGCCTGAGAAACGTTGTCTCCCCGGGTGGCGACTCGCTCCTGTCCACCAACGTCGTTGCTCGCTATGGTGGCGAGGAGTTCGCGATCGTGCTGACCGAGATGCCCGATGGGAAGTTCCTCTTCGGCACCGAGCAAGCACTCGAGGTGGGGGATACGGTCAGGCGCGTCGTGGCGGGTGCTCTGGTGGACGGTGTGGGCGTCACCGCCAGCGTCGGCGTCGCAGTCTTCCCGTATGACGGCCTGACGCCCGACGATGTGCTGCTCGCCGCCGACGACGCTCTCGGCAGGTCGTCCGAGGAGGGTGGGGACCGGGCGAGCATTGCGAGCGGGGCGCAGGTCTAGTGCGCGTCGCGACGGTGCTCGAACGGCTTGCTGTCGCCGTAGCACTCTGCGCGGTCGCTGTTGCCGTCAGCGTGGCCGCGCTCACGACCCCGTGGTTCACGCGCGTCGTCGGGGGATCCGACACAACCGCAGCGAGTGGGCTGTCGCGCTCTGGGGCGGTCGCCACAGCCGAGCAGGTTCGTCTCTTCGTCACCGATCGCGACGCTCCACCGCTTCCCGCCGAGGTCGGCGGGCGCGGCGGGTTCGACGCCCAGGCGGTGTCGCATCTCGTTGACGTGCGGGAGGTTCTGCTTCGCGCACGGACAGCCGGAATCGCGCTCGCACTTGCACTCGTCGTGTGGTTCGGAGTGAGCCTGCGCCGCCGCCGTTGGGGCTCCATCGGATCGGCACTGCGTTGGGGAGGGCTCGCCTGCCTGATAGCGCCGCCGCTGCTTGCCGTTGTCGGGGTCGCCGATTTCGAGCGCCTCTTCACCGCGTTCCACGGCATATTCTTCGAAGCCGGGACGTGGGTCTTTCCCGCCGATTCGCTGCTCATCCAGCTCTTCCCCGAGCGTTTCTGGGCGCTTTCGGGCATCTCGCTTGCGCTGCTTGTGGCGCTTCAGGGAGTCGTGCTTATGCTGCTCGGCAGAGGAGTCGGACGGCGTGCTGAAACAGCGGAGAACGGATCCGAGTCACCGCGTGCATGACAAGTGGGCGAAAACCAGTACACTTCTGCTGGGAGTTCACTTGTCCTGAAGGGGAGTTCAGGTGAAGTACGGCTGTACGAACAGCCGTGCCGCACGCTCACACTCGAGGAGGTGAAGCTGCATGCCAGCCAAGGAAGGCTACTGCGTCAAGTGCAAGTCCAAGAAGGAGATCCAGGACGCGCAGGACATCACGATGAAGAACGGTCGCCCGGCGACTCAGGGCACGTGCCCGGATTGTGGCACGAAGATGTACAAGATCGGCAAGTCGTAGGTATCTGCGTTCGTCTTGTAGTAGCGGGCGTCGCGCAGCGGAATCGCGCGCGGCGCCCGTAGCACGTCCGGGACCGCTCGCCGCGCGTGACTTGGGAGTCCGGCGTCGAGGGTGGATTGCGGTGCGTGCGCAGTTAAGTCGGCGTAAAGAACGCCTGCGGCCGATTGACCGGGGCGCGTTCCGGCCGATAGCGTCCGGAACGCAGCTTAACGGTCGAACACGGGGGCTCTTCATGAACGTCATCGTGGTGGGATGCGGGCGCGTCGGCTCCCAGCTCGCCAATCTGCTCTCGGTGGAGGGCCACAACGTCACGGTCATCGACAAGGAAGGCGACGCGTTCCGTCGCCTCGGCACCACCTTCAACGGCGTCACCGTGCGCGGCCTCGGTTTTGACGAGGACGTGCTGCTCGAAGCGGGAATCGCCGAGTGCGACTCGTTCGCCGCCGTCACCGATCTCGACAACACAAACCTCATGGCCGCCGAGGTCGCGCGGAAGATCTTCGGCGTCAAGCACGTGGTCGCGCGCCTGTACAACCCCGTGCGCGAGCGCACGTACCAGCAGCTCGGACTCGACTACGTGTGCGGCACTACGCTGGTCGCCGAGAATCTGCTCGACAAGATCAAGTCGGGCCACGGGCACCACATCTCAGCCCTTGGCGACGTCGAGATCATCGAGTTCAAGGTGAATCGCGATGCCGATGCCCGCAAGGTGCGCGAGGTCGAGGGCGACAACGAGTGTCGCGTCGTGGCCGTGTCACGCGGCAAGACAACCTTCATCCCACAGAGCGAGACGGCATTGCAGGCCGGCGACATCGTGATCGCAGCGGTCAAAGAAGAGTGTTTCACGAAGCTCGAACGGTACATGGAGGAGTAGGCGTGTACATCGTCATCAACGGCGGCGGCAAGGTCGCGTCCTACCTCGCGCGTACGCTGCTCGACGCAAACCACGACGTCGCCCTCATCGAGAAGCGCGACGAGGTGGTCGAGAAGCTCGCTACCGAGCTGCCCTCACGAACCCTCATCATCCAGGGGGACGGCTGCGACGCCGCCTATCAGGAAGACGCGGGCGTTGCGCGCGCCGACGTCTTCGCCGCCGTCACCGGTGATGACGACGACAACCTCGTCGCCTGCCAACTGGCGAAGGTCGCCTTCGGCGTACCTCGCGCGGTTGCGCGGGTGAACAACCCGAAGAACGAGCACATCTTCAACGCGCTCGGAATCGAGGCCATATCCTCGACCACGATCATCTCGCGAATGATCGAGGAAGAAGCGACGGTGGGCGACATACGCACACTGACCACGCTGCGCAAGGGCAACATGGCGATCGTCGAGATCGAGCTGCCCGTCGACCGCTGCGTCGTGTGCAACAAGGCCGTCGCGTCGCTCGATCTCCCGGGCGACTGCGTGCTCGTCGCCATCGTACGTGGCGAGGATGCGATGACGGTGCACGGCGACACAGAACTCATGCCTGGCGACGTGGTAATCGCGTTCACGAACGTTGTCCACGAGCGAGCGCTCAAGAAGGCGCTCACGGGAGTCTAGTCATGGTGGATCGTTCGAACAAGGACGAGGGCTATCCGAGCCTCACAGCGCGTGAGCACTGGGGCCGGTATTCGGCGGGGATGCTCACCGAGGCGGCTTTCATCCTCGGTCTGATGTTGATCGCGTTCGTACTCGCGGTCATCGCGATGGCAATCTGGTGAGCGGCGCCTCATGATCGTTCGTCCTCGCCGAGAAGACCACCTCGTCATCGGTACGTACACCGGCAAGGTCATCGTGGGTGTCGGTTTGCTGATGACGATTCCGCTTGCGACCTCGATCGCCTTCGCCGAGTGGGACACCGTTCTCGATTTCGTCATCAGTATCGCCGCCTGCTTGATCTTCGGCTTCGGCGCGCAGCTCTTCTTCAAGACGGAGAAGGATCTGCAGTGGAGCCACGGCCTCGTCGTGGCGTCGGGGTCCTGGATCGTCGCGACTATCCTCGGCGCGCTGCCTCACTACCTCTCTGGGCACGAGGGCAGCTATCTTGACTCGATGTTCGACGTGATGAGCGGGTACACAACGACCGGCCTGTACCTGCTGCAGGACCTTGACCACGTGAGCATGGGTCTGAACATGTGGCGCCACCTGCTCACCTATGCGGGCGGCCAGGGAATCGTCGTCATCGCGCTCACGTTCCTGTTCAAGGGGACGGCCGGCGCGTACAAGGTCTACGTGGGCGAGGGCAAGGACGAGCGGCTACTCCCGAACGTCGTGCAGACCGCCCGCGCGATATGGCTCGTCTCGCTCGCCTACCTCGTGGTCGGCACTGCGGCACTCTTCGCCGCGGGATGGTGGCTGGGCCAGCCACCGGTCCGTGCGTTCTTCGATGGCCTGTGGGTCTTCATGGGCGCCTGGTCGACAGGCGGTTTTGCGCCCCAGTCGTACAACACGATGTGGTTCCACTCGCTGCTCTACGAGATTATCGCCGTGATCATCTTCATCTCCGGCTCTTTCAACTTCGCGATGCATTGGGCCGTGTGGACAGGCAACCGCAAGGAGATCGTCCGCAACGTCGAGACGCTGTCCTTCGCGATCACATTGACGGCTACGGCGCTGATCGGCACGTTCTGGCTTGCCAAGGTCGGTGTGTACTCCAACTCGATGTCGCTCTTTCGCAAGGTCTTCTACAACATTGCTTCCGGTCACACGACGACCGGATTCTCAACTGTCTACTCGCGCGCATTCGTTACGCAATGGGGGCCAGTCGGGCTGATCGCCACGACGATTGCGATGGCGATCGGTGCGTCGGCATGCTCGACAGGTGGCGGCATCAAAGGAATCCGGATAGGCATCATCACCAAGGCGATCATCGGAGATATCCGCAAGATGGTCTCCCCTGAGTCCGCCGTCGTCCGCACGAAGTACCACCACGTCCGGGATGTCTGGCTCGACGACGCGCTCGTTCGCACGGCCATGACGATCACAATCGCCTACATCACCATGTACGGTGTTGGCACAGTCGTCGGCATGTTGTACGGCTACGATTTCGTGCAGGCCGCTTTTGAGATGGTGTCGGCAGGGTCGAACACCGGCCTTTCATGCGGCGTCCTTTCCCCCTCCACGCCCGAGCTCATGAAGATCATGTTCATTCTCGCGATGTGGCTCGGACGTCTCGAGTTCATGTCGGTGTTCGCGCTCTTCGGCTACGGCTACGCGATGCTGAGGGGGCGCTAGTGAATACCCGCCGCCTCCGTCTCGCTCTCGCTGCCCTTTTTCTGGGTGGCATGCTTATGGTGCCGACCGTGGCCCTGGCCGAAGACGCTCCCCCAAGCCCCAACAAGCCGTCAAGCACCGAGCTCATCGAGCAGCCCAAGCTCTGGGACGGCAAGACGGTGACCTTCCGCGGCGAAGCGATCGCCCAGCGCATGGTGCGCGGGGACAAGGCGTGGATTCACCTCAACGACGACGGCTACTACCTCAAGAACGTCGAAGAGGGCTCTGGCCTTCACGGCTTCAACACGGGCATGCCCGTGTGGCTGCCTGCGGATCTCACCAACGAGATCGCCACGTACGGCGACTACAAACACGAAGGCGAAGTCGTCGAGGTGCGCGGGACCTTCAACGCAGCGTGCGCGCAGCATGGCGGCGACATGGACATACACGCGACCACACTCCAGCGCATCATCCCCGGCCGACGCGCTATCGACCAAGTGCGCGTCTGGAAGGTAGCACTGGCGATCGTCGTGTCCCTGCTCGCGCTCATACTCTGGCAAGTCGAGCGCCGGTCGACCAGGACGCTCGCCCGTGGCGCCGTGACGCGTCAGCGAGCCTAATGTAGACTGTTCCGCGCACGCGAGGCGTGCGAGCAAGCGGGCGTAGCTCAGTTGGTAGAGCGAAAGCTTCCCAAGCTTTAGGTCGCGGGTTCGAGACCCGTCGCCCGCTCCAGCGTCAGATCCGGGCCGCCAATGGCGGCCTTTCTCGTTCGTGGTCCCTCCAGAATCCGTGTGAAGACGTTTGCAGGAATCCCCCCCGGTAGGGCGAACATGTGTTCGTAGAGGCCCCTCGTCTCCCGGTGCTCACCGCTGGGAAGACGGGTGCCTCATGTACATCGCAGAACGCTACACCGCTGCACGTCGGCTGAGCCTGCTCGGACTCGCCCTGTTCGCGGCCATGGCACTGTCGGGCGGGGAGGCTGCGCGGGCGGAATCGTTGGGGTGGCCGCTGTCGTCGGCCGCCGAGGTGATCACGGCGTTCGGAACGTCCTACACGGGTGCGGACGGCACTGGCGCCACACACCGGGGAGTGGACTTGGCGGCCCAGCAGGGGGATCTGGTGCTCGCGCCCTGTTCCGGCGTGGTGCGTTTCGTGGGGAGGGTTCCAGCAACAGGAGTCTCGGGCACCCAGCTCGCGGTGACGATCGAGCGCGCCGATGGCGTCAGGTTCACGCTGATGCCGCTCGAGGCAGCTCGCGTCGTTTCAGGCGAGCGGGTGGAGTCCGGGTCCTCGATTGCCCAGGTGGCGGGCGCAGGAGACGCCTCCTCATCGCGAATCCACCTGCACCTGGGTGCACGGCGGGGAGATCTCTATCTCGATCCCTGCGCCTTCGTTGCTCCACCCGTGTCCCCGAGTCGGCCGGAGCCGCAGGTCGAGCCCGCCCGGGCGAGCGAGCCGCGCACTGCACCCTCGGCCGACGTTCCAGCCGCGACCGCCGCAGCCACGCCGCTGGAACCGGCCTCGGACCCAGCTCCGGATCCGGCCCCCCGGGCGCACGTCGCGGAGACGTCGCCTCTCGAGCGCGTGACCGTGGAGCCGACCGCTGAGTCTGCTCGCCTCGAGCCCGACGCGTCAGGTTCAGACCCGGTAGCCCCGGTTCAACCCATTCCGTTCGCGTTCAGGTCGCTGGACCTTGGATCAAGCTCGATGTCCGCCGCACGAGCCGGGGGCGCGTCCTCGGTGGGAGCGCGTGTGCGCGCTTCCGCTGCAGATGTGCCCCTCACAGCGGCTGCCGTGGCTATGGAAGGGCTCGTTGCGCCAGCGCAGCGAGCCGTGGGCACCAGCGCCGTGCGGCTGCGGCAGCAGCAGGGAAGCGGGGTCGTTCGGGCCGCTCCTGCGCCGGCGAGTGCTGCCTCGGGGGCGACAGATCTGCTCGCGGCGGCGGCACGCAGGAGCCTCCCGGAGGTCCGCGTCGCGCTCTCGCGGCTCGGCCGCGCGTGGCTTGTCGCCTTGGCGGGCATGCTGACGGCTGCGGGGGCGCTCTGGCCGCTGTGGCGGCGGCAAGAATCCGACGAAGAGCCTGGCTGTTGTGTCGCGCCTGTGGGGAGCGATGTTGCGGCAGCGGCAGGCCGATGATACACTGCGCAGGCTCATTTCCTGCTCCGGGCATTTCGCCTTCAGGGTCCCGGGGCCGTCTAGTCCAAAGGAGGTGAACAATGAAGGCCTATGAGCTTCTGCTCCTGTTGAACCCCTCCCTCGACGAGGAGGCGAACGCGGGCGTCCTGGACAAGATCCAGGGCGTGATCACCGCCGACGGGGGCGTCGTGGACACTGTCGAGCCCTGGGGCAAGCGCAAGCTTGCCTTCGAGATCGACAAGCTCACCGAGGGGGACTACACCCTCGTCGACTTCCACTCCGCTCCTGCCTCCATCGCCGAGTTGGACCGCGTGCTGCACATCACCGACGGCGTTGTGCGCTACATGCTCGTGCACCGCGAGGATCGCGAATAGCACGAGGCGACACGGATGCGCCATGCCGTGACGTTGGTCCGTGACGAATGAAGGTGGGTACATGAGCATCAATCGAGTTGTCATAAGCGGCAATCTGACCCGCGATCCGGAACTCCGAGCGCTTCCGAGCGGCACGTCCGTTCTCGCCCTCGGCGTTGCGGTCAACGACCGCCGCAAGAACCAGGAGACCGGCCAGTGGGAAGACGTCCCGAACTTCTTCGACGTCAGCATCTTCGGAGCGCGCGCTGACGCCCTTTCGCGGTTCCTCAGCAAGGGCTCGAAGGTCGCGATCGAAGGGCGACTCCGCTGGCACCAGTGGGAAACGCCGCAGGGCGACAAGCGTTCGAAGGTTGACATCGTAGCCGATGAGATCGAGTTCCTGACATCGAAGGAAGGCTCCGCGTCCTATGCGGCTCCCGAATCGGCGCCCGCCGACACGGTCGGCGACGAGATTCCGTTCTAGAACCAACCCAGGTGGGCGGCGGTACCCTCCCGCCGTCCGCGCCACATCACACCGCGTATCCCGCGGAAGGAGGTAAGCCAGATGTCCGACTACGCCCGCAAGCCGAGGCGCAAGTACTGCCAGTTCTGCAAGGATCACTCGGAGTTCATCGACTACAAGGACGCGCAGATGCTGCGCAAGTACATGACTGACCGTGGCAAGATCAAGCCGCGTCGCGTCTCCGGCAACTGCGCGCAGCACCAGCACCAGCTTTCCATGGCCGTGAAGCGTGCTCGCGAGATGGCGCTCGTCCCCTACACCGTCCCGGTCGTGAGCGGCCGCGTCGACGGTCGTCGCAGGTAAGTCAGCTCTTGTCCGATCAGATCGCAGGTGTGCGTGACATGGTGTTGCTGGGCACAGCCTGTGCCGCCGGTGTGGTCGTATCATCGCAGCTCCCGCTCGTGGGGTTGCCGGTGACGGCTGCCGCGGCAGCGGGCCTTGCCTTCCGAGGTCGGGTCGCAGTCAGCGTTCTCGCGGCGGCCGTCGGTGTCGCCGCGGCCGCGTCGGTACTGCCGGTGTCCGTGGCATTCGTGGCTCCCGCCGCCGCGGCGATTCTGCTGGCCGTGTGGCTTCTGCCGCGGCGGTCTGCTCAGCTCGTCGCACTCCTCTTGACCGGTGCGATCGCCGGTGGAGCGGCGGCTGTGGACATACTGGCCGCCCGCTCTCTCGGACAGTCGCTCATGCAGGCGGTGCGAGCCCAAGCCATCATCGTGAGCGAGGGTCTGAAGCAGGCGTTGGGTTCCAGCGCGTCCGCATGGACCGAGCAGCTCGCTGCAGCGCGCTCGGCACTCGTCATGTTGTGGCCGTCGTTCTACGTGCAGACCGCGCTCTTCGCTGCGGTCTTCGTCATCGCCGCCATCGCATGGGCTGCACGACGAAGCGGGATCGTGGTTGAGGTGCCGGCGAACCGGGACCTGGACCTCAGCGTGCACGTCTTGTGGGCGCTCGTGGTGGGCCTGGTCCTGCTGGCGACAGCACCGCTCTTTGGATCGAGCGCGCAACTCGCCCGAGTCGTGGGATTCAACGCGTTGTTCGTTGCTCGCACGCTGTTCTTCCTGCAAGGTATTGCGGTCTTCTCGGCGGTGTTCGACGTGCCGAGGACCGGCTATGGCAAGATGGTCGCGCTCTACATCGTCCTGTGGGTGCTCGACCAGGTACTTCTGATCGTGAGTCTGATCGGCATGCTCGATTTCTGGGCGAACTTCCGGCGCCTCCCGCGGGACGGATCGGGTGCACCCGCCCGTCTTGAGGAACCGCCGAGCAGTATCTAGAGAAGTGGCACTGTCGTGGGGCGCCGTGCCCCGCGAACGAACGAGGAGCATTCATGAAGGTCATCCTGTTGCAGGAACTCAAAGGCCGAGGAGCCGAGGGTGACGTCATCGACGTCGCGCGCGGGTTCGCGGTCAACTACCTGTTGCCGCGAAACGTTGCCATCGAGGCGACGTCCGGCAATCTGAAGCAGCTTGAGGCGCGGATGCACAACGTCCGCAAGCGCGATGAGGCGCGTCTCGCCGACGCCAGCGGCGTCGCTTCGTTGCTCGAGGGCAAGAGCGTCGGCATCGAGGCGAAGGTTGGCGAAGAAGGCCGCCTCTACGGCTCGATCACCTCTCAGATGATCGAGGACGCCGTGCGCGAACAGCTCGGTGTCGAGATCGATCGTCGTAAGATCGAAACGCATGGCCACATCAAGGAGCTCGGCGTGCACGTCGTCGAGATCGCGGTCTACCGTGACGTCAAGGCTCAGCTGACGGTGAACGTGGTTCCCGAAGGCGCGGCGCCCGACGCGTTCGTGGACGCCGGCAAGCCGACCGAGGTCGTAGAAGTTGTCGCCGAGGCGGCCGCCGAAGCGCCCGAGGGCGACACCGCCGAGGACACCTTCGAGGGCGACCAGGCCCTCGAGTCCGAGGACGACATCGCCGAGGCACTTGCTGAGGACTTCCCCCAGGAGTAGCCGCGCCTAGCGCCTCACCAAGCCCAGCGGACGCCACGCCCTCATCGCGTGGCGTCTTAGCGTTCGGACCAAGCACACGGATGCCTTTCTCCGCAGCGAGTGGCGATTCAGCGCGAATCTGTGGAGAGTGCGCAAACCGCAGGTGGGCGCGCACCCGAGGCTGTGGATATCGCGTGTCCGCGCGTTGTCCGTGTCAGACCCCTCCTCTAGACTCCGGCCAGAGCCGGACGCGCGCAGCTGGCGCGCGGCAACCGGCCCGTGGAGGGGTCGTCAGATGAGCGAAGCAGTCCTGCGGGAACCGCGTCTCCGCGCGGTCTCGTCGGCCGAACGCGTGCCGCCGCACAACCTCGAAGCCGAGCAAGCGCTGCTCGGCTCGATGTTCCTGTCCTCCGAGGCGGTCGAACAGGCCCTCAGCGTCGTGAACGGTCATGACTTCTACCGGCCCGCCCACGCGCGCATCTTCTCGGCGATGGAGCAGCTGTACACGCGCGGGGTACCCATCGACCACGTGAGCGTCGCCGATCGGCTCGAGACCGCCGGAGAACTCGATCAGGCTGGCGGCAAGCCGTACCTGCTCGATATCACGCAGGTCGTGCCTACCGCCGCGAATGCGTCGAGGTATGCGCAGATTGTCAAGCGCACCGCGATGCTTCGCCAGCTTATCGGTGCGGCGACACAGATCGTGACGATGGGCTTCGATGCGCCTGACGATATCGATGCGGTCATCGAGGATTCCGAGCGGCTGATCTTCGAGGTCACGAGCAAGCGGGTGGAGAGCAACTTCCGCCCGATGGAGGAGCTCCTGCAGATCGGCTTCCACCAACTCGAGGAGCTCTTCGAGCGCAAGGAGCACGTCACTGGCGTGCCCACGGGCTTCAAGGACCTGGACAAGATCCTGGCGGGGCTCCACGCGGGCGATCTCGCGATTCTCGCGGCACGTCCGAGCGTCGGAAAGACCTCGCTCGCGCTCAACATGGCGGTGAACGCCGCAAAGAAGGGCACCTCGGTGGCCCTGTTCAGCCTCGAGATGTCTGCTGAGCAGCTCGTACAGCGCGTGCTCTGCTCCGAGGCGCGCATCAACCTGCAGGACGTGCGTACCGGATACATCAAAGAGCAGGACTGGGGCTCGATTCATCAAGCGATGGGCCGCCTCGCGGAACTCGACTTCTGGGTCGACGACACGCCCTCCATCTCGATCTTCGAGGTTCGGACCAAGGCACGCCGGCAGCTGCGGGGCAAGCAACGGGGCCTGGTCATCGTCGACTACCTGCAGCTCATGCAGCCACAGGCCCGCCGGTCCGAGCAAAACCGCACAGTCGAGATCGGAGAGATCAGCCGGGGACTCAAGATTCTCGCGAAGGAACTGAACGCGCCCGTGCTCGCGCTCTCGCAGCTCTCGCGCGCGGTCGAACAGCGAGCCGGCAAGCGGCCGCAGCTGTCGGACCTGCGCGAGTCGGGATCGATCGAACAGGACGCCGACGTGGTCATGTTCATCGACCGCAACACTGACCCGCACGCCGAGGACCAGGATGGCAGGCCGGCGAAGGGCATGGCCGAGCTCATCATCGCCAAGCATCGCAACGGACCCACCGGCTCCGTGCCGCTCGTGTTCAACGAGCGCTTCACCAAGTTCATCGAGCCAGCGAAGATGCCGTAGGTGGGCGCTGCCTTGAGGGTCGCTCCTCAGTCGCTCATGGAGTGTCCATCGCTTCGCGATGAACACGCCCTTCGCGAAATGCGTCGCTGACCCTAAGGGCAGCGCCACTTCCGGGGTCGTGACTTGGAAGATGCGTCGGCGGCGTTCCCGGCAGCGCCGTACACGCGAGACGCTCGCCCAGCGTTGGTGTCGTCGGACTCGCATCCATTCGAGTACGGCAGCAGCGGAGAGTGGAACCGCGGAGTCGCCGAGCATGTGAGCGCGAGTTCATGGGTTCACATCAACTGTGGCCCACCAGCAAGCCTGAGCGCCCGCCGGTTCCGTCCGCGGGCGCTGCTCTCTACCCCGTGTAGGACTCGACGGTAGCGGCCACGTCCGCACCGAAGCTCTCCGATGGTACTACGGTGGCTGTATGCCGCCCGACCTTGCGCGCGAACCGCGGCTCCCCCTGATGCTTCGAGTACACGTCCCGCAGATCATTCGTGAACCGCTCAAGCTGTGCGTACGCGAACCCGCGCTCCTCGGCGACCTTCTTGGAGTTCTGCTCCTCTCCGTCGTGATACCAGACGAGGCCAAACGCCTTGGGCGGCTTGCCGACGAACACGTAGAGGCTCGCTCCAGCCGTGACGATCTCAAGCGCACCGGCACGATCGGCCAGGTCGGCCAAGTGCCCAGCGTATGGCTCTATTAGCCTCTCTGCAGTGCTCGATACGTCCAGAGGCGGTAGTGCGGACGAACCCCTCAGCTTGTCGAAGATGCCCATCGAGACCTTCTCCTTTCAAAACGGGGAAGGCCGCTGCCAGAGGTGTTGACGACACCTCTGGCAGCGGCCCGACTGCCTTTCGATCACCTCCGGGGCGCCTCCGGTGACGAGGCACTCCGGACCCACTATGCGATTGCCTCGGTCCCGTCTGCCGGTAGGGACCCTTTGTACCTCCAGAGAACTAGAAGACCGCCACCCGAAGTCACCTGACTCTGGACGGCGGCCCGACCGTCCATTCCGAACACCTCCGCGACCCCTCGGCCACGGACCCATTCACACTCTTGAGTTGGGCAGATTCTCGGTTCTCACGTGCCGCATGTCAACGAGACCGGGACCCCAGGTGCCCGAGGAAGTCGGTCCAGTCACGGGGTTCGAAGGTTGTCAACTATGGCCCACCAGAGACATACATGCGCCCAGGACGCCTAAGCTAGACGAACGGCAGCAGGCGCCATCTCAATCCCCGCCGGGTTAGTCATCTGCTCTCAGCCGAACCTCGAATTGGCGAGGCGTGTCTGCTCAGCGCCGCTTGAGCTTGCCGCTGCGGAGACGCTCGAACTCCGCGCGATCCCAGCCGATCATGGCGTACTCGCCCACTTGGATGACGGGGACGCCCGACTGCCCGGTCATGAGCGTCATCTGACGGCGCGCGGCAAGGTCAGTGATGATGTCGCACTCGGTGTATTCGATGCCGCGCTCGACGAAGTACCTCTTCGCCACCTCACACCAGTGTCATGTGGGCGACGTGTAGATGGTCACGCGCTTGGGGACGGACTCCCCCACGCTCGGCTCCTTCAACGGATGTTCCCTGCTCAAGTAGCTAGCAGCCTGCACGAATCATACGCCGAACGGTCGCCGAAACCTGCCGGAGGCGGGTAGGATACACGAGGCTGAGCGCGGGATGCGTGCGCCGAACCGCGGAGCCGACAGCGTCCCCGTAGGCGACTGAGGAGCAAGCGTGACAGAAGATCACTACCGAGTCGCGATCATCGGAGCGGGTCCGGCCGGCATCTTCGCCGCGCTCGAACTGGTCCGGGCGGGCATCGGACCCATCCTCATCGCCGAGAAGGGCCGCGCCATCGAGAAGCGCCGCTGCCCATCGCGCGAAACGAGCTGTATCGGGTGCAAGCAGTGCGACATCATGACGGGCTGGGGCGGCGCGGGCGCGTTCTCGGACGGCAAGCTTACCCTGACCGCCGACGTGGGCGGGTGGCTCGCTGACTACGTCGGTCGCCAGACCCTCGAAGAGCTCATCGCCTACTCCGACGAGCTCTGGCTGGAGTTCGGTGCGGACACAGCGCTCCACGGCCCGGATCCCGAAGAGGCTCTGCGGCTGGAGCGCGCGGCGAGCGATGCGGGCATGCGCCTCGTGCCGATGAAGATACGGCACATCGGCACCGACCGGTCGCCCCTCGTGCTCGGCGCCATGCACGATTACCTCGCCGAAGTAGGCGTCGACATCCGCACCAACTGCCCCGTCGCGCACATCATCGCCGAGGACGGACGCGCCTGCGGCATCGAGCTCGAGGACGGGAGCGTCATCAGGGCCGAGGCTGTCATTGCCGCGCCGGGCCGCGAGGGGGCCGACTGGCTCGCGCACCAAGCCGGCGTGCTCCGGGTGCCGCTCATGAACAACGCCGTCGACATCGGCGTGCGCGTGGAGTGCCCTGCTGCGGTCATGGAGCCGCTCACCGACGTCCTCTACGAGGCCAAGCTCATCTACCGGTCGCCGACCTTCGGCGACACGGTGCGGACCTTCTGCATGAACCCCTACGGAGAGGTCACGACCGAGTCCTACGGTGACGTGGTCACCGTCAACGGCCACTCCTACGCCGAGCTCCGGACCGACTACACGAACTTCGCAGTTCTCGTGAGCCAGGAGTTCACCGAGCCCTTCCGCGAGCCGATCGCCTACGGCCGCGAGATTGCACACCTCGCGAATCTGCTCGGCGACGGGATCCTCGTGCAGAGGCTCCAGGACCTCAAGGCGGGCCGCAGGTCGACGCCGGCGCGCATCGCCGAGATGGCGGGCAAGCCTACCATGCCCCGCGCCACGCCGGGCGACCTCGCCTGCGTGCTGCCCTATCGGCAGCTCACCGACATCCTCGAGTTCCTCGACACCATGGACGCGCTCGCACCGGGGGTCGCCGGACCCGAGACGCTCCTCTACGGCGTCGAGGTGAAGTTCTACTCGTCGCGATTGCAGGTCGACGCGGAGCTCCGCACGCCGCTTGAGGGACTCTGGGCCGTGGGCGACGGAGCCGGCGTCACGCGCGGTCTCGTGCAGTCGAGCGCGAGCGGTGTCGTGGCGGCGCGGAGCGTGGCGAGAGCCCTGCAGGGATAGCCGCGCAGCGCGGCGGTCAGATTCTCCCCTGCCAGCCCATCAGGCGGACGACCGCATCCGCGATCGCCTCGTCGGGCTCGTCTCCGAGCATGACGGACGTTGCGAGCGAGCCGGCGAACATCGCCATGAATGCACGCACGCGCGAGCGGCGCGATTCGAGGTCTGGCTCCACCCCGAACGCGGCGTCGAGCTCAGCGACCTTCGCGTCGAGCTCGAGGAGCATCGGCTCCAGCACGATCGTGCGCACCTCGGCGAGGACCGCGGGCTGGTGCGCTGCCGCAGGCAGGACTGTGCGCAGCATCGGCATCGCCATCGCGACGCGTTGCCGCCGGTTCGCGAGCGCGGCAGCAACGTCGGCCCGGAGTGAATCCGCTTTGACGCCGTGCAGGATGTCGACCGCCTCGTCACGCAGATGCGTAGCGATGATCCGGACCAGCGTGAGGAAGAGCGCCTCTTTGCTGGAGAAGTGGCGGTACAGTGCTGGCTCGGTGACCCCCACGCGCGTCGCGATCTCGCGCATCGATCCGCCCGCGTAGCCCTTCTCGGCAAAGACAGCGAGGGCGGCGTCGAGGATCTCACCTCGGCGGCCCGGCTCGAGAGAGGCAATCGGTCCGGTCGGCTCGGCTTGCTGCGCCGTCACCCTTCTGCCTCCCGTTCGCGCGCCACGAGGTGTACGAACACGTCCTCGATCGTCGGCTCCACGCGCTCGAAGAGCTGCGGCTCGAAACCGGCTTCCCCGAGGCGCTGGCGGAGCGAGGTCATGCAGTCGCCGTCTCCCGCGCCCATATTCGCGTGCAGGAGCGCACCCGAGAGGTACGCCTCGATGACGTCGTCTTGCTGGTCAAGCCACGCGAGCGCCCCTTCCACGTCCTCGACCTCGAGCTCGACGATGCAGTCGTGCTGCTGCTCGGCCCGGATCTGCTGAGGGCTGCCGCTTGCGATGATGCGACCGTCGTAGATGAACGCGAGCCGATCGCAGTGAGAGGCCTCGTCCATGTAGTGCGTCGTGACGAAGAGCGTGACCTGCTGCTCGGCGAGCTCGTAGAGGAGCTCCCAGAACTGCCGGCGCGCCGTGGGATCGACGCCGGACGTCGGCTCGTCGAGGAAGAGCAGCTGGGGCTCGTGGATAGTCGCGCAGCCCAGCGCAAGGCGCTGCTTCCAGCCCACCGAGAGGTTCGCCGTGAGCTCACGCTCGCGCCCGACGAGGTCGGCCATCTCGAGGATGTAGCGGCGCCGCTCGGCGAAGGTCTCGGGCGAGAGGTCGTAGACGCCTGAGTAGAAGCGCAGGTTCTCGTCGACCGTGAGGTCTTCGAAGAGCGCGAACTTCTGGCTCATGTAGCCAATGGAGCGGCGGACGCCCTCGGGGTCGCCGAGGATGTCGTGTCCGAGCACCCGCGCCGTTCCCGAGGTCGGTGCGATCGAGGCGCAGAGCATGCGGATCGTTGTCGTCTTCCCGCTCCCATTCGGGCCGAGGAAGCCGAAGACCTCGCCACGGGCGACGTCGAGGTCGATCGCGTCGACGGCGGTGAACTCGCCGAAGCGCTTCGTGAGCGCGCGGATCTCGATGGCGGTCGCCCGCGTGGCTGTGGCGCTGGGCGTGTTCGGTGTCGATGTCAGCATCATCGGCGTCCTACTCGGCCAACCGCTTCGAGAAGCGGGCGATCGCGATGCCGAAGACGAGCGCCGCGAACGCGGCCATCGCGAGCATCTGCGGCCAGAGCGCGTCGAACCCCGAGCCCTTCATGAACTCCGAGCGCAGCACGACGAGCGCGTAGCGAAGCGGGATGAAGTAGGTGAGCGGCACGATGGCCGGTGGCATCGACTCGATCGGGAAGATGAAGCCCGAGAGCACGATCGTCGGGATGAGGATGAACATGGTCGCCTGCTGTGCCTGGTGCCGGGTCTTGGAAAGCATCGACACGATGAGCCCCTGGCCGATCGCGGTGAAGAGGAACAGCAGCATGCCGACGCCGACCACCCAGTAGCTCCCGTTGAACGGGACGCGGAACCACGCGCGGCCGACGATGAAGATGATCGAGACCTGCAACGTGGCGATGAGCGCGTAGGGCAGAACCTTGCCGATGAGGTACTCGCCACGCGTGATGGGCGTGACGAACATCTGCTCCATCGTGCCCCGCTCGCGCTCCTTCACGACCGCCTGGCTCATCACGGCGGTGACCGAGATCATGAGGATGGTTGCCATGAGACCGGGGACCATGGCGTTGACGGCGCGAAGTGTCGGGTTGAAGAGCACGCGCACGCGGGAGTCGACTCCCGGACCCTGCATGTCGATGCCCATCGCCGCAATGCGACGCCGGTTCCAGTCGGCGATGGTCTGGGAGGCATAGCCGCTCGCGACCGAGGCGATCTTGCTGTCGGAGCCGTCGACGACGATCTCGACGCGCACCTGCTCGCCGCGGTCGAGCGCCGCCGAGAAGTCCTTCGGGATGATGAGCGCGACCTGGATCTCGCTTCCGTCCATGAGTGGGCGTATCGTGCGCTCGTCGGCGGGGCGCTGCAGGACCGTGAAGTAGCCCGAAGAGGCGATGGCCGAAGAGAGGTCGCGCGAAGCGGCCGTGTTGTCGTAGTCGACGATCGCCGTCGGGAGATTGCGCACGTCCGAGCCAACGACGTAGCCGAACATGATGAGCTGCAGCAGCGGCATCACGAAGATGATGGGGAGCAGGAGCCGGTCCCGCGAGAGCTGCAGGACCTCCTTCCAAATGAGCAGGCGTATCCGGGCGAAGGACATCGGCTTAGAGCCTCCTCGAGTAGACGGCCGAGGAGAGCGTGATCACCACGAACGCGTAGATTGCGAGCGCGGCGACCTGCGGCCACAGAACGGACAAGTCAGCGCCCTTGAGGAAGATGCCGCGCGTGATGGTCACCATGTAGCGGCCGGGGAACAGGAAGCTGATCGCCTGCAGCACCGGTGGGATCGAGTTCAAGGGGAACGCGAAGCCGGAGAGCATGAAGCCCGGCAGGAAGCTGACCATCAGTGCCGTGAAGTTGGCGACCTCGGGCGACGATGCCCTCGCCGAGAGAAGCAGCCCGAGGCCGAGGCAGCACAGCACGAACAGGAACGTCGAGAACGCGAGCAGCAGGAGCGAGCCGCGCAGTGGGATCGTGAAGACCTCAAGCGCGACGATGGTGATCACGATCATGTCGGCGAAGGCGAGGATCACCCACGGGAGCACCTTGCCTACCATGAGCTCGCCGCGGTGGATGGGGGAAACGATGAGCTGCTCGAGCGTGCCCTGGTCCTTCTCCTTCACGAGTGTGACCGCGGTCTGCTGGATGGTCACGATCATGATGATGACGACCATGAGGCCGGGCACGAGGAAGTCCGCCGAGCGCCTGCCGGGGTTGTACCACGTCCTCACGACCGGTTGGGCCTGGCCGATTGCCGAGAGGTCCACTCCCTGTTTGGCGGCCCAACTCGCGAGGATCTCCGTGTTGAGCCGCTGCGAGAGCGCGATGGCGTAGGTCTGGCCGAGCTGGGCGCTGTTGGGCTCCGAGCCGTCCACAAGGACGGCGACCTCACCCTTCTCGTCCCTGAGCTGTTGCTGCTCGAATCCGGGCGCGACCATGATCGCCACGCGCGCGAGGTTGGCGTCGAAGGCGCGGTCGACCTGCGCCTCGGTGTCGGCGCGGCCGATCACGTGAAAGAAGCCGGACTGCTCGAACTCGCTCACGAACGAACGGCTCGCGGTCGTACGGTCCGCGTCGAGCACCACCGTCCGCACGTCGCGTACGTCGAAGCTGATCGCGTAGGCGAAGAGCAGCAGTTGAGCCACCGGCAGAATCAGAACCGAGATCAGCATTCTCGGGTCGCGGCGGATATGGACGAACTCCTTGCGGGTGATCGCGCCGATGCGCTCCATCCAGCCGAACATCACGACTCGCCTGCCCCGGGGCTAGCGGCGCTCGTGGCGGTGCCAGCGCCGGCGCCCTCCGCGGCTGCCTGCAGGCGCCCGGCGCGCTCCCGTTCGACGAGGTAGGAGAACGCCACCTCCATGTCCATGCGCGCCTCGGAGGCACGCTCGACGTGGACGCCCGCCTCTGCGGCCGCTCGTGCGAGTTGCTCCGCGTCCGGTCCGTCCTCGCGGACGAGCACGCGAAGCGCCTCGCCGAAGACCATGACGGCTTCGACGCCCGGCAGCCCCTTGAGGAGCGGCATCGCGACGTGCGGGTCGTCAGGTAGGAGCTCGATGAGTTTGCCCGGGACTCCGCGCTTCAGGCCCGCCGGCGTGTTGCACAGGAGCACCCGTCC
>CAYGYT010000001.1:0-5032 GCA_964354215.1 uncultured Eubacteriales bacterium | reverse complement strand
TGCCCGGGACTCCGCGCTTCAGGCCCGCCGGCGTGTTGCACAGGAGCACCCGTCCGCCGTCCATGAAGGCTACGCGCGTGCAGCGCTCGGCCTCGTCCATGTACGGCGTCGCCACGAACACGGTGATGCCGCGCTGGTGCAGGTCGGCGATGATGCGCCAGAACTCCCGGCGGGAGACCGGGTCGACTCCGGTCGTTGGCTCGTCGAGCAGGAGCAGGTCGGGCTCGTGCATGAGTGTGGCCGCGAGCGCGAGCTTCTGCTTCATGCCGCCAGACAGGTACTCGGCGTGGCGGCGTTGGAACGCCGAGAGTCCCGCGAACTCGAGCGCGGTCTCGGCGCGCCGGGCCCGCTCGGCCTTGGGCACACCCCGCAGCCTCGCGAAGAAGTCGAGGTTCTCGCGCACGGTGAGGTCCTGATAGAGCGAAAAGCGCTGCGACATGTAGCCGATGCGCGGCTTGACGCGAGCGGGCTCTCGGAGGACCGACGCGCCGAAGACCTCGGCGTCGCCTTCGTCGGGCGCGAGCACCGTTGCGAGCAGCCGAATCAGCGTCGACTTGCCCGCGCCGTCGGGGCCGACGAGGCCGAAGACCTCGCCTCGGCGGACCTCAAGATCGACGTGATCGACAGCGACCAGATCCCCGAACCGGTGAGTGAGCCCGCGCGCGATGACAGCGTCGTCGGCCGGGGTGGTCGCGGCCGGGGAGTCGACCACGGGGGCGGTCGCAGCTATGTCTGGAGCAGGGCTCACTCGAGCACGACGTCCACAGGCATACCCGGCTTCAAGACGTCGCCGGAGTCCTCGATCCGCACCCGCACCTCGTAGACGAGCTTGACCCGCTGCTCCTTCGTTTCGATGTTGCTCGGTGTGAACTCGGCTTGGTTCGCGATGAAGTCGACTCGCCCGGCGAAGGTGTCGGTCGACGAGTCGGTCGTGATGCTCGCCTTCTGTCCGAGTGAGACCTGTCCGATCTCGGTCTCGGGCACGTACACGCTCACGTGCAGGCGCTCGAGGTCCGACACGGTCGCGAGCGCCCGTCCGGGGGAGGCGTTCTCGCCGGGGTTCGCCGCGATTGCCGTGATGACTCCTGCGGTCGGGGCCGGGATGGTCGCGTAGCCGAGCTGGACCTCCGCCATCGACACGGCGTCTTTGGCCTGGGTCACACGCGCTTGCGCGGCTGCAATCTCGGCGTCGGAGAGCTTGTCGTCCTTCGCCTGCTTGAGCGCGGCCTCGGCGGCGCGGAGGCCGGCCTCGGCTTGATCCACCTGCAGCACGAGCAGGCTGTCGTCGAGCTTGAAGAGCGCCTGGCCCTTGGTGACGCTCACGCCCTCGGTCGCCGAGGAGGAGACGATGCGCCCGGCCATCACCGAGGAAACCTGCGACTCGTCGGCTTCAACGGTGCCCGTGAGCGTCCCCGTGTCGTTGGCGGCTGTGCTTCCGGCGCCGTAGGTCGTCCAGAGCCACCACCCCACTGCGGCGGCGACCACAAGCAGGAGGACGACGATCAGGATCGTTCTACGGCGCGATGCGTGTGCAGCCATCTCTTCCTCACCTCGTCGATACGGTCAGGTCTGCGGGCGTGCCGACGGGCAGCGCCGCCGTGTCGTCGAGCGTCACCCTCACGGGAATCGCTCGGATCATGTGCACGATGCGCGTGGCGTGCGAGGTCGGGGCGAAGGCGGCGTCGGCGCCAATGTGCGTGACGCGCGCCGAGAAGACCTCACCCGGCCGAGAATCGACGCGCACGCTCGCCTGCTGGCCGACCTTCACGCGGTCGATCTCGCTTACGTCGACCCAGGTTTCAACTTCGCGTGAAGTAGCGCGGCGGATGACCGCAAGGGGCGCCCCTGCGGCGAGCACGTCCCCTGTGCGAGCGGACTCGACCACGATGCCGTCGACCGGCGCACGCACAACAGCTTGCTCGCGCCGCGCCTTGGCGAGGTCCACGCCCACGAGTGCGGCGTCTCGGCCGATGCGCGAAAGGTCCCCCGCGTTGGCCAGAGCGGTCCGCGCGTCGGCAAGCGTGGCACCACCCTGATCTATCTTGGTCAGCCCGCTCTCGGCCTTCGAAAGTCCCGCGTCGAGCTTGGCGATCGCCTGCTCGAGCTTTGCGATGCCCGCCCGGAGCTGGGTCTTCTGTGCTTCGAGCTGCGCCTTCTGCGCGGCTATCTGCGCGGGGTCGGGAGTGCCCGGCGGCAGCGGACCCGGGGGAAGCGTAGCGGGGAGCGAGGGGAACTCGATCGCCTCGAGGCGGGCGAGCGCGGTCTTTGCCTGCGCGAGCTGTGAGACGAGTGCCGCGCGCGTCGTCTTGAGGTCAGCGATGGTCTTCTCGAGGTCTGCGCGCTGGGTCGTGAGCGTCGAGCTGGCGTCGGTCGCATCGCCGAGCCGCTGGTCGATCACGCGCACGGTTGCCCCCGCTGCAACCGCTGCCGAGCTGGCGGCACGCACATCGGCATCGAGGAGGGCGTGGTCCATCAACGCGATCACGTCGCCCGCTGCCACGGTCTGCCCGGCTGTCACGGCCATCGACTCGATACGGCTTCGCGTGCCGAGGGACACCATCGTGAGCGGTGACGTGGACGTGGTCGAGCCGGTGACCCGGGCCATCGCGGGCGAGACCGTCGCGCTCGAGGGGATGCCGATCGTGACACTCGGCATGGGCGTCGAAAGCGACGGCACCCGTATCTCGTAGTCGTCGGCGGTGATGACGCCGGTGAGCTCGAGCACGCCGCGCGGCTGCGTCGTTGCGCAGCCCACCGCCAGCCAGAGGAGGCAGGGGAGCGTCAACGCGAGGCCAAGAAGTCGGGCTGAAGAGCGCATGCTCTGCTTGTTCCCGCAGTCGAGTCCAGCGCCAGTTAGTTATCAATCACTAACATACCACCTGACGCCGATGTGTTGCGCCAAAATCGATGACTCCGAGCGCAGCCGCTTCAGGCCGCCACGCATACAGCCCGGCACCTTCAGCCGTGGTGCGCATCGTTCCTGGCGACCTCCCGCACACTACTTCGCCGTGACGTAGCTCCATCCCGAATACGTCGCAGCGTTGAGCGCGTCGGCAGGGTGGTAGGCACGGATCCTCCACGAGCCGACGTACAGCAGCGACACGCTCGCCTTGTACTTCGTGTACGTGGAGTGGTCGGCGGCTGTGGCGCTGACCGTCCTTCGCAGGACATACCTCTGCGTACCGTTGGCCAGCCGCTCCCTGTGGTAGCACTGCAGCCTCACCGGGGAAGTTAGAGCCGCGTGCCTCGGTAATCGGAGTAGACGACCTTCGTGCCCGAGATCGCCGGCCATTCCGGAGAGTCCGCGCTGGTCGTGAGTTGGCGTTCCGGAAGGAACCACTGGGCGTATGCAGCGGCGGATGCAGCGAGGAGCACCACCGCGACCGCCCCGATGAGGATGGCACGCACGTACTCGCGTTGCGATCGCATCACGCACCTGCTCTCGACCGGGCGCCCCCCATGAGCGCCGCGGTGCGGTCGCGTGTGCGCCCCGGCCGCGCGATCGGCCGCTACGCTGGTTGTCCCCACTGGCATCGCCGGCGAATCGGCAGCGTGCTCGCGGTCGTCGGCCGGATCAGCCCCGATACTTCGGGATCGTAGGCGCGCGACAACCGCGACGCATGACTCCGCGGACACACTCAACTCAAGGAGGGCGGCCCGGGGCCCTCACAGACAGTGACAGTTGAAGTGTGAAAGGAGTCAACATGAAGAGTAGCAAGATGATCGGATTCATCGCGGCTGCAGGCAGCTGGCCCGAACACACGAGGAAGGCGCTCCGCATCTGGGGCGCCTTCCTCCGCGTGTCGGAGCCCGCCGGCAGGACCCTGGGGGCGGACGCGGAATGGGCCTCCACACTATCTCCGCTTGGCAGTCGCGCGTTCAGTCCGTACGCTGTCAGGGTTCAGGCGAGCGCGGGGCCCGGCGTCGATCCGCAGAGACAGCGGATCCCACTCGGCTCAACGCTGCTGCCGAAAGCCGCACGGAGGCATCGTGTCCACTCTGTTTCAGCTCAGCATGAACGCTTTGCTCAGGTCAGCTCTCATCGCGCTGCTGTTCGTCACCGGCGCCACGCTGCTGTTCGCGTGCTCGGATGGGTTCGGCCCTGAGTGCGAGCATGCGTGCTGCGCGAGGGCGGTCCACTCCCGCTTCTTCCAGCGGATGGTCCAGAGACTGAAGCAGGTTCGCTTCTCGGTGTCTGGACCCCTCCGGGCGCGGCTGCATACTGCCACCGGACGCGCTTCCGAGTGGCACGCGTGGCTGCCTTCGGCGCAGCCGACTCTGGAGGCATCGCCGCTGAGGATCTGAGATGCGCGACGGCTCGCATGATTCTGCCAGTCAACGTGCACAGGAGATACTCATGTCCAAGAAGACCGTTCTCACCCTCGTCATCGTCGGCGTTCTGGTCGCGTTCGTGTTCGTCGTGGCCGCTCAGGCGACCAAGCCGAAGCTCGACGGCGACACGATCAGCAGGACCTTCTCTCAAGGCGAGCCGTGCATAACCACGACGGTCGCGCTCAGGCTGCCCGCCGAGGGCGACCCCTTCGAGGTGTCCGAGCAGTTGTTCGCGGCACTCCAGCCCATCCCAGGGATGAACTCGGCCACCCTGAACGTCAAGACCTCGACCATCGACGTTGGCTTTTGCGAGTCGTCGGCGAACGAGGCCGTGATCCGTCAGGCGCTGGCGCCCACAGGGCTCGTCGCCGAAACGTCCGCGACTCAAACCGAGACCGCCGACTAGCACCGGGAGTGCCGCGAGCGGCGGCCACGACGCCACCGCTGCCCGCTAGCGCCCGAACGCCCTCGTCAGGCATACTTACGCATGCGCCCGAGCAACCCCACGGGCGCTGCGCTCAAGCCTCTGGGGAGGCAGGGCGCCGGCCCGGGAGCGGCTAGCGTGTCCGCGGGGCCGATCACTCGAGGGGGATTCTCAAGATGGCCGGCATCGTGCTCCTTGGCGCCCAATGGGGAGACGAGGGTAAGGGCAAGATCACCGACCTCATCGCCGACGACTTCGACTACGTCGTCCGCTACC